>JANNMN010000001.1:0-52973 GCA_031397865.1 Chitinophagaceae bacterium
AATGATAAAAGAGGCTGTATAAAAGCCAGGGACAGCCTCTTTTTTTTCTGATACCAGGTGAAGAAAGTTTTTGTTTAAGCGATTCCCCAAACTTTCATTTTTCCTGCGCATTTCACCTCCATTGGTTATTTCAGAGAATCAGATAAGTTTGGCCTGTTCGAAAATTCCCGGGGTAGTACCAAATTAAAAATCAAAAATCGGAAAGTATGTATAGTTTTTTTTCTTAAATTACTATCAATTTATTTTATTAACCTTCAAAACCAAACAGCATGAAAAAAATTATTTTACTTTTTACAGTAATCTGTCTTGTTGTAAATTCCTTTGCTGCGTTTACATTGGTAGCCCCACCCCTTAAAGCAAGCGAAGTTTATATTACAGTAGGCAAGAACGGTGAAAAAATTTCTTTATTGGATCTTTCCCGGATGAAGATTAAAGACTTGCAACAACTCACCGGTAAAAAAATGAAATTTGCTGACAAGATAGGTTTTACCATTGCCCAGAAAAAACTCCGGGCCCGCATTAACAATGACGGCACTTTCAGCCAGAAAAAAATTCAAAAGTTTTTCAAAAGGGCTGGTGATGGCTCTTCAGGTTTTCACCTTGGTGGTTTTGCCTTAGGTTTTTTGTTAGGATTGATTGGGGTATTGATCGCTTATCTTCTCAACGATGATAAAAAAAGTAGCAGGGTAAAATGGGCATGGCTTGGTTTGTTAATAGGAGTAGTTGTTTATCTAATTGTATTTCTTATTTGATAACATTTCTTAAAAGGCTGAATCAAAAACATTCAGCCTTTTCAAATGTGTCAGGCATCCATACCTGCTATTTGGTGCAGGGCCCGAACCTGCTTGCCAGCAGGCTGGTACATTCTGCTGTATGATAGTATCACTCAAAGGAAGCTGTCGTTTTTGACCATGGACCTGTCTGCCGGAAGGAAGGTCTATCTGACGGCAAATGTTTTAGTTTACGAATAGAAACCGCATATAAGAGGAGTGAATTAATGGATGATGTTTCATAACAAAAAGAGCCTGTTACTCAACAGCACTTATCAGCGTAAATGGAGTTAAATTTGAAAAGTTGTTGATGCGGCCTATCCACGTAAGAAAACTACATAGTTAAAGATAGTTTAGAACCCTAATGTAAATAGTAAGAGAAGCTTGATCAACAAAGCATATAAACAAGTAAATCACTTAAATCATATCGCTCAATTGTGACCTGAGTAATAAGAGGAAGCGAAGGATTATTTTCCTCGCTTCCTACTCAATGGGTTAGGAAATTAATAAAACAATAATCTTTCTTTGATCAGATCAGGCTAAATAAACCTGCGGCGATCAATCCCCCAATTACCGGCCCAACCACCGGTATCCACGCATAGCTCCAATCACTGTTTCTTTTTCCGGGAATGGGTAATAAAAAATGTACTATACGTGGCCCGAGGTCCCTTGCCGGGTTTATCGCATAACCGGTAGGACCGCCCAATGACAAACCAATTCCTAATACTAACAATCCAACAGGCAATGCATCCAACGTTCCTAATGAAGCAGCAGGCTTTGATATGGTCAATGCACCAAATACCAGCACAAATGTTCCAATGATCTCGGTAATAAGATTGTACCAAACATTCCTGATAGCAGGAGCAGTACAGAATACTGCCAGTTTTAAATCTTTGTCTTCTGTTTCATCAAAATGCTGTTTGTAGGCAAGCCAGACAATGGCGGCCCCTGTGATAGCGCCGCCAAATTGTGCTAGTAAATATGAACCAAGAAGTGATGAATCAAAATCACTAAATAGTGTTAGTGCTATTGTTACAGCCGGGTTTAGGTGCCCGCTACCACCTAAAGTGGTTGAAGCATATACTCCAATAAAAACTGCCATCGCCCAGCCAAATGTTATGACGATCCAGCCACTGTTCTGACCTTTTGTTTTACTGAGCAGTACATTGGCCACTACACCAGCGCCAAGGATGATCAGTATAGCCGTGCCGGTAAATTCACCGAGAAATGGGGACATAATTTTTAGTTTATTGTTTTTTCTTTTTCCGCAGGATGTTCACCGGACTCTGTGAGCTGCGCATTGTTTATTGTTTGAGGAAGATACTGCTGGGCCAGCAATTTAAATTCAGTTACTTGTTGTGCTATCCAGTTTTCATCTTTATTCATTTCAGCAGCCATTATTTTGGCTACCTGCGGTGCTGCTGCTATTGCGGATTTAGCATCCAATAATAAATGTCTTGTCCTTCTTGATAAATAATCTTCTGCTGTCATACACATTTCATCAGCTACAGCTTTCCTGATATCTGCAGCAGCTATTGATGTGGGAGGCCTTACCGGTTGATCATATCCAAATAATTTCAAATCTTTGGTTACACATGGCTTGTTGGTCAAATTGTTTTTTTCAATAGCGATATTAATTACATCCTCAGCCATCCGGCGGTAAGTAGTCCACTTGCCTCCGGTAATAGTTATCAATCCTGAAACACCTACTGTTATTAAATGATCTCTGGATAAAGCAGCCGTCTTTTTTGTTTTTCCTTTTACCAATGGTCGCAGCCCGGCAAACATACTTCTTATGTCAGATAGCTGTGGGTCTTTGGTAAGATAATGGCCGATATGTTTTAAAATAAAATCAATTTCTTTTCTTAAAGGAACAGGTTCCAATGAGGGGCTAGATACGGGAGTATCGGTGGTACCCAAAACTATTTTATCGTGCCAGGGTACAGCAAACAATACCCTGCCATCGTCAGTCTTCGGGATCATAATGGCAGTATCGCCGGGCAAAAATTCCTTGTCCACCACTAAGTGTATGCCCTGACTATGCGCAATTATATTTGCATGTTTTGGATCATTCATCTTCATGACAGCATCAGTGAAAATACCAGTAGCATTGATAATAGCTTTACTTTTTACTTCATACGCCGTACCAGTAAAAAAATCTTCTACCTGTACCCCGGCTATTTTATTATTTATTTTCAGAAAGCCTGTAACCGGAAAATAATTTAATACTACTCCATTATTCGCTGCAGCCGTTTGGGCAATATCAATGGCTAACCGGGCATCATCAAACTGCCCGTCGTGGTAGACAATGCTGCCTTTTAATCCATCCGGGTCAAGTGTTGGCGCCAGTTCCAATGTTTGTTCTTTAGTAAGAAATTGTGATGGTCCCAATCCAAGTTTGCCGGCCATCCAGTCATACATCTTCAGGCCAATGCCATAGAAAGGCACTTCCCACCATTTATAATTTGGGATAACAAATTTTTGATTTTTAACTAAGTGTGGTGCATTGTGCAATAATAAACCCCTTTCTTTCAAAGCTTCCATTACCAGTTTTATATTGCCTTGTTGCAAATAGCGGACACCACCATGTACCAGCTTGGTACTACGGGATGATGTCCCCTTGGCAAAATCATGCTGCTCAAACAAAATAGTTTTTAAACCCCTTGATGCCGCATCCACTGCAGCTCCCAATCCGGTAGCGCCGCCGCCAATGATACAGACATCCCATTCGGGAGTGGTTTCGAGTTGTTGTATCATTTTATCCCGGTTCAAGAAAAAGTTTTAAAGTTTAAAATTTATTAGTTCACAATTTTAATAGTTGAAGAGAGTTGAAATAAAATAATTTATACTCCCCTTTACGGGCTGGGGGTATTCGCCCATGCAATGCTTGCCTTCACCGCCCTTTGCCAGCCATTCATCAATTCATTTCTTTTTTCCTCGTTCATAGCCGGTGAAAAAGATTTATCTATCTGCCACTGCTCCTGTATGTCATCAATGTTTTTCCAATAGCTCACCGCCAACCCTGCCAGGTAGGCTGCACCCAATGCTGTGGTTTCAGTTATTTTTGGTCTCACTACTTTGCAATCCAGTATATCACTTTGAAATTGCATTAACTGATTATTGACTGTAGCTCCGCCATCTACTCTTAATTCTTTGATTTGAATCCCGGAGTCTGCCTCCATTGATTTCAATACATCGAAAGTTTGATAAGCAATGCTGTCTAATGCTGCCCTCGCTATATGTGCATTGCTACTTCCTCTTGTCAATCCGAAAATAGTTCCTTTTGCATATTGGTTCCAGTGTGGAGCGCCAAGCCCTGCAAAAGCAGGCACCATATAAACACCATCTGTATCAGCTACCTGTTGAGATAGATTTTCCACTTCTGATGAATGGCGGATAATCTTTAATCCATCTCTTAACCATTGCACCACAGCGCCGGCAATGAACACACTTCCTTCCAATGCATATACAACTTTGTCATCAATCTTCCAGGCTATCGTTGTCAATAGGTTGTTATTGGAGGTGATGGCTTTTTCTCCCGTATTCATCAGCATAAAACAACCAGTGCCATACGTGTTTTTTACCATGCCGGGTTGTGTACATAATTGTCCGAACAATGCCGCTTGCTGGTCGCCGGCAATACCTGCAATAGGAATCCGGGAATCCGGAATAACATTTCCTGTAACACCATATACTTTACTGGAAGCTTTTACTTCCGGCAATAAATTTTTTGGAATAGTAAATAGTGCCAGCAGTTCCTCATCCCATTGGCAGTCATGGATATTGAGCAACATGGTCCGGGATGCATTGGAAACATCTGTTACATGCAGTTCGCCACCCGATAAATTCCAGGCCAGCCAGGTATCAATAGTTCCAAAAGCCAGTTCGCCATTTTCTGCTTTTTGCCTGGCGCCGATTACATTATCCAGAATCCATTTCAGTTTGGTAGCCGAGAAATAGGCATCAATGATCAATCCTGTTTTTTGTTGTATCGTATCCGCATGATTGGCAGCTTTTAATTCATCGCAATACGCTGCGGTTCTTCTATCTTGCCACACAATGGCATTATAAATCGGCTGACTGGTTTTTCTATCCCATACTACGGTTGTCTCCCGTTGATTGGTAATGCCGATTCCCGCTACCTGTTTCATAATTATTTGTGCTTTGGCCACAGCTTCCGCCATTGTTCCAAATTGTGTACTCCATATTTCATTGGCATCATGCTCCACCCAGCCGGGCTGCGGAAAAATCTGTTTAAATTCTTTTTGTGCTACACTGATGATGTTGCCTTGTTTATCAAAAAGCATACTACGACTGCTGGTAGTGCCCTGATCGAGGGCAAGAATATAATGTGACGACATAAAAAAAAATTATGCAGTAAGATAAATTAAAAACTCTTTCAATACTTTTTTAAACCTGTTTGAATTCCTTAGCTGTGAAATATTAATCCTTTTAGTTATTTTGCTTAATAATAAATAGCAACCTGCCATGAGAACTATCATCCCTATTATTGCTTTCCTTTTTTTTCTACATGCAGCACTGCCTGCTAGTTCTCAAAACAATAACTGGCCCAAAACATTACTCTGGAAAATTGAACGAAGTGATTTAAAGAAGCCATCTTTTTTATTTGGCACTATGCACTTGCAGGATAAAAGATTATTCAATCTTGGCGATTCATTTTATTATCATTTTGAAAGAGCAGAGGGCTTTGCTATAGAAGTAGATTTTAAAGAGTACATGGACTCTGTAATGGGCAGGCTCTTCAGTACCCTGGAAGAAAGAGAATTAAGTGATGAGGAAGATTTTAAAATTTCAGATAAAGTTGATACTACAGTTGCGATTATTGATACTACAATTGATATTGATCTTCCGCCACCTACAGCAAGCATAAAGACTAATAAGTTTACTAGAAAATATTTCAGGAAGATCCGCAATGAAAGAATTAAAAGGCTTTTGGTTTATGGTGAGATGCCTACCATCTTAGATGCATACTTATATGGCATGGCCATGAAGCAGGGTAAATGGCTGGGAGCAGTAGAAGAAGTAAAAGATCAGCTAAATCTAAAAGATGAATTAGGAAAAGATATCGATGAAGAAGAAATGAATCAGACGGAAGAGAAGATGATGTTTACCCTGGAAAACATGATCACCATTTATCTCGATCAGGATCTCAATAAGATTGAAGAATATGCATTGAGTAAAGGAAACCCCAGAAAAAAAACTATTTTATTCAATAACCGGAATACAAAAATGGTGCAGAGTATTGATAGCCTCAGCCATAGCAGAAGTATGTTTTATGCCGTAGGTGCAGCTCACCTCCCAGGCGATTCTGGTATTATCACTTTATTAAAAAAGGAAGGCTATACAGTAACGCCGGTTTATTCTACCAATAAATTAGCAGCCGAAAAATATGCAGAAAAACTTCCAGCTTTATCATGGTACCAGGTAGGACAAACAGATAGTCTTTATACGATTGATATGCCCGGTGTTCCAACGGAGTATAATATGTTTGGAGAACTGGTAAAAATGAAAGTGCTGATAGACATCACCACCATGACCTTTTATATGACGGGTCATTCCATTGCACAGTTTGATGATACCAAACTCAATGAAGTATTAAAAGATATGGCAACTTCTATGGGTGGCGGCAGAGGTAAACTGGAAAATACCAGGAAGTTTGAACAGTCTGGATTGAAAGGAATAGAAGGTTCTGTTTATAATAACGGTGTTTATTCTAAAGTGCAGGTGCTTACCAATAATAATGCTGTATTTTTTTTGATGGTAGGCGGCAGTAAAAAGTCAGTGATAAGTACTCCGGAGTCTGCAAAGTTTTTTAATTCTTTCCGCAGCAATGCACACCTGCAACCTGCTAAGCCAAAAGATTGGGCTGAATTTACCATGCCCGATAAGGCATTTACGGTTTCTATGCCCGGTAAACCAAAACGGAATAAAGCCTTTGAAAAACAAGCAGAGAATTCAGGATGGAGTTTTGCAGTGTATGATTATACAGACATGACCAAAGGACTTTATTACCTGGTGCAGGTAAGAGATATTGATCCCGGCCTTTTCCTTGAAGGAGATTCTGTTTTCTTCACATCCTTTCGGGATAATCTTATTACTGAAGAAGTGGAGAAAAATAATGAAGAGTATTCAACAGAGTTTGGCTTTTCTGCCATGCGGCTGGATGCTACTACAGCAAAGGATAATCTTTTTTATAAAACAAAAAGTATTGTTCGGGGCAACAGGGTATATATAATGATGGTGCTGGGTAATTTGTCTAAAAAGAATGATCATGAAACAGAAACCTTTTTTGATTCTTTCCGAATGCTGGATTATCAGCCTTCCGATAGTGAAACCTTTACGGTAGATGATAATACCTTTAGTACGAAGGCGCCGGCCAAATTTAACTTTGTAAAACCTGATGAGGATGAGGAAGATGATGAAGAAGCAAGTAGAAGAAAGCAGTATACCTCGTATAATGCAAACGAAGCTATCTCTTACGAAGTATTGAAAGAGGAACTTTCAAAATATTACTGGGCAGAAAACGACAGTAGCTTTTTTAGACTTAAGGCAAATAATTATAAAGCTTATAATGATTCTATTTTATCTTATACCAATATCACCAATGGAAATCTGCGGGGTATTGAACAAATAACACAACGGGAAGGAAGCAGCAACCTGCGTAAACTAAGAGTATTGTTACATGCCGATACGTTATATACATTGATCACTTATATACCTGTACCGTACATCAATAATAAAATTCATGTTGATTTCTTTAACCAGTTCCGGGTAAAAAATGATATAGTGGCTACTACCGTTTTTCAAAATAAAGCAGCCAAACTGCTAAAGGCATTGCAGGAAAAAGATTCTGCCACATTTACCGAAGCAAAAAATTATCTCTCCGAAGTTTCCTTTACCAAAAATGATTTGCCCTTACTACATCAGGCTTTGCTATATAATTACCAGGATGATTCATTAAACTATGGTTCCGTCACCAACCGACTGATCAATATTCTTGATGATCTTTCAGACAGCAGCACCGTTGATTTTGTAAAAAATAATTACAGCAAGATAGATGCAGCTAAAGAAGATAACAACGCAGCTATGCTGAATGTGCTGGCCAGTTATCCCACTGCTTATTCTTATACTTTGTTGAAGGATCTGCTGATGAATCAAACTCCTGTAAAACTTATTCATAGAAAAAGCATTGGGTACCAGCTTGATGATTCGCTGGCACTCACTAAAACTTTATATCCGGAACTATTGCAACTGCTTAAGCAACCAGACTACTGGCAGGATATAACTGATTACACCGCCGAATTGCTGGATAGTAATATGCTCACACCGGATATACTAAAGCCTTATGAAAAGCAGCTTGAATACCTGGCTGATACTCTTTTGCATGGCACTCTTATCAAAGAAGAAGATGTATGGCTATGGAATTATCAAAACCTGTTGAAGTTGCTGGGCTATAACAATACCGCCACTGCCAATAATTTGTTACAGCAATATGCTGCCGGAAAAGATCTGTATTTAAAACAGGCCGCTATTCTCTCATTATTGCGCAACAACCAAACGGTGGCGACAGCGGAAATAGAAAAGCTTGCTGCTGATAAAGAAATGCGGATAAGTTTTTATGAGGAACTTAAAGAAATAAATAAGGAACAATATTTTACTCCGAAGTATCGTACACAAAGATATTTTGCAGAAACTTATGTATATAATTATGGCGATGAAGATTACACACCGTCTTCCATAGAATATATTGGCGAACGGGAAGTGATGTTTGCTGGTGAAAAGAAACGCATCTTTTTATTTAAACTGATGTATAGTAACGAAGAAGATCCGAAAGACAAAGAAACTTACCTCGGTATAGCCGGACCATTTTCGCTGGATGCAAAAATTCTCGAATGTACTAATGATGCCACCGAAATATTCTTTGATGAGGAGTATGACAAAAAGAATTTAGAGAGGCAGTTTAAAGAACTACTTCAAAGAGGAGAGGAGTATGTGAGGAAGAAAGCGAAAGAGTGATTTTTTTGTAGCAAGCTGAAGTGCTACTATCAGCTTCGTTGCGTCGCACTCTTCAGGGTTCGGTTCGCTGCTGAGCAAAATGCAAAACTCACTTAGAGATCTGAAAGTCTTTAATCCATGTTGTGGTGGAAGAAAAACATCAAAGACGGCATAAAATATTTTATTCTGGAAATGGTAAGTCTTCAAATTTTACGTTTGGTCTTTTCAATTCAACTAATTTGTCGGTCAATAAAGCATATGTTGAAATTAAAACTGCGGAATTCTTGCTATGTTGCTCTAACAAGAAAGAAAGTGTTTGTTTTAGTGGTACATCTTTGGCCTCTTGTCCAACAAAACTATGTGGCTGCAAATTCGAAATGCCTTTTTTATGAAGCAACCCTGTTCTAAAGTTATTTAATTCTTCAATACTTTCTGATTTTATAAGCTCTTCAATGAGTTCATAATAAAAAAGCTGTTTTACTTTTTCAGGTATGACTTTATATAAAGCATCCAATTTAGCTTTATGGGTCTTTTTTGTTTCGAGATTTTTTAATTTATATGTTAGTCCAAGAATAACAATAATTTTTTCAATTGTCGCTTTTAAGTAATTAACGATATTTTCAGATTCACTTATTGCGGATAGTTCAGCTTGAATTAATAATGCGTTTCCTTTATTTTTTTCATTGTAATCAATTAAATAAATCAGTTCGTGAAGGGAAAGTGCAGTCTTGATTTGCAGATTTTGCAGTTCGTAGATATATGATATTAGATCGTCTACATTTTCAATTCCTGAGAATCTAATTTCATTAAAGGCAAAAGCATTATGAATTTCAACACAATATTGAATACTTGTTACTGGAATTTTGACAACCATCGGGTGCAACAAAGTACATGTGGAAGGAGATTTGTCAAATAAATGTAAGTGCAAATAGCTTGAAGTAATATTTCTATGTTTATTTCTTAGTGCGACTGCCAAAGCATCAAGACTATCAGCCTTTTTAATGTCGTCATCACTCAAGCAGGACAGGTTCCATTCTTTTGAATTATGCCAATAGTTAATTTTAAAGAGCCCTGAATTGTAGTCTGATGGGTAGCCAAACATTTGCTCATAAAAAACGTCTCTTGAAATTTTGTCAAGCAAGCATTCAGAAGGTTGCCAATTGAATGAAAGAAAACTTTTCACTTTTTTGCTAAATGTTTCTTGTTCCCAGATTTTTTCTGTTTTTACAAATGCGATAGGACTTCCTTTTTGTCTTACAGGTCCAAGTAATACAGCAAGTTCTTTGTCTTGCCGAAACCAGTACTTAAGTATGAGTTTTGAAATCATTTGAGCTTATTAAAAAGAAGGAAAAAGCTTTATTGCTGTTATGATGTTACTAAGATAATTCCTTTGCAATAAAATGTTGTACTATTAATTGCTGAATAGAATTACAGAACGATGAATAGTGCGACGCAACAGACGATGATAGTAGTACTACAGCTTGGCAAATATCCTTCGCTATACTCAGGATTAAAACGCCACTCTAAAACTTCCAAATACACCAAAAGTTTTATCGCCGGTTTTAGGAAGAGTGGAAGGCAGTACCCGCCAGATAAAATCTATACGGAACAGGCGGAAGATATTATCTATACCAGTGCCAAGCTCCAGGTATGTTTTACCATCCAGTGTTTGAAAGCTATGGCCCTGTTTAAAATTAAGTGCCCTGTTATTATCGGATAAACTGCCCCATAATGCTTTGGCCGTCCAGAACTGGCGGAAGCGAAGTTTGGGAAACCAGCGAAAAATTCCATTGCCAATATTATGCTCGAGATTGATGCCGGCATATTTATCATGAATAAATTCCCAGCGGTTCATCATATTAAATGCATACTTATTATAGTAATGCATTTCATTGCCGGGTGCAATATCTAACATGGTGTAGGGCAATGTGCCAAACGTTTTGCCAGCATATATATTCCATGAAAGATTGCCAAACGGAGGAATTTTTAAATTATCTGAAATGCTGGCGGATACTTTGGTATAACTGTAACTGCTTTTAAGCACACCGGGAAAACCTTGTGTAATATTTATTTCACCAACCGGATAAATACTGCCGAGGCTGGTACGATAAAAGTTGGTTTCTAAAAAACGTTCGAGCCAGGCAAAGCGAAGACGTAGCGACACTTCGAAAGTGGTAAGTGGATTTCTATTGCCAGTAGTAACAAAAGAATCTTTTGGTATCAGGTTGCGAAGCGGCAACCATGATTTATGTACTACGGCAACAAGGTTTGACATCCACGGCAATGTTTCATGAAAATACTCCAGCCGCTTTTCATTTACTTTTATAAACTTGTTGGGCACATTTTGTTTGCGGACAGCAAGGGCAAAAATATTATCATAGGTTACTTCGCCATAATAGTTTTGTCCAAAATCAAGATCATTAATAAAGGAGGCATAGAAATATGTGCGGGGATCTTTTTTAGGAAGAAAGAAAACTTCGCCCAACCCTTTTAATTTTTTATCACCAAACCCATAGGCCAGGTAAGTGTGTAGTTTTATTTTTTGATTAAATTTTTTATTGGTTGCCAGATCAAACCGCATCCGGAAACCTTCCCAGCCATTGTTAGTTACCCAATTCATCCACGGACCCAATTGGTAATTACCTACATCAATATATCCTGTGCCGATGAAGCCCATTGTTCGGGTAAATTTTTGAAACACCGGAGCATTGGTCAATGTATCTATCATTCTAATGATGCCGCTTTCAGTTTTGCTGAGTGGCTCATGTCTTGCTTCGGCCCAGAAGGCTTTATCTTTTTCTGCTGCAGCGGGTAGGGTAATTATCTCTTCGAGAATTTTATTTTTATTCAACTCAATAAGTACTGAGCTATCGTTTACTATAATATTTCGATAGGTAGTTGTTTTTCTGCCAATAAAACCCGGTCTGTCTTTACCTGCCGGTGAAACATCTACTACAAATTTATCTTTTGATAAAAACCAGGTAGTATCCTCCAGCATTTTATATTCCTGGATTAGACTAAGGTTGTCAACAAAATTTACGTTTGCTTCTTTGCCCAGGCGCAGATTCATTTTTTGTATGGCGAATGTGCCTACATGCACCCAGCAATCACCTTCAAAAGTATCGCCCCCTTTTCTTCTGGGTGTAAATACCAAATGGAAATAACGATGATTGGCAATAAGCTGTGTATCCACCACCCGATAATTATAATAGTAATCGCCATTATCACTAATGGGACTTACAAATTGTTTATCAAAAACAGGGATGAAGTTATTGTACACATTTACCACCTGGTCCATACCGCCCAGCATTTTCAATACACTTTCATTTTTTACACCATTGGTATTGGCAGCTTTTATTATCTCTCGTCGCCTCTTCGGATTTTTCTGATAATAATAATCGGATATAGCTTCGGTAAGATAGGCGGGCAAATATCTTATTCCTTCGGAGGTGTCGATATTCTGATTAATAAGTTCGCTGATAGGTCTTAGCGGTTTAAATTTTCCAAATTTTTCAAAGTTGATATTTTTTAAATCCAGCTCCAGCTTATTATAAAGTTCGTAAGAAAAATTATCGAAGCGGTAGCGGTCGTTATTGGGTTTATTCTCTACAATTTTTCGCCACACTAATAATCCTTTATTCACTTTGATTCTTACCTGTGCCCCTTCATTAAAAGTCCCTCTTTCCATCAATATGTTTACGGAAAAAGAATCTTTGTTGGTATTAATAAGAAGTCGGTAAGGCTGGTAACCAACGGAAGTTATCTCCAAGGTATCGGATGGCCATTCGCCAAGAAAAAAAACAAAACGTCCGGATGAGTCGGTGGTTTTGCCTACGGTTGAGTTTTTAAAACTTACGGAGGCAAATGGTATTACTTCTTCGCTATGCGAATCTTTTACCGTGCCACTGATAATTTTTTGCTGCGCAAAACAAGGTAGTGTGAGAGAAAAAAACACCAGCAATGCCAGCAGGCGGGTATATAGTTTTAAAGGGGACATTAGGGGTAAAAATACTAAGATAAGCTGAGTTGAATGCTGTTAAAATTTGAAGAAAGCTGGAAGAAAGGATAAAAATGAATTTGGAAATATGGGTAACCAGCATTTACTTTGTACTACAAAGTGCTTTTTATGGAAGAATATCAACAACCAACCGACAGTTTACAGGACATTAAAGATATCCGCCGCATGATGGACCGTAGCAGTCGTTTCATTTCTCTAAGCGGATTAAGCGGCATAGCTGCCGGTGCCTGCGCATTAGTAGGTGCTTACCTGGGCAATAAAATGCTGAGTGAGTATTATGGCAGTTATGAAAGTGTAGGTTTTTTTTCGGGAGATTCCTTTAGCCGGTTAAAAATAAAAATGGCTTTGCTGGCCGCCATAGTGTTTACCGTTGCATTTATTTCTTCCTTTTATCTTACCTGGCGCAAGGCAAAAAAGCAAGGCTTACCAATCTGGGATCGTACATCCAAAAGATTGGCGATAAATATGCTGATACCGCTGGTGGCAGGTGCGGCTTTTATTATTGGTATGCTGCGATATGATGTATGGGTCTTTGTAGCACCGGCTTCATTGATTTTTTATGGATTGGCATTGGTGAATGCAAGTAAGTACACTTTAACAGATATCCGCTACCTCGGGTATTGCGAAATCATTTTAGGCTTGATCAATATGATTTTTATCGGCAAAGGTCTTTTATTATGGGCCATTGGTTTTGGTGTGCTGCATATTATTTATGGCGCCATTATGTGGGTGAAGTATGAAAAATAAATAGAGATGCCTTGAAAGTGTTTAATTGATTAAAAGTATAACATTGAAAAATCCGATCACAGGTTTAAATAAAATTTTTGAAAGCCGCATTCGTCTTGGGGTGATGAGTGTATTGATGGTGAATGAAGAAATTAATTTTAATGACCTGAAAGAAATGCTGCAGGTAACAGATGGAAATCTCGCCACACACCTGGTAAACCTGGATGAGAATGGATTTATAAAAGTGCACAAAGGTTTTATCGGCAAGAAAACAAACACTACTTATGTAATAACAAAGGCAGGGGAGAAAGCATTTACCGAACACATCACCGCATTAGAAAATATGATCAAAGGAGTAAAATAATTTTTTTTATACGTTCACTTTGAAATACAAAGTACTTTTTAAAATGCAAAATATCAAAATATCAATCCGCCAGTGGCTCATCTTTTTTATGATCGTTCTTTTTTTGAGTGGTCTTACTGCCATTCCTGTTGAAAGAGAATTGAAATTTTTAACAGAGATTTTTCCTGCTGGTACAGCCATCGGGGATTGGTTGTATAAAACTTACACCGCCTTTCATATTACCAATACCAACTATCCATTTCTTGCTTATGGATATGATTGGCTGGCATTTGCCCATTTTGTTTTGGCCATTCTTTTTATAGGGCCATTAAGAGATCCGGTAAAAAATAAATGGGTGATAGAATTTGGAATGATAGCCTGTGTATTAATTATCCCTTTTGCATTAATCGCCGGTCATTTCCGTAGCATCCCATTCTGGTGGACCGTTGTGGATTGTTCCTTCGGGGTAATAGGCTTGATCCCATTAGGAATTTGTCTTAAAAAAATAAAATAATTAGAAACTCTAACAACTAATAAATAAGAAACATGGAAACAAACCTACCAGAAACAAACTTACAGGAGACAATAAAAACTGCCTGGCATAAAAGTAAATGGATAGTAAAAGGATTTATCATCGGCTTCATCGCTTTGTTTTTAATGATACCAATGCTGTATGTAAAAAACCTGGTGATCGAACGGGAAGAAAGACAACGGGAAGTGGCCCGGGAAATAAACAGTAAATGGGCAGGCCCGCAAAATATTACCGGGCCGGTAATCGGTATTCCTTTTTGGGAGAGTGATGCTGCAGATACATCTAATAAAAGAAAACCGGTAAAACATATTGCTTACTTTCTTCCGGAGAAGTTGAATATAAAAGCAACAGTGAACCCGAAAGAAAAGCACCGTGGCATTTTTAAAGTAATGCTGTATGATACTAAAGTAAACCTGAGTGGTACTTTTAATGAACCGGCCTTTGCCAAATTAAATATTCCTGCCGATAAAGTAATTTGGAACGAAGCATTTGTAACCATCAATATTGCAGACAGCAAAGGATTGAATGATCAGCTTACGCTGAATTGGAAAGACAGTATTATCGAATTATCTCCGCAATCAAATGCCGCTAATGATGGCATGACCGCTGCATTAAATAAAACTTCTGCCGAAGATTTTAAAAATATAAATTTTACTACAACGATTGATTTGAATGGTTCTGAAAAATTATTGTTTACCCCGGTTGGTAAAACAACTATCGTAGATATTACTTCTGCATGGAAAGATCCAAGTTTTTCCGGCAATATATTGCCACAAACCAGTGATATAAGTGACAGCGGTTTTACCGCCAACTGGAAAAGTATGTCGCATAAAAGAAACTTTCCGCAGCATTGGGTGGATAATGCATACAATTTGGATTACCAGGTAATTGAACCTCCTTCTGCTGCACAAGTAAGGGCCGATGGAAGTACAAGAACTGTTACTGTGCCTCCAATTTCCCCTGCCGTTATCACCCAATATGCATTTGGTGTAGATCTGTTTATACCGGTGAACGGTTATCAAAAAACATTACGGACCGTGAAGTATGCCTTGCTGTGCATCTTACTCACCTTTGCAGCTTTCTTTCTAATTGAGACATCACAGAAAAAATCAGTACACCCATTCCAGTATGGATTGGTAGGGCTTGCCTTAATTCTTTTTTACACATTACTACTTTCCTTTTCTGAATACACTGGATTTAATACGGCTTATGTTATTGCTTCGGTAGCAACTATCGGGTTGATAGCCTGGTTTGTAAAAAGCATTTTACAATCAGGTAAAGCCACTACCATTTTATCGGTGGTATTGGTGCTGGTGTATTCATATGTATTCAGTTTGTTGCAATTACAGGATTACTCATTACTACTTGGTAGCATTGGCTTGTTCCTTACACTGGCAGTGGTTATGTATTTCTCTAAAAAATTGCAATGGTAAAAATAGTGGGTATGAAAAAAAAGTTATTACGATGGCGAACGGCCATACTGGTTTTTCTTACGCATAAAATTGCTTTGCCACTCCTGAAGATTGTAAGAAGGCCAAATGAATTTACCAGTACAAAGGGGCAACTTAAAAGTCTTCCGCCAGGCAGTCTGGGTAATGATTTATATTTTTTCTTAGAAAAAAGAAATCTTCCATTGCTCAAACATTATGCACGGCATGATTTAAAACATGTACTGCTCGGCTTTGATACAACGGATGAAGGCGAAGCCTGCCTGCAAAGTTTTATGCTGGGCAATGGAAGAATTTCTTTTCCGGTATTGGCAACGGTGGCCTATGCATTTATCACTATGCCGGAGCATTGGAGTAAAATGAAAAGTTCTTTCCGAAAGGGACGGCAGTCGAATGCCATACATAGCTGGAAGTGGAATGAGTTGTTGGCAGAACAAACATCACAATTGAGAGATAAAATTTTTAATCAATAAACTTAATAAAATGGAAACACCTTTTTGTATTTATATCAGAGCCGTGGGCATTTATGCACTGCTCACTATACCGGCACTTGCTTTACCGCTGATGTACATCATCTCTATTTTCTATGTTTTTATTTTCGGTTGGTTTGCCTGGGCAATGTTTACTATTCTTTGTTTGATTATTGTACGGATTTGTACCGTATGGCATAACAGGATGTTTCTGTTATGCATCGCCGTTCCGGTATCGGTTGCTTTCTCTTTCCAGATGATACAGGTTTTTAATGCGGAGACAAATGTGTGGCAATCGGGAGTTTATTTGTTGTTTCCACTGGCTGCAACTATCAGCGGCTGGATCAGTTTGTTTATGTCTGAAAAAAGATTTCAACCTCCGGCACCTGCATCAGACCAATTACAATTTATAAATGATAATATTGAGGGATAAAATTTTGAAATGAAAAAAGATAAATCCTTTTCAATTACAGCCCGTACACAAAGTTTTGGTTATGCCATCAATGGTATCATTGCTTTTTTTAAACAGGAGCATAATGCATGGCTGCATGGAGCGGCTACTATTATGGTGATTGTTTTAGCTTTTGTTTTTCCTGTTTCTAAAATGGAAGCTGTTGCATTGGCACTTGCTGTAGGCTTTGTATGGACAGCGGAAATATTTAATACCGCTATTGAAAAAATTATGGATTTTATTTCTTTAGAAAAAAATCCTGCTATAAAATATATAAAAGATCTGGCGGCAGGAGCAGTGTTGGTAGCGGCAATGGCTGCTTTGGTTACTGGACTTATCATTTTCATTCCCAAAATTCAAATATGGTTACGTTAAAATCTTTTCGTCCTGCGGCGTTATCTGCATCGGCCACCATGCATCAATGGCTGTTGCTATCCTGTGCATTTAGTTGTTTTTTATTATTGATAAGAATGGTAGTCACTGGCACTATCGAGTATATTTTTCTTCCGTGGAATTTATTCCTGGCATTTGTGCCATACTGGATCACCCGGTGGATGACAAAGAATGTATCGGTGATTGAAAACAAAATAAAATTGCTGGTGGCACTGGCGGGTTGGTTGCTTTTTATTCCCAATTCATTTTACATTATTACAGATCTGTTTCACCTGATTCATGTACGTACGGCACCCAAGTGGTTTGATTTGCTGCTGATCTTTTCTTTTGCCTGGAATGGAATTGTAGCTGGTATTATTTCATTGAGAAGGGTAGAAGTGATCATTACATTGTTGAAGGGAAACCGTTTTTCTTTGTTGCTGGTGTTTGCAGTAATGTGGCTGAGTGCATTTGGAATTTATATTGGCCGCTACCTGCGGTTTAACAGTTGGGATGTTATCACTGATCCTTTTTCTTTATTGAATGAAATTACTAATCTCATCATTCATCCATTTCAAAATGGCTATGCCTGGGGAATGACGATCTGCTATGCGGTCTTTATGACCTTGCTTTATTTTACGGTAAAGAAGTTGAGTGAGTCTTTTAGTATAAAATAAAAAAGTTCCCCAAGCGGGGAACTTTATATCTGTGAAATCCAATAAATTAATCCTAAATCCGTGTTTAAAAATCCAACCCCATCGCAATATATATCTGCGGCTTTCCTTGAAAGAATACATTCATCTGCCAGGCAGCATCAAATCTTACAAAGTAACCAAGTAGTGTACTTCTAGCACCAAAGCCATAGCCTCCGGCAAATGGACCAATACCACCAGCTTTTACTTTTACTGCTACCGGGTTATTTACTACATTATACAGCACATTCGGTCTTTCTATTTTATCATAGGCACCATTCCAAGCGGTACCTAAGTCCACAAATTGTACTAACTGGAAGTTTCTTAAAAAGGCATTGTTGATCGGCTTATTAAACAAGGAAGAAAACACCGGCACTCTTATTTCGCTGTTTATCACTACAGCATTATTTCCATTGGCCACATTTTGTGTAAAGCCTCTCATGTTTACTGCCAGTGATTGATAAGCATACGTATTATCCGGGTCAGGTTGGTTGGCATTGTTGAATTTTGGTCGCATCCAGTTGTCCACACCACCGAGGAAATAAATTACCCGCTGACTTCCCCAGGAGAAATCACCGGCGGCACGGGTAGCCCAGATAATGTTACGATGTATCGGCAGGTAATGTCTTGCATCAAATCCTGCATTGAAAATAAATTTGCCTTCCGTAGTTCTCACTTTGCTGAATTCAGTAAACCAATCAAAGAAAACTTTATACCGCAATCCATTCCAGATGTTTTGTACAGGGTTGCTGGTATTATCATGCACATATTCCACACTTACTTGTCCATAAGTCTTTTTAAAATCCGGGATCTTCAATGAAACTATATCTTCAGAATTCACCACTGTTCTATCAAACCTTGGCCCCACAGTTGCCCGCAGGCTGCGAACTCTGTCAAATGGATACTTCACATTTACCAGGTAATAATTCTGAATTAATTTGCCGCTGTAAAAGGCTTCATTACCATTTTGGTCGATCAATCGCAAACCCGCATTTCCCTTACTACGATAATAAGTACCGCCAATGTCTAATCTGTTACGT
Organism: Chitinophagaceae bacterium; assembly: GCA_031397865.1. Classification (GTDB taxonomy): domain Bacteria; phylum Bacteroidota; class Bacteroidia; order Chitinophagales; family Chitinophagaceae; genus JJ008. The sequence goes on from JANNMN010000001.1 coordinate 18,879, forward strand.
TGATTTAAAAACGAGAACACAACATCATAATCACTCAGGCTGGCATCAGTACGGTAGCCACCAACAAATCGTAAGTCTTCCATCAGGTCAGATGTTCCCATTCTTACCAATCCATTGAAAGGATTATTGTTAGCAAGATTTATTGGACCTCCGCCACCTGCATAAGGTTGAAATTTATTTTGTGTTAAAACTGTATTATTAAAACCAGTTACCACATAGTCAGTAAAGAATTTTGGCGGACGATATTCATACACCTTGGCATTCTTCAAAACAGATTCTCTTACTTCTACATCTCCTGCATCCGGCGTAGTGTTTTTTGTACTATCCGATTTTTCATTATCAAAACCGGTATTAAAAAAATCAGTTTGTTTTTGTGTAAGTGTATCCGTCTTCGGATTAAAAGTGGATTCTTTCCGGGCGGCTCTTTTTTCTTCCTCTATTACTTGTCTTACATATTCTGTTGGCCGTGCAGATACATTGCGGCGGCGCAAAATATTTTCATCCACCTTCAGGCGATATAATAATTTTACATCACCCAGCTTTACCACTTCACTTACCTGCTGGTTATCACCAGCAGTTCTTGTTTCCAGCATACTGCTCTGGTAGTTGGTTAATGGAAAAACGTAAGAAGAATCATTCGTCAGCGATACATAGCCTACAGAATCAATATCAGTTTTATTCCATTCTTTCAGCAGGCTATCCACATCTTTTTTGGGAGGATTGCGAAGCATTTCATCACCAATAAAAACCAACGTATCCAAACCGGCTCTTTCTGTGCGGAAGAAACCGGCATATCGGTTATTAATTCCATTCTCATCACTTACAAAAGTGAAGTGAGAAGTGTTGTATTGCGAAGGAAAACGGGCATTGCCTCTTTTTAGATCGGTAAGTTTAGAAATTTGTTTTGCTTCAGACTTATTCCAATTATCAATTAAATAAATATTGAATTGTTTACCAGGCAATGAATCATCGCTGCTGGCAGCCATCGCTGTTGGCCTGTTACTGGAGTAAATAATACCTGTCTTATTTGGAAATGCTACAAACGATGGATCCAGGTCATCATACACATCATTGGTTACCTGGTCGATGGTTTGTTTATCTATTTTATACGTAAAGATGTCTGTTTGTCCGCTTCTTACTGCGCTGAATAAAAGTGTATTGTTATCCAGCATAAATTTCATGTCCTGTATCTGATCAAATTTATCGATCTCCTGTTTCCATAATTTCACCCTGTTTACTAAATCATACACAAAGAATTTTGTTTTGCCTTCTTCTGTGTACAATACCGCAAGCCGGGTTCCTTTACCATCCCATGCCAGTAATGGATAGTTAGGGTTTTTATCATCTTCTCTTGTTCTTATACCTTGCTTCAACAATATTTTTCTGGTAACAAAATTTTCCATCAATACTACCTGGTAGCGGCCTTGTTTAAATTCTACCAATGCGTAAGTAAAACTTCTGGGCACCGGGTTGGCATTAAAACGATAGTAATCTTTTTTTCCAATTTCTTCTGTTACTGATAGCTGGCCTCTTGGTGTATTACGACGGCCACGAACATCTTTAAAATATTGTGCCTGCACTTCCGTCATAAAATCCTGTAGCAGTTTTTTAAATTTCTTCTTTGCTATTTTATTGGAAGCATTATTCAGGTTGCGATAGATGCGGGCCAGGTATAAAAAATAAGTGGTTTTGCTTTTACCATATTTATCCGCAATGTATTTCCAGAAAGATTGACCCGCCAGCATGGGCTTATCAAAAGCAAACTGATAAAAATTATTATAGGCACCAGCCAGCATCACTCCACGCAGATCATCATCCAGTGTAGTGTTCCAGTTTTCTGCAGCATAGGCCACATAGCCATCCACCAGCCATTTCGGTAGATCGAGCAATGCCTGGTTAGCAGCAAATTCTCCCAGATCATCACCAAAGAGTACATTATCCACCAGCACTTTTGCAATGCCTTGTCGTATTTGGCGGCGCAGGTTATCATGATTGCCATCAAAATACACCAGCATTTTATTGTTTACCAGTTTAGTAACTCCGCCGGTGTTTTGCCAATCGATACCGATACCGATATTCGATTGCTGCATTTCATCATAATTATTATAGATAACAATGTTGATGCGGCGTTGCAAACCATACTCAACAAATTCTTCAATAGATGGAAGCTCCTGCTCTGCTATCTGCGCCACATATTTACCAAGGCCAAGACCATCCTGGCTAAAGTAGCTGTTGAAATTATCTGTCTGGTAATACTTCCATTTAAATTTCTGGTACTGCACTCTGTTTTTGCCAAACTCTACCGTGTTTACTTGTGCCGCCGTTTCCATACTTAGGAAAATTGCAAGGCAGGTCATCAGGCTTATTGCTTTCTTCATAGATTCTTTTACTGTTTCTAATAGCTTTTAAAACGATTTTTTTTATTATTTGGCAGCCAGCTTTAGTTTTTTATGGCATCGTCCCTTCCCGCAAACGGCGGGACTATTGTACTGCATACCATTACTCAACAGCACCTCACCCAACAATCATTCCTCTTTATTGAAAGTTCTTTACCCCTCTCCTCAAGGAGAGGGAATCGGAGACTCCGTAAATCAGAAATCTTAATGGGGTGAGGTTTTAATTATCTTTATCTCTCAAAAATCAAGGGTAATCCCATAAATCATAGTTCTATATTAAAAGTACGAAAAAACCATCCATGTTAGCTCTCAAGTCATTCACTTTTAGCCCCATTCAGGAGAATACTTATGTTTTGTATAACGAAAAAGGGCAGTGTTGCATTATAGATCCGGGATGTTATTTTCCGGAAGAGAGGGACGAATTAAAAACGGGCATCGAAGAGACAGGCCTTACTCCGGTTTTGCTGCTCAATACGCATTGCCATTTGGATCATGTATTCGGCAACAAATTCGTACATGATACCTGGGGCCTGCCGCTGCACCTGCATCAAAAAGAAAAACCAGTGCTCGACTTTGCGCCACAGTCGGGGCTTATGTACCAATTGCCTTTCGACAACTATGATGGGCCTATGGTTTATTTAGAACCCGGAAATATTATCAACATTGGTGATGATGAGTTGGAAATCCGATTTACACCCGGTCATTCGCCGGGTAGTGTATCATTTTATCATGCAGCCGGCAGCTTTATTATTGGCGGCGATGTATTATTTAATGGAAGTGTGGGACGTACCGATTTGCCTGGTGGAAATATGAGCATTTTAGTAAATAGCATCCAAACACAATTCTTCACCCTGCCGGATGAAACAAAAGTGTATTCCGGTCATGGGCCTGTCACCACGGTTGGTTTTGAGAAAATGAATAATCCGTTTGTAAAGTTGTATTGATATAGTTTATGATGTAATGGAATTAGAAATCGACGATAAACAAGGTTGGACAGAAATTACAATTGATAGCGATTGTGACAATGAAAAATTTTATGAATCGGCTGAAATTTTACAAAATCATTTTAAAATTCAGTTTAATTCCAAATTAGACAACTTCGACACCTATTATTGGGATTTTAATTATAAGGGGTCTGATCTCACTCTTTATTATAATATTTATTTAGGGTTAAGTATTCATCCCAAGGCATTAAAGAATGCATCTCTTACTGATAATACAAATTCAATTGAAATCGCAAAGCTGCTTTTTGAACAATTAAAAGAAGAATAATTTTTTAGGCCTTCGCTTTATAAAACCTCCCAATCACTGGCATCTTCTCAAACTCTCTTCTTTCAACATTTAAAATTAACAAAGCAAATAATCCTACAAAGGCTATTGCTACTCCACGATTGAACCATTTGTTCAAATCAAACAAAAGAAATGCCTGGTGCAGTCCAAAAAGTATTAAACAAATAATTATATAAGCCAGAATTTTTTTCCAGGCATAAGGGATAGGATAATGTTTTTGCCCAAGCCGATAACTTACTACCATCATAAATCCATAACAAAGCACCGTAGCAATGGCACAGGCCATATACCCCAGGATGGGAATAAATATCCAGTTAAAAATAATAGTAATAGCTGCTCCACCGAGAGTAATCCATGCCCCGGTCAGGTTCCTATTTTTTATTTTATACCAGATAGAAAGATTGTAATAAATGCCCAGGAAAATCTTAGCGGTCATCAACAGCGGCACCACTTTTAAACCGGTATAATATTCCGGGTGGCGGGTTCCCATAAAATATTTCCAGATGTCGAGAAATAAAGTGACGCCGAGAAAACAAAAACAACAGGCTATCACAAAAAATTTCATGATGCGGGCATAAGTCCGTTGTGCATTTTCGCTGGTAGATTGTTTAAAGAAAAATGGCTCAGCACCCATACGAAAAGCCTGAATAAATAAAACAATTAATACGGCCAGTTTATAATTGGCAGAATAAATACCTGATTGAGAAAATGCTTCTTCCGTTGTTCCCGGATAAAGTTTTAGCAGCATGATGCGGTCAATGGTTTCATTAATCATTCCACCAAAACCAACAATGATCAATGGCCAGCTATAGGCCATCATTTCTTTCCAGAAGCCGGGGTTCACCCGAAAACTAAATTGAAAAAATTCCTTGGCCAGTAATAATAAAGTAATGCCACTGGCTATAAGGTTAGCTATTATCACATATCCCAACCCGATTTTCGGATTGTATAATACGGAAAACATGTTATCTGCATCTTTTTCGTAGGCATTTTTGCAAATCACTAAAAAGAAGATTACCAAACTAACATTGATGACAATATTCAAAATTTTTATTGCTGCAAATTTTCGTGGCCTTCCTTCAAACCTTAATTTGGCGAAAGGCATTACGGCTAATGTATCTAACGCCACAATAAAAATAACCCAGGCAATATATTCTGGATGTGCAGGCATCTCCAGAAAACTTGCAAAATTTTTTGTGAAAAGCAGCAGCACACCAGTAAAGAGAATCGTAGTTATAATAATAGATGAAGAACAGGTATTATAGACTTTAGGTTCCGGCTGCTGGGATGCGAATCTGAAATAAGAAGTTTCCAGACCATAGGTATATATAATATTGAGAAAAGCTGCAATGGTAAACAAAGTGCTGATTTTGCCATATTCACCAGATGCAAAGATGGTAACCAACAGAGGTGTGAGCAGGTAATTAAGAAACCTGCCGAAAATACTGCTTACGCCGTACCAAAGTGTTTGTCCTACCAGTTTTTTGATACCACTCAAAGGATTGGAATTTTGCTAGCAAATGTAATGGATGAAGAGGCAAAAAACGAATTTGTAGGCCTTGCCAGCTTTTATTTATCACAATTGCAACGATTTTATGCCTTCCCTTATCTTTATCACTTAAATAAAAAACATGAAGAAGATAATTTTACTTTTTATTGGAATCATCGCTATAACCATACCGGCTATGGCACAGGCATACGAAAGCACCATCCAGTACGATAAGAAAAAACACACTGCCATCGCCATCGACTATAATTATTCTCCCGAAGCAGTGCAAAATGCATTTGTACAAAAAATGGAAAAGTTGGGCTATAAAGCGAAAGAAGAAAAAGGTATTTTAAATAAAGACAAGGGATTTCTTGTTTTTAAAAATGCATATGTAACGGATGTAAGTAGTGATAAAATGGATTACATAGTAAAAGTGGAACGCAAAAGCCGCAAGTCTGGTGATCAGGCCATTTTATATATGATTATGAATAAAGGTGATGAAAATGCAATGGTTAAAATGGATGCTTATGAAATTGGCAATGCAAAATCTTTTTTAAACAGCATGTTGCCTGATGTAGAAGCGGCAAGCCTGGAATTGGATATAAAAGCACAACAGGAAACGGTAGCTAAAGCTGAAAAGAAATTAAGTGATCTGAAAAATGACCAGATCAGTCTTGAAAAGAAATTAGCCGAGAATAAAACAGGACAAGAGAACACACAAAAAGATATAGAAGCACAAAAACAGGCTTTGGGAATTTTGATGGGCAAAAGAAGATCCAACTAGTTGGGTTTTGAAAATCTTGTATCACTTAGAAAAGCAGAGTCAGTAAGTGTTCGGAGAAAACTAACCAGTTCGCTGGTTTGTGTATTGGTCAAAGTAATTCCATTTGTCAGTAAGGGATCAAGTGTACTGCTTTGTTGCACACCTGTGCGATAATGATTGATGCATTGTGCCAGTGTACCAAATCTTCCATCATGCATATAATTGGAAGAGATAGCACTGTTGCGAAGTGTGGGTACTTTAAATTTTAAAGAGTCTTCATTTTTCCCAGTAACTCTTATTCTGCCATAATCTTTCAGAAAATTATTGATCGGTAATCCAATATTGCGAAAGCTGTGATCAGTAAACATCGGCTCCGGATGACAGCTTGCACAATTCGCTTTATAAATATTGTAACCATTTATTTCCTGCGAAGTAAAATTGGCAGTACCCTTTTTGTATCGGTCGTATTTTGAATTGGCAGACACCATATATCCCGTAAACTGAGCCAATGCTTTTACAATAAATTCTGATTGGATAAAGGAACTATGAAATACTTTTTTAAATCGTTGCTTGTAATCTGCATCCGCTTTTATTTTATCAACAATGCCTTGAAAGGTTTCTCCCATTTCTATATGCCCGAGAATGGGTTGGGTAATTGCATTATTCAAGGAAGAAAATTCTCCATCCCAATGAAAATATTTATTCCAGGCAAGATTAAATAATACAGGTGCATTACGATTGGTATGAGAATTATTAACCCCGTGACTAAGGTCATGTTCAAATGTGCCAAAGCCTCCGATCTGCTGGTGGCAGGATGCACAGGAAGTTTGATTATCAATGGCCAGACGTCCATCATAAAATAATTTTCGGCCTAATTCAAAACCTTCTTTGGTTAAAGGATTATCCTGGAAAGTATAGTTAGGAGCAGGAAAGCCATCTGGAATTTCCTGCGGCAATAATGTAAGATCTTTTGTAGTGATATCTTTATTGCAAGAGCCCAATATCCAGGATAAACTAATGGCAACTGCAATTAAAGACGATATGGCCAAAAGGCTTTTTTTCACTCTCTCACTTTTATTGAACATCTAATTTACAAAATTTCAATGGCTTAGTTTTATTAATCATGCCATTTTAACTTCTGCCTACCGGCTTTTACTTCACTTTTCTTCTTTTTCGATTCAATTCTTCTTTCTTTAGATGCTTTACTTACTTTGGTAGCAATGCGGGCCTTTTTCTTTAGCAATGCTTTGTGCAAAAGATCATTCATCTTTTCTACAGCTTCTTGTTTGTTGGAAAGTTGTGTACGATGGGTTTGTGCTTTTACCTGCAGATAGCCTTCGCTGTTTATCCGGTTAGATAATTTTTCTTTTAATACTTTTTTTTGATCATCACTGAATAGTTGTGACCCATCAATATGAAACGAAGCAATAACTGCCGTCTCCACTTTATTTACATTCTGTCCGCCTTTGCCTCCGCTGCGGGTTGTTTGAAAAGATATTTCTTTGCTTACGTCTATCATGTTACTGGTTGCTGGTTTCTTGTTGCTTGTAATTTCCTACAAAGGTAATATTCATAATAAGATTGAAATTATCTTTACTGATAAGATAAATTAGTAACGAATAACCAGCAACCAGCATGAGAGCAGTAATTCAAAGAGTATCAAAAGCCAGTGTAACCATTGATGAAAATATAAATGCAGAAATAGGTATTGGTTTACTGGTATTGCTCGGTATAGAAGATGCCGACACAATTGAAGATATTGAATGGCTGAGTGGAAAAATTGTAAACCTCCGCATATTTGATGATGCAGCAGGAGTAATGAATGAGTCGGTAAAAGATAAGAATGGTGATATTATTCTAGTAAGCCAGTTCACTTTGCATGCATATACCAAAAAAGGAAACAGGCCTTCCTATATAAAAGCAAGTAAGCCGGAAATAGCTATTCCTCTTTATGAAAAAATGGTTGAGCAACTATCAACAGATATTGGAAAACAAATCGGCACCGGCGTTTTTGGCGCAGATATGAAAGTACAATTATTAAACGACGGGCCTGTTACAATTGTGATGGATACAAAGGATAGAGAATAAGCTAGGAGGTTAAAGGAGTGAAAGAGAAAAGTACGTACAGCAAAATCGCTGATAAAAAGTTTGTAAGGCGAAGATAAGTTTTGCCTAACCTCTTTTTCTCATTCTCCTCTATTAAACTCTTAGCCTATTGTATCCCTATTTTCTCCGTATAAATTTTTCCATTCACCATCCCCACCATCAGGTAAAAAGCTTTTTGATTAACAGGAATGGTGAAACTATAAGTACTGTTATTGATTTCTTTTTGTTCAACCACCCGGTTTCCGCCAGTGGTCCATAGCATTATATGTTTTATGTTTCTGCTGCTTTTAATAGTTATTTGCTTGCCTGATGTAAGTACTTTATAAGGTTTTACTTCCTTAATTATATCAATAGCAACCGGCTGCGCCGCAACAGTAATTGAAATAAATAACAGGGATATAAAGGCCATGAGCCTGCTTGTGGCATTCATCATAGAATACAATTTATCTTTTAAAGGAATTGGGTTATATCTCTTTTCAGTGGGTCGGGGAGTGGAAAACGACAAGAATCATGCTAAATTGCGGAGAGTAATTAAAAGTTTTGTTATGACTATACAACAAGCACAACAACAAGTGGATGAATGGATAAAAACAGTAGGTGTGCGGTATTTTAGTGAGCTTACTAATATGGCGGTGCTGACTGAAGAAGTAGGAGAACTGGCCCGCATCATGGCCCGCAAATATGGTGATCAGAGTTTTAAAGAAAGTGAAAAAAATTTGAATATGGCCGATGAGATGGCCGATGTATTATGGGTTCTTATCTGTCTCGCCAATCAAACCGGTGTGGATTTAACTGCTGCATTAGAGAAAAATTTTGAAAAGAAAAGTAGCAGGGATGGGGAAAGACATTCCAATAATGAGAAATTGAAAACATAAAATTCTTTGGCATCATTTTTTAAACTACTTCTGCATTATGTCAATTAAAGATGCCTGGAAGTTAACGAAGCATTCTGTTGCTGATTTTTTTCATAGTAATATTTTGAGACTTAGTGGTGCATTGGCCTTCTACACCATATTCTCACTGCCGGGATTGCTCATTATTATAATATGGATCAGCGATCTTTTTTATGGACGGGATGTGGTGGAGGGCACAGTATATCACCAGATAGAAGGTTTTGTGGGACATACTGCGGCACTGGATGTGCAGGAAACAATTCGCAGTGCCATGCAGCAATCCGATAATCAATTTGCCACCATAGTTGGATTGATAGCATTATTGATTGGAGCTACAACTGTATTTAGTGAGATACAAGATTCCATCAATCATATTTGGAGACTAAAAGCAAAACCAAAGAAAGGATTTGGGATATTGAAAATGCTGCTTGACCGGGTACTGTCTTTCTCGTTGATCATTACACTTGGTTTTTTATTGCTGGTGTCTTTGTTGATCAATGGAAGTCTTGATTTTCTATTAGATAAGCTAATGGAAAAATATCCGAATATGACGGTGATATTGGTGTATGTGCTCAATCTTGTCATCACTTATTTTATTACCGCATTTATTTTTGCGGCCATCTTCAAAGTATTGCCTGATGCCAAAATACGTTGGCGGCATGTGTGGGTGGGTGCATTCGTTACGGCCTTTTTATTCATGCTTGGCCGGTTTATCATCAGCTACTACCTGGGGCATAGTCGTATGAGTTCGGCTTATGGTGCGGCCGGTTCTATTATCATCGTTTTATTGTGGGTGTATTATTCTTCTATGATTTTATATTTCGGCGCATCTTTTACCCATGCATATGTTTTGCAAAAGGGTCAACGGATATATCCAAGTCAGTATGCGGTGTGGGTGCAGCAGATAGAAGTAGAATCTGAAAAATCTATTTTGCAGCAGCCGGATGAAAAAATTGTGATTGAAGTGCCGGATAGTAAGAGGGAATTATAAAGGTTAATCTCTCTTCAATCTTTTTATTTCATTGAAATATGCTAAAAAGAGTAAGCCTCCCAAAATAAGAATTAATAGACCTCCTGTCTTCGCCAAAACTATCAATCCGCCAATTGAAATAAGAATGGCAAAAGTCAGGTACCAGGAACGCATATCATATTTATGCGGAACAAATACCTTTTTAATATCTTCTTCAGAATAGCCTTGCTTTCGTAGTACTTCCTTTATTTCTCCTTCAGGCTCTCCTTTTTTTAGCAGCTTGTTTATTTCCTGTATTTTTTCCTGGGAAATCATATGATATAAAGCTATGTAAAAAGAATTTTCCTCCCATCCTTCCTTTGATTACTTAAAATAAAATTATCTTGTCGCATGTTTGATTTTTTAAGAGTATTGATATCTTTTTTTGAGCAGAACAATATCCCGTATATGTTGTCTGGAAGTATGGCTATGAGTACTTATATGGGCCCCCGGTATACAAGAGATTTTGATTTTGTAGTTCATCTTAAATCGACAGATACTTCACTGCTAAAAGAGTTTTTCAAAGAAGGATATTATTTTGATGAAGATTCGATAAAAGAGGCAATTAGTAAGAAGGGAATGTTTAATATTATTGATCACAGAAGTAATTATAAAGCAGACTTTATCATTTTGAAAGAAAATGAATTTGAGCTGATAAAATTTAATAGGCGCTTAGAGGTGAGATTTTTAGAACTTAATATTTTTGTTATTACTGCGGAAGATTTAATAATATCTAAACTGCAATGGATTCAGGAATTACAAAGTGCACTTCAGTCAGACGATATAATGTTGTTGTCAAAGTTGGAAAAACTAGATTGGAATTATATCTGGCATTGGATAAATAAGCTGGAATTAAATACCTTTGGATTATTAAAAAATGACTGACACCCCTCAACATATAAAAGATATTCATTTAAAACTCTGGCAAGATAAATCCCCGGGAGAACGGTTATATCAGGCAATAAAAGACATTGAGCAAATGCGAAATGCCCTTCGTGATGCTAAGACCAAACTAGGCTTGCCCTTAGGCGACCTTGATCCGGTAGGCGAGTATCTTAAAAATAAGAAAGAGAAGGAAGAGAAATTGAAATAACAACCTCTTTAAGTTTCTTGCTTTTCCCACAATCTATTAAATCTCAGTTCTATTATCTTTGCCGCCTATGGCAAATGATTCAAATAAGCCTGCCTTGCCGGTAGGCAGGTTTCCCGCAATTATCTCTCATTGTAAAGAGTACGGTTTTATTTTTCCCAGTAGTGAAATATATGATGGCCTGCAGGCTGTATATGATTACGGACAGGTGGGTAGTGAGTTAAAGAAAAACATCAAAGACTATTGGTGGAAAAGTATGACCCAGTTGGCAGAGGAAAATATTGTGGGTATTGATGCGGCCATTTTTATGCATCCCACTACGTGGAAGGCATCCGGCCATGTTGACAATTTCAACGATCCGATGATCGATAATAAAGACAGCAATAAAAGATATAGGGTTGATCATTTGATTGAAGGCTTTGCTGAAGAACAAACAGTAGCAGGCAATGAAAAAGCGGCCAAAGAGTTGATCGATTCAATGGAAGCTTTATTGGCCAAAGATGATTTTGCAGGATTAAAAAATTTAATAGAAGATAATAAAATCAAATGTGCAATTAGCGGCACCTGCAACTGGACAGATATTCGCCAGTTCAACCTGATGTTCTCCACTGAGTTTGGTTCTACTGTTTCTGCGGATGATGAAGACAATAAAGTTTACTTAAGACCAGAAACAGCACAAGGCATTTTTGTCAATTTTTTAAATGTGCAGAAAACCGGACGAATGAAAATTCCTTTTGGTATTGCACAAATTGGTAAAGCTTTTCGCAATGAAATTGTGGCCCGGCAATTTATTTTTCGGATGAGAGAATTTGAACAAATGGAAATGCAATTCTTCATCCGCCCCGGCACACAAAAAGAGTGGTATGAAAAATGGAAGGCTACAAGATTGGAATGGCATAAAAGTTTAGGAATGCCAGCAGAGAAATATCGGTATCATGATCATGTAAAGCTGGCTCACTATGCAGATGCTGCCTGTGATATCGAATTTGAATTCCCTTTTGGATTTAAAGAACTGGAAGGTATTCACTCAAGAACTGATTTCGATTTAAAACAACACCAGGAATTCAGCAAGAAGAAAATGCAGTATTTTGATAATGACGTTGACCCAGCTACCGGTAAACCTTTTGGTAATTATATTCCTTATGTGGTGGAAACTTCTATCGGATTGGATAGAATGTTTTTGGCTGTAATGAGTCATGCATATGAAGAACAAGATTTAACGAAAGAGGATAAACCAGACAGCCGTGTGGTATTAAAATTTCCAGCTAAGCTGGCGCCAATAAAATTAGCTGTATTGCCATTAACCAAAAAAGATGGCTTACCTGAAATTGCGGAGGAGATAATGAAGGATTGCAAACCACATTTCCGTTGTTTCTACGAAGAAAAAGATTCCATTGGCAGACGTTACCGTCGCATGGATGCATTGGGTACTCCTTTTTGTGTAACGGTGGATCACCAGAGTAAAGAAGATAATACTGTTACTATCCGGCATAGAGATTCGATGGAGCAGGAGAGAGTATCGATAGATAAACTAAAAGAAATAATTCTGCAGGCAATCGGGTAAAAAAATATAGTAAACCAACTTTCACAAAACCTCCGTTTATTGCGAGGTTTTTTATTTTACTCAAGGTACTTGCTACACAGCAGTAAGACATTCTACTGAATATTGCATTTCAATCAACCGTACACCTGATTTTCCTCATACCTCTTTATTAAAACTCATTCTACTTTCAGCAATAATTTTTTCATTAAAAATGCTGAAATGGAAACCAATATATCCCCTTCCGTTAAAAAGAAATTAACCGCTAAGGATAAAAATCTTTTTTCCCCGTCCAACCCGGTCATCCGGGCGGGCATTATGGATGGAAACGAAGCGGCTGCATATATTGCTTATAAAACCAGTGAAGTTTGTGCTATTTATCCCATCACTCCTTCATCGGCCATGGGAGAGTGGGCGGATGAATGGAGCAGCAACGAGGTAAAAAATATTTTTGGTGATATTCCTAAAGTGATAGAAATGCAAAGCGAAGCCGGAGCTGCCGGTGCCATTCATGGTGCATTGCAGGGCGGAGCATTGGCTTCCACTTTCACCTGTTCACAGGGATTGCTGTTAATGATTCCCAACATGTATAAAATTGCTGGTGAATTAACACCCACGGTTTTTCATATTGCGGCGAGAGCAATTGCCACTCATGCCTTATCTATTTTTGGAGATCATAGTGATGTGATGGCAACCCGAACAACCGGGTTTGCGCAATTGTTTGGAAACAATCCGCAGCAGGCCATGGATATGGCCATGATCGCAACAGCATCTACTTTAAAAACAAAAATTCCTTTCCTGAATATTTTTGATGGCTTCCGCACTTCACATGAGTTGAACAAGGTTTCAGTAATACATGATGATATAATCCGCAAGATGATTGATGAACAGGCCGTCAATGAACATCGCCACCGGGCATTAAATCCTGTTCATCCGTTTGTGCGGGGTACGGCACAAAATCCAGATGTGTTTTTCCAGGGCCGTGAAGCGGCTAATAAATATTACCGCCGTGTTCCGGATGTTGTGGAGGAAACCATGGAACAATTCGGAGCACTTACCGGCCGTCACTATAAACTTTTTGAATATTATGGTCATCCGGAAGCAGAACGCATCATCATCATCATGGGCTCTGGCTATGGCCCGGTGCATGAAGTAACTGATTACCTGAATGACCTGGGCGAGAAAGTCGGTTATCTCCTGGTGCATCTTTTTCGTCCGTTTTCTGTCAGGCATTTTATTGATGTCATTCCTGCCACAGTAAGGCAAATAGCAGTGCTGGACCGTTGTAAAGAACCGGGTGCCATTGGTGAGCCGTTATATATGGATGTGATAAGTGCCATGCATACCGCATGGAAATACGAAATGCCGGAAATTATTGGTGGTCGTTACGGTCTGGCATCAAAAGAATTTAATGTGGGCATGGCGAAAGCGGTGTTTGATGAATTGGGAAAAAAAGTTCCGAAGAATAATTTTACTATTGGTATTGATGATGACGTAACACACACCAGCCTCAACTGGGATAATAATTTTTCATTAGAGTATCAGCATCTTTTTCGCGGATTGTTTTTTGGCCTTGGCGCCGATGGTACCGTAGGTGCTAATAAAAACACTATCAAAATCATTGGAGATGTAACAGAGAATAATGTGCAGGGTTATTTCGTATATGATTCTAAAAAATCAGGATCACTTACCGTTTCACATTTACGTTTCAGTGAAAACCCGATCCGCTCCACTTATCTTATCAACTCAGCTAACTTCATTGCCTGTCATCATTTTAATTATTTAAAAAAATATGATGTACTGAAAGATGCTGAAGAAGGCGCCACATTTTTATTGAATACTCCTTATGTACTGGGGGAAGTATGGCAGCAATTACCAAAAAGAATCCAGGAAGAAATTATAAATAAGAAACTGAAGTTCTATATTATCAATGCATCGAAGGTGGCAAAAGATGCCGGCATGGGTTCCCGCATCAATTCAATTTTACAAACCTGCTTCTTTGCTATTTCCAATGTAATGCCAAAACAGAAAGCCATTCAGCATATTAAAGATGCCATCAGGAAAACATACGGAAGAAAAGGAGAAGAAGTCCTTTTAAAAAATTTTAATGCCGTTGATCAGGCACTGGAAAATCTTTACGAGGTTGATTATACTGATTACAGGGCGGGAAAAATGGAAATAGAAGCACCTATCAGTGGTGATGCTCCGGATTTTGTACAAAATGTTCTGGCAAAAATTATTTTGGGGGATGGTGATACTTTGCCGGTGAGTGCATTTCCTGTTGATGGTACTTATCCTTCTGGTACTACCAAATGGGAAAAAAGAAATCTTGCGGACCAGGTACCTGTCTGGGATCCTGAACTCTGTTCGCAATGCGGCAAATGTTATTTTGTTTGTCCGCATGCCGCCATCCGGGTAAAAGTATATGACAGGGAATTTTTATCTGATGCACCTTCTTTCTTTAAACACACCGACCCGATTGGTAAAGAATTTTATAAAGAAAAAGAAGCCTATACATTACAGGTGGCAGTGGAAGATTGTACCGGTTGCAAATTATGTACAGAGGTTTGCCCGGTTGAAAGTAAAACAGCACCCGGACACAAAGCCATTGATATGCAGGATGTGCTGCCATTGAAAGAAAGGGAAAAGAAAAACTGGGATTACTTTCTTTTATTACCGGATATTGACAGAACAAGGGTTACTAAAACCTCCGTGAAAGGTTCTCAATTGTTGGAACCATTGTTTGAATTTTCAGGAGCCTGCAGTGGTTGCGGTGAAACACCGTATATAAAATTGCTGACGCAGTTATTCGGCGACAGAATGATTACGGCCAATGCGACAGGATGTTCATCCATCTTTGGCGGCAATCTGCCTACCACACCATGGACAACCAATGAAGAAGGCCGGGGACCGGCATGGGCCAATTCATTATTCGAGGATAATGCAGAATTTGGTTTAGGTATTAAACTCGCAACGGATAAGAAAAGAGAAATAGCCATTCGCCTGTTAAAAGAATTAAGAGAGGAAGTCGGCAGCGAACTGGCAAATACCATTCTTGCTAATGCAGAAAATACCGAAGCTGAAATGATTCAGCAAAGAAAATATGTAAATGAACTTAAGAAGCGGTTGAGAGATTTGAGAAGGGAAGATTCTTACCGGTTATATGAAGTGGCTGATTTTCTGGAAAAGAAATCCATGTGGATTATTGGCGGTGATGGCTGGGCTTATGATATTGGCTTTAGTGGACTGGATCATGTACTTAGCACCGGTGAAAATGTAAACATACTGGTGATGGATACTGAAGTGTATAGCAATACCGGCGGGCAAAAATCAAAAGCATCACCAATAGGAGCCAGTGCAAAATTTTCCATCAAAGGAAAAACTACGGGTAAAAAGGATTTAGCCATGCAGGCTATTGCACATGGCAGTGCTTATGTAGCACAAATTGCCATGGGTGCAAATGATGTGCATGCATTGAAAACAATTCTGGAAGCAGAAGCTTATCCAGGTCCTTCCCTTATCATTGCTTACAGCCATTGCATTGCACATGGCTATGATATGTGTCATGGCAATCAACAACAGAACCTCGCTGTAAAAACCGGCTACTGGCCTTTATTCCGCTACAACCCGATGAAAGAAAAAGGCCAGCGATTTACTATCGATTATAAACCGCCTTCTGTAGCACTCAATGAATTTTTATATAATGAAAACAGGTTTGCCACTATTAAAAATAACTATCCAGATAAGGCAGAAGAATTTCTTGCATTGGCTAATGAAGGTATTAAGAGAAGATGGGAAACTATTGAAGCGTTGAAGTCACTCTGATAATGATTGTCATGTTAAAACAAAATGAATTATCAGAGAGATTCATATTGTTAAAAAATATTATTTACAAATTTCTGTAATATTAATCTCATATCATGTATTATTCCTCACATCATAAATTTCATATCCCGGTAATGGGTTTAGCTTTTACTATTGACACTCCCGTTAAAGTCGCCAGGTTTGGTATCTCCTCTGTTATTTCAATTGTCGAAGACAGGTTAATAGAAATGATGCGGAAACATTATTATCCAACAATAAACCTGGTGTATCAGCCCATCGGCACAAATGAACCTGATTACAGGGCCAGACGAATTACCGATTATCTCAATCTTGTAAATACAATTGTTAAAGGACAGGTTGAAAAATTGAGGAAAGCTGCTTTTGATACAGGCTCTGAGATTGTAAAATATTTTGAGATGTTACCGGATGACAGTACACTGAAAAAAATGTACAACCAAATGCTGGAGACAATTGATTTACCGGAAAAAGAAAAAATAGAAACTTATTTACGTACACAGATAAGGCCGGGTAATATTGATGTAAATATATTAACCAAACCCGACCGGGAAAATCATAATAAAACAGGTGCATCAGTAGAAGATGGTTCAGATGCTGTAGCTGCATTGAGAGGATTTGCAAAAAGTGATCTTAAAAATTCTTCTGTAATTTTTTCAGCGGGTATGAACCCGAGGTTGTATAATTACCTGGGTAATTGCAGTGAGTTTGATGTTAATGATGACGGCGGATTTACAAAAAAAGTAGTTGTAAAAGTGAGTGATTACCGCTCGGCACTAATTCAGGGAAAATATTTAGCCAAGAAAGGAATTTGGGTAAGTGAGTTTAGAATAGAATCTGGCTTGAATTGTGGTGGCCATGCTTTTGCAACAGATGGATTTTTAATGGGCCCTATTTTGGAAGAGTTTAAAGCCAATAAACAGGAACTCATTGATACACTTTTTGAGATATATAATCCGGCCCAGCAGAAAAAAAGCAACCGTAAATTTAATTATCCTCCCAAAATTATTTTTTCGGCACAGGGTGGTATTGGTACCCATGATGAAGATGATTTATTACACCAACATTATAATATACAAAGTACCGGATGGGGAACACCATTTTTGCTGGTACCCGAAGCTACTACTGTTGATGAGGCCACATTAAAATTATTGAGCGATGCAAAAGAAAAAGATGTAGTGCTGAGCCGAAATTCTCCATTAGGTGTCAGGTATTTTTATTTAAAAGGAACCAGCGCCGAAAATGAAAAATTATTGCGTATTAAAAACGGAAAGCCCGGTAGCCCCTGTACCGAGAAGCACCTGGCTTCCAATACAGAGTTTACCCGTGAGCCGATTTGTACGGCATCGCATAAATATCAAAAATTGAAAATTGCACAATTGAAATCACTTCATTTGCCCGAAGCGTCATACAATAAACAATTGAATGATGTATTGGCCAAAGAATGTTTATGTGTGGGATTGAGTAATGCTGCCGCAATTAATTATGAAGAAATATTTATAAAGAAACTGAATGCAGTAACTGTTTGTCCCGGTCCAAACATTGCTAATTTTTCCAATGTGGTTTCGCTGCAAACTATGACCGATCATATTTATGGCAGGTCAGATATACTTACAAATTCCGGCAGGCCACACATGTTTATTAAAGAGCTGCATTTATACATTGATTACCTGAAAGAGCAACTGGAAGAAGATATTTCTACTGAACAATTTCGTAAAAAGAAAAAATATTATGTTTCCTATTATCAAAATCTCCGGGATGGAATAATTTATTATCGCAGGATAAAAGGTATATCCAGCAAAGGCAAAGATCAGTTTATAAAAGACCTGTATAATGCTGATGAAGAACTTGATCTATTAAATTATCAATTCGCTATTACTGAAAACCAAATGAAGGAGATGCTTATTCCGGAAAAGGAGAGTTAACCTTTTTTCTATATATCATGGAATAAAAGTAAATATTTTGGTTCATAAATCATATTTATTCCTTTTATCGTATTAGGAAGTTCATCACTCATACTGCCGATTCTTAAATCACATCTAAATGTGCCTGTGTATACACCCTGCCGGAAATAGTAAAACGAACAACTCTAATTTTGGTAAATAATTTTCTCCATTGGCTTTTTTCCAGCAGACACAACTCCTCCTTTCATCTTCTTATATCTGCATTAAGACAAACTCACGCAGCCAGGATTGGATTTTAATTTGGCTGTAAAATGCCGGAGTGTAGGAGCTTCTTCAATGATGGTTAATCCTTTTATTTCTTTCCTGTTATTAAACACTTCAATGATTACTTCTGCTACATAATCAATATGGCTTTGTGTATATACTCTTCTTGGAATTGCCAGACGAACAAGTTCCAAAGCAGCAGGAATTAATTTTTTATCCGCATCATATTTTCCAAACATAAGGGAACCGATTTCTACACAACGTATACCCCCATTTACATACAATGCCCCAACCAATGCCTGACCTGGATATTGTTCTACAGGAATATGAGACAGAAATTCGTTGGCAACAAGATACACTGCATGACCACCTGCAGGCTGCATTACCGGTACACCCGTTGCAATTAATTTGTTAGTGAGATATTCAATACTTCTTATTCTGTATCGGAGATAATGTTCATCCATCACTTCATTCAATCCAATGGCAATGGCTTCCAGGTCTCTGCCTGCAAGGCCGCCATAAGTGGGGAAACCCTCCGTCATTATTAATAGATTGCGGCATTGCTGTGCCAGTTGTTCATTATGCATGGTAAGAAATCCACCAATATTTGCAAAGGCATCTTTCTTGGCACTCATGGTACAACCATCTGCGTAAGAAAAAAGTTCTTTCGCAATTTCCGCAATTGTTTTATCGGCATAACCTTCTTCACGCAGTTTTATAAAATAAGAATTCTCTGCAAAGCGGCATGCATCAATGAAGAGTGGAATATTATTTTGAATACAAACATTTTTTACTTCCCTGATATTTTGCATACTCACCGGTTGGCCGCCACCGGAATTATTGGTAACAGTAATTATGCATAGCGGAATATTGACTGCACCTTTTTCTGCAACGAATTTTTTGAGAGCACCAACATCCATATTTCCTTTAAAAGAAGCAGGCACAGTTGGATGTTTACCATCTTCACATATCAAATCAATGCCTTCTGCACCTGAGTATTCAATATTGGCCCTGGTGGTATCAAACAATGTATTACTCACAAAATATTTTCCTTTCCCACCCAGTATGCTGAATAATATTTTTTCTGCGGCTCTACCCTGGTGGGTAGGAATAATTAAGGGCATGCCAGTAATTTGCTGTACAGTTTTTTCAAAACGAAAAAAGCTGGGACTGCCTGCATATGATTCATCACCCTGCATGATTCCTGCCCATTGATTACTGCTCATGGCACTGGTACCACTATCTGTAAGCAAGTCTATCAAAACGTCATTGGAATGAATCAGAAAGGGATTGTAAAAAGCTTTTTCCAGAACTATTTTGCGTTCTTCTTTGCTGTTAAAGTAAATAGGTTCTACTGATTTTATACGGAAAGGTTCTATGATTGTGTTCATACATGATGATTTAACGAGTAAAAATGACCAACCTGGAATAATAGCGATGAAAAAAGGAATAGAGGCAGATGGTTTTCTTCGCAGCAAAGAGGAACCGGACTAAGTAGGCTTATTGATGATATTTTTCCAGAGATTCATGAATGAAAAATCTAGTCGAAACTAGCCCTAAAGAAATTATAAAAATATGACATTAGTCAATAGTGATATTATACTCCAAATTGCCGCAAATGATGGTCAATATGTTTCCAGGTGGCTTTGCTCCATTGTTCTTTGGTTAACTTTCCAAAGACCGGATGCTGCTCATTAATCATATTTATTTCCGTAAAGCGGTGAAGCATATCAAGCAAAGCATTTTTTTCCTTTTCAAAATCTTTTAATTGACCGGTCATTACAAAAGTTTTATCGGTAGGCAATCCTTGTTTCCACGGCTTTTCATCGTACAAGTTTTTTTTGAAGAAGGGCAAGATGAGTTTCATCAGCCAGTTGCCCTGTACGGTATGTGTGCCTAATGCCACCCCCATTGGCACTTGCAGATGTGCCAGCATTTGTGCCACATTCATTTTGCCCCATACCTGTTGAGATTGCGGAGTCAGTTTATTGAGACGGGAAATAATATCTTGCTTTGCATTAGTATCAAATAAATTTTTTACTTCCATGACTCATTATTTTATTTTTCATAATAAGGAATCTCATCATCACTCACCGTTTCTTTTTGTTGCCAGTATGCTAGGGTAACAATATGCCCATCGGGAGTTTTCAGCATCCTTCCAAAAATTGCATTGATCGTATTAAAAGTATAATCAGTAACACCTACTGTAAATGTTTCAGGCTTGTTCGCTGGAACTTCGGCAAGTGGGACTGTTGTTTCTCCTTCCACAGGTTTTGGTGCAGCAGAGGCTTTTGGTGCAGGTGATGGAACTACCACCACTGTATAGCGGTTATATTCTAGTATTCTTTTAAGAAATACTACCCGTTCCGGCGATACATTTTTTTCTACGATGCCGCATTTAACGCCATCTAGTTCTTCAAATTCATGATTTTTATTAATAGCCATTTCCTTTATGTTAAGGATTCAATGTATTCATATATCCAACTCAATAGGCCCACTAGTACAATACCTGCCGCACAAAGTATCAATGCAAATTTAGTTACCCGGTTAGTATTTATTTTTTCAATGGGCTGCTCATTCTTATCCATGAACATGGCCCTTACCACCCGTAAATAATAGTAAAGCGAAATGATCATGTTCAGTGTGGCAATGGTGATGAACACATAACTTCCCTTAGAGGCACCGGCCGTAAGCAAAAATAATTTACCAAAGAAACCGGCTGTAGGTGGAATACCTGCCAATGAAAATAAAGCCAAAGTCAATATCCAGCTAATGAAAGGATTTGTTTTGTACAGCCCTTTATAATCATCCACATTTTCTTTTCCAGTTTTTTCTGCAATAACTGATGCCACACCAAATGCAGCGAGGTTAGAGAACACATAAATCAAAATAAAATAAACAACGGAAGTAATACCGGCTTTATCACCATTGCTGATACCCACCAATATAAAACCAACTTGTGCAATGGAAGAAAAAGCAAGGAATCGTTTTATGTTTTGCTGGCGCAATGCAAATAAATTTCCAATAACCATGGTAGCAATAGCCAATATCACCAGCATGCTGTACCACACTTCGTACATCGGTTGAAATACATTGTACAAAGCACTGATGAATATAAAAGCGATGGCTCCTTTTGAAATAACAGAAAGAAATGCCGTGGCAGCAATAGGAGATCCTTCATACACATCAGCCGTCCACAAATGAAAAGGAACAATGGAAAGCTTGAATGCAAACGCTGCAACAAGAAATACAAAAGCCAGTATTTGCAAAGGACTTCCATCTAACTGTTGCGGTAGTTCTGCAAAACTGATAGTTCCGGTGGCGCCATAAATCAATGAAATACCAAATAATAATATGCCGGAGGAAAAGGCGGAAGATAAAATCATTTTCATGGCACCTTCGGAAGAACGTTTTTTATCCAGATCAAAATTTGCCATAGCTGCCAGCGGAATAGTAGCCAGTTCCAGCGATAAATAAAATATGAGAAGATTACCACTAGATATCATGAAGAACATACCCAGCGATGCTGATAGCATGAGAATAAAAAATTCAGATAAATGCGGTGTCTTCTTTAACCAATCAGCACAAAGCAATGAAATAAGATAGACGCCAAGATTTAAAATATTTTTTTGAAAGGCGATCAGCGAATTGGTATGAAACATATTTCCAAATAAGTCGCCTTCTTTATTCAGAAAGAAACCGGCGATAAAATTTATCAGTAATAGAACCTGGATAAGTGATAACAGGCCTTCATTCTTCATCCCTTTGCCGATTTTTATAAACAGCAACAGGAAGATGATGAAGGTTATCATCAACTCTTGTTTCATCAATGTGAGAAAATCATTCATCCAATCTTATTTATTTTATTTTCCGGTAATCTTATTCATTATTATTTCCGCCCCCGGTCTTATTAAATCGTTCAACCAGGAAGGAGCAATGCCAATTGCCAGAATACCAGCAATCAAAATCACTGCGGCCAGTTTTTCATTCCACTTTGCATCGCCTAACTGTAAAAAATTTTCTTTTATTGGCCCCATCGCTACATTTCCGATTGCTCTTAATATATATACCGCTGTTACCACAATGGACATACAGGCTGCAATGGTTGCAATACGATGAAATGCATCTGTATGTTCCCATGAACCCATGAAGATGGTCATCTCAGCTACAAAACCACTAAGGCCCGGCAAGCCTAATGAACATAATCCAACAATAAAAAAAGAAGTAGTGATGAATGGCATCACTTTCATCAGTCCGCCCATTTCATTCACCTGTCTTGTATGGGTACGGTCATAGATCATTCCGATGACGGCGAAGAAAAGAGCTGTCATCAAGCCATGGCTCACCATCTGCATCACCGCTCCGGTCATCGCTGTTTTTGTAAGCATACCAATACCAAGTAAAACAAACCCGCAATGACTGACAGATGAATAAGCATTGATATATTTTAAATCCTTCTGCATCATCGTAGCAAAGGCACCGTATAAAATAGCAATAGAAGCAAGCACAATAACGATGGTGGAGTATTCTTTTGCTCCTTCTGGTAGAATATAAGTGGCCACACGAAGACAACCATATCCACCCAGTTTCATCGAAATACCAGCAAGAAACATTGACCCGGCTGTTGGTGCCGACGAGTGACCATCAGGCACCCATGTATGAAAAGGAAATAATGCAGTGAACACACCAAAGCCAACGAACAATAAAGGAAAGATGATGCGTTGTGTTTGTATCGGAATATTCAGTTGGGATAAACTTAATAAATCAAAACTATGACCGGAAGAAAAATATAATCCCAGTATGCCAACGAGTACTAATGCAGAACCGCCCATCAGCATTAATGCAAGTTTATTGGCACTGTATTCTTTTTTACCACTTCCCCAGATGCCGATGAGCAGATATTTTGGGATCACTGCAATTTCCAGGAAGAAGAAGAGTACAAATAAATCAAGAGAAATGAAAAACCCGTAAGCACCTAGACTCAATAAGATAAGCAGGAAATAAAATTCCTTTGTCATCTTTTCAATATTCCAGGAAACCAGTACTCCTGCGATGACAACAAAAGCAGTAAGCAAAATCATGGCTATGGAAATTCCATCCACACCCAAGTGAAAATTAATATGCCAGGCCGGAAAGAGAGAATAGCTCTGTTCGAATAACATTTGGGAATTATTTCCGGCAGCTATTTCATTTCTATAAGCAACAAATAATACAAATGCTGCTACCAATTGTATTACAGATCCAGCTAATGAAATCCATCTAATTTGTTGCTTATTGCGGGAAAGCAATGCAGCTACAGCAGTTAGTAATGGAATAAGTATGAGTAATAAAAGATTCATTCAGTTATTATTTCAAAACATAAATAAACAATACCGCCAACCCAATTACACCTGCAAGGAAGTAAACAGCATATTGCTGCACTTTTCCCGATTGCACTTTCTTTATTCCTTCCGAAATGGCTGCTGTTGTATTTCCAGTTAAATTTATCATTCCATCTACCACATTCTTATCAAACCATGCAGCTGGCCTGCCAATTAAGTTGAACAATATTTTTTTGGTGATGAATACATAAATCTCATCAATATAAAATTTATGATAAGCCGCTTTATACAAGCTGCCAAGTGAAGCAGCCAGTTTACCGGGTCTTTCATTTTGTATTTTATACAACCACATGGCGGTAAATATTCCAAGTAGTCCCAATGCCACCGGCGCAATGGAGAATTGTAAATGAAAATGACTTTCTAATGGAGCACCATCAGCACTCACATATTTTCCAAAAGGAATAAAGCCGGCAGCAGCTGCACCAATAGATAATAAAATAAGTGGCATCATCATAGAAAAGCCTCCTTCTGAATGCTTCTCACTATGAGAGTGATACGGTTTATTCCAGAAAATATTGAAATATAAGCGGAACATATAAAAAGCTGTCAACCCTGATGTAAGCAATGCAATCCAGTAAATGATTTTATTATTTTGATAAGCAGCTAACAGAATTTCTTCCTTGCTAAAAAAACCTGCAAATGGAGGAACACCGGCAATAGCAAGACAAGCAATTAAAAAAGTAATATGTGTAATAGGCAAAAACTTTCTTAATCCGCCCATATCTTTCATTTCATTGCTATGCACATAATGAATAACTGCCCCAGCACCAAGGAATAATAATGCTTTGAACATTGCATGAGTGAATAAGTGAAACATAGATGCGGTGTAACCCAAACTTCCTTCACCACCATATTTAGATACACCGAGTGCAAACATCATAAAGCCAATCTGCGACATGGTGGAATAAGCCAGTACTCTTTTTATATCCGTTTGTGTGCAGGCGATAATAGCAGCGATAATAGCGGAGATGGCTCCCACCCACCCAACCATTTCCAATACACCGGGAGTGGTGATAGAGAATACGGGAAATAATCTTGCAACTAAAAAAACACCCGCCACCACCATCGTAGCTGCATGTATTAATGCAGAAACAGGAGTGGGGCCTTCCATTGCATCGGGCAGCCAGATATGCAAGGGGAACATAGCACTCTTTCCGGCACCGCCAATAAATACCAATGCTGCTCCCCATGTTAATACCGAAGCACCGAGAAAAGAAGAAGCGGCAGCATTTTTTATTGCACCTGATTCTGGTGAAGTCAGTATTGCGATCATTGTATTAAAATCCAACGTACCTGAACTGAATGATAATATTAATATACCAATCAAAAAACCGAGGTCGGCGAACCGGGTAACAATAAATGCTTTCTTGCACGCAGCAAC
This sequence comes from Chitinophagaceae bacterium, assembly GCA_031397865.1. Lineage (GTDB taxonomy): Bacteria > Bacteroidota > Bacteroidia > Chitinophagales > Chitinophagaceae > JJ008. Next base: position 44,225 of record JANNMN010000001.1, read on the forward strand.
AGCTGAAGGCTTGTTATAATAATAGCCGATAAGTAAGAATGATGATACTCCCACCAGTTCCCAGAAAATATAAATCTGAAAAAGATTGGAAGAGATAACTAACCCAAGCATGGAGAAAGTAAACAATCCAAGAAAAGAATAATAAACAGGAAATCTTTCTTCGCCTTTCATGTACCCGAGGCTGTATATATGCACCATTAGTGAAATAAACGTCACAACCACCAGCATCATCACCGAAATCGGATCGAGAAGAATTCCCATATCAATAGAAACGCCTTTGGAGAATTCCAGCCAGGTGTAACTCAGCGGAACAAATTTTTGATAAACACCGTCTACTTTTCCGTAAACAAAAAAATATTGATAGGCTGTATATAAAGCAAGGAATGTGGATGCCAATAGAAAAATTGTGGCGATCATGCCAGAGCTTTTCTTAAAATATTTTCTTCCAAATAATCCAAGTATTAAAAACCCGGATAATGGTAGTAAAATTATAAGCAGTATGGATAAAGACTGATTCATTTATTTTAATCATTTCCCAACATCCCTTTAGGGGATAGAGGTCTAGTATTTCAATTCTTCTGCATTTTCCACATCAATAGAATTATGGCTTCTGTATAAATTAATAATAATGGCAATAGCCACCGCCGCTTCAGCAGCTGCTATGGCAATAATAAACAAAGTAAAAAACAAACCATCCATTTGATGCGGCCACAAATATTTATTGAATGCAATGAAATTAAGGTTCACACTGTTTAGTATCAGTTCTATACTCATCAGCATGGTGATAAGATTTCTTCTTGTGAGAAAACCATACACTCCAATAAAGAATAGTGCAGCACTGATGAATAAAATATGGTATAGTCCTGGTTGCATCATTTCGTTTCCGGTTTTGTTCGTAATGCAATAACAATACATCCGATCATCGCCGCCAGCAACAACATACTTATTACTTCAAAAGGCAATGCGTATCCACTGTCGTTCACATTCAGCATTTTTTCGCCGATATTGCGAACACTTGGATCTATTGCTCCTTCCGATGTTGGATAAAAAATATGCTGGTTAATCTGTAGGATCGTTAATCCAAAACCACAAAACACTGCCAACGCAGCAAATAATTTTCTTCCCAGTTTTTGTTTGGGCAATTTTTCTCCGGCCTGTTGTGTAAGAAAAATGGAAAAAATAATCAGTACTACAATGCCACCTACATACACAACGATTTGAACCGCCGCAATAAACTGGTAATTGAGCCAGAAGTAAATTCCTGCAATACCTATTAAAGTAAATAATAAATAAATAGCTGCCCGGAAAATTTGCCGGGTAGAAACGGATAGCAAAGCACTTCCCAAAGTAAGTGCGGCTAATAAATAAAATATGATCGTCGATCCACTCAAGAAATTATTAATTTTAATTATTCATTGTTGTTCATTCCACTCACTTTAATTGTTCACTTTGTCTTTAAACCTCCAAAGCCCCTTTAGGGGTTGGGGTTTACTCTACCCCTTCCTTAATTTTCGAGCCTGGGTTGTTTAAAATCTTCGTCAACTTATTTCTGTCAAACACACTGTGTTCGAAAGTTTGTGCCATCTTAATTGCATCTGTAGGGCAAGCTACAATACACAGGTTGCACATAGTACACAATTCAAGATGATAAACAAACTTGTCAATCGCTTTTTTCTTTTTGCCATCTGGCATTATATCAAACTTTGTTACAATTTTTATGGTGGCATTCGGGCAAGCCAGTTCACAAGCCGTACAGCCGGTGCAACTGTGCTCATTATTTTCATCATGTATTAATACCACTTCGCCTTTAAACCGTTCCGGCAAATTCAACGTATCCTTATTGTCCGGATATTCCTGTGTGATGATCTCTTTGTGATGTGTAAAATAATAACCAGTGCGGCGCATGCCGACAAGCAGTGATTTTACTCCGTTGTAAACTTCTTTTATGTATTTAACTATAAACATTTTTTATTTCAATTGTTGAGCAGCGAACAGAACCCTGAAGAGTGCGACGCAACAGATGATGCTCAGGGAACTGAAGCTTGGTTCATAATCCACCCCAATTAACTAAAGAACAATTACTCATTTAATTCACCTCTCCAATCAGGATGAGTTTCCTAACTCCCCTTCAGGGGTTGGGGGTTTCAAAAATGCCACCCCAATATCGCCATCAATGTTACCAGCAGCAAATTAACCATGCTGATTGGTAATAAATATTTCCATTCAAGATTTAATAACTGGTCAATCCGTAATCTTGGAAACGTCCACCGAAACCACATGATAAGAAAAATCAGGAAAAATGTTTTTCCAAAAAACCAAAGGCTCGAAGGAATATAATCCATTGCATTATTAAATCCTTCCCAGTTGCCAATGTGTAACGGCATCCAGCCTCCCAAAAATAAAGTAGCACCGATGGCACAGACAATAAACACATTCACATACTCTGCTAAAAAGAACAAAGCGAATTTCATTCCCGAATATTCGGTATGAAACCCGGCTGTTAATTCAGATTCTGCTTCGGCCATATCAAAAGGTGCCCTGTTTGTTTCCGCCGTTACTGCAATAATAAATGTAACGAATGCAATGATGACGGGTATATGTCCTTTAAATATCCACCAGCCATTTGATTGCGATTGAATAATATCGCCAACACTTAAACTGCCCGACAGCACTACAATACATAACGCAGATAAACCTGCTGATAATTCATAACTCACAATCTGTGCACCGCTGCGCATGGCTCCGAGCAATGAATATTTATTATTGCTGGCCCATCCCGCCATTAAAATACTTATTACCATTAGTGATGAAACCGCGGAAACATATAACACACCAATGTTCAAATCCCACATCTGAAAATTTTTGGCGAATGCAATCGGCGCCATCAGTAGCATCGCTACTATCATTGCAATAAATGGCGCCAGGTTGAATAATAATTTATCTGCACCATCCGGCGTCAATCCTTCTTTCACTAATAATTTTAATGTATCTGCTAATGATTGAAACATTCCTTTTGGTCCTACACGGTTTGGTCCAAGTCGTATTTGCATCCACGCCGAAACTTTTCTTTCCATGATGACTAATACCAATCCCAGCAATGCAAACAAACTAATCACCGCCACACCGGCAATCACCATTTCAATGATCATTGTCCATGTCGGGTTAAAGTTTGCACTCAACCATTCATGAATATTGTTTGCTATGTTAGAAAAGCTCCACATTTATTTTATTACCAGCTTTTGTTTTTCATGGCATCGCCTGTTGTGTCACTCACTTGTACGTCCCGTTTTCATGGCATCACCCCACCACCCGCCTTACCTATCAATATCCGGTATTACCAAATCCAACGTACCCATTGCCGCAATCAAATCACCAATCTTTCCGCCTCTTATCATATGGTCAAGAATGGAAAGATTAGAAAATCCCGGGGAACGGAATTTAATTCTGTAAGGAGTCGTGCCACCTTCACTTACTATATAAACTCCCAACTCTCCTCTGGCTGTTTCTACTCTTGAATAGAATTCTCCTTTTGGTAATTTCAATACAGCTTTTGTTTTTGCCTGGAAATCCCCTTCGGGAATATTATCGATCAATTGCTCTATGATGCGGATCGATTGATTCATTTCTCTTACCCTTACCATATAACGGGCAAAAGAATCACCGGCGGTTTCCAAAACTTCATCAAACTCTATTTTATCATATAATTCATACGGATATAGCTTTCGGATATCACAACTAACACCGCTGCCTCTTGCCACCGGCCCTGTGCATCCCCAGGAGATGGCATCTTCAGCAGAAATTACTCCTACATTCTTCATACGATTTTGAAAAATGATATTGCCGGTTACCATTTCATCATACTCATGAATCTTACTTTTATATAATTTGATGAAATCTTTTACCCGTTGTTGAAAATTCGGATGCAGATCATACATCACACCACCGGGAACAATATAATTCATCGTCAACCTTGCACCGCAGGTTTCTTCCATTATATCATTAATGGTTTCTCTTTCTCTGAATGCATGAAAGAAAGGAGTGAAGGCGCCAACATCCATTGCCATTGCTCCCCACCAGAGTTCATGCGATGCAATTCTTGTTAGTTCATCCATCAATACTCTTATCACCTGTGCCCTCGGGGGTATTTCTATCTGCATGCCATTCTCCACACATATGGCACAACCATGATTATTAATATGTGCCGATAAATAGTCCATGCGGCTGGTAACGTAAATAAATTGACGGTACGTAAGACTCTCACACATTTTTTCAATGGAGCGATGGATGTATCCAAGATGCGGCTCTACTTTTTTAATCGTTTCACCATTCAAAGTAATAACCAAATGCAATACACCATGAGTAGCAGGGTGCTGCGGACCGACGTTGATAATTAAATCTCCGGCCCCACCATCGGAGGAGATTTGCGTTGAATCATTTACTATGGTTGTCTCTCTGTACAATCGGAATAAAATTTAAACTTATTACTTTCAACATACAATTTAATCGCAAAGACTGACTGACCTAAGTCTCCCCTTTAGGGAGACAGGGGGTTCTATAATTTTATCATATTCACCGCATCCTCAAAATCTTTTCGCATCGGATTTTTTCCTTCCCATCCGTCTGGTAAAATCAATAATCGTAAATCCGGATGATTCAAAAAATTCACTCCAAACATTTCATATGCTTCCCGTTCATGAAAATCAGCCGTTCTCCAAATATGAGAAACAGTTTCTATTTCCGGGTTGGTTCTATCCAACTTTGATTTAATAACGATGTTGTGACGATATCTGGTAGAAGTTAAATGATAAACCATGGTAAGGTGTGTCTTCCAGTCAATACAGGTAAGGCAAAAAAGATAATCGAAATGCAGTGATGCATCATTTCTGAGTTGTTGTGCAAGAGGCAGCCAATCTTTCGGCTCAATATTAATAGTTAGCCATTCACTAGCTTCTTCAAAAGCAGCGGATGGAAGCAGTTCAGTAATTTTTATTTTTAGTTCTTCAGCATTCATTAGTTCATTCTATACTTTAAACCTCTAAAGCCCCTTTAGGGGTTGGGGTTTTTGGTTTTTATTTGTTCCCTCGTCATTCCACTTTTTATTTTCTCCTGTAATGTTATCAATGCATGTAATAATGCTTCCGGTCTTGGCGGGCAACCGGCCACATACACATCAACCGGAATAATATGGTCGGCCCCTTTTACCACAGAATAGGTATTATAAAAAAAAGGCCCGCCGCTGATGGCACAGGCTCCCATGGCAATTACATATTTCGGGTCGGCCATCTGGTCGTACAATCGTTTTAATACCGGTCCCATTTTATTTACAATAGTTCCGGCTATAATTATTACATCGGCTTGTCGGGGTGTAGCTCTTGCCACTTCAAAACCAAATCTTGAGAAATCATATTTAGCAGAAGCGGTTGCCATCATTTCTATACCACAGCAACTGGTAGCAAAAGTGAGTGGCCACAAAGAATTAGACCTTGCCCAATTAATAATATCATCCAGTTTACTCAATACAATTCCACCACCCGGAATTTCTTCAATCTTTCCGGGAAAATCAACTGTTTTATTTTGATTCTCGTTCATTACTTTTTAACTAATTAACCAATTAACTAATAAACCTCTGCACTCACATCCACTTTAATGCCCCTTTCTTATGCGCATACAAAAAGCCCATAAATAATATGAAAAAGAAAATAACAATTTCAATCAAAGCTATCCATCCCATACTTTTTGCTACCACCGCCCACGGATAAAGAAAAACAAGTTCTACATCAAAAATTAAAAATATCAGGGCAAATAAATAATAGCCAACATTTAATTGCACCCATGTCTTTCCCTGTGTGGGAACACCACATTCGTATGGCTCACCTTTTTGTTTATTGGTGGTGGCTTTTAAAACAATTTTAGAGATAAGAATAGCGATGCCGGAAAAGGCAATGGCGGAAATAATCAGTACAATGAGTGAAGATGCACCCATAATTTTTTGGTTTGTACGAATATAGCAACTATGCGTTAAAACCAAACATGACAATTATCAACGGCCTGGTTGTGGAATATCATCTTTATTAGTTATATGCGATGTTGAAGAAAATTTAACCGTAAAGTTCCAGGTGTATTGCTTTTTTATCATATCCAATTTCGAGAATATGTTTTTTGGCTTCATCAATCATATGTTTCCAGCCGCAGAGGAAAAAAAGTGCATCGGGTTTATTTTTACAAAGCTCCTGGTAGATAGGGTGAACATATCCATGATGCCCCTCCCAATGCTCACGGGAAAGTGTGGGGTGATAATGGAAGCCGGGTAATGTTTGTTCCAGTTCTTTCAGTTCATCATAATAAAGAAGGTCTTCTTTTTTGCGGCAACCAAAAATGAGATGGATATTTTTAATCGTAGTGTTGTGAAGCTGAATATGATTGACCATGCTTCTGAACGGGGCAATACCGGTGCCGGTGCAAATAAAAAATACATCTTTTTCCAGGCTGGGGGGTAAAGTAAACACACCCTGTGCTCCACGGAAAGTCAATTCATCACCAACTTTTAATTCATTAAAAAGATAAGTAGTACCCAGGCCGCCTGGTGTATGTACAATCAGCAGTTCAAAAATATTACTGCCATCGGGCCAGGAGGATATAGAATAACTGCGCCATCTTTTATTGGGTTTTTCATGAATGGGCAAGTCGAGAGTAACAAACTGGCCGGGAATAAAATCAAATCTTTCAAGTTCCGAAACTTCAATCCAGAACCGCCTGGTGTTATGGGTAAAATCTTCTATCCTTATTACATTTCCTTTGCGCCAGGGTTGCAGAGCCATTATCAGTTGGTTTCGATAAAGGTAAAACCAATAAAACTGTTATACCTTCTGAAACAGGGAAATTATTGTGCAGCCTTTTTTCAGGATGAATTATCTTTGACCTTCGCATGGGTGTAAAGGAATTGTTGGAACAGTATCAGAATACCCCCCGCCTTTTTCAATTGGCGGACAGGCTCACTATTGCCCAATCTCAAAAAATTTATCTTAAAAATTTACAGGGAAGTTCATCACAGTTTGTAGTTTCAGTAGCTTTTTTACATCCCTCCTGTTCGCAGTTAAACCATTTGATTATTCTAAATGATGCGGAAGAAGCGGCTTACTTCCACAATACGTTGGAAAATTTGACAGAGGCATTGGATGTTTTTTATTTTCCTTCATCATTTAAAAACCGGAAGAATTACCAGTTACTCAATTCTTCTCATGTTATGCTTCGCACTGAAGCTTTAACAAAAATAGCAGCCGGGGGAAATAAAAAAGTATTGGTTACTTATCCTGAGGCATTGTTTGAAAAAGTGGTATTGCCTTCCACACTTTCTTCCAACATCATACATATAAAATCTGGCGATAGGCTGAATGTTGAAGACCTGTTGTTGAAATTAGCTGACTATGGTTTTGACAGAACCGATTTTGTATATGAACCGGGACAGTTTGCTATACGAGGCGGTATTCTTGATATTTATTCTTTTGGCAATGAAAAACCTTACCGGGTAGAGTTATTTGGAAATGATGTGGACTCCATCCGCATCGTTGATCCAGAAACACAGTTGAGTGAAAGAAAACTATTACAGGTAAGCATCATCCCCAATGTGCATACACAATTTGAAAGTGAAGGACAGGTTTCTTTATTTGATTTTTTACCACAAAATACCGTGGTATGGATGCAGGATTATGAACTGTGTAAAGAACGGTTGACAGAAAGTGAAGATGACCTAGCTGCATTTCTGGGTTTGCAGGCAGAAATAAAGGCATCTTTCCTGGCGAACACAACAATCGCCGGACAAAAAGCAGCAAAGCGAAAAGAACAGGAAGATCAGGATGATAAATTAATAAAAAATGATGTTGGTACGGATGATTTTATAACGGCTGCCAATTTGGAACATGAACTTAACAAAAAGCATTTAGTGGAGTTCGGCTTTCAATCGCATCTTGCCAATTTCGAAATTGAGTTTCATACGAAAGAACAACCCGCCTTCAACCGGCAATTTGATTTATTGATAAAGGATTTGAAAGTTTGGGAAGCTAAAAAATTTCAGCTATACATTTTTGCAGAAAACCCAAAACAGCTGGAGCGGTTGCGGAGTATCTTCCATGATTTGAAAGCCGAAATTATTTTTAATCCAATTGCAACTTCCATTCATGAGGGATTTATCGATGAAGATCAGAAAATTGTTTGTTATACCGATCACCAGGTTTTTCAACGTTATCATAAGTATAAAGTAAAGCAGGCTTACAATAAGAACAAGGCAATTACACTCAGAACTCTTCGTGAATTGCAACCCGGAGATTTTGTTACACATATTGACCATGGTGTTGGAATTTTCAGCGGCTTGCAAAAAATAGAAGTGAACGGAAGATTACAGGAAGCTGTTCGGTTGATTTATAAAGACACCGATATCTTATATGTAAACATCAACAGCCTGCATAAGATAGCTAAGTATACCGGCAAAGATGGCAGTGTGCCGAAAATAAATAAACTCGGCAGTGATGTCTGGAATAAACTAAAAGAGAAAACAAAAACCAAGGTTAAAGAAATCGCTTTTGACCTGATAAAGCTTTATGCCAAACGGAAGGCACAGCATGGCTTTCAGCATACTCCCGATAATTATATGCAGATCGAGCTGGAAGCATCCTTTATTTATGAAGACACTCCCGACCAGAGCAAAGCAACAGCGGATGTGAAAAAGGATATGGAGTCGCCATCACCAATGGAC
>JANNMN010000024.1:0-153517 GCA_031397865.1 Chitinophagaceae bacterium
CAGAGGGCAATCACCCATAGCACAAAATGAAACATATATAAATTGACTTACGCCTCTACTTATAGCAGCTTCAATTAGATTATTTTGGCCTTCATCATCCACTGTTTGAATTGAATCACCTTCCTGCCTTGATAAAGTTGAAGAAACCGTTGAAATTATGGCTGAAACTCCATTTAAAGCATTTTCTAATGAGTCCTTATGCTTCAAATCGCCTTCAATAGTTTCAACGCCTAATTCTTTTAAATAAGCTACTTTATTTGAATCTGATGTGGTACGTACCAAACCTTTGACAGTTTTATTTTTCGCAATTAACTGACGACAAATTTCACTGCCTAAATAGCCGGTAGCACCTGCTACAAGTACTGTTGAAGAATTGTTTGAATTGTTCATTTTGTTTGTTTTATTTATTGTTGATTATACCTTCTGCTGTATTCACTTATTGTTCGTAGTGTATGATGGCTTACTTTTTTTGTTGCTCCAAAAGTTCAATACGTTTTTTCAGCATTTCATTTTCGCTTTTTAATTCCTTTACAGCTTCAATCAGGTAAGGTATCATGCCACTATAGTTTACACTTTTAGTTCCTTCAGCATCCGTTTTTACCAGCTCGGGCATTTGCTTTTCTACTTCCTGCGCCAGCACACCGGTTTGCAAACTATTATCATTGGTTTTATCTATCCAGTTGTATTGATAGCCGTTTACCAATAATATTTTTTGCAAACTATTTTGTAATGGATGAATATTTGTTTTAAGCCTTGCATCGCTGTTTTGGGTAAGGATGCCAGCAATAGTCATATTGCCGGTGGTGTCTAAAGCCATTGGAGAACCGCCGGCAAATGTTTCACCATAATCTATCCTGAAACTGGAAGACTGATTTAAGCCAACAATCCATTTGGCATTAGGATTCAGGAAGCTTTGGTTTTTGAATGAAATAGCAGCTTCCCCAGCAGAAGCCGTTGGTGAACTATTTTCTACCATAATACCGTTTACATATCCTCCGTCAGCATTATTATTGTTTACCACATGCAGCCCATATTGCGGAGAAGAAATGCTGATACCCATGTTTCCGTTTTTCAAAACGGTAAGTGCATTGTTTCTCGCATTATCAGCACTACCATTACCAACCATAAAAACAGGGTCAGTAGCTACCCAGGTTGTTGGCGAACTGGTGGCAATAGAATCATTATATTGTCCTATTACAAATGAGGCGAAGGGCTTAGATGAATTTCTAAATCCCATTGATGTAGAATAAGCTCCTGATGATACTGTTTCATATCCTGTTGCCAGTGAAACAAATCCTGATGCTGTAGTTTGATTTCCCATACTTGTTGAACCAGATCCTGATGCTGTAGTTTGATTTCCCATACTTGTTGAAAAAGATCCTGATGCTGTAGTAAAATCACCCATGGCTGTGGAATAAAATCCTGTGGCATTAGTTTGTCTTCCCAGTGCAGTAGAATGATCACCGCTTGCTACTGTTGAAAAACCCAATGCCATGGAATTATCCCCCGGTGCAAAATTACCTTCCCCAATAGCTACAGAACCAAACCCGTAAGCTGAACTATTACCCATTGCAACTCCATATTCGCCTAAAGCAGTGCTACGACCAAATGCCACACTAGATCTACCCATAGCATTGCTTGCATCTCCCATTGCAACTGAAGAAATTCCGGATGCCTTTACCTTAATTGTAGATGGCGTGCATGTAGAAAAATTTGAAATACCCCATGGCTATGTTTATTTTGCTATGGCTTTCTCGTTAGGTGTAGAGGTTTTAAACCTTCAATTGCGTAAACGCAGCAAAAAGCCTGTGGCTTTACGATCGCCGTATATTGATGGAGAGCAGCAAAAGGGTTTCTAAATTATTTTTTACCATTTATCAGGAATTTATCTCACCCTGTACCAGGCACCTGGTGTTGCCTGTAATGTAATGCTGGTATTGGCTGGTATGGTTGAAACAGCAGTGTTTGTAAAATCCCTGTATTGAAAATTTGTTACATGGTTAAAGCTATTTTGATTTACAAGTGTGTATTCTCTTTTCATTACTGTATTTGTTAATGGTAGATTAACCAGTATAGCTGCAACAACCGGGCTGTTTAATATTATGGTATGATCATTTTCATCTAAAGTTGTTGTTGCTGTAACTATTCTTATTGCATTACCAAAAGATCCGTTTACATCTAATTTACTTAATGGAATAAAAGGCAGGGTATTAATACCAACGCTGCCGTTATCATCAATTATAACTCTTGTATTATTACCCCCTGTTCTTAATTGTATGGTACTGTCGGCGGTAAAAATAATACCGCTTTTAATTAATGTTGCTGCATTGCCAGCTAACATTCCGGTTTCGTTTGCATCGGGACTTAATAATTGTATATAGTTTGATACATTATCTTCAAATAAACTGATCCTGTTGGAAGGCATATTTAAAACAGTACCCGAACTTCCCCTGCTTACATGCAATGCTGCTTTTGGTTTGGTTGTTCCTATGGCTACATTCACATTTGCAGTGGCACTGTTTACCCCATTGATACTACCCAACACCATCGCATTACTAGTATCAACCTGTGTAAAAGCACCAATGGCTGCAGCATTTTGCAAACTATCTAACGCAGAATAAGCATTTCCTCCAAGGAATGTATTGTTATTTCCAATACGCAAAGTAACGCCTGCATAAAAGCCGCTGGCTGTATTAAAATTACCTGTTTTCTTGTTGCCTAAAGATCCTGCTCCCATTGCAGTATTACCAACACCTGTTGTATCATTAACTAATGAAAATGCGCCAATTCCAACATTTTGTTCGCCGGTTAATATTTTATTCATTGCCTGGTAACCTACTGCAACACTCCCAAAACCACCGCCACTGTTCGAAACAAAATTCTGCAATGTAAATGCACCTACAGCAATATTACCAATTTGCGACTGGTGCTTTTTTAATGCCTTATAACCAACAGCGATGCTGTAATCGGAAGTTGCAGGAGATACAACACTCCCTATATCTGCCAATGCGCTGTCTCCAATGGCTATTGAATTCTGCATGGCCCCAGGCTTTTGAATTCCGGCCCGGTCGCCAATTAAATAGTTGCCTTTATTTATATCCCACTGGCCAAGGTATTGTCCATTTTGCTTAAAGCGCAAAGGCATATTATCTGTAGTGCCAATAAAATTTACCGCTGTATCAGTACCTGTGTTTCCGTTTGTTTTCCAGCCGGCATTGGCTAAAGCTTCCAGCCAAAGCCAGTTGCTGCCATCGTAATAATGAAAGCCAATACTATCGGGTGCATTTTGATAAATCAATAAACCTGCGGCAGGTGAAGTAATCGCATTTTTTTCTGTCTTACTCATTCTGGGAATTAATAATCCTTTGGTAGTACTTTTCACTTCCAGCAAAGCGCTGCTGCTGGCAACACTTCCATCTGTGTTAATAGAAACAGATTGTGCATACAATAAAGTATGAAGAAAAATAAATGCAAGAAAAAAAATTGATTGTTTCATTTTTTATTTATTTCTATCAGTGTAAATTTTAAAATCATTTTCTGCATGATTTTATTGTATTACTACAATAAAAAAATCCATTGCCGCCAGATCAATGGGTGCTGCTGTTGTATTTGCAAATCTTACTTCAACTGTATTTGCTGCTGATACTCTTGCAGATGCCATTACCATTCCTGCATTTAGTGTACCACCAGGCGAGACCATAGCCACAGCACCTATAACTGCATTTGGAATATTAAATGTAAATGCTGCAGTTGTAACCGCAGCAACTGGCGGAACATTTGCATTTACAGTAACTTTAATTACATTAGTTAAAACAGTACCGGCAGCACCCAATTTAAAATCTCCATTCACATCAATTTTTGCTGCAGGTGCCCCCGTACCTATACCCATATCGCCAACTTTTGTAATGGTTACACGGGTGCTGTTACCACCGGCTCTAAATAATAAAGCGCTGTCAATTGAAAATATTATTGCGCTGCGAATTGTTGTTGAAGCATTACCGGAGAGCAGCCCGGCTTCTCTGTTATTGGGGTTGGAAAATTGCATATAAGCATGATCATTATCTTCCATAATGATACCGGCTTTGGCATTAAAACTTCCTCCTGATGCCGCATTATTAATTATATGAACAGGTGCAAAGGGGCTGGTGGTATTAACGCCTAAAGATCTGTTTGGCCCCATTGTAAATCTTCCTTTAATATCAACATCTCCGTTAGAACTAATGATACATTGCGTAACACCCGATTTGTTTTGAAAATCCCAGAAGGAACCAAAATCATTTGTGTTTCTGAATTGCATACGGTGGTCTTCATATTTAATGTAAGCCGTATCAATACTGTTAAATATAGAGTTTAATGCAATGTGCTGATCTAAAGAATTTTGATTAATAATTTGCAAAGCTGCCTGCGGATTCGTGGTACCAATACCTACACGTCCATTAGCAGCTACTGTAAAAGCATTTTTGCGGTTATTGTTAGCTGTTCCATTACCTACTGCAAACAGTGTTGGAGTATATACACCTGGCGTAAAAAACATATCGCTTGTATCATTAAAAGTTCCCAATACCATTCCATCACTAAACCGTGAAAATGTATTATTACCAAATGCAGCAGACCGCTGCCCTTCCGCAACAGTATTAAAACCTGCTGCAAAAGAAAAACCTCCGCTGGCATTTGTTCTAAACCCAGATGCAAAAGAATTTTCGCCTTTAGCTTTTGTATCGTAACCAGTGGCAAACGAATAAACACCGGTACTGTCTTTATCCCAATTTAAACCATCCACATATCCAGTCCTGAAAGCTGCCCGGTTGCTATACCACATCATTCTTGTACCTATTCCACTTACAGGTGGATTGCCGGGAACTGAAGGTAATGAAGCCGGCCCTGTAAAGAGCACACTGCTGTCTTTTACATGCAGCATGGCTTGTGGCGTTGCTGTATTAATGCCTACATTACCTGTTTGTGACATACCTGCCAAAGCAAGAAAAACTGCTATTATTGTAAAGAAAAATGCTTTCATGCTCAATCATTTTATAGTTTAAAGATGCTCTTTAAAAAGAAAGTCACAATCACTAATAATAGTGATTGTGACTTTCTATCACACATCAGTTTATAAAATAAGAGTTGACTATATATTCCAAAACTGCACTACTGCTTGTTGGTAATTAAACCACCAATGAGTGAAAACATTCTGCTTTCGTTCAGTGAAACAATGAAATAACAAATACCAGCAGGCCGATCGATAAAATTGTTTTAATGATACATTCTAACATGTCATTTAGTTGTGGTGGTTAGTAATTATTGTTTAATAAAACTTCCACTTTGTACTGTTTCTCCATCACTCAACTGTACCATATATTTTCCGGCCGGCAGTTTTTCAATATTTAATTTCAATGGCAATTGATTGGCCAACGAAACCGTCATTACCTGGCTGCCTACTGCATTATATACATTAACTAACACGGTATTTTCTCTTCCACCAAAATCAAACTGAACAAATTGTGAAGCAGGATTAGGATATACAGTAAGTGGTTTACCATAACTATCAAACAATACTCGTACTATTTGGCTGTATTTGAAACGGCCATCAATATCCACTTGCTTCAATCTATAAAAATTTACTCCGCTAAAAGGTTGTAAGTCCTGGTAAGCATAATCATGTACACCACCACTATTGGCAGAAGCCACTGTAGCAAATTTTGTGAACACCGTTCCGTTGCTGCTTTTCTCCACATCAAAATGAGAAGTGTTTACTTCATTATCTGTTTTCCATTTTAATTGTACAGAACTTTGTTGTTTGTATGCAGTAAAGCTTAGCAGATTTAATGGCAATGAGCCAGCTACATTTATAGTATCAAAATCAAATAGGCCCCATTCTGCACCTTTAACTCTTATAGCAACAAAGTGTTGTCCGGGAGAAGTACCCAAAGGAATATTTAATACAAAATTTTGGTTGAAGCTGCTACCACCCGGTATAGTGAATGGCGTACCATTACCTACACCCGGATCGGCATCAATAAAATATTCGGCAGCTACCATATTGCTCACATTGTTTGTTTGTGTGCTGATGTAGAAGCCACGGTTTTCATACAAGCCCCATTTGCCTTCAGCATCTCTTGTACGTATGGCAACAAAATGAAATCCACTTGCCAATGATGTAGTAGGAACATTTGCAACGAACACCGGATTAGGCCCGGCAGTAATTGGTGTAATAGCTGTTCCATTACCAACTCCCGGATCACTATCCACAAAAAATTCTGCAGCTACTATATTGGTAACATTGGTAGTAGCGGTGCTGATGTAAAAGCCACGGTTCTCATACAAGCCCCATTTGCCTTCAGCATCTCTGGTACGTATGGCAACAAAATGAAATCCACTTGCCAATGATGTAGTAGGCACATTGGCAACGAACACCGGATTGGGCCCACCAGTAAATGGAGTGATAGCAGTACCATTACCTACACCCGGATCACTATCCACAAAAAATTCTGCGGCTACTATATTGGTAACATTAGTAGTGGAAGAACTAATAAAGAAACCACGGTTCTCATACAAGCCCCATTTACCATCTGCATCTTTTGTGCGAATAGCAACAAAATGAAAACCTCCGCCTAATGAAGTAGTTGGAACGTTGGCAACAAAAACCGGGTTAGCTCCTGCAGTAATTGGTGTGATGGGAATACCATTGCCAACACCCGGATCACTATCTACAAAAAATTCTGCGGCTATTATGTTGGAAACATTTGTGGTGGAAGAACTAATAAAGAAACCACGGTTTTCAAATAAACCCCATTTACCATCTGCATCTTTTGTACGGATAGCTACAAAGTGAAAACCACTAGTAAGTGATGTGGTAGGAACATTGGCAACAAATACAGGATTGGGACCTGATGTAATTGTGATTGGAGTTCCATTACCTACACCCGGGTCAGCATCAACAAAAAATTCTGCTGTTACTATATTGCTTACATTAGTAGTAGCAGTGCTTATAAAAAAACCACGGTTCTCATACAAACCCCATTTACCCAAATCATCTCTTGTACGTATGCCTACAAAATGAAAGCCGGCAGACAATGATGTGGTAGGCACTGATGCTGCAAAATTTACAGTAGCACCCGGGGTTGTAATTGTTATTGGTGTTCCATTACCAGCACCCGGGTCGGTATCTACAAAAAATTCAGCGGCAGTAATAGTTTGTGCATGCAAGAGCATACTCCAACCGGCTGATATTATTAATAATATTATTTTTCTCATGTTATCCTCCTTTTAAAAGTTAATGAAAGAAGGTTACATTAATTGCTGATCCTTGCATCCACATTCACAGTAATGTTTCCACCAGCAGGTACAGTGGGGTTTACAATGTTCATACTAAAAATTCTTGGCAAGCGGCTGTTGCGGCTATTGGCAAAATTTAAACTGCCTGTGGGATCGTATAACAATCCCATGTCTTTACCATCGCTGCCACTATTATTGGCGGGACCGGCAGCAATGGTGTAATCTGCCAGTGAATTATTAGTACCTGCATTTACAGATGCCTGTGCGGCCATTTGTGGATCTTGATTATCTACATTTCCCCCACCATCAACATTGCCATTCAATGTCCATGGTGCACCAGGGTTAGTAGAGCCTGCTGGATAAAACGTAATATTATTGTTATAAGTGCTGGAGGAAATACTATTGGAAGCATTGCGTCTTACAAAAATATTATTGGTAAAAGTTAAAAACCGATTGTTACTGCTGGTTGCCGCATTTCTAACGCCTGATCCCGGACCAAACCAAAGGTTGTGATTGAACAATACATTTACAGAATTAAAAAAGCCAGTAAAATTCGCATCTCTTATTGCTCCATTTTCATAAAAATAATTATTTTGAAAAAGAAAATTCTGGTAAGTGCTGCTGGTAGTTGCTTCTGCGCTGCTGTTATCAAACAAATTACTTTCAAACAGATAACCGGAATAGGTTACACCACCCTGATTGATTGAAATCGAAAGATTGAAAAAATGGTTTCTGATAAAACGAAGATTATCGGGTTTATTAGAAGCAATATTTACAGTAGTGATAAAAGTTAAACCCTGGTATTCTGAATTGGCACAAGCTGCACCAGTTATTGTACAACCTGATATTAAGGCAGTAAAAGGCAAATTCTTATCTGGAGAAAAGCCTGGCCCCATAATAGTTAGTTGCTTATTGGTTTGTGTAAAAGCTGCATAAATATTGGGGCTGCCGTGTACATAAATAGTATCTCCCGAGGCGGCGGCGTTTACTGCGGCCTGTACTGTATTGAATTGAGCCAATGTACTTGGACTGTTACTTACAGTATGTACAGTAGCAAGGGCACTAAAAGTGGTACCCAGCAATAATAAAGTTAATAACTGTTTCATGATTGAATAGATTTAAGATTAATAAATTACGGTATTGTAAAAATGGGATGAAGTATCCCCTCAAAAAATCCCTAAATATTGGGATGCACTTCTGGAGATAATAAAAAAGGAGTCAGTAATTTATTGCTGATGCATATTCTTGTAATAATATGCTATCGCTTCGCCTAATGAGGAGACATGGAGTTTTTCGTAAATATGCTTTACATGAGTATTTACTGTATTGAAACTCAGAAAAAGTTTATCGGCTATCATTTTATAACTCAATCCATCGGCTAATAATTTCAGCACTTCTGTTTCTCTTATTGTAAGTGAGTTTTCCACTTTTTGCGGATGAAAATAATCGAGCACTTTTAATGCGATACCGGGATTCATAACGGCACCACCATCATGTACTTCTTGTATGGCTTGTAATATGCGCTGCGGTGGATCTTTTTTTAATATATAACCGCTTGCACCATTGCGGATACATTCAAAAATTTTATCCGTATCATCAAATACGGTTTGCATCAATACTTTAATATGAGGATAGCTTTTCTTTATTTCTTTTAATCCTGCAATTCCATCGGCACCAGGCATATTTATATCCATCAGTATCACATCCGGGAAACAGGTTTCCATGTCTTTTTTTACATTGATGCAATTAATAGCTTCACCGCAAAAACTCATCTCCGGACTTAGATCAATCAACGCCTTAAGACTATCCCGCCTTGCATGGTTATCGTCATATATAAAAACCTTGATCTGCATTCTTCAAAATAAGTTTATCTACCCCAAAGTGGTATCACTAATATTAGTGAATTGAATGTACGGAAAAAACAGCCCTTATCATGGTTCCCTCATCATTATCCGACTGTATATTGAATTTGCCATTTAATTCTATGGTACGTTGCTGCATATTTTCAAGTCCATTACCCTTTTTCACCAAATCTCTTTTAAAACCAATACCATCGTCTTTAATTAATAGTATCAAATCTTTATCCTGGATATGAAGATGTAATTCAGCATTTTTGGCTTTACTATATTTGGCAATATTATTCATAGCCTCCTTGGCAATTAATAGTATATTTTTCCTGGCGGTAATTCCTGTTATTTCTTCATCTGCATTCGGCATAATATCATAGACGAAATTAATATTACTATCGCTTAACAGACCGGCTGCATAATTCTTAATTTTTATTTCAATGGAAGTATTGCTGGTGCTGTTATTTTTCATACTCCAGACAATATCATTCATATTCTCCATAATCTCTTTGCTCTGGTTGCTTATTTTCTGTACCATCTCAATAGCTTTTTGCGGTTCCTTAGTTACTGTTTGCTCCGCAATAGCACCATATATCTGCAGGCTGCTGAGTGATGCTCCAATATCATCATGCAGATCCTGGCTGATTTTCTGCCGTATTTTAGAAATAGCCATTTTCTGATTTTGATAATAGCGGTATACTAAAAACCCTATCCCTAAGAAAGCAAACCCAATTAATGCCATGATCAACCGGGTGTTTGCAAGCTTTTGCTTTTGCCTCGCATCATTTACTTCCATGGTCAAAACCCTTTTCTCATTAGATAATCCTGCATTCAATATTGTTTGTATCTGCCGGTTGTTACCATCAATATTTGCTGATTCGACTGCAGATTTTATTTCGAGAGCTTTTACAAGTCCGTCAGTATTATTTTGCCTGCGATAAATATCAATGGCCGCATTCAAAAATATCAATGCATAAAAGCGATTGATATTAGGATTTTGATTGAAGATGGCAAATCCATCCTGCAAGTTTTTAATAGCCCCTTCTTCATCTTTTTTATGATAATAACTTTTTGAGATACCTCCGTAACAAACCAACGCCACATCAATATCGTTTGATTGCAATGCAGTAATTTTTCCCTTTGTATAATGAGATAAGGCACTGTCAGTTTTGCCTGTTGCAAAAAGAACCTCTCCCAATCCATATTGTGCTACTGCAATGCCCCTACTCCAATATATAGCAGATGCTTTTTGAAATGAAAGAGTAAAATGATAGAAGGAACTATCATACATACGCAGCTTATAGTAGGCTTCTGCAAGATTACCATGCAGATGATGAGGCTTTGAAAGACTTAAGTATCCACTGGGGAAAGGAGGTTGTTTCGTAAATAACAATCCTCTTTTATAATATGGAATAGAAGCAGCGGAGCTATCAATATTCATATAAAACAAACCGAGAAAATTATAACTATCCGCCAATAACAAACTATCATTTAATGCCTCTGCCATAGCCAGGCTTCGACGGCTTTCCTGCAAGCCTAATTGCTGAAGATTATTATAATAATAAACCTCTGCCTGCCGTGACAATAAAAAATAATTATCCAGGGAATTATTCTTCACTGGCAATAACCCATGTATTTTATTCAGCCAGATTTGAGCAGAATCATACTGCTCCACTTCCATATAATTATCTGCAATAAAAAAGCAGGTTTGAATAAAATCTTTTTCAGATTGTTTTGATTTAGTAGAAAGAATGGCCGAATCTATTGCAGGCAAAACAGTTTGTGACAAACAATTTTTTCCTGACCAAATTATCAAGATGAAGGATAACAGTTTTATTTTAGCCATTTCCGAAAGATAAGAAAAGAAGATTTATTAAAAACAGTTACCATTATATCTAAGAATGTTGAACATCTCTATAAATATTTTAAAAGAAACTTTGCATAAAGCTTAGTGCCTGTATTAGCAGCAGACTCAATTATCAAATTACCACCCAGTTCACTTGCCCGGTGCTTCATGTTTTGCAAACCATTTCCAGTCAGCTGTTTTGAAAGAACATCAAAGCCGATACCATTATCATGAATCGTTAATTCCAGTTCTTTGTCCGTAACATTTATTAACAGGGTTGCCTGGGTTGCTTTACTATACTTTGCAATATTATTAAGAGCCTCTTTTATAATTAATAAGATGTTTTTCCTGGCTGTTGCATTCTTAAGAGCTATTTCTGCTGCAGGTACGATGCTAAACTTAAAGTCAATATTATTATCTCCCAGTAGCTCTACACTGTAGTTTTTAATCTTTGCCTCAAGCGAAGTAGTACTGCTATCACTTGTTTTCATGCTCCACACTATATCTCCCATATTTTCCATAATAGCTTTACTCTGCACAGAAATTTTGTGCAACATCTCTAATGCTTTTTGTGGTTCATCCTTAAATGTTTTTTCTGCTATGGCACCATATATCTGTAGACTACTGAGTGAGGCACCGATATCATCATGCAAATCCTGGCTTATCTTCTGCCGTATCTCCATGATTCGGTCAAAAACTGATTTAACCTTATAAGCCATGGCCATGGAAAAAATAACTAAATCGATAAATACACCTGCAAAAAACAAATACATATTATCCCAGCCTAAAAATTTCTGATCTGACACTACAAATGTTAATACAATCAATGCCACAATAAATAAATAGACTGCCGATCCCCATTTTATCAATCGAAGAAAATTACCTTTCATTAAAGGAAAGAAAAGGAAAGACCCAACCAGTGCAATACTTAACAAAATAAGTCGGGAGGCATTTGGGAGTACTGTTGTAATAATGTTTCCTCTTAACTGAAGCATGCCAGCAATTATAATAAATACACAGTAAACAGACATTACTACAATTGCCATCCTTACCAATCGAAAAAAAATTTTATATTCTTCATGCCATTTCTCCAATACAACATAAGCAAAGTAACAATATCCCAACACCGTTAAAAGACTCATACTCTCTTTTACATAATTAATAAAAGCAAATTGATCACCAGGATAATAACTAACACTAATAAGATAAGCCGCAATATATAGTGCCAGGGAAAACAAGTAAAGTGAATAAGCTATTATCACCCTCTCTTTATACTGTGAGTATAAAAAAAGGTGATAGATACCCAGTACTAAAGCAGCACCAAGCAGCACTAAGCCAGTTATAATAATTTCTGAATCTATCAAGGAGATGACTAGTTAGTTTCCTGCAAAAGTTACGAAGAAGAATTAACAAGCAATGTAGCTGCTACAATTCCGGCAGTTTCGGTTCTTAATCTTGTTTCTCCCAACGATACAGGTATAAAGCTAAGTTGCAAAGCCATTTCAATTTCCTTTGCAGTAAAATCACCTTCGGGACCAATGCATATGAGAGAATTTGCTGATGTGCTAATTTGCTGATGTGCTAATGCTTGTTTGCTACCATCAATACAATGAGCTATGTATTTATTTTCTGCATTCTGCGTATTAATAAAATTCTGAAACAATACCGGCTCATCCAATACAGGCAACCAGGTTTGTTGAGATTGTAACATGGCACTGATACAAATTCCATTCATTCTATCGTAGCGAAATTTTTCCTTCTCTGTTCTTTCACATATAAGTGGAATGATTTCATTGACACCCAACTCTGTTGCTTTTTCCAAAAACCATTCGAAGCGGTTAGTGTTTTTGAGTAAAGAGATGGCAATTGTAATTCGTTGTGAGGTGCGGGGTGTGAGATGTGAGGCAGTTATACTCACTTCACAATGTTTCTTATCAGCTTCCGCAATTTCACTGGTCAATAAAATCCCTTTGCCGTCGGTAAGATTTATTTGTTCTCCCACTTTCATCCGCAATACCTGTACAATGTGTTTGGATGTTTCTTCATTCAGTACAAGCTGAGTTTGTACTCCATCATAATCACTGATATAAAAAAAAGGAAGTGCCATGAGAAACAAAAGACTTATTTATTCAGGAAATGATTTTTGTCTTTATTGAGTAATACTTTCAGTAAAAATAATACAGCAGCACCGATTATAATATAATAAGCCACATTCAATAACCCGTTGGCATTGGGCTGATGTGTAATTTTGCGAAGCGATCCAAGTAGCATAATTATTAATCCTGCAATGGCAAGAGCAATAATATACTTATTCTTCAATTTCATTTATTGAAAAGCTTAAAACGGTGTGTCTTCATCATCCTGCGGCAGATCATTCATCTTACTGCCAGTTTGCACAAACACTCTTGCACCATCACCATCTGCATCGGCTACTGGTTTCCAGCTACCACCGGGAAGACCGATACCATTATATGGATCATCATCCCAACCGGTAAATTTCTGTATGTGTAGTAAGGCTTTTAGTTTTATTGTTTCCAATGTGCCATTACGGTGCTTGGCAATTTTCACTTCCGTTAGTCCTTTTGTATTCTCTCCTTCTGCATTGGTAGTAATATCATAATACTCCGGACGGGAAAGAAAAATAACCATATCAGCATCCTGCTCAATGGCTCCAGATTCTCTCAGGTCACTCAGTTGTGGTGTTTTAGAACCATCCTTTGCACCCCGGGTTTCTACCGCACGGCTTAACTGGGATAAAGCAATGATCGGCACATTTAATTCTTTGGCCAATGCCTTCAGGTTTCTGGAGATATTACTGATTTCCTGTTCCCTGTTACCATTCCTGTTTTCACCAGTGCCACTCATTAGCTGGAGATAGTCGATAATGATTAAACCAATATTGTGTTTATTTTTTAACCTGCGGCACTTGGCCCTCAGTTCAAAAATATTTAATGCAGGTGTGTCATCTATAAATAATGGTGCCTGTGCAAGCCGTTGAATACCTCTTGCATACAGTTGCTTCATTTCATGTTCTTCTAATTTACCTCTTGCAATTTTTTCCAGCCATATTTCGCTTTCGGCTGAAAGGATACGTTGCACCAACTGACCGGCACTCATCTCCAATGAAAATAAAGCTACCGGTGTTTGTTTGGTTGCACTCATCACTGCATTGCGGGCAAGGTTTAGTGCAAATGCTGTTTTACCAACGGCAGGTCTTGCAGCAAGAATAATAAGGTCAGAATTTTGCCAGCCATAGGTAACCCTGTCCAATCCTGCAAAGCCGCTTGGCACACCTGTTACTTCTTCATTTTTATGACGAAGGTCTTCTATCCGCTGAATTGTTTTTACCAATACAGAATCTATGGTATCAAAATTCTTACGGAGGTGATTGTTTGTTATCTCGAATAATTTGCTTTCTGCATCATCCAGCAAATCGAATACATCAGTAGAATCTTCGTATGCATCACCAATGATCTCTCCACTGATGCGAATCAATTCCCGTTGAATAAATTTTTGAAGAATTATTCTTGCATGGGCTTCTATATTGGCAGAGGAAACAACTGTATTGGTAAGCTTGGTTACATAATAAGCACCTCCGATCATTTCTAATTCTTCACGGAAGCGAAGTTCTTCTGCTACGGTAAGAATATCTATCGGCTGACTTTTATTTGCCAGTCCCTGCATGGCTTTATAGATACGCTGATGTGCTTCTACATAAAAACATTCAGGTTTCAATATTTCGATAACTGTATCAAAAGCACTTTTCTCCAGCATGATGGCTCCGAGTACAGCTTCTTCCAGATCTTTTGCCTGGGGGGGCACTTTGCCATATACCATAGAGCCCATGTCAAGTGATGACTTTCTAACTTTCTTCCGGTCTTTATTAATATTCGTCAGGTCCATTGTTCAGTTGTAGTAATAATATAAATAAATCACTGCCTGGTAACAGTGTTGATTTTTATCCTGCATTCTATAGCTAAGAAGAGCAGGTGACCCGTTGGCGCATCATCCAATCTTGTTTTAAGAAATTGTTATCTCTTGGTTAATGGAATGTTTCCGTCAGTCAGTTAAGCGAAAATAAAGGTGTGAAGTGATACAACAACTCTTTGCAAAAACTTTTTCTTTCTACACCAGTTTTTCACGCCGAAATCAGGGTTATCCACAACAGCTTTTGCCGCAGGTCTTTTACAATTTACTTAAAAAAGAAGAGGCTATTGCTTTTATTTATACCCATAGGTGCATTAAAAAATAATGGCGGTTAATGCATGGAAGCCCCGCCAGTAAAGAGATACAGAAAGTGGCTAGTTAATCTGCTAGTAGTTTTCTGCTTGTGAAAAAACTGGCTGTGAAAAAAACAATTGCGAAATCTTACGTAAAAGCTAACTAGTGTTTGAGGGTTAAAAAATCTTAAAAAAAAATTGTGGTTGATTTAATTGCTGGTTTGAAAAAAATACCATAAAACTAGTATTGACTTGCGTCATCAGTTATCCCATATTGTGCCTTCAACCTGATGCCAGTGTAAAAAGACTTTGCCGCATATTTTATGCGATAACCATAAGCCTTTTGACGTATAAGTTAATTTACAATTGGCGGAACCCTGCAAGTGATGCAGGGTTTTTTGTTAGATGCGGATGAGTGAAAATACATTGTTTTGTATATATTTAAAATCAATGAGCCAACAATTATTACCCCATTCTTCATCTTTATCTTGTAGCTTACTCCTCCACGATTAGTAGAAACTCAGGTGATGAGGGCCATTGATTACTTAATGGTAATGAGCAATTAAGATAATGAGAAAAGCCGATTAGAACGAATCAGGTATAAGAAAGTATGCTTATCTATTATACAGAACACTTGTATGTGAGATACGTTCTGCAATACTCTTTAATACTTCATATTTAGGACTGCCTGTTCCATCAGATTCTTTACGGATTGGCGACCAATTGTAGGTGAATATATCTGGGTCGGCAGGATTAAATTCTGGTTCACCTGCCCATTCTCCACATACAATTATTTCATTCATAATTATTTCAAATCTGAACCGAAAAGACCAGTTATCAACACCTTTTCGCAAAGTAGTGATTGTATTATGGAGATTTTCATCAATACTGATTCCGAGTTTTTCAATCCTTTTTAAAATAGCAATTTCTGCCTCAACCGATTGAAAATTTGTAACCAGCTTTATTTTAGTAGTACTTTTTTTAGCTTCTGAATACCATTTCTCCATATATACTATTTTTAAAGTATAAAAAAAAAGAAAGGCCGTCAGTGTTTGTACTAACTGCTTTCTAAACATGTTTATCTTACTTGATGATATCCAACGCTACCACAACACCAAACCAGGGTTTGCCGTTGTAAATCCATTTGCCTTGCAAAGGGCCAAAAGTTTTATCCATACCAAATGCAAAACCAAGGTTAATCTCATTATATCCTACTACAAGGTATCCACCAGTAGTCAATGCTGCCACACTTCTATCCTTCTTTATAATACTCGTTGTATTTGTTGCCTTCAAATCAACAATAGTGGGGCCAATAAAAAAACCAGGTGAAAATGATACTTTTTTAAAATTATTATTTAATAAAGAATATGGACTACTACCCGTTTTGCTATAATAATACTTACGGTAAATATTCTTAGTAAGTTTAAACCCGTATGCAAATCCTACATTGAATGAACTGGAAGCTATTGAAGCTGTTGAATCATTTAATCTAGGACGTATTTTTAGTGGCACACTTAACGCCTGCAATACCGGTCTATACTCCCAAAATTTAAAAGTATTACTTTGAAATATATAGCCTTTATCAAGAGAAACAAGTGTGTCGTCTCTTGGAAAGAAAGTTCCATAGCCTATTGAATTCAATCCAGTAAGTTCATACTTATTTAGCAAAGTTTCCTTTCCGTCTACATTCTCAATAAAAGTAATTTCGAATCTATTTGGCGGTGCACCATCTGGAATTTTTAATTTAGCCTTAGCCCCTTGATTCAACCTGTACATACCCATAGAATCAGCCGGTGCAAGGATAATTCCACCTTGCCATTTTTTAAAATAGGATTGGCCTTTTGGAATCCAAACACTCCCATATTTTTTTGTGTTTACACAGGAGAAAAAAGTGGCGCAAATAAACACTCCCAATATTAGGTATATTAATTTCATAAATAATAATTTAAAAGCCAGCAATAATGTAGCCGTTTGACAATGCTTTATTTTGAGATCTTAGAATTTCCAACAGACAGGTAAAGGTTGCTGTTGTTAAATTTTTCAACTCAGTGGGTGGGCCATCTGAAAAATTCAATCTAACATTACCAATGTTCGTAGAAGGATTGAAATTTGCATCGTGGCTGTCAATTCGACGCCCCGCTAATGCAGTAGTGATTGTAAACTCCAGAAATGCCTTTTTATTTTTTCCTTTCCCAGCTTTTTTCTTAGGAGCATTTTTTTTCGCTGCCTTTTTTTTAGTTGCCATACAAAATAGTATTAAGTGGTTAATTAATTTATACCACTAAAGTATAAAACCATTTCTGTGCTTACCAAAGTTCTTCCACCCAACTTTCCACCGTGTTTTCACCCTACCCTTAATTTACCAGTCATTAACCGGGGCAATAAACTATCCCGCAGTGAATTCTTACCTAATCAATGCGTCATCTTCACCGGCTTAAATGTTAGCACTCTTATCAATTCAGGTATCCGTTTTTTTCGGCAAGTAGTATTTACAAATATCTCCAGGTCCACGGCTCTTCTTTCCAAATCATTAAACCCTCTTATGGTTGGTGAGCCTGTTGGTCTGTTGGCAGGGTCTGTTACTTTAAACAATCCATCTGCCTGCCCGGGGTCACCAGTAAGAAATGCAGCCAGTGTGGCTTTGGTGCCAAATGGTTGCGGAGCTATTTGCAAAAATGGTGCATGAGGTACTCCAACAGGATCGTTAATCAAATTGCCTACTTGTGTTCTTCCTTCTCCACCATGGCAACCGCTGCAGGTGTTTAAAGAAAATACATGTCTTGCATTATCATTGGTAATAAACTCCGGGCCGGGTGCAATAGCTGCATCCCAAAAATGACCAGGGGTTTCTGTATGTGCTTTGCCACCAAGAAATGGTGTAGCTGGAAAGTTTAGCGGCACTACATATGTATTGGCTATAATATCTGCTTCGTTTGTATTTACATACTTGGCTAGTATGCCCTGGTCGGTAACTGTTGCTGCAGGAAATGCTTTGCGATTAAATTTTTTGGCAGGCTCTTGCTTCACTGTTGTTAGAAATAAATTGTGTGATGTTTTATCAATATTAAATTCTCTAAGCTCCCATGGAGAGCCGATGGATAATTCATTGGTACGAATTTGATTGAGGCTGCTGCCGTTTGCTTTGGATGCACCACCTGCACCTGCAGCAGTAAATTGAATAGTGATAGCTTCTAATGCTGTGTTGTAAGCTGCTGTGCCGGGTGTCAATGCTTTTAAATCATACCATTGTTGTGCATAAGCCAGTAATGCTGCACATTTATTTTTAGGTACCCCGTATTCAAATATTACAGTGAAACGAAGTGGGCTGCAAGTATTACTTACTACGCCAAATACAAAACGGCCTTCGCCCCCATTGCTGATGGTGTAACCAGAGTTGCCCCGCAGATCAAGTCGGTTTACAATTGCTAGCAGTTTGAAAGGAGCAAACTTTAAATCCAATGGAAAAGTTTTCCAGTTGGTAGCATCTACTACCGCAGCAGGTGTGGTTCGTAGTATCCAAGGTCTTATTACCTGGTTTAAAATATTGGGTCTTGCCGGAATAGGATCACCATTAACAGTAGTTACCGGTGGTGCCATCCATGTTTCTAACCAGTTTTTTACAAAATCTTCAGCAGGTATAGTGCCATTGGCCATATCTGTCATTAGCTTTCCAAAAGTCCATGCACCCATAGCAGTGCCTACGCCGGTACAAGGGTTAAAAGTTCTGGAAGGATCTTCCACTGTACCCAAATCTGTTATCATAAGTGAATGGGCTTTTAATTTAGGATCGGGAGGGAGTGTCAAAAATAATTCCGGATGAAAACGGATACCTTTTTTTAAATCAAATTTTGTTTCCAGAATAAAGTTCCTGATTTTAGGATCTACGGGCACTGCAGAACGGTTGACCCATTGCAGCACCGGCTTCTGACTGCTCATTTGTCGGATGCCTGCTTGTTGCATTGTTTCAAATTCTTTTTGTAATGCTGCTTCATCTTCTTTTAATGCAATGGAAAAAATGCCATCTTCTGCTTTCTCATCGCCGCTTTTGCCATCGTCTCTTAATACTAATTTTTCATCGCTTACCATTACTGCATGAAAATTTCCATTTACTTTTTTTCTGTCGAGCCTTGCCGTCACCAATATATTGGCACCGTCAACAGGCTTCTCTAATACTTTCACCTGTATATCTTCTGCAATGGGCGGCACCATTTCAAAAGCTTTGTTTACTTCGGCATCTGCTTTTGTTTCTTTTGTGGTGCAGGAGTCGATCATTATACCAATAACCAGCAATACCATACATACTGATACAATTGAAACTTGTTTCATAATAAATTTTTTAAGTATAAAGAAAAATAGGCGGCTACGGAGAAGGTAATCGCAGAGGTGGGATATGCTGCAATGTAGGAAGTACTGCAAAGCAAGTCAATACCATTTTTATGGTATTTTTTCTAAACAATCTGTTCTGTGTATTTAGAAATAAGTTTTACTTTAGTATCCTCTTACTTCCCGTTCTGCATTCATCCTTACTCCATCGATTACATTTCAAAAAGGCTTTTGGTAGTTTATCCATAAATACCACTTTTTAAGTATTGCCGATAGTTTTTAATTACAGGACATTTATAGATTCTTTATCTGTCTTCCTACTTCCCGCTGAAAACATAGTTAGCTACCGGATGCTTTTATCAATACATCCAACAAGCATTAATCAACCCTACTTTTTTTATTCACTGTATTATTAAATCTAAAGCTATGCCTACACTTAACTTTTCTATTGATCTGCATTGCCACCCGCAATACAAAGCATTTGCGAAAGCCCATAAAGAAACGGGCAAAAAACCAGAGCCGCAAAGCACCTCTGCCAGCAACAAGAGCAGCCTTTGGTATTATAATCCACCCACCCTAAGTGATAAGTTGCTTAATATTTTTTTAAGTGTTACCAAATTTTCTCAAACCAATCTAACTGCATCATTATATGGAAACAACCTGGTGATGGTAGTAGGACTTGGAACACCTGAGCAGCCATTTTTTAAAAATAAACTCGGCACCGCCACCATTGCTGACCTGGTAAATGATTTTGCTGCTGGCTTTGGCCTGCCCCGCATTAATGCCATACAGTCCATCAAAGATTATTGGAAAGATTTTATGAATGAAGTAAAGTTTATTGAAGAGTGTGAAAAAAATCCTATCCGTATAGATGGACATTGGTACACTTATCATCTGCCTAAAAATTTTAATGAGCTGCAGCAAAATATAACAACTAATGAAGCTGCAAATGCCGGAGCCGGGCCTTCTACTCCATTTATTATTTCTATCATCTGCGCCGTAGAAGGATTACACATTCTTAATTGCGGATTGGAAAAACCATGTACCCCAACAGAAGTAAAACAACATGCAAAAGATCTAAAGAAGCTTACCAATGCGCCATGGTTTGTAACCTTCAGTCATCATTTTTATAATGAACTATGTGGCCATGCCCGCAGTCTTAGAAATGAAATAGGCAAATTAACCAACCAGGAAAATGGTATCAACAGCGGCTTTACTGCATTAGGTGAGGAAGTGCTGGATATATTGTTGGAGAATAAAAACGGACGTCGCATTTTAATAGATGTAAAACACATGAGCCCCATTGGACGTAAACGGTTTTATGAGCTTCGCAAAACAAAATATAAAAGTGAGATACCAATTATTATGAGTCATGGTGTGGCCAATGGTTTACCAACCCATGGTGCCACTATTTCCAACTACCCGGAGTTAGGTAATGGTTTTATCAATCCGATGGAGGATGTAACAGACGGTGATGGAAAGTTTAAAGATCACAACTTGATAAATTTTTATGATGATGAAATAATAGAAATGGTACAGAGTGCTGGCATTCTTGGCTTGCAACTGGATGAAAGAAGACTTGCCAATGAAGAAACCATCCGGAAAGTAAAACATTCTCTTTTCAGAAATAAAATAATGCACTACCGTAGTGAGCTGCTATGGAAGCAGGTACAGTATATTGCTGAACTATTGGATGATAAAGGGCTGTATGCATGGGGCAATATTGCTATTGGTTCTGATTATGATGGACTGGTAGATCCGCTGAATGCTTTTTGGTCTGCCGAGGAGTATGATGATCTTGCCGGCTACCTTGAAAGACATGCTTATAATTACCTGAAGGAAAATCCTGGCAGGTTGAAACAACCATTTAATAAAGTAAGTTCTGATTTTATAATCCAAAGTATTTTTTGTGATAATGCCTGGAATTTTTTGAAGCGATGGTTTTAATGAATTTCATGCTTAGTTATCACAAGTAATGATGGCTGAATATTATAGAAGGGATGTTTTCGAATCCCTTCTATATTAAAATTTGTAGATTTTTATTTTTGTACAATAATTTTTACACTCTTTTCCTTGTGAGACATAGTTGACCGCAGCAACAAAATGTAAATACCATTGGGAAGATTGCTTACAACCATTTTTTTACTGTCGCCTGCAAATGGTTGTTTTAATATTTCTGTGCCTCGCAGAGTATAAATAATTATCTGGTCATACTCACCGGCATTTTTTTGTCTAATAATTAATTCATTCTGCACCGGATTGGGATATACAACCAGCTCCTTTATTGGGATGGTTTGTTCGTTTACAGTTTCGGTTAATATTGCTTCAGCAATACTGCTATTTTTATCTTCGCAGCCATTGTTTATTCTACCAAACCTGGCTGCAAAAGCCCGGTAGTAAGTACTGTTGTAAGTGTACGGATCAAAGTCATTTGTATTACCGATGGTTATCAACTGGCCGTTACGATCGGTGAAGCCATCCAACAGTGAATGAGAACGTTGATAACTTGTACTGTCAGGACCATTGTAACCGTCATCCTGTTGTCCATTTTTTTTAATCCGCATTACCAATCCTTTAGTAAGAAAGGAACTGTTTCTCTTTTCACCCAATACATAAATGCGATCTGATTTATCTACCACTAATTTTATCATCACACAGCTATCAATAGCATAATCGTATGATCTGCTCCATTGCACATTTCCCGAGTTAGCATTAATGCGGCTTACCAGGCATCGTTGTTCTCCATTATTCAGGTACTGACTTAACAGGCTAAATATTCGTCCTTCATCATCAATAGCAAGATCATTTAACTGAATGCCCAATGCTGCAAAATGAGTTTTGTTATAAATTATATTACCGGCTTGTGGTGATACTTTAGTTAAGAATATCGCCTGGGAAGTATCTCCAATTGTTTTACTGCCATATAAGAGGAGGTTGTCGTCGTCATCAAGTTTAGATAATAAATAAAACCGGCCTTCATCTGTTTCTAATGATCGTATACTTTGCAGTGCACCGGATGAACTGTATTTTCTGATTTTTACCTGCGGAAAAAAAGTGTAATGATCTTCTATCACTACTACCTTACCGGAAGACTCAATGTGCAACCGGGTAAATGAAGTAGTGGAGTTTTCTATATTTCGCCACTTCACATTCAAATCTTTATCTGTCTTCATTACAAAAGAGGCCTGTCGTATCTCTCCTGCCACCATAAACTGTCCATCGCCAACGAGATAAAGATTATCTGTGTGGTCTAACTCTAATGCATTGATATTATTAATAGAAAAACTATCCGGAATAACAATCTGCTGTTGTGCTTTCACTACCAGGTTACTATCCAATTTAAATAGTTTAAATACTGTACTTTCTTCCGGCGGGTAGCTTCGTAGCAGTACATACAAGGTATTGTATCTTCCTGTTCTTATTTCTACAGAAGCCCAGGTGCCTGTAACAAAAAAGGTTTTCTGTTCTGTTCCGTTGATATGCGATTTTGAAACCTTCCAGGTGGATAATTCATTGTCGCTGCTCCATTGATAGCAGGCTACAAATGAAGTAGGCGTAAAAGATTTTGCGGTTGTGCCGAATGTGCCATTTGGCGGAAGGTTATTGCCATCCTGATTTTGATACCATTGTACCTGTGCGGCCATTGAAAGCGGCAACCATAAGATCTGCAACAACAGAAGGAATTTTGGCGTTTTCATTAAGTAGGATTTTAATTGTACGGATTTGTTCTAATTGTGAAGAATATCACAACAACCATGCAGGAATAAGCAATGCCGTGTATTTCCGAAGCAGATGTATCAGGAGTATTTTGTGAAGTTACGAGTCCTTATTTTTATACGAAGTAGAACAGTACGGGGAAAAATACTTTTTTGAATCAATCAATTCATCACCATCTCTCTTGCATTCTCCATGGCGGCGGCAGTAGGTTTTTCTCCGCTGAGCATTTTTGCAATGGTGGTTATTCTTTCTTCGGTAGTCAATAAACGGATATTTGTTTTTACACTGTTCTTTACTATTTCCTTGTACACAAAGAAGTGTGCATCGGCTTTGCCAGCTATTTGTGGTTGATGGGTAATGCAGATGACTTGTCTTGAATCTGCAAGATTCTTCATAATGATACCAACCTGTCTGGCTGCTTCTCCGGAGATACCGGTATCTATTTCATCAAAGATCATGGTTGGCAGATCAATAGATTGAGCAACCAATGATTTTATACAAAGCATTAAACGACTCAACTCTCCACCACTGGCAACTTTTCTTACCGGTTGAAATTGTCCACTCTTGTTCGCATCAAATAAAAAGTCAATCGCATCTGTACCGGATGAGCTGAGATCAATTGTTTTTATATCCACTTTCAATTTTGCATTGGGCATGCCCACCTGTGCCAATAATTTGTTTACCCTTTCTTCCAACGGTTTTATTTGCTTGCGACGATTGGCTGAGATTTTCTCTGCTAACTGTAAAAGATTTTTTCTTTTTGCTGCCAGTTCTTTTTCTTTTTGCTGAATGGCTTCATCTATATTTAAAACAGCCTGTAATTTTTCTTCCAGCTGCTGGTGTATTAGCAATAGCTCTGCCGTAGAGTTGACGCCATGTTTCTTCTGCAGTTTATATCCCAGCGATAAACGTTCATTTAGTTGTTCAATCTGTTCCGGATCATAATTTATATGATTGCTGATACGATCTACATCATCCGAAATATCCTGGAGTTCTATTTGTGCAGATTGAAGTCGTTGAATAAGTTCAGTCAACTCCGGATGAAAGCCGGCATACACATTCAAATGGTTGACCAATACTTTTAATTGCTGTACTATCGGGCTTTCGCTTTCTTTTAATTCAAGATAAGTATTGCTTAATGCATTTTTTATTCCTTCGGAATTGCTTAGCATTTTTAATTCACCATCTATATCTTCCAATTCATTTTCTTTGAAGGCTGCTTCCTCCAGTTCTGTAAACTGAAAACGATTATAGTCTGCTTCTTTATTAAACTGCTGTTGCTGATTTCTTAATTCTTCCGTTTCTTTTTTTACCTGCTGCCATTGATGATAAGCGGCCTGGTATTCTTCTATTAAACTACTATTGCCGGCCAGTGCATCTAATACCTGACGCTGAAAATCAGATTCGCCAATTTCCAATGTATCAAATTGCTGATGCAGATCTACGAGCAAGCTGCTTAAAGCTGTAAGCTGAGAAAGATTGGCCGGTGTATCATTAATAAATGCTCTTGACTTTCCATTACTGCCAATTTCCCGGCGCACTACCAATTCATCTTCTGCATCAAGTTCGTTTTCTTTTAAAAATTGCTGAATAATTTTTTTGCCCGACGCATTGAAGACTCCTTCTATCACACATTTTTTTTCTTTGTTGACTAAGGATGTGGAGTCGGCTCTTTGTCCCAATATCAAACCTAATGCACCTACGATAATAGATTTACCTGCGCCTGTCTCGCCGGTTATAACATTTAGTTTGTTGGAAAAATCTATTTCCAGTTCATCAATGATGGCATAGTTCTGTATGGAAAGGCGGGTAAGCATGTTGTGGCGGCAAATTACAAATTTATTGCCTTCGCCAATAAGGGAATACAAGTTGGCCACGAATTACACGAACCTGCCTGCCGGCAGGCAGGTAACACGAAAAAATTAAATACGAATGTGATTGCCTGCGGCAATGATGAATGCAGTTGGCCACAGATTACACAGATTAGCACAGATTAAATACATTGGGCCACGAAATCACACAGATTCACACGAAAAGAAATATAGTATTGTCGAATTAAATTGCTTTGCAATTTGAATGGACAAAAAAAATAGCCACCGGAGGGTAGCTATTAATTATAAGCAGTTGTAAGTATCTTATTTTAATTCAATGTTGTTGGATAATTCTTCATCAACAAGGATACGACCGCAGTTTTCACAAATCATTATTTTTTTGTGCTGCTTGATCTCACTTTGCTTTTGCGGAGGAATAGCATTGAAACAACCGCCACAAGCATCTCTTTCTACCGGCACCACAGCTAATCCATTGCGATAGCTAGTGCGGATCTTTTCATAGCTGGCTAGCAAACGAGGGTCAACATGAGTTTTAGCCTCAGCTGCCTGCTTATTGAAATGTTTTTCTTCTTTTTCGTTGGCAGTAATGATTTTTTCCAGTTCGCCTTTTTTGCTGGACAACACACCTTCTTTAACGGCTATGTTCTTCTTCGCTTTTTCCAGCAATACAGCTTTTTCTGAAATCTCTTCAGTAGCATCTTTAATATGCTTTTCAGCCAGCTTTATTTCCAGCTGCTGCATTTCGGTTTCTTTGTTGATAGCCTCAAACTCCCGGTTATTTTTTACATTATCTGTTTGCTTCTCATATTTTTTAACCAGGGCTTCAGATTCTTTAATAGCATTTCTGCGTTGCTCAATAAAATCTGTTACACCGTTTATCTCTTCTTCGATACGGGTTTGACGGGAATGCAATCCGGTAATTTCATCTTCAAGGTCGGCCACTTCCATCGGAAGTTCGCCTTTCAGAATTTTTATTTCATCCAGCTTGCTGTCAATTTTCTGAAGTGTAACCAGGGAACTTAGTTTCTCTTCTACTGAAAATTCTTTTACTTGTGCCATTGTTTATTTTAGTTTTAAAGAGACTCAGAAGTAATGAACCGGGTTGGTTTTTACCCCTGTTTTAAGGACGGCAAAGGTAGGGAATTTTTGCTCTAAAATTTCCTGCAGCAGATTGATAGTGAACTGTTCGCTTTCATAATGACCTACATCGGCTAATAACATCCGGCTATTGGCATCAAAAAATTCATGATACTTGATATCGGCAGTAATATAAGCATCCGCCCCGGCGGCTAAAGCTTTGGAAATCAGGAAACTTCCGGCTCCACCACAAACAGCCACTTTTTTTATTGGCGTATTAATAAATGCAGTGTGACGAACTACAGGCACATTAAAAATATGCTTGAGACTGGCTAAAAAAGCAGCTTCATCCGTTGGAATCGCCAGAGTTCCTATTACCCCAGCCCCGATATTCTGATGCTGGTTGGAAAGTGCAATAATATCATAAGCCACCTCTTCATAAGGATGTGCTTTTTTCATGGCGGCCACAATCTGTCCTTGTAAATAAGCCGGAAAAATGACTTCTATTTTGATTTCTTTTTCCTGGTGTTGCTCTCCCTGTTTACCTACATAAGGATTTGTGTTTTCACCAGCTTTAAAGGTGCCAGTACCTTCTGCATTGAAACTGCATTCGCTATAGTTACCAATATTTCCACCCCCTGCGTCAAATATGGCTTTGCGAACCTGCTCTGCTTTATCAATAGGTACAAAAGTGAAAAGCTTTCGAAGGATATTTTCCTTCTCCGCCATTACCGAAATATTTTCAAGGCCCAATTTTCTGGCTATTTGTCCATTTACTCCTTCTATTATATTATCCAGATTAGTGTGGATGGCATAAATGGCAATGTCGTTTTTAATGGCGGCGATAATTGTTTTCTCTACATAATTTTTACCATTAATTTTTTTTAACCCGCTGAAAATTATGGGGTGATGTGCCACTATCAGGTTACATTTTTTACTAATTGCTTCGTTTACCACCTCTTCTGTTGCATCCAGGGTACAAATGATGCCAGTGCAATCCCAACCCGGGTTACCAGTAAGCAGTCCGGCATTATCATAATTTTCCTGTAAGGATGGGTGAGCCAGCGATTCCAGGAAAGAAGTTACCTCTACAATTTTCATGCTGGCAAGTTACGTATTCATGTTTTTATTTTTTTTTGAAATGGGTACAAACAAAGTTTTGTCGTTTCAAAATCTTTTGTACCTTTTCTCTCTCGGTTGATGGGTTCTATCCTTCCTACCCTTTGTATATCTGATTTATCCAAGTACTTTACTCTTAAATTTGCAACCATGATCAAAAGAACTACAGGTCGTTTATTATTGTTGCTATTAGTAGCAACAGGTTTTGCAGGAACTATTAACGACAATGCCATTTCTAAATCCGAAAGAAAGTATGCTGCCGGTTTAATGAAAGATACTTACAAAGCGGCGGTGAGTTCAGTAAACGGACTATCTGATGCGCAACTGAACTTTAAAGCTGCACCGGATAAATGGTCGGTAAAAGAATGTATGTATCATATAGCCGGAGCAGAAAAATTTCTTTGGACTTTGTTTGAAGGCTCGATGAAATCACCTGCCAATCCCGAAAAACGTACTGAAATAAAAGTAACTGATGAACAGTTTGTAAAAATGGTACAGGATAGAACATCTAACAAAGCACAGGCGCCTGAACCTATTCAACCAAAAAATACGGGTTATGAAAATATAGATGCTGCAATGGCTGATTTTAAGACCAACCGAATGGATCATATTAAATATATAAAAAATACTACAGAAGATATGCGCAACCATGTGGTGCAAATGCCATTTGGATATATAGACTGCTACCAACTATACCTGCTGATTGGTGCACATAGCAACAGACATACACAACAATTGAATGAGGTAAAAACCACCACTGGTTTTCCGGCCAAATAATTTTCAACGGTTGAAAAACCCTGCCCCTTGTTCCCGTAAGAACAGGGGGCACTTTTTTTAGAACGGTTTTTTAGTGGGGGTAATAATTTTTTCTATGCTTAGCATTTTTCCTGAGACTGTTATTCCTTCCATTATAATTTTATACTCTTTAGTCCTATCGCTATTATAAAACGATATTGGCAATACCGGGCTGATATTATTTATTAAAACGTTAGGTCGCCATAATAATGTTATTCGGTTGTCGGGTTTTGTTTCTCCTTTCACAGTATTACTTCCCGGCTTATAATCTGGTGCATAAAATTCCTTAATAATTGAATATCCATTGTAAATACGGTGATTGGCAAAACTGGTATTGATGGTATAATCTTGTCCTTTTTTGGTATAGACTGCTAATACACCCCCGGGAGCATTACCCCAACCACCCTCAAAAGTGTTATACACTTTTACTAATGCCACCTGGCTTGCTGGGATTGTAGCAATAACTGAAGCATCTGTTTCTATTTCATCCAAAAAAAGAGTCATTGGAATATTGCCCATAGAACTAACGGATGGCCCCTGACGATAAAAAAGACTATAATCAAACCCATCTGCCATTACCTGTAAGCCATTTACTCTTGATTGTAAGTAATCAAAAATATTCTGATACGGATTTGCCTCGTCCGTATTTACCAGGTCAATAGCTTTGGTTGCTTCTCCGGAAAACATTCCATTGGTATACCGTTCATCTACTATCTGTAATGGATTTTTCTTTTGCACCTTCAATCTTATTTCCTGCAGTAATATTCCATTCGCTTTTTCAATAGCATCATAATCCATTTTCCACTTATTTAAATTGACAGTGGTAGAAATATTATTCCGGGACTTTAGAGCAATGGGAAGAATTTGAAATCCTTTTCTTATGGAATCATTACCCATGTTAATGTCAATGTATTGGCTTTTTTTGCCCCGCACATCACTAAAGAGCAATCTTGTTCTATCAAAAAATATCATGGAATCTAATGCAAAATTTCCGTTGTTATCTGTTTGCATTAATTGTGTGATTCGTTTTCCATCACTGCCGGTCATTAAGAGAAGTAATTGTTTATCTGGAAATGGCTTTTTTGTACCCTGCAGCATTGCATTTCCTTGCAAAGTGATATACGCATTATCTTTATAAAAAGCAGGAAATGATGCCTGGGTCAATAGCTTTTCCCACTTGAATCTTCGCCATCCATTGGTCATCATTACCAGGTCCAGTGCTGTTTTTACAGAATCATTATTGGCAGAAAAATAGTAAGCAGGATTGTGCACATATCCTTTTATATCAGACGTAAGCAACAGGCTGGTAAAAATATTATTTTCCCTGGTAGCTATGGAACTGTAATCATTATCAATAACAGATACAGAAAAACTTCCTTGTACGGTATCCTTAAAATGCAGACTGATACGGTTCTTTGCTCTTGCAGAAAAATCAATGGTATCTTCTTTTATTGTAGCATCCAGTATGTATTCTTTATTATCCACAAAGCATACTCTTTCTGCCAGCTGTATATTGTCTTTATTAAAAACAGTAACCTGCAGTATGCCGGAGTGTAAATGTTGTGTATTGATTACTCCTTCCAATTGTTTTTTCCCGGATGTAAAATTTTGACGGAATACTATATGATGTTGCATTTGCCCGATCATATATGCGGCCTGCATACCAGGCTCCTCAAGTGCTTGCTTTATTTCAAAAAAACTACCTTGTGGATGTGGTAGTAATGCAATTGCAATTCCTTTATTAATTGATGCCGGTAGTAAATACTTTTCACTGCTGCCATCTATAGTTGCATAATAATTTGTATTTGCACTAGGTGTAATATCAAACATGCCCATCCCATCATGATAAGTAGTGAAGTTTGTTATTACTTCATTCTTTTCATTGAGAATATTACCAGCAATTTGTACCGGCAATCCATTTTTATCAGTTGCCTTAAAGGCTATTGAATTAGTATATCCGTTTATAAAATTTCCACCTTCGGGAAAAAACTCAAGCCGTGGGTTTTCATTAGCACTTTCGGAAACTGTTGTTTTATTTTTCCCATAAATAAAAATATGTTGCCGGCATATATGTGCAGGATCTACATTTAGCATTGTTGCAGTGTAGGCTCTTATTATATAGTTACCGGTAGCTAATGTGTCAGGCAATTCTATCTGGCCATTGGTGCTTCCAAGAAATACCGGTAATACTATTCTGCTTAAAATAGTGGACGAATCTTTGAGTAATTCTACATATAAAGTAGTACTGATAGTATCTGGTTGAAAATCGGAATATAAATATGCTTTGAACCAGGCTGTTTCTCCTGCCAGGTAATTATCACGGTCAAAATGCAGGTATGCTTTTTCAATGGGTGAAACAGATGCCCATTTATCTAATATGTCTGCTGGCTTTTGCGAATGGGCCGCATAACTAGCAACTAAAAAGAGAAATAAAAATGTTTGCTTTTTCATCGAAATGGTTACTTAAGAAAATAGAAAAAGGTGCTGATAATAAACAAAGATGCAAATGAATAATCAAAAAACAATCCCAATCAAACGATGCTACGTACTTTACTTATTGCACAGGCCAGCATTTATATGTAATTTGCATAATAAGTAAACCGTTTAATATGAAAAAAATATTGGGGATTGTGATGCTTGCTTTAGTTTTTTCTGGATGTAAAAAAACAATTGAAAACTTTCAGGAAGACCTGGTAATAAAAGCAATGACCGATGGACAATGGAAAGTTTCCAGTTTTACCCGCAACAGTACTGATATTACTGCCGATTTCTCTACCTATAAATTTAAATATTACAGTAATAAAACTGTAGACGCCATTAATGGAGCCGCAGTTGAAAAAACAGGAACCTGGGATGGCAATGCCAGTAATATGACTACTTCGGCAAACTTTACCTCACCAGTATATCCTCTTTCTCTCATTAATGGCAACTGGCAGATAACCCGAAATGGCTGGACCTATGTGGAAGCCACACAAACCTCTGGTTCAGAAACTAAAACAATGAGGCTTGATAAGCTTTAACTTTTGATTATTTAGTTTGATATTTTTTTATTGCCTGAATTCATTTTAAACATAGAGGCACAATTTTTGTCGTAAGGGTAAGACTTTATCCCCATGATAATTATTAGTCCTGGTAAAAAGTAAGAAATCTCCACCAAATTCGTTTTGAAGGAATGTTTTTTGCTTATGAGATAATTTTCAGCAACTGAACCCTAAAAACAAGTTACACCTTGATAATCAGGAAGTACAATAACCTTACGAAACTGATTTTCCTTTATATCATTACACTAGCTGGAACAACTTTTGTTTCAGCTCAGGCACCTGTAGCCAATTTTACCGGCTCACCATTAACAGGATGCTCCCCAATTGTTGTTGTTTTTCAGGATCAATCAACCGGCAATCCAACAAGGTGGGATTGGGATTTTGGAAACGGCAATACCTCTACCCTGAAAAATCCTACTGCCACCTATTTTACTCCAGGCAATTACACTGTTTCGCTTACCGTTACGAATGCAAGTGGAAATAATACTCTTACAAGGAGCCAACTGATAACTGTATACGAACCACCAGCCGTTTCCTTTAACGCTAACACTACCAGCGGATGTTTCCCACTTAGAGTCCAGTTTTCAGATTTATCAACCGGAGGGCTTGGAAATACCAACGTAAGCTGGTTGTGGGATTTTGGTAATGGAACTACTTCTACCCAACAAAATCCATCAACAGTTTACACAACTGCAGGCAGTTTTTCAGTAACTCTTAAAGTAACTAATGATAAAGGCTGTAGCAAGACTTTTACCCGGCCTAATTATATAGTCGTACCTACTGGAGTTACTGCTTCTTTTACTAACAGTCAACCTACTACATGTAGCCCACCTTCTACTATCACATTTACTAATAACTCCACTGGCCCCCCAACTTTAAGTTATTTATGGGATTTTGGTGATGGCAATACATCTACTTTACAAAATCCTGTACATACTTACACTGGCAGTGGAACTTTTACCGTAATACTCACAACAACCAGTACTGCTGGATGTGAGGACACGGCAATGAGTAGTCCTAT
The DNA here is from genome assembly GCA_031397865.1 of Chitinophagaceae bacterium. Lineage (GTDB taxonomy): Bacteria > Bacteroidota > Bacteroidia > Chitinophagales > Chitinophagaceae > JJ008. Next base: position 32,111 of record JANNMN010000024.1, read on the forward strand.
AACAATAGGTGGTTATACAACCACCTTTACCGCCCCGGCAACAGCCTGTATTAATGAAGTAGTTTCCTTTACCAACACATCAGTGCCAGCACCAGTAAGTTCGTCTTGGTCATTTGGTGATGGTGGTACTGCCAGTACATTAAATGCCACACATAGCTATGCCGCTACCGGCACTTATAATGTATGGCTGTATAATATTTATGATAATTGCAGAGATTCTGTTTTAAATACTATTACAATAAACCCTCGACCGGTTGCTGATTTTTCAGCACCAATTACTACTAAATGTGAACCTCCATTAACTGTTAACTTCCAGGATATTTCTGGCGGTGGAGCTATCGGATGGCAATGGAATTTTGGAGATGGGGGCACTTCTACTTTACAAAACCCCTCACATACGTATAATGCCTATGGCAGCTTTACAGTAACACTTATTGCCACCAATGGATTTGGCTGTACAGATACAATTGTAAAACCTGATTTTGTAATTATTCGCCGGGCCAATATTAATATTCCTGCTTTACCCGCAAGAGGTTGTATTCCATATACAATTACGATGGTACCCGATATTATTTCTGTAGACGCCGTCACCTCATACTTATGGGATTTTGGTGATGGAGGAACATCAACTTCCGCCAACCCTACGTATACATATGTGGCACAAGGCAATTATACGGTTAAGCTTTATATCACCACCAGCTCTGGCTGCACTGATTCATTAATTGTGCCGGGGGCAATAAGAGTGGGCACAAAACCTGTTGCTAATTTTACGGCTGCTCCTATTCCTGTATGTGGTTCGCAGCCAGTATTTTTTACTGATCTATCTAACCCTGCCGATGAATGGTTATGGGATTTTGGCGATGGCAGTACTTCTATATTACAATTTCCATCTCACCGATATTATGATACCGGCTATTTCGACATACGTTTAATAGCCACCAATTTTGGATGCCCTGATACTTTAACCAGAATAAGATATGTACAGGTATTGCCTCCAATTGCCCGGTTTGATGTGACACCAGATTGTAATAATCGTTTACGATTCACCTTCACCGATCAATCAATAGCACCACAAACCTGGGAATGGAATTTTGGTGATGGTTCACCTCTTGTTACCACACAAAATCCGGTACATATATTTCCTGCTTTGGGAGTGTACAATGTGCGACTGGTTGTTACAAACGGCAGTTGTACAGACACAACATATAAACTCGTTAATGCAGTTAATGAAACCCCCGATTTTTCAGCTTCGCCAACTACAGCCTGTAAAATTGGAGGAGTCGTTTTTCAAGCACTTAACATAAACCCAGCAAACATTACCAACTACTTCTGGGATTTTGGAGATGGGGGTACTACGAATGTAAATAGTACCGTAACAAGCAATGGTTACACAACAGCAGGCACATATACTGTTACCCTCACCATCACTGATATAAATGGCTGCCTGAATACTGTAACAAAAACAAATTACATAAGGATCAATGGCCCTACCGCTGGTTTTTCTGCTACTAATACTGCAGGTTGTTCTGGATTAACTACAACATTTAATGATCTGTCAACAACAGATGGAGTAAATAATATAGTGAACTGGCAATGGCATTTTGGTGATGGAACGATACAGAATTTTACTGCACCTCCTTTTACACATATATATACAACAGCAGATACTTTTAATGTAAAACTTGTCGTAACGGATGCAGCAGGATGTAAGGATAGTGTAAATATCAACAACCTTGTAATGACGTCGGATCCGATACCAGCTTTCTCCACTACTGATACCCTTACCTGTCCCGGCTCCAATGTAAGGTTTACTAACAATTCTGGTCCAGGCACATTAACTTATCAATGGTCTTTTGGTGATGGAGGAACTTCTACTAATACATCCCCGACTTATGCTTATACTACTACCGGAAACTACACTGTGAAATTGGTAGTGCAGGATGGATTAGGCTGTGTAGATTCACTCATAAAAAATTTGTATATAACAGTTGACAGGCCAGTAGCAAGTTTCACAATGAGTGATTCTATAAGCTCCTGCCTGCCATTTGAAGTAAATTTTAGTAATACCTCCAGTTATTATACATATGGCATCTGGGACTTTGGAGATGGAAGTACTTCTGCGGCGCCATTCCCTGTGCATTATTATTCTACACCGGGCACATACACCGTAAAGCTGGTTATTTTTAGTCGTGGAGATTGTGCTGATTCCACTTTTAAGACAATACAAGTGTATGATACATCCGGATCAAGGGTAAGCTATACTCCCTTAGGAGGTTGTAAACCATTACAGGCTTCGCTTAACGCATTTACCTCTGGCCCTATGGTATCCTATTATTGGGATTTTGGTGATGGCTATACCATAAGCACTACTTCTCCATCGGTAAATCATACATATGCATCGTTTGGAGATTTTTTACCAAAAATAATTATGGAAGATCCTTCCGGTTGCAGAATTCCTATTCAAGGATTAGACACTGTATATGTAATAGGAGCTAATACTAAGTTTGGTATCAGTGATAGTTTATTCTGTGATTTTGGTACAGTAAATTTTACAGATTCCACTGCGTTTAATGATCCGATTATAAGTTACAATTGGTCGTTTGGTGATGGAGGCACATCCAGTGTCCAAAATCCGGTACATCAATACACTACTCCCGGATTATACACCGTGCAATTAGCGATTCAAACACAACGGGGTTGCCTGGATACTCTTACGAAACCACTAGTAATTAAAGTAGTGCAGCGTCCACTCATAGATATTGGTGGAGACTCGATAGTCTGTGTAAATTCACAAGTAATACACTCGGGTATATTTATTCAGCCGGATACATCTGTTGTTAACTGGCAATGGAATTTCCCGAATGGAAATACTTCCACTGCACAAAATCCATTACCACAGACCTATACTATTCCGGGCAACTATATCATAACCACATATGCTACAAACAGTACCGGATGCAGAGACACTACTATACAAACTTTATTAGTAAATCCTTTGCCTGTTATCACACTTCCTGCACAAATGACTATACAGTCAGGGTTTCCTGTCACGATACCTGCCACCTATTCGCCTAATGTGGTCAGTTGGTTATGGTCGCCTGCCGGAGGACTAAGTTGTACCACCTGCCCTACGCCAGATGCAGGGCCAAAATTTGACACCCGATTTCAGGTGTATGCAACCGACGTAAATGGATGTAGTAATATTGGCAATGTGCTGGTAATAGTTCTTTGTAAAAATGCCAATTTGTTTATGCCGAATACATTTTCACCAAATGGAGATGGCAGTAACGATGTGTTTTATCCAAGAGGCAGGGGATTAGAAAGAGTAAAAACTTTGCGCATATTCAATCGCTGGGGTGAAGTTGTTTTTGAGAAAAGAGATTTCCCGGTGAATGATGCTAATGCCGGATGGAATGGAACTTTCAAAGGCAAAAAACCTCAGGCAGATGTGTATGTGTACCAGGTAGAAGTGTTTTGTGAAAATGGAGATGTAATTACCTTAAACGGAAACATAGCACTAGTGCTATAAAACTATTCATGCAATGAAGAGTAAGATTAAATATGGGGGGGTGGGTTCTTCAATAAAGATACAAGGGCTTTTATTGAAGCTGGGCATGATTTGTATTTTATCCATTAATATTAATAGCAGCGTTCAGGCGCAGGATATTCATTTTTCCCAATTTTTTGAAGCACCCCTTTGGAGAAATCCTTCTTTGGCTGGAATTTTTACCGGAGACACAAGAGTACAGATGGTATATCGGGATCAGTGGAACAGTGTAACCAATGCATACAGAACCGGTTCACTAAATGCAGAATTTAAAAAACCAATTGGTAAAGGAGATGATTTCATCACTACCGGTATGCAAGTATTATTTGATAGAGCTGGAACTATTGGGTGGACATCCACTCATGTTCTTCCTGTGTTGAATTATCACAAATCATTAAGCAGTGAAAAAAACAAATACCTTTCGCTTGGCTTTATGGGTGGCTGGGTACAGCGCAGATTTGATCCTTCAAAAGTAACCACCAATTCACAATATGATAATGGTGGTATTGGTGAAAATTTTGCCACTACTCAATATAATTACCTGGATGGAAGTGTGGGAATCAGTTTTAATTCAAATCTCAATTATAATTCAAGCAACAATTTTTTTATTGGAGCAGCTTATCATCATTTCAACAGGCCAAAAAATTCTTTCTACCGTAATCCCGATATTGAACTACACCCTAAATTGGTTTTTTCTGCGGGAGTCAAATTTGGTGTGTCTGATTATGCATTTATGACTGTACAAGCAGATCAATCATTGCAAGGTGGCTTTACCGAAACAGTTGGTGGAGCTTTATATGGATTAAAGTTGGGTGAAGACCCTGACAAACCCGATTATGTAATACATGCAGGTGCTTTTCTCCGCTGGAATGATGCATTAATACCAGTTGTTAAGTTGGATTACAATCCTTTTTCTGTTGCAATCAGTTATGATGTAAATATTTCCAAACTTAAGCCATCCAGTTATGGCCGTGGTGGTTTTGAATTATCAATCTCCTACACAGGGTTTAGAAAAGAGAAAGGTGAATACCTGCTTTGTCCCAAATTTTAGATTATATTTTTTATTAAATCGTTCCTCATATGTGAGGATAGTTTTATACCTATATCCCCACTGAGGGGATTTGCTTCCTCGTAATGTGCTTTTTACACAGTACAATTACCTTGTAAATTTAAGGTATGTCATTTGCCTGTAGTGAATTAATCCACTTCTACGAAATATCATAACTCAATCCACTCCCTACGAAATATCAATCTATACTTTATGATTTAAAAACATTTTAAAACTTACCAGTTATGAAACATTTGTACTCATTAAAAACAGGGGCACTTATTCTGTCTTTTTTCACAGCCATTTATTCTTCCGCACAAAGTCCTACACTTACTACACAAGGTACTTGTAACGGAGTAGTAGCCAATTTCAATACTAATGATAATGGCTTCAATTCACCCAGCATTTACGGAAGTATTTTTGACAGCTCTTTTTATTACAATGCCAGCCGTGGTTATTTTACAGACTACAGCCCCCCCACCAGAACCAATGCACCAGGTTTTCCAAGGGTAATGAATATTATTTCACCGCCCTACAACAACCCAAATCCTACTGGTACTTTCAATGTAGGCTTTTATTACATTGTTAATCAACCAAACGTAGATCGTTTTCAAGTAAGAATAATCAGCCTTACACAAACACCTAATGGAACTGTAACAAATGTTGAAGCAACATCAGGTGTTCAATTCTTTTCTGCCTGGAGCACTCCAACACCTTATGTAGATAATGGACCTAATCCAACTCCATTATTGAATGGCTTTGAAGGGTTTGTTTGTATCCGTCTTATAGATCCGGATATCAACAATGCTAATAATACTACTTTCAGAGTTGAAGTATCATATCTTATCAATGAAGCATTCTTTGCAGTTTTTGATAATCTTTCAATCGGGCCATTGAATACTCCACTGCCTGTTAATTTTATTGGACTTGTAGCTAACAGAAATACAAACGACAATAGTGTTAGTTTGAAATGGGACGTAGGCGAAGAAGTGAATGTAAAAGAATACCAGGTAGAAAGAAGCGATAACGGTACTAATTATACAACAGTAGGTACAGTGTCAGTAAAAGGAAAATCTATCTATACATTAACGAATGCTGATGTACCTGCAACTACTGTATTTTATCGGGTGAAAAGTGTAGACAATGATGGCCGTTATAAGTACAGTGGAATTGTAAAACTCAATGGTGGATCATCAACCAGCTATGCTGATAAATTAACTGCCTATCCCGTGCCTGTAAAAGATGAAATTACTTTATCACATAAAAAATTAAGCCGTAACGCAAGAATCACTATCACATCTCTTGATGGAAAAGTAATGAAAGTGATAACTCCTGCACAAGGAAGTTCTAATACAATGACAAACTTATCTGGCTTTACACCAGGTATGTATTTTATACGCCTTGAAGATGAAAAGGGAATGGTGGAAGTAGTGAAGGTGATCAAGAACTAAACTTTTAAACTATCTAAATTCCAAAAGACCTGCTGTTTCAGCAGGTTTTTTTGTTTTTACAGGTGATAATCAACTAAATAGAGCCACCGGGACAACATGGGAATTACTTTTGAGGATAACTAATAAAATTTGTGAATAAGTCACGAAAAAAACCTTTATTTTGTGATGCATTTGGTGCTCTTTCAGTTTCACAAGTCCAGAACGTTTCGAAAAAACAGTTGAATGTTCATTGGGTGCTGTTTACTGTTGACACTTTTATTTTTTTTAAAACATCTCAAAATGAACATTTACGTAGGTAACCTCAGTTGGAATTTGAAAGACCAGGATCTTTCCAATCTTTTCGCAACACATGGCGAAGTAACATCAGCAAAAATCGTTAACGACAAATTCACTAACCGTAGCAAAGGTTTTGGTTTTGTAGAAATGGCTAATGACGATCAAGCTCAAGCAGCTATTGCAGCATTGAATGGCACCGAAGTTGACGGCAGAAACATTGTCGTTAACGAAAGTCGTCCTAAGCCAGAAGGTGGTGGAAGCGGCGGCGGTAGTGGCTTCAAGAAAAGAAGCTTTGGCGGCGGCGGTGGCGGCGGCTACTCTGGCGGCGGTGGCGGCTACAAAGGCGGCGGTAGCGGCGGTGGCGGCTACAAAGGTAAAAGCGGCGGCGGCGGCGGTGGATACAACCGTGACCGTGGCGGTAGCGGCGGATTCAACAGCGATTATTAATTACAATTAATATTTCCCGATGATTACCGGGATTACGAAGCTTTAACAAGTTCGGTTCGAAAGAGCCGGACTTTTTTTTTATTTTCAAACTTGCTATTTAAAAATCAATTGATGAAAAATAAATTACAACTTTCTCCCATTGTAGCAGGATGTATGAAATGGGGCCAATGGGGTGCAGGCTTTACTACGTCACAGTACCTGCAAATGATCAATGATTGTGTAGAGAATAATATTACCAGCTTTGATCATGCTGACATTTATGGCGGCTACACAACCGAAGAAGAATTTGGTGCAGCATTAAAACAAATTCCTTCCCTTCGCAATAAAATACAACTGATAACCAAGTGTGGAATTAAAATGCCATCAGCAGGCAGACCGGCATTCCAACTAAAATCATACGATACCAGCCGCAACTATATTATCAGTTGCGCAGAAAGATCACTACAAAATTTACAAACAGATTATATCGATGTATTTCTAATTCATCGCCCCAGTCCATTGATGAATCCGGAAGAAATAGCAGCAGCATTTACTTTGTTAAAAGAGCAGGGCAAAGTATTGCATTTCGGTGTTTCAAATTTTATACCGGCACAAGTAAGTATGCTGCACCGTTTTTTTCCGGTAGAAATAAATCAAATTGAAATTTCTTTATTGCATACAGATGCATTCTATAATGGCCAGTTAGATCAATGCATCCAGGAAAAAATATTACCTATGGCTTGGGGGCCGTTAGGAAGTGGGAACCTTTTTACCGATACAACCAGTGAAAAAAATAAAAGAATAATAAAAGTTGCTGAAACCGTGAGCAATAAATATCAAACAAGTATTGAAATTATATTGCTGGCATTTCTTACCCACCATCCTGCCGGAATAATACCTGTAAGCGGCACCTCTAAGATAGAAAGGCTGCAAACTGCTATGCAATCTGTTGCTATCAAACTTGAAACAGAAGAATGGTTTATGTTGTTAGAAGCTTCAGCCGGTAAAGAAGTGGCCTGATAATCCATTTAAATTTTTGCTGCGGCTTCTTCACCTGTATTAATAGCTCCTTCCATAAAGCCCTGCCAGTCGGCAAGATGCTCTCCCGCAAAATGAGTATGTATGTGTGATCGTTTCAAGATGGGCATAACCCTAAACCATTGTCCTTTTCCATACACTGCATATGCTCCCATGGAGAATTCATCTTTTCCCCAGTAATAATTAGCCTGCTTTTCTAATACAGCCGATGCATCCGGAAAGTGTGGACTAAGTGTTTGCATGATCATTTGTTGCCGCCACTCATCTGTTTGATTGGCCACTACTGCCGCCTTATCTCCAATTGTATAAGAAATTAAAACTCCTTTTTTTGAATCCTGGTTTTTTGTAGCATGATAAAAATAATGTGGCGATTGATCAGTTATCATATCAAAACCTTCCTCTTTCCAAAACCTGTTATTAAACAACAAAGGATTCTTATTGATCCTTGCATATTGTAATTCATTCAGAGCATTTACCTGGTCGATTGGCAATCCCGGTTCCCATTTTATTTTCTTAACTGCAAATGTGGGAGCGGTGCAAATGATTTTATTGGCGGTAAACTTTTCCCCGTTATTGCAATATACTGTAACTCCACCTTTCACATTTTGCACCACTTTGGTTACAGCATGCTGCAATTTTATTTTATCCTCTCCTATTTTTTCAGCAATCTTAGTTGCCAACATACTGTTGCCGCCTTTTATTTTTAAATCCATTTCATTCTTCTCACTACTCTCAGCATATTCTGCCAGTGCGGCAAAAGCAGAAACACTACGGATGGTTTCTCCAAAGTCGGTGCTATCCAGCAATTCTCTCAGATCCAGATCTCTGCCCTCGCAACCATTATTTACCAGGAACCGCCACCAATCCATTTTATCCAGCTTTACCTTATCCGCCTGCGCCATTTTATCATAACCATCTATGATGGATTGAAATTTTTTCTTCCAGCCTTCGCTGTAATCCCATTCACCATTTTTATAATATTTTCCCTGGTAAATAAGATGCGAATTAAACTGGTTGTTTTGTAATTCCAAACCAAACTCATTGCACATATTTTGTAACCGGGTATGAGAGTTGCCCACCCATTCTGCACCCAGCTCAATCACCAAGTTTTCTTTTTCATCAATGGTGTGAGAAAATACCCGACCGCTGATTCTATTGCGGGCCTCCAGTATTACAAAATCAATTTTCTTTTTATGCAAATAATATGCAGCCGATAAGCCTGCAAAGCCTGCGCCGATAATTATTACTTTTGGTTTAGTACCAATAAAAAAATTACTGAATCCGGAAGAAGCAAATATAATAGCACCAGATGCAAGACTGCTGTCTTTAATGAATTGCCTGCGGGAACTCATATAGAAGGTTTTGGTTGAGAGGAAAGTTCCGCATTAATATTGTTTCTACCAATACCACAAACAGGTGAAAATAAAAAAGCCCTCAACAAGAGGGCCTTTCTGTATATTCTTAAAAATATTAATTTACTTTTTTCACACTGCCTGCACCACTTACACTCTGGCTTACGGTCGCATTACCTTTATACTTCACATCGGCTGCACCAGAAATGCTCACATCTAATTTTACACTGGCAAAAACTTCTGCATCACCAGCACCAGACAGATCCACTTTTGTATTCTCGGTCATCAGTTCAAAACAATTTATTTCGCTGCTACCAGAGCCATCCACTTCAAAGTCCTTAGTTTCTCCCTTCAAGGTGATAGTTCCTGCACCTGAAAGATCAGCTTTTACAGATGGAGCTTTCAATTCCATTTTTACATTTCCAGCACCACTTAGGCTTATACTTACAGGTTCATTACTAATGATTTTATTTTCAGTATAAAAAGCACAAGCACCGGATGCATCAAAATTTTTGAAGGATGGCCCACTAACATACACTTTGATTGATCTTGTAGGATTAAGGTTAACCCCTTTTCTTTCATGAATCTGTAATGTACTTCCATCATTATCCGTTACAATGTATTGCAACAAATTTTCATCAGCTTCTATTTTAATAGAGGCGACTGAATCTTGTTTTACATATACATCTATATTTCCGCTTACATCGATGCCATTGAAAGTCCCGGCAGTTCGGTTTTCCGTTTTTATTACACCATTGCCCCGCATTCTTTTTCCGGATACATAGCTACAAGAAGTAATTGTTACAGATAAAATAAGAAGGCTAAAAAAAAATGATTTCATGTTGTTTGGTTTTGTGATAAAGGTAAACTCAATTACCGTTGAAAATCCTTTGACGATTCTACCCTAATTGATGTTACACCTTTTTCAATATATTATTTCTGCTTTTGACTGGTTACAGCTTGATTTTTAGCCCCTGACGGGGTTTTCTTATCTTCGCAGCCTCATGACGGAAAAGATATTAATCCTTGATTTTGGCTCTCAATACACTCAATTAATTGCCCGAGCAGTACGGGAAGCCAACGTTTACTGCGAAATAATTCCTTATCATAAATCTTTTGAATTTGAACCCGGCCTGAAAGGAATAATCCTCTCCGGTTCCCCTTTTTCGGTGAATGAAGAAAAAGCTCCGGATGTAAATGTGCAGGACTTTATTAGCAAAGTACCAGTGCTGGGAATATGCTATGGTGCACAATTAACCGCCAAACGTTTTGGTGGCATAGTAGCAAAAAGTAATAAACGGGAATATGGACGGGCCATTTTAAATCGGATAAAAGAAGATGTGCTATTGAAAGATGTATCTGCCGAAAGCCAGGTATGGATGAGCCATAGTGATACGATTAAAGAATTACCTGCAGGTTTTGAACTGTTGGCCGATACAGTAAGTATTCCAGTTGCTGCATTTATGAAATCAGAGGCCCAAAGTCTGAAGTATGAAAATACAAACGACCTCTCCGACCTCCGAGCTCAGACATCAGACTTCCCTCTCTATGGAGTACAGTTTCATCCGGAAGTATATCATTCCAAAGAAGGAAAAAAAATCCTGACTAATTTCTTAGTCAATATCTGCGGTTGCACTCAAGATTGGACTCCGGCACATTTTATAACTGACACCGTTGCTGCATTAAAAAAACAAATTGGTGATCGTAAAGTTATCATGGCACTTAGTGGTGGTGTCGATTCTACTGTTGCTGCCACATTAATTCATAGAGCTATTGGAAAAAATCTTTTCGGCATTTTTGTTGATAACGGTGTGCTTCGCAAAAATGAATTTGAAAGTGTTATCAAAACATATAACCAGCTTGGTTTAAATGTAAAAGGCATCGATGCCCGCCAACGTTTTTATAACGACCTCGCTGGAAAATCTGAACCGGAAGAAAAAAGAAAAGTAATCGGCAGTTTATTCATAGATATTTTCCAGGAAGAATCTAAAAAAATAGAAGGTGTGGAATTATTGGGACAAGGCACCATTTACCCCGATGTGATTGAAAGTGTTTCAGTACATGGCCCTTCTGTTACTATAAAATCCCATCACAATGTGGGTGGCCTGCCCGACCATCTACACCTGGAGCTGGTAGAGCCTCTTCGTTCTTTATTTAAAGATGAAGTACGAAAAGTGGGTAGAGAATTAGGCATCCCTGCCGAAATGATTGATCGTCATCCATTTCCCGGGCCCGGTCTTGCTATCCGCATTTTAGGTGACATCACTGAAGAAAAGGTACAGTTGTTGCAAGAAGCAGACTACCTGTACACAAAGGCATTAAAGGATAACAATTTGTATGCAACGGTATGGCAGGCTGGAGCTATCTTACTACCTGTAAAAAGTGTGGGGGTGATGGGTGATGAAAGAACTTATGAATTTACCCTTGCCTTGCGGGCAGTAACGAGTGTAGATGGAATGACGGCCGATTGGGCACATTTGCCCTACGAATTTTTGGCAAACATTTCGAATGAGATAATAAACAACGTAAGAGGCATTAACCGGGTAGTATATGATATCAGCAGTAAACCACCGGCCACTATTGAGTGGGAATAAAACAATTGGCAATAATAAATCAGCGAATGCTGGGTATAAAAAAACAATGATGAATAGAAAATTACAATTTATTAAGTTTCTTTCCTTAATAGTTATCTGTTGCTTATTGTCAAACAATTCATTTGCGCAAAAAGATAGTCCGAAAAACAGGATTGCCATCTTTACTCCTTTATACCTGGATTCTGTTTTTAATGAAGACAATGAATATCGTTTTTCAAAAAATACGTTTCCAAAATTCATCAATCCCGGACTTGAATTTTATGAAGGAGCTCAACTGGCTTTAGATTCTCTGAAAAAAGAATATGCTGACCTGGAAGTTTTTATTTATGATACTAAATCTACTACCGAAACAATAAGCCAGCAGTTGAAACAGATAGTAACGGACAGTGTGCATCTTATAATAGCTCATTGCAACTCTGCTGAATTAAAATTATTAGCAGAAACTGGTTTACGAAATCATATCCCCGTTATAAATGCCAACCTTCCAAATGATGGCGGTATTTCGGGCAATCCATATTTTGTATTGCTGAATCCAACATTAAGAACACAGTGCGAAGGCATTTACAAACATATACAGAAATATTATTCATTGAACCCTATTGTTGTTTTTAGAAAAAAAGGACAACTTGAAGATCGTATAAAAACATACTTTGAAGATTTTAGCAAAAGCACAATGGGTTCTTCTATAAAAATAAAATACGTTGAACTATCAGATAGTTTTATTATCAGTAACCTAAGGCCTTATCTTGATACAACACAACAAACTCTTTGTATAGCAGGTAGCCTGGATGAAAATTTTGGAAAAAAACTGGTACAGCAATTGGCCTTTCTTAATAAGCAAAATTATCAATCCGCCATTATGGGAATGCCCACCTGGGATGGTATTGGTTTTAATAAACCCGAATTTAAAGGCATTGATATTATTTATAGCACTCCCTTTTATAATTCCAAGACAGATAGAACTAGCCACAGTATAGTTAACTACTTCAATAAAAAAATGTATGCCCGTCCATCCGATATGGTATTTCGGGGGTATGAAGTTACTTTTCGTTTTGCCCGTCTTTTAAATCAATATGGCAAAGACCTTGCGTCCAACCTGGGCAACAAGCAAATAAAAGTGTTTACTGATTTTGACATTCAGCCCAATATCAATAAACAAAATACTACCCTGGATTATTTTGAAAATAAAAAGCTGTATTTTCTCAAATGGGAAGATGGGATACTAAAGTCTGTGTTATAATTTTTTCTCTTTTAATAAAATCAGGCATACTATTTTCATAAGTACAACACTTTGTTGTATGCCACTAATCGAATTTTCAGATAAAGGATTGTATTGCCGGGCCGGAGATTTTTATATAGATCCCTGGAAGCCTGTTGCAAAAGCCATCATTACTCATGCCCATAGCGATCATGCAAAGTGGGGCAGTCAGCAATATCTCTGTCATACAAAAACATTACCTATACTAAAATTAAGATTGGGGGAGGATATTAATGCAGATGCAATAGAATGGAATAAACCTATTACACAAAATGGGGTAAAAATATCTCTTCACCCTGCTGGTCACATCATAGGCTCATCACAAATAAGAATTGAAAAGGATGGTGAAGTATGGGTGGTAAGTGGAGATTACAAAACCGAAGATGATGGCATCAGCGGACAGTTTGAACCGGTACGTTGCCATACTTTTATTACAGAGTCCACTTTTGGCTTACCTATTTATAATTGGAAATCGCAAGAAAATATTTTTAGTGATATACAGCAATGGATAATGGCCAACCAGGCAAAGGGAAAAACATCTGTATTAACTGCTTATAGTTTAGGCAAGGCACAACGGGTGTTACAATGCATTGCTGAAATAACGGATAATATTTATGTGCATGGCGCCATTTGGAATACCCATGTCGCATTAACAGAAGCAGGAATGGAATTACCTGATGTAAAAAGAGTAACTGTTGATGTTCCAAAAGAAAACTATAAAAATGCAGTCATCATCGCACCGCCAAGTGCTGATGGCACTCCATGGATGAAAAAATTTATTCCGTACAGTGTAGGCATATGTAGTGGATGGATGCAGGTGCGGGGAAATGTACGGCGCAGAAATGCAGATGCAGGATTTGCATTAAGCGATCATGCAGATTGGAATGGATTGCTGGAAGCCGTGAATGCGACGGGTGCTGAAAAGGTTTTTGTAACTCATGGTTTTCAATCTGCCTTTAGTCGTTACTTAACAGAAAAAGGTATAGAAGCTGCTGAAGTAAAAACTGAATACGGTACAGAAGATGATGAAAAAATACCCGACACAGAAGAACAACCTGTAAAAGAAAATGATGATACAACCACATGAGGGAATTTGCTGAAATGATAACAGCCCTTGGCACCAGCACTAAAACAACCGAGAAGCTTGAGTTGCTGATAAATTATTTTGCTACAGCTTCTAATGCGGATAAAGTTTGGGTAATAGCTTTATTCAGTGGAAGAAGACCTAGAAGAATAGTCGCATCAAATTTTTTAAGAAAATGGTGCAGAGAAATGACCGGGATACCTGAATGGCTTTTTGATGAATGCTATCATACTGTTGGTGACCTGGGAGAAACGATTGCACTACTGCTACCTGAATCGACAGAAATAAAAAAAGATAATTACGGGTTAAGTTGGTACATCAATCAGTTGGCAGTCTTGGAGAAAAAGACAGAGGAAGAAAAAAAAGAATTCATTATCGCTAATTGGATGCAGATGAATAAAAACGAACGATTTGTTTTTAATAAACTACTTACTGGCAATTTTAGGATTGGAGTTTCGCAAAAAATGATCGTAAATGCTTTAGCAAAAAAAACAAAACTGGAATCCAGCATCATTGCCCATCGCATCAGTGGCAATTGGAACCCGGCAGAAATTTCTTTTGCTGAATTATTAAGCAATGAAGGAAATGTCATTGATCATTCTAAACCGTATCCCTTTTATCTGGCCTATGCAGTAGATGGAGTTGTAGAACATCTTGGCGAAGAGAAAGACTGGCAAGCCGAATGGAAATGGGATGGCATCCGTGGCCAATTGATAAAACGTAATGATGAGATTTTTGTATGGAGCCGTGGTGAAGAATTAATGACAGAAAAATTTCCGGAATATCATTCATTATTACCCCAGCTACCGAATGGCATTGTACTGGATGGAGAAATCATTCCCAGTGTTGAAGGAAAGCCATTGCCATTTGCATTATTACAAACCCGTATTGGGAGAAAAAATATTACAAAGAAAAATTTGCAGGAAGTACCCGTTTCCTTTTTTGCTTATGATGTTTTAGAATATGATGGAATTGATATCAGGAATCAACCACTTACTGATAGAAGAAAGCTGCTGGAAGAAATTATTTCCGCTACTCCACATCCGGCTTTGTTATTATCATCAGTTATTGATTTTACCAATTGGGATGAATTAAAAGAGTTACGAACTCATTCAAGGGAAAATGGTGCTGAAGGAATGATGCTAAAAAGGAAATCTTCGGCCTACCAGGTGGGCCGCAAAGTGGGTGATTGGTGGAAATGGAAAATAGATCCATTGGTGATAGATGCGGTAATGATCTATGCACAAAAAGGGCATGGCCGTCGCAGCAATCTTTATACGGATTATACTTTTGCAGTGAAGAATGGTGAGAAACTAGTCAGCTTTGCAAAGGCCTATTCCGGGTTGACTGATAAAGAATTTGCACAGGTAGATTATTTTGTAAAAAATAATTCATTAGAAAAATTTGGACCAGTAAGAACCGTAAAACCAGAGCTTGTGTTTGAAATCGCATTTGAAGGAATAGCGGCAAGTAATCGTCACAAATCCGGCGTAGCTTTACGTTTTCCCCGCATCAACAGATGGCGGCAAGATAAAAAAGTAGAAGACATCAACACACTGGACGATCTGAAAAAAATGCTGGAGACCTACGGAAAATGAAGTTGGAGGAAACAAAAGGCTTTGCCACCATCAATAACTGGCTGACTGAAAATGAACGATATCCTTTTCTATTTCAGCAGCAGGCATGGCAACATATCATACAACAAGAAAGTGGATTGGTAAATGCTCCAACTGGTTGCGGAAAAACTTATTCTGTCTTTTTAGGAGTACTAATTGATTTTATCAACCATCATCCTGACCAGTATCAATCCTTAAAAAATAATGGCCTTCAATTATTATGGATAACTCCTTTACGGGCATTAGCCAAAGATATTGGCCGTGCCATGGAAGAAGTCATCAGCGAATTGGGATTACAATGGAAAGTAGGAATTCGAAACGGCGATACTTCCATTAACGAAAGAGCAAAGCAAAAAAGACAAATGCCCGAAGTATTGATCATTACTCCGGAAAGTTTGCATTTGTTATTGGCACAAAAAGGATATGCCGATTATTTTACTGATTTAAAATTAATAGCTGTAGATGAATGGCATGAACTACTCGGTTCAAAAAGAGGTGTGCAGGTTGAGCTTGCCATTACAAGAATTGTACATAGCAAATTTTTAACTGTCAATACAAAACCATCTGTGTGGGGTATCTCTGCAACCATTGGTAATCTTGATGAAGCAAAAGAAGTACTATTATCTTCTTTAATAAAAAAAGGTGTAATTGTAAAAGCAAATATTCAGAAGCAAATAGAAATTGAATCAGTAATTCCAGATGAGATTGAAAAATATCCGTGGGCAGGACACCTGGGAATAAAGCTGGCGCATAAACTAGTTCCGATTTTATCAGAAAGTAAAACAACACTCATTTTTATTAATACCAGGGGAATGAGTGAAACCTGGTATCAAACTCTTCTTACAGTATATCCAGATCTGGCTGGCTCTATTGCATTACATCATGGTTCTATTGATATGGAATTAAGAACATGGATAGAAGATAACCTGCATACCGGAAATTTAAAAGCAGTTGTATGCACATCCAGTCTTGATCTTGGTGTAGACTTCCGCCCGGTAGAATCTGTAATACAAGTAGGTTCGCCCAAAGGAGTAGCCCGTTTTTTACAACGGGCCGGCAGAAGCGGACACAGTCCGGATGCAATAAGCAAAATTTATTTTCTACCTACGCATTCCTTAGAATTAGTAGAAGCCGCTGCATTAAAAAATGCCATCAGTGAAAATATTATTGAAAGCAGAGAGCCAAAATTATTATGCTATGATGTACTACTTCAATTTTTAAACACCATAGCCATCTCCGATGGTTTTTTGCCAGAGCCTACATATGGAGAAGTAATAGCCACATATTGTTACCGCTACCTTACAAAAGATGAATGGGAACAAATACTTTTTTTTATAACACAAGGTGGTAAAGCCATGGGCCAGTATGATGATTTCAAAAAAGTAGAAATTGAAGATGGTTTATATGTGATTAAAAGCAGAAAAATTGCCATGCGGCATAGATTACATATCGGCACTATTGTAAGTGCTCCCATGCTGAAGGTAAAGTTTATGACGGGTGGTTATATAGGAGTAATAGAAGAATTCTTTATCTCCAGGTTAGAACCAGGTGATGTGTTTACACTGGCTGGTAGAAATCTTGAGTTTATAATGATGAAGGATATGACGGTGCTGGTACGTAAATCAAATTCAAAAAAATCAATCATCCCAAGCTGGGATGGAGGTCGTATGCCATTGAGTGCAAATCTTGGTAAAAAACTAAGAGAACAGTTAGATATTGTAAGCTCTTACCTATTAACTAATCAAAATAAAAAATCAGAAAATTATACTGCCATTGAGCTAAAGGTACTACAGCCATTATTTGAGTTGCAGGAAAAACTTTCCCATGTACCAAAGCAAAATGAATTGCTGATTGAACATATAGAGACTAAAGATGGGTTTCACCTTTTTGTATATCCTTTTGAAGGAAGGCTGGTACATGAAGCAATGGCTGCCATATTAGCTTTTCGCATCAGCCGTATCCGTCCCATCACTTTTTCTTTTGCCATGAATGATTATGGCTTTGAATTATTAAGTGATCAACCCATACCTGTGGATGATACGAATGTATATGAACTTTTTTCGCCGGATAATTTATTGTTAGATATTCAGCGGAGTGTAAATAATACCGAAATGGCTAAAAGAAAATTTCGGGATATAGCTGTTATCGGTGGTCTTATTTTCCAGGGCATGCCCGGTGAAAAAAAGAAAGCCCGGCATTTGCAATCATCAGCTTCACTTCTTTTCAATGTATTTGCCGAGTATGATAAGGACAATATACTATTGCGGCAGGCATACCAGGAGGTAATGGAACAACAAATGGAAGAAGCACGGCTTCGGGATATGCTGGAAAGAATACAACACTCCCATATTATAATTCGTTTTCCTGAAAGATTAACTCCATTTTGCTTTCCCATAAAAGTAGACAGTATGCGGGAAGACGTTTCTTCAGAAAAATTAGAAGACCGTGTAAGAAAGATGCAGCAGCAACTTGCTAATGATTAATTATTATTGCCATATTTAATTGACATTCGTCATCATTTTCTTACTTGTTATATATGATAGCAAAAATTCTATAACAATAAATACATATCAGCTCCATCCATGTTTATATTTGCCAGCCACGATGCAAAATCCAACACCACATATCATTCTCAACAATATTTTCTGGATGTCGCCTGACAGAAGTCTTTTTTGGGAAGAACAAAATACACTGATAGTTACAGACCTTCATTTAGGAAAAACGGGGCACTTCAGAAAAGAAGGAATTGCCGTTCCTCAAAAAATATATACAACCGATCTGCAACGGCTGATGGCTGCTTTATATTCTTATAAGGCTGAACGACTGATAATCGTTGGTGACTTTTCCCATAGTACAATGAATAAAGAATTAGACCTCTTTTTAAAATGGAGAAAAGATTTTTCACATCTTGCTATTGATTTAGTAAAAGGCAATCATGATATTTTGGATGAGCAATGGTATGTACAAGGTAATATCAAACTACATCCATGGCAATTGGAAATAGGTAATTTTTGTTTCCGGCATGAAGACAAACGTTTTTTAAAAAAATATGAAGGCACTAAAGCTTTATATACTTTTAGCGGACATGTACATCCTGCGTATAAACTAAAAGGAATTGGAAGACAGTCCTTACAATTTCCTTGCTTCTATTTTAAAAAAGATAGTTGTGTACTTCCTGCATTCAGTCATTTTACAGGTGGCTTTTTAATAAAGCCTGAAAAGGAAGAAAAAGTTTTTGCAATAGTGGAGAATGAGATAATGAAAATGAATTAACGCTTTTTTCGTAACTGGTTATAATCAAGAAAGTAAACAAAGCGAATGGTAAACTCATTACCATGACGTAGATCAAAAATATCACTCAAATTATTGAGGTAGCTATTTTTAGCATTCGGCGTTACAAACTCTTCATCACCCAGCCAGTTTTTATATCCCAGAATTAGGCGACTGCCCAGGCGAAAATCCCAGGTTAGAAAAGCATCTAGATTAAAGGCATTGTAGTTGTCATCTTGCCCCGGAAGAAAAGCTCTCGGCATCAGACCACCATTTGCATCCACATTTTTAAAACTGATGTAGTTTACTTTATTCCAGTAATGCCTTGCCCGCATAGTTAAATTAAGCCGGGATGTAAAATTGTATATACCTGACAACACCGAAACAAATTCCCTGCTATCCCTGAAACCAACAATCGGTTCGCCATTGGTTTCCCTGGAAAATGCATAGCCCAACTGATTTTCTTCAAAGTAAGAATCGGTCTGCAGGTCGAGTGAAAATTTATTACTGAAGCGATACCGCATTCCCAAACTTAGGCTGGTATATATATTATCAAACTTGGGAGCAATTGCATAAGTACCGCCAAAGCTTACATATAATTTCTTTCTGCTATCAGTGCTTCCAGATAAATTAATGCTATAATTGGAAGGATATCTGAGGTAGCGACCAGGAGTTCTCAGTTCAAAAAAATTATTTTCATAACCAGGGATACCTCCGGCTACAATATGAATATCCCAGAAATTTTTAAATATCCAAAAAGCTGTAGCGGTAATATCAAACTTGCTATAGGCGTACGGCTTGTATTGATATTGTAATCTTGGTGATATAGAATAATTATAAGTGATAAAATTGTTTGTAGGTTTTAATTGCTTGTAACCTAAGTTAGCCCGGTAAATAACTTTATTAGTTGTGGTAAGAATTCCCAAGTCATTAGGATCGTATTTGGCAGATTCGGCACTGCCTGAAACATAGTAGTTCCAATTACCCCCCACTTTCTCATACCTTAATGCATTGCTGAAACCATCATATGGATTAGCTCCCCATATTTTGCTATACCTGGTTGTACCTCTCAGTACCCGGCTATTTTTCTTGTTGTATAATGCAACATCCAATGCCGATACGTTTGCATCTCTGTCTCCACCACTGCGCAGTACATTGGTGTTGGTAAATGTAACAGAAGATCTTCCTTTTAATGCCTGATCTAATACAATAATATTATAGTTTGTAAGGGATGAAGTTTGAATCATCGAATCTTTACCGGTATTCATATTTTTTATTCCCGCCTCCATCGGTGCAGCTACTGCATTAAAAATACCAATGCCCAATTTCTTTTTATTTCTACCGGAAAATTTGGTGGCATTATAGAGCTGGGTAATAGATGGGTTCTTGGTGATTTCCCATTCCGGATGTGATGCTACATATCTTTTTACTGAATTATATCCAGCAGGGGTGGCGCCTATTCTCCGGGAATAAAATAGATTGGCTTTATTAAAAATTTCTGTGCCTTCAGTAAAGAATTGCCTGTTTTCTGTAAACCTAACTTCGTAAGGTGTAAGATTGTTGACCACATTATCAGAAATCACTTGCCCAAAATCCGGAATCAAAGTAGCATCAAGTGTAAAACTTTCATTCAATCCATACTTCACATCCATTCCTCCATTGCGAAGCCATTCATTTAAATAGCCATTTGTTTGAGGAGAAGTTCTATATCCTGTAGTTACATATGGAGAAAAACTTAAACGAAGCGGAGGCAAAATATTTTTTAATCCATTTAAATCGCCAAACTGATTTACAAAACCATTTACCTGCGGATTTACCGGGCTCCAGAAACTGCTTTCATTATTTCGCCTGGTAAATCGTAAAAATTGAAGCCCCCAACTTTGAATATCTTTTTTTGCGAAGCGTAATGAAATATAAGGTATTCGCATTTCCACGGTCCATCCATCAGCCTGCATTACCACATTACTTTCCCAAACAGCATCCCATGTTTTATCTCCATAGCTACCAAAGTCTCCGGTAAAGTTGGGACCGAGTTTAGCATCCGTTTGCACATTGGCTGTTGTTACCAAAAATTGAAAGCCGTTCTGATTATCATTATAGGTATCGAAAAAAACAGAAAAATAATCTACATCTGTTTGTTGTTCGCCATCCCGTGCAGTTATTTGTTTGCGGATAAGAGTTGGGTCATCAGAAAGATGAACCCCGATATACATGGCAAAATTGTCGTAGGCTATTTTTACTTCTGTTTTTCGAGAAGCGGCTAATCCATATGTAGGAAAATTCTGCACAAAATCAGATACAGCGGGTATATTAGTCCAGATAGCATCATTCAGATTGCCATCAATCTTGGGTGCCTGTGTGATTTTTAGTGATTCAATTGTCTTTACCTGTGCCAATAAATGCCCACTAACCAATAAAAGGGGTAACCAGAAGTATTTTCTCAATTTGCTGCAGTTATTTACTGCTTCCAAAGATAATAGACATTACTGACGGGTGAAAGGCTGCCCGAAAAAACAGGTAAAAAAGTGTTTGAAAACAAGTAAAAAAGTTAATTCATTCGCTTTTTTAGTGAAACTACTTGTTCCTGCAGATCGGAGACCATTGAGGATAGCTGATTCATATCCCACCGCTGTTGAGTATTGGCACGGGAAATTACCATTTGCGCCTGCCACATTTCCAAAACCTCATCTGCATTTACTGTATATGGATGAAAAGAAGGATTATCGCTTACTAAAGTGAGTTTATTTTTTTGCCGGCCATTTTTCTGTACTCTTTTATATACCACTCCTTCATTTCGGGAAACCACAATGCAAGCCGCATTGTTTTTTACCTCTTCCAGGTTATTTACTTTTTCTCCCACAATTACTGAACCGCTTGGAGTAGGCAGCATGGAGTCGCCAATTATTTCAAAAGCCCTGTAGTTGCCACCTGTCAACATAGGTAGTGTAAACGTATTCAACTCATCTACAAATTCCGGGTCAGCATAACCAGCCAGATATCCGGCAGCGGCTTTTACAGGTACAAAAGGAATATCGGTACGGCCTGCTATTAACTTCATTGCCCTTCTTTTGGCCATGTAGTTACTTTTATTATCGCTCAGGTCTTTGCGGAGTATATCGTCTAATGTCAGTTTAAACATATCACAAACAATCTCCAGCACATCAATCCTTGGTTCTGCTCTCTCCTCTTCATAGGCACCTAGTAAGGATCTTTTGATGCGGAGTTTGTTGGCAAATTCTTCCTGTGTCCAGCCACGAAGTTTGCGCAGGTATTTCATGTTTTGATTTGAGATTGCCATAGCTGACTAATTTAGTTAGCTGCAAAATACTAATTATTTTAGATTTTACAAATTTTTTTAAAAGAGATTGTTGAATGCATTTGGCCCAGAGAACAAAGAGAAAAGGAGAATACAAAATTTGGATTTAGAGACATACAATTTTAAATAATGCCCCGAATGTTTTAGCGCCTATTTGGTCAAGCCGGAAAAAACAAAGATTTTTGTGATGTATGGCAAAGAAATCTATTCCTTCTCCTAAGAAAAAAAAGGTGGCTGCAAAAAAAACCAGCAAAGCATCTGTAAAAAAAGAAAAGCCTGTTATCCTTATTACCAATGATGATGGAGTAACAGCACCCGGCATACAAAACCTGGTAGAAGCTGTAAAACATATGGGTAAGATAGTGGTAGTGGCTCCTGATAAACCGCAGTCTGGTATGGGGCATGCCATTACTATTGGCCAACCTCTTCGTTTGCACAAAATAAATTCTATTGACAATGTAGAAACATGGTCATGTACTGGCACACCGGTAGATTGTGTAAAGCTGGCTGTTGATAAAGTATTGCACCGCAAACCAGATATATGCCTCAGTGGAATTAATCATGGTGCCAATCATAGTATCAATGTAATATATTCCGGCACTATGTCTGCCGCCGTGGAAGCTGCCATTGAAAGTATTCCTTCTGTTGGTTTCTCATTATTAGATTATCGTATTGATGCAGACTTTACCGGTGCCCGAAAATTTGTTCGCATCATTGTAGAAAAAATGCTTGCCACAAAGTTGGATAAGCATACGGTATTGAATGTAAACATACCGGCCGTAGCACCTGAGTTATTAAAAGGTTTTAAAATTTGCAAACAGGCTTATGCTAAATACGAAGAAGATTTTATAGAACGTAACGATCCGCATGGCCGCCATTATTACTGGCTTACCGGGGAGTTTGTAAATTTTGACAAAAGTAAAGACACCGATGTGTGGGCATTGGCTAATAATTATGTAAGTGTGGTACCTGTACAATTTGATCTGACCAATTACGTTTTAAAAGCCAAATTGGAAAAACTCTGGAAATAATTCAGGCCACCATTAAACCATCATACAAATGATATTGACAAAAGATAACCTCCGGCTTGGATTAGTGCTGGGTCTTATTGGCCCCATCATTGGCTTTGCACTTGTATATTATATCAAATTTCCCTACTTCACTTTCAAAGAGTTTCTTGATTATTTTATGAATGATAGCAAAGTGATCACCAACGTAGGCACATTTTCTTTGCTTGCCAATGCATTGCTTTTTGCCATCTATGTGCATTTTGATAAAGTGCAAACCTTCAAAGGTATTTTTATTATTACGATGGTCTATGGAATTACCATATTGTTGCTAAAGGTGTTTATTTAATACAATTATGAAACCAGCTGCATTGCTACTATCATCGCCGGTTGCGTCGCACTCTTCTGCTGCATTAATTCTACTCGGCATTTTGCAGCATCCCGATTTTTATCGGGAATTCGGTAACCTGCTTGCCGGACAGGCAGGTTCTACTCAGCATTTTATAAACACCCTGTGTTTATTTCATATTTCTCTAAATTCAGCAATATGAAATACTACATCATCGCTGGTGAAGCTTCCGGTGATTTACATGGCAGCAATCTTATCAAAGAATTAAAAAAACTTGATACATCTGCTGATATCCGCTGCTGGGGTGGTGATAAAATGCAACAGGCCGGTGGACATTTGGTAAAGCATTACCGGGAGCTTGCCTTTATGGGATTTGCAGAAGTAATAATGAACCTCCGTACCATTTTCAAAAACCTTGCTTTCTGCAAAGAAGATATTTTGCAATACAAACCTGATGCACTAATACTAATTGATTATCCTGGTTTCAATCTACGTATTGCCAAATGGGCCAAAGAAAATAATTTAAAAGTTATCTATTA
This sequence comes from Chitinophagaceae bacterium, assembly GCA_031397865.1. Taxonomy (GTDB): domain Bacteria; phylum Bacteroidota; class Bacteroidia; order Chitinophagales; family Chitinophagaceae; genus JJ008. The sequence goes on from JANNMN010000024.1 coordinate 56,282, forward strand.
CATCTCCCCACAGGTATGGGCATGGAAAGAAGGTCGGGTAAAAATGATGAAGGAGTGTATCGATAAAATGCTGGTCATTCTTCCTTTTGAAAAAGACTATTTTAAAAATAAATGGAACTGGGAGGTGGAATATGTAGGACATCCGCTGGTTGAAGAAATTGAGAAAAAGAAATTGGAAGTCGGAGGACAGCATTTTTCTGAAAGAAAAATTATTGCCTTGCTTCCCGGTAGTCGTAAGCAAGAGATTCTAAAAAAACTTCCTATCATGCTGGAAGTAGCAAAATCATTTTCAGATTACCAATTCATTGTTGCTAAAGCACCCGGCACTGATGAGAATTTTTATGCGGAATTATTGAAAAACTATTCCAATGTTTCTTATGTAGATAATAAAACCTATGAGTTGCTGTCGCAATCAACAGCGGCGTTAGTTACGTCCGGCACAGCCACATTAGAAACTGCTTTGTTTGGGGTGCCGGAAGTGGTTTGCTATAAAGGCTCCTATCTCTCCTACCAGATCGGCAAACGATTGGTGAAAGTAAAATACATTTCATTGGTCAATTTAATAATGGATAAACTGGTGGTTAAAGAATTGATCCAGGATGAATTAACGGTTCAGAATTTAAAAAGGGAATTGGAGGATATTCTTAGCAATGAAAACCGCAAACTGCAGCTACAAAAAGATTATACGTCATTAAAACAATTATTAAGCGAAGACGGCAATGCTTCTGCTAAGGCTGCAACTTCCATTACCAACTTTCTCAGGTAAGCAATTTAATTGCCAGTATAACCAGGCAAAGCAGAAAGATAAAAATGCTGATACGGTTAATGCCGTGCATATAACCGATCCATTTATCGTTTGGCCTGTTTGGATCTTTTTTCCGCAGGTAGAGGTATTCAGCTATTTGTTTCCAGACTCCCATATGTACAAAGTTATTATAGAATTATAACAGGAGAAGTATGAAATGGTTTGGTTCTAAAAATGAAAGAAGTAGTTGGTTGAGTTTGTAAGAACCAATGAAAACCCTATTTTTGCTCCCCCAAAAGGGGGTTTAGCTCAGCTGGCTAGAGCGTTTGCATGGCATGCAAAAGGTCACCGGTTCGACTCCGGTAACCTCCACAAAAGGTTCTGATTTCAGAGCCTTTTTTGCTTTTACTGCTTTTTCATATTCAGTGAAGTTTAACGACTTATGCTAAATCAATCTTATATTAGTTATATCTTTTCTTCAATATGGACACCCACGAAATAATAATTAAGCAACTAAGCCAACAAAAAATCTTACCATTGTTTTATCATGATGATACAGACGTATGTATACAGGTGGTAAAAGCTTTGTATGCTGCAGGCATTCGTTCCATTGAATTTACTAACCGTGGCGAAAAAGCATTAAACAATTTTAAGGCTATAGTAACTGAAAGAAATTCTACGATGAAAGACTTGCTGCTTGCTGCAGGCACTATACGAACTGCTGAAAAAGCTAACCGGTTTATTGAGGCAGGTGCAGATTTTTTAATCAGCCCCGTATTTGATGATGATATATGCGATGCTGCTTACATCAATAAAAAATTATGGATACCGGGTTGTATGACTCTTACTGAAATTCATATAGCAGAAAATAACGGATGCAGATTGATAAAGTTATTTCCTGCAAATATTTTAGGCCCCGCATTTATTTCGGGTATAAAAGAATTATTTCCTTCTGTCGCATTTTTACCTACTGGTGGAATAACTACGAATAAAGAGGAACTACAACAATGGTTTTCTGCAGGGGCAGCAGGTGTAGGAATAGGGAGCCAACTTATTAGTAAAAAATTATTAGCCGCCGAAGATTACACTGCTATTGAATCTTCCACACAAGATGTATTGACTTTTGCTTCTACATTAAAATAATAAATCAATTTTATTTTACTTTCAACAAGCTGGCATTGATTGCTACTACCAAAGTACTAATGCTCATTAAAGCTGCCCCTGCAGCCGGAGTTAATAAAATGCCCTGGTTATACAAAACCCCTGCTGCCAATGGCAATGCAACCACATTATACCCGGTAGCCCATATTAAATTCTGAATCATCTTTCGATATGTAGCTTTTCCAAATTGAATGAGTGAAACAATATCTTTAGGATTACTATTTACCAATATAATACCAGCTGTTTCGGCAGCAATATCAGAACCGGATCCAACGGCTATTCCTACATTGGCTTGTGCTAATGCTGGTGCATCGTTTACTCCATCACCCGTCATTGCTACATACTCCCCTTTCTCCTGTAATTCTTTTATCTTTTCTAATTTCTGATGTGGCAATACTTCTGCAAAAAAACTAGTCATACCTAATTTTTCTGCTACCGATGCTGCCACTTGTTTATTATCCCCGGTTAATAAAATTGATTTTATATTTTCTTTTTTGAGTGTAGCAATAGCTTCTGCAGATTCCGGACGAATGGCATCTGATAAAGTAATGTATCCTGCTAATTTATCATTGAGCAATACAAACACTACTGTCTCCGTTGCATCAGCACTAAATTTTTCAGGAAACAATAAACTTTTCTCTTTCAAATACCCGGGACTTACCACTTTAATTTGTATGCCATCCACAACCGCTTCTACACCTTTCCCTGTCATGGCATTAAAATTTTGAACCGATGGAATTACAATGGAAAGTTCTTTTGCCTTTTGTAAAATACCTGTTGCAATCGGATGCTCAGAATTTTGTTCCAGCGCAGCAGCATTCTTCAATAGATCATCCGGTGAGAGGCCCGGTATAAGTGCAATGATTTTAGATACTTCAAATTTGCCAATAGTAAGTGTGCCTGTTTTGTCAAATACAATGGTTGTTATCTTTCTTGCATTTTCAAAGGCAGTTCTGTTTTTAATTAATAGACCATGCTTAGCGGCTAATGCGGTAGATTTTGCAACCACCAATGGCACTGCCAGCCCAAGTGCATGCGGACAACAAATTACAATCACCGTTACCATCCTTTCTATTGCAAAAGCTAAAGGTTGTCCTGCTAAATACCAATATAAAAATGTAACCACTCCTGCAATAATTGCAATAGCTGTTAACCATTTTGCCGCTTTGTCTGCCAGTAATTGTGTTTTTGATTTTGCTTTTTGAGCATCTTGGACCAGCTTGACTACTTGTGAGAGATAAGAATCCTGAGCACCGTGTGACACTTTTATTTTAATAGCACCGTTTCCATTTATTGCACCGGCAATTACTTTATCTCCTTTTGTTTTCTGTACTGGTTTTGATTCGCCGGTAAGCATAGATTCATTCAGATAACTTTCACCATCGGCAATTATCCCATCAGCCGCTACTTTTTCTCCGGGCTTTATCAATATAACATCGCCTTCTTTTAGTGTAGCAGTTTTTACTTCCGTTATTTGTTCGCCTTGTACCAGGTGAGCATCATCGGGCATTAATTGCACCAGTAATTCTAATTCTCTTGATGCTCCGGCCACAGATTTCATTTCTATCCAATGTCCTAACAACATTATTAGTATCAGAGTAGCTAACTCCCAAAAAAAATCCATTCCCTTTAATCCAAATACAGTGGCAACACTATATATGTATGCCACTGTAATTGCAAAACCGATCAAAGTCATCATCCCCGGATTTTTTACTTTTATTTCATCAACCAGTCCTTTTAAAAAAGGCCATCCTCCATAAAAGAAAACCACCGATGATAAAATAAGCAATACATATACTGATCCTGGAAAATTAATATGAATGTTTAACCAATGCTGTATCATTTCTGATAACAGCATGATTGGGATCGTAAGCACCAGCACTATATAAAATCTTTTTTTAAAATCTGCAATGCCTGATGAATGAGATGCATGACCATTCTTTGATGCTAATTTCTTTAAAGGCACCAATGTCATTCCACACAATGGACATTTGCCAGGGCCATCCTGTATTATCTGTGGGTGCATAGGGCAAGTGTATGGTTGAAAATTTTGTGGTACACTCATACCATTATGTGCCTTGTGTGATGAGGATATACTGTCATCGATATGAATTTTATTTACCCCTCCTGCTTCTTTACTTACGGTAGAATGATGAGATGAAGACGATTGCACCTTTCCCTCTTTTAAAGGAACCAAAGTCATTCCACATTTCGGACAATTGCCGGGCTTATCCTGCAAAATTTCAGGATGCATGGGGCATGTATAAGTAGTGTAATGTTGATTTGCCATTGAAAGAATTATTATTCTCTATATTCTTTTAATCATGTTTAATAATTCAGTGTAATTCCTGCACCTATTCCCATATCACTATCATAGTGTGTAGAAAGGGAGAAATATTTGCTGATTATATATCGCAACCCAGCCCCATATTCTTTATCCGTATTCAACATCATATTAAATCTCAACCTTTTTGAAACCGGTACATCTTCCCTGCTAAGCTGAAAACGAAATTTTCCATTGCCATCTACTCTTGCATCTGCCACAAATAACATAGGCAATGTATAGGCAATACCTGCCACAACTGTTTTACGATTATTTTTATTACTTGCCTGACCAAACCAATTCTTTTCTTCACCACCAAATAAATTCTTGGGTCCGCCTTCTCTTTTAAAATGGTAATCAAATCCAATATATGGAAACCACCATTGCATCTTGCCAAGATATCGACCAAACATAGTTTCGCTTTCGTAACCATGTTCATCATGAAAGCCTAGGTGCCACATGGTACTTAATCTATAGCGGGTATTACCCAACATGGCTTCGCCTTCACTTCCATTACTTTCAATTGCAGCCCTTGCCATGAAATGAAATTCTCTATCGTCCGCAAATAATTTTCGCTGTGCCAATTTTGGATTTGGAATCTCCGGATTAGGCGGTGAATTTTCATACCTGAATATTCTACCCATTCCACTCATCATATGATATAAGATATGGCAATGGAAAAACCAATCACCACTTTCAGTAGCAGCAAATTCAATTGTATCTCTCTCCATGGGCATAATGTCAATAATGTTTTTCATAGGAGCATTTTCTTGTTGCCCATTCAGCAGCCGAAAATCATGACCATGCAAATGCATCGGATGCCGCATCATACTGTTATTAAAAAGTATGATCCGTACATTCTCTCCTTTCTTAATTAATATCCTATCCGATTCAGATACCACTTTATTATCCATACTCCAAACGTATCGATTCATATTACCCGTTAATTCAAAGCTTAAAACTTTAACCGGCGCATCCTTTGGCAGAGAAGTTATTTCCGGTGCCCGCAGCATAGTATAATTTAATGTTACAATATCTTCCTCCTCACTTTCCATATTCATTCCCTGCATACTATTGTTGTTGGGCATTTGCATGTTATGCATATTATGTCCCTGCATTGTATCAGTGGCAGAAGAACTGTTTTGCTTCATGGATTTTTTTGATTCTTCTTCACCAGTAATTTCAGGATACATCACTGTATTCATATCCATTATCTGGTTACTCATTTCCATACCCATAGGTTTCAAATCACCATTAATCGCCATCATTTCATTCATCATCTTCATCCCGGCAAAATATTTAAGTTTCGGTAATTTTTTAGCTGGTACCTTCTCACCATTTCCCAGCCATAACGAAGCCGATTTGGTTCTATCTTCCGGAGTAACTAAAAACTCATACCTTTTATTTTCAGGGATAGTTACAATTACATCATATGTTTCTGAAACTGCAATAATCAACCGGTCAACTTCCACTGGCTCTACATCATTTCCATCTGTAGCAACTACAATAATTTTTCCGCCTGAATAAGTAAGCCAAAAATAAGATGAGGCGCCACCGTTTGCAATTCGCAACCGTACCTGGTCGCCGGCTTTATACTGAGTATGTTCATCCGGGTTTTTCCCATTCACTAGAAATTTATCATAGTATACATCACTTACATCCATCGCATTCATTCTTTTCCACTCGTTGGTCAACTTGATTTTAAAATGACCTGCCCTGATTGCTTCGGCATAACTCTGTGTTGAACCTTTTTGTATAGCAAACCAATCTGTAGCACTATGAAGACTCCGATGAACTTCTTTAGGATTCATATCCGTCCATTCACTTAGCATAACAGGAATGGTAGGAATATCCCATTCTGCTCTTTTATTCATGATAAACATTCCGTACATGCCTATTTGTTCTTGCAAACCTGTATGGCTATGATACCAGTGTGTGCCATCCTGAATGATAGGGAATTTATAAATATGAGTGGTGTGCGGCTTGATGGGCATCTGTGTAAGATTGGGCACACCATCATACTGATTTGGTAAAAACAATCCATGCCAATGCAAAGAAGTTTCTTCATTTATTTCATTGTGCACATATATTTCAGCCGTATCTCCTTTGGTAAAAGTGAGTGTAGGCATTGGTATCTGGCCATTAACAGCAATAGCTCTTTTTGTTTTACCAGAAAAATTAACCATCGTATCCCTGATGTACAAATCGTAGCGAACCGTTCTTGGAGGAGAATTATTTACAATGGTTTTTATGTTTAAAAATTTTGGTTTTGGTCCATGATCATCATGATCCATGTTCATACTATCCGGCATATGGTCTTCATGCATAGCAGAGTCATTTGGCATTTTCATTTCATCCTTTTTATCGGGCACCGGTTTTGGATTTAACTTTGGTTTTTCCGCCACTAACTTCATTCCGCATTTTGGGCAATTACCCAGCTTCGAAGATTTTACTTCAGGATGCATGGGACAAGTGTAAGTGGTTGGTTGTACCGGTAAAGTATTTTTTGGTGCAGGAGTTTTGGGTGGTTGAGTTACAATAGGTTTTTTCTTAACTGGTGGCTGCTTTACCACTTTAGGTTTTTCTTTTACCAATTTCATACCACACTTTGGGCAGTTGCCGGGTTTTGTTGCATGTATTTCTGGATGCATAGGGCAAGTGTAAGTTACCGCCGGAGTTTGCTGCGCAAATGCAAACAAATAAAATATTAATCCCAGAACAGTTATTATTATTTTTCTCATTTAATTATTTTTTATTGAAAGACTACCTTTAGAACTTTCACTCCAATTAATTATTATTTTCTTTTGCTCATCACTAAGCCTGGCTTTCTTATGCATCCGCTTGTAAGAAGATGTCGGCATCGATCCATCTTTTATACTATTAGCCACACCAGTAAGCTTACTAAGCTGTCTTCTTGATGAATAGCTTCCAAAATCACTAAAGTTTAATACGTTTTTTCCTTCCTGTATGTGCTTACTCAATAACCCGGCTACAGGTTGAAAATGTGCATACCATGGATAAATAGTGTTATTGCTATGACAATCAAGGCAGGCATTTTGCAAAATTACCTGTACATCAGCAGGCACATTTACCAACTTAGAAATATCAGTTGGTAATATATTATCACTTTTATTACGAACAGGCCTTATAAATTGAATAGCAACAAATACCAGTAGCAAGATGACAACTATTTTTTTCAAATATCGTTTCATTATTTTATTTCCTCTTTGATAGTTCCGCATTTAAGCATTGCCTTTCCATAATAAGGATTTTCAATATCTTTCTTTTCACTTATCCAGTAAGCTCCTTTATTATTATTATACATCGGACAAAAATCTCTGTATAAGGTTTGACCGCTATTAAATGCCTTTACCATATCATACATATCCTTACTCAACATATCAAAATGTTCTCTTTGATGCTCAATCTTACCACCATTACTACTGATATGCTCAGCATGTTCAATAGCATCATCCTTTACATCTTCATAAACTTTCTGCTGGCTTGCATTCATACTGCTAACATTAAGACTACTCATAGAAGTTTGTAATGTAGCTGCTGCTGAAGCTGCACCACTTGAGTTATCGCTAACCAGTTCTTTTTTCACTTGCAGGTAGGATGTTATTATTTCTTTAATGGACACATTACCCTTTACACCATTTGTTACAGGTGTTGTCGTTTGGGATGTTTCTTTTTTAACTTCTGTCAATTCCATTCCGCACTTGGGGCATTTCTCGCCTTTGTTACCGGTTACTTCCGGATGCATAGAGCAAGCATATACAACGCCTGACTCAGGCATCATAGTAGTAGAATCTTTACTGGAGCTTTCCCCGGTTTTCTTAGTATTATTATTGCAGGATGCAAATGTGGTGGCAGCTATTGCTACACTTAATATTATACTTTTCATAAATCACATTTTATTTTATTAATTGAAGAAAATACTAAATATTTTATCGTTATTTTATAAAGTTTGCTTTATGCTTCCACAGGTAAGCATTGCATTTCCATAATATGGATTTTTAATACTCCTGGTACTGCTAAACCAGGTAGCTTTTTTCATGGGGCAATATTGCTGGTATACCAGCTGACTGGAAAGTTTAACAGCTTTAGCCAATGTAAACATATTATCAGATAAATTGACGAACTTATCTCTCTGCACTTTTATGTTTTTTGTCTTAGCTATAGCCTCAGCATCGCTAAGCAATAATTTGCGTCTTTCATCACTAATAGTTTTTGTAGTAGCTCCATTTACAGCTTCAATAAACTTCTTTGCGTTAGCAGCAGCATCTGTAGAGTTACTCTTTACTAAAGCATCTTTTATTGCATAATAAGAAGTAAGAATTATTGAATCTGTGTTTTGTGCATTTTGGACAGCAATGCTTTTTTGTGAAAAAGCAAAAATAGAAAATACAAAAACAAGAATTGTTGTTTTCATTATATGTTTAATTTAATGTTATAGAATTGATTACAGGTATAAGAATACTATCTTATACTACAAACACTAAACCAAATCATATTTGAAAACTCTGAATGGCAATGCGAATATCGGGAATGGGAGGATGGTAGCTTCGGGTGAAGTATCGTGTGTTACTTTTTATTTTTGAAGTAAATAAAATCTCTGCAGAATAATAACTTCTAATTAAAACTGAAGCAAATATCGGATTGATATTATAGTAAGATTGAGGAACCAATTTCTCAGGTTGGGAAAGCTGGGCCGATTTATCACTGCAACAATTATCTTTTCTTTCTGTCTGATAGAGGAAATGTGCTGATGGTGAATGTTGGTGATTTTTACCATCCTCAAGTTCATGCACCTTTATAGCTCCTTCAAAATGATGATGTTTACTATTGAAGGCCATATCCAATTCAACTGCGCAGGCAAAACTAATAACAGTATTCAGTCCGAATACTATTATTAATATAAGTGCTTTTAAATGTATGGATCTGTTTCGTATCATTTATAGTATCTAAAGTTGTACATATTCCCCGAACGTCGATTTAAATTTCAAGCCATGATGCGAAAAATGTTAAACAATCCTAAACCAGTTTGATAATTATTTACAACAATCTTTCTTACGAATAAAAATGGCTTTCACTAATCGACATAAAAAACTTCTTATAGATTTAATTGCCATCATTGTAATAGGGTCAACAACATTACTCCACTCATACCAATCATTAAAGCATCTTCAATAATGGTGATGGAGCTCATAGGCAGCTTGAAAACCTCACCTAGACAGGCACATTTAATTTTCCGCTTGTTTAGCACACTTTGTAAAACACCGATTATACTTACTGTCATCACTACAAAGGTAATTAAATTTGTAAGTATCGGATTAAAGCCAGTAAGGAAGGCGAAGCCTAATGCTAATTCTGTAAACGCATATACATAGCCCCATCCACTCCATCGTTTTGCAACAATATCATACATACTGTAGCTTTCGGCAAAGCCCTTCAGATTCAATAATTTAAAAAAAGAAAAAACTAAAAAAAATCCTGCCATAAAATGATTCATCCACCTCATCCACATAAAATCACCGCTTACATATTCGATAACCAACGTTATTACAATTATGTATCCAAATATGAGCAAAATAGGTTTGTAAGTATCCAACCATGATTTTTTTTCTTCTTCAAAAGTTGGAATAACTATAGGCTTATGTTGGCTAGCTTTCTCCGTCAATTGATACTTCGGATACTCTCTCAGGGCTTCTTTTAAAACATCTGTAGTAATATGCTTTGTCATGTCAATAGTGGCTTCGCCTTTAGCCAGATCAACAGACACTTTTTGTACACCATCCGCTTGAGATAGCAAACTCTGCACTTTTGCCTGGCAATTCCCACAGGTCATTCCTGAAATTTTATATGTATGTGTCATATTCCTTTGTTCGTATTACAAAGTTAAATTGACATTAGTCTCCTTTTGTTACACTATAATGGAAAGGATTTACAAAATTTTGGATAATCCAGAAAGATGAATGAAAAATAAACAGATATGTGAGAATTAATTATTTCAAACCGAATCAATTGATTTTCTAGCTCCGCCTGTTTTTTTGAAATGACTTGGAGTAAGTCCGGTAACTTTTTTAAACTGTGCTGATAAATGTGCTACACTGCTATATCCTAACTGATAAGCAATTTCACTCAAGTTCATTTCATTGTAAATGATGAGTTCCTTTACTTTTTCTATCTTTTGGTTGATAATATACTTTTCAATGGTTATTCCTTCCACTGATGAAAACAAACCACTTAAGTAGCTGTAATCTTTATTCAGCTTTTTAGAAAGTACTTCCGAAAGATTTTTGTTTTTCTCAACACCTTGATAATGCACCTGCTCCACAATAATATTCTTAATTTTTTCTATCATTCTTTTCTTACTGTCGTCTAATATTTCAAAGCCCAATTTTGCGAGGTTGTCCTTCAATTGTGTCAGTTGATTATTCGTAGGCTCTTTAATTAATTCTACTTCGCCCAATTGAATGTTACCGGAAGTTAATTTTAATTTATCCAACTCCTGTTTCACTACCATTATACAACGGTTGCAAACCATATTTTTTATAAATAGCTTCATATAAATTTCAGCTTAAGAGTGAAGTGAAATTACTTTCCGATACAGAACTTACTAAAAATAAAATCTAATTGATCGTCATTGGTTATTTCGCCGGTTATTTCACCGAGGTAGTGCAGACAACGCCGGATATCCAATGCCAGTAAATCACCGGGAAGTTTGTTATTTAATCCTTCTTTGATATCCTGCAAAGATGTAGCCATTTCTTTCAATGCATGAAAATGCCGTGCATTGGTAATGATGGTATTTTCTGCTTGCACTTGCCCTTGCAAAATTGTTGCTACCATTTTCTCTTTCAATATATCAGTATGCAAATGCTGTTTGGCTGAAATAAAAACAATGTCCGCATCTTCTTTAAATTTTTCTCTTGCAACACTTTCTTCAATGGCATCAATTTTATTGGCCACTAATAAGAACTTCATTTGTTTGCTTTGCATTTCCGATTTCTGCATTTCAATCTCCTCTTTACTGTCAGCCGCATCAAATAAATACACCACCAGGTCTGCGCCTTTCATTTTATCCAGACTTCTCTCCACCCCTTCGCTTTCTATTACATCAGCTGTGTGTTCTCGTATCCCGGCTGTATCTATCAACCGAAATAAAATTCCATTAATATTAATGATCTCTTCAATTGTATCTCTTGTAGTACCGGGTATTTCACTTACAATGGCCCTATTCTCATTTAATAAAGAATTGAGCAAAGTTGATTTACCTGCATTAGGCTTACCAACTATCGCCACACTTACTCCATTTCGAATCACATTTCCTAATTGAAATGAGTTGATCAATTTTTCAGATGAATAACTCAGTTCATCAATCAATTCATAAAATTGTTTCCGGTCAGCAAATTCCACATCTTCCTGACTAAAGTCCAGCTCCAATTCTATTAATGCAGAAAATTTTATTAATCTTTCCCGCAGCTCTTTTAAGTTTTCGGAAAACCCTCCCCGCATCGTATGTAGTGCTGCTTTTTGTGAAGCGGCTGTATTAGATGCTATCAGATCTGCTACGGCTTCTGCCTGTGCCAGATCTAACTTTGCATTTAAGAATGCTCTTTGTGTAAATTCTCCCGGCTTGGCAAGTCTTGCTCCATGTTTTATACAGGCATCGGTTACCTGCTGTTGTACATAAGGAGAACCATGGCAACTAATTTCTACCACATCTTCACCGGTGTACGATTTTGGAGCTTTGTAAAGTGATAACACTACTTCATCTAATATCGTTTCCTCATCCTTTAAAAAACCAACATGCAATGTGTGTGATGATTGTTGCTGCAGATTTTTGGACGGAAATAAATCATTGGCGATGGCAATAGCTTTTGTTCCGCTGAGTCTTATCACCCCAATAGCCCCGATGCCCGGCGGTGTTGCTAATGCCACTATTGTATCATCCCAACCGGAAAGTTTATTCATCATGCTTTAACGAAAATTTTTTTAAAATTCAACTATAGTATTTTTTTCAATGATTGAAAGGCTGCTAATTGAGATTGTAAAAGTATAACTTATAAATTTTGCCTCATTTTCTTTAAAAACAAAAAATCCTCTCCCGAATTAACGAGAGAGGATTATACATTAAGATTACATTTTTTATTACTCACCCTGCACCTGGAAGGTAATAGGCTGCTTGCGATAAGCTTTTACCTGGCGGCCATTTTGTACAGCCGGAGTCCATTTAGGACCTTTTCTGATAACCCGCATTGCTTCTTCTTCCATACCATAGCCATGACTTGTAAGAGCTCTTACATCGCTTATGTTTCCATCTTTATCCACTACAAACTGAACTACAGTGGTGTAAGTACCTTCTGGAGCTCCGTTGTCGGAAGCTACCTGGCCATTTGCATTTTTCTCCAGGTACTGACGCCATTTACCATCGCCACCGGGAAAGGCTGCTTCAATTTCTACTTTGTCGAAGATCTTGTTTTCGTCTTCTTCTTTCTTTACTTCTACTATTTCCTTACCCTGGTCAATTACTTCAGGCTTTACAAGACCATCATCTTTTATACCTTCCTGATCAACAACTGCAATTTCTACATCTTTCAACTCCTCTTGTTGTGGTGGTGGCTTATCCACTTCCTCATCTTTTTTTATTACCGGAGGAGTAAACTGCTTCATTTCCACTTTTGGAGGTTCAGGCTTTGGCGGTGGTGGTGGTGGTGGTGGTGGTGGTGGTTCCTTATTCTCTTCAGTTTTAATTTCCTGAATAGTCATTTCAGTAACAGCTACCTTATCCTTATCACTTTTCATAGCACTGGCAAGAATAGAGCCTCCCAGAGCCAATAAGGCAATAGAAGCTGTAATGATAAGTGCTCTTGTTATGCGTCGGTTATAAGATCTTCTCAGATCATATGCACCATAGTCTTTGTTCTTTCCTTCAAAAAGAATATCAAGAACATCGGCTGATAAAATTTTGTTTGCTTCCATTTGTAACGTTTTTTATTAGATGCAGAAACTTGTATTTTCCACAACCAGTATTATCATTTTTTCGAAGTAGCTTCTGTAGCTTTTATCAACTCATTCTCAACATCAAGCACTTTTACCATGGCATATCTTTTTACCTGGTTGATGGTCATTTCGTCCAGTATATCCACAGTATTTTTATAAGTAGCATCTGCATTTGGCTTGAGAATAACTACAAAATCCATATCCTCACATGCTTTTTCCCAATTAGGGTCACCAGCTTTTTTAGCGGAAGCTTTTTCAGTTTCACAAGCTTCGGCATCCACTGTAGCAGGGTTAAACCTACCTATTACTTCTTTCTTTTTGTTGATGATAACATCTCTGATACCTTTAAAAGTAGTTTGTTTAAAATTATTTTTATCAGCACTTACCTCTAACTGTCCTTCGTAATAATATACCTGGTCATCTTTACCCAACATAATAGTTAATACACCAGACTGTTTTACTTCGGTCTTTTGTTCAGGATCATCAACATCTTTTGGCATATTAAGAGGTAATGTAGTGGGGCTGCTCATCGTAGCTGTAAATATGAAAAAAGTAATGAGCAGAAACCCAAGATCCACCATGGGAGTCATATCTACCCGGGTAGAAAGTTTTTTGGCTTTCTTAACCCCCGGGCCTTTTTTATGACCACTATCGCCACCGCCAGAATCTATACTTGCCATAATAAATTCATTTTAAATGTTTATTAGTTTGTTTTCTTTCTCTTATTAAATTGATCAAGATATGTTCCATCAGGAATTCCATCAAGAGATGTAACAAGTTTATATTTCAGTTCATCATTTTTCTTAAGCGCTGAGATAACAGCTTCAAATGCAGGGTATTTAGAATTGTTATCGCCTTTGATCAGGTAATCCAATTTTTTTCCGGCAAAAGCATTTTTTGCTTCCCGTATCCACCATACTAACTGATTGTTGGCTGTATCAACAGGTATTCCAGGCAATTTTTCTCCTGGAATTTCAACTCCCGACCCAAGCACTTGCTTAAGACCACTAAAAGGAACTCCAACCATGTATACTTTCTTGAAATTGGCCATTTCAGTAGGTGTTAATCCTAGATTCTGAGATGTATTAATCCCTTTGATAATAGCATCAAAAACGTCTTTATCTTTCTTGGAAAGTATAGTGAAGAAAACCCTGTTCAAAGAGTCCATAGAGATCATTACTGCATTATTCTCTGGTAATACTTGTGAGTTTACAGAACCAGGGGTAGTAATGGTAACAGTTTCCGGGGGCTTAAACTTAGTGGCCATGATGAAAAAGGACAGAATGAGGAAGGCTATGTCCACAAAGGGGGTCATATCCGTATCCGTACTCTTCCTTGGCAATTTAACACTAGGCATAATAAAAATAGTTTACAAATGAGATGAATAAGTTTATTAATTCCATACAAAAAACTTAAGGATCCTGTTAATTATTTGTACAGGGAACCAAAACTTTGAGTTAGAGTAAAACCTGATTCATCTATACCATAAGTAATTGAATCTATTTTAGTTGTAAAAATGTTATACATAATTAACGACAAAGCAGATGTACCAATACCCAATGCGGTATTATACAAGGCCTCTGAGATACCTACCGCCAGTGCAGTTGTATCAGATCCACCACCCTCAGTACCCAAGGCTGCGAATGAACGAATCATTCCCAATACCGTACCTAATAGGGCAACGAGAGTACCAACTGATGTAATAGTGGAAAGAAATACAAGGTTCTTTTGTAGCATTGGAAGTTCCAATGCAGTAGCTTCTTCTACTTCTTTTTGTATAGACATTACTTTTTGCTCTGTATTCAATCCGCCTTCATTGATCATCTCTTTGTAGCGACGAAGACCTGCTTTCATAACATTACCAACAGAACCTCTTTGTTTATCACACTCAGAAAGTGCAGCATCCACATTACGATTAGCCAGGTGATATTGCACCTTGCGAACAAAGTCAGAAATAGATCCATTACCTAAAGCCTTACGGATTGTCAAAAATCTTTCAATAGAAAATACAATTACCATTAAAAGCATTCCAATCAATAAAGGAACGATGATACCACCTTCATAGATACCAGACAATGCACCTTTGGGTTTATGATGCTTTGGCCAAAATCCACCCGCAGCATCGGGCTCTTTAAACCCACTTGGGTCTCCCAAAATAAAACGCCAGATTAAATACCCGGCAACAACACACACAACAGGTGCAATCCATGAAATAGCATTACTTGTTTTTTTTGGCTGAACCGAAGTTGCCTTAACAGATGCAGTTGGTTTAATCTCTGCCATGATCTTAGTTTTTTTGTTTTAAATGTTTAGATACTAATCCTTTTTCGGAAATACAATGCTAAGAAAAAAGTTTATTAAAATACTCCCCCCTTCATATTTTTCAGGCGGGGCTTCAAGGTAAGGATTTTTTTAAACGGAACAAGAATCCCGCATTATTTTGATAAGAAATTTATTAATTCTCAACAAACGATTGCAAAAATTATATGCCCGTTATTCATATCTCAAGGCTTCAATAGGGTTTAATTTCCCCGCCTTCATGGCGGGATACAGGCCTGCAAGCAGTCCCGTGATTGTACAAATAATAATGCCGTACAGCACCCAATCCCATGGTACCACAAAACCTGTTTTTAATACCATTGAAAAAAGATTGCCAACGAACACTCCTAAAATTATTCCAAATATTGCGCCTAATAAACTGATAATAATTGCTTCGAGCAAAAACTGACGGCTCACTGCTTTACTTTTCCCGCCAATAGCCTTTATTAACCCTACTTCCCGGGTTCTTTCAGACACAGACACCAGCATAATATTCATAAGGCCAATGGCTGCACCTATTAAAGTTATTAACCCTATAACAGTGGCGGAAATAGTAAGAAAGCGAAGGCTATTCATTGCTTTTTCTGCTATACTATCACTGCGGTCGAGTACAAAATTATTTTCTTCTGTCGTATTTAATTTTCTAATGGCCCTGAAGGTTCCTTCTGCTTCACCCATGGCCTCATTTACTTTCAACAGATCACCAGCCATTACTGCTACTACAAATGAAAACCCGGAAGGAAAATTTCTATCTATATTATTATAGCTGGCCACGATTACATTATCCCTGCTCATACCAAATACAGAGCCACGGCTTTCCAATACACCCAGCACCCGGTAAGGAATATTATTTATTCTTACTACTCCATTGACAGCCCTTTCTATTCCTTCCTTAAATAATTTTTTGGCCACATCATAACCAAGCAAACAAACATTGCGGCCAGTTCCCACATCCATACGATTCAGATTGCGGCCATATTGTACAACCCATCCGTTCAATAATAAATAATTTTCATCGCCGCCATACATCGTGACATTCGGGTTTGTTTTCTTAGCACCATGTGATGCTATATTAGTGCGGCCACCAAAAATGGAAACACTTTTTATAGCCGGGAAATCATATCGTTTTACAAAAAGCTCTGCTTCATCTTTGGTAATGTTTTTTCCAAGATTAGATTTTTTTTCCTTGCGTTGCCCTTTTTTGGAAAGCTTCATATCACTTTGGTTGTTTCCACCGAAGCGAATATTTCTTTCTTTAAAACGAAGCGTAAAAGAATTAGCTCCCATGGTAGAAAAACTTTCGGTAAATTTTTGATTCATTGCTTTGATAGCAGTAATGATACCAACCAATGCCATAATGCCAAAAGCAATAATGGACACAGTAAGACCAGTACGTAGTTTATTACTACGGATGGTGCGGAATGCAAGGGAGAATATATCCCAAAATTTCATGTACCGAAATTACGTAATGCTGAGTTAGATAAACCGGGAATATTGACTAACTGTAGTGTAAAGGGATTTTAATACTAAATACAAGCACACGGATTAAACGGATAGGAAGGATGAACACAGATTATTTTGATAAATCAAAATATCGGATTTCTGCATAGCACAAAATCACCTCGCCTGGCTAAAGTAGTCTGGAGAACCCTAGAAGAAAAATTTAAAAATAGATCCAGTAGAACAATAGCTCAGGATAAATGCCCAATAAAATAATTAAAGCAGCCAGCACTACTAAGGTTGCTTTAAAGAAAGGACTTGCCTGGATAAATGCCCCTTCACCATCTTTAAAATACATAGCTTGTATTACTCTGAAATAATAATACACACTTACAGCTGCCATCAGTACGGCAAATATTACCAACCATAAATTACCGCCACCTGCAAGAGCAGCTTTCAACATAAAAAATTTAGAGAGAAAGCCTGCTGTTAATGGAATGCCTGCTAACGATAAAAGAAATATTGTAGTAGTGGCTGCAAGCAAAGGTTGTTTTTTAGCAAAGCCATTAAAACCATCAAAAGTGTAATCATTCATTTTTATTAGTACTGCAAAAATGCCGATGGTAGCAAAACTGTAAGCGGCGGTGTATAATAATAACCCTTCCTTAGCATCTGTATTTAAGCTGTACAGTGAAAGCATCATAAAGCCGGCTTGAGCAATACTGGAGTAAGCCAGCATTCTTTTTACACTTTGCTGAAACACTGCTGTTATATTTCCAATAAACAAAGTGGCCACTGTAATAATCCCTGCAAATAATTGCCACCTGGCATGTAAAGAACCAAAGGCTTCATCAAATAAACGGATGAAGGCAATAAATACTGCAGCCTTTACAATAGTCGCCATGAAAGAAGTGAATACCGTGGGAGCACCATCATACACATCCGGTGTCCAGAAATGAAAGGGAGCCGCAGATACTTTGAATGACATGGAGAAAAGCAACAACAACATACCCGCTATTAACAATGCTGATGGTGACTCATAATACAGGTTAATAAAGTTGGTATTAAAAGTACCGGTAGCACCATATATCAATGCAATACCCATTAACATAAGACCGGTGGAAAAAGCACCGAGTAAAAAATATTTCAGCGAAGCCTCATTGCTTTTTAAATTTCTTTTATCACTTCCTGTTAAAATATAAAGCGGTATAGAAATAATTTCAATGCCGAGGAAAAGTATGAGTAATGATTTAAACGAAGAGGTCAGGGTAATGCCGCAAAGAATAAAAAAGATAAGGGTAAAATATTCGGCATAATTAACACCCACTTTTTCCATGTCTTTTGCAGAAAGAAGAAGGTATATTAGAGTAGATAAATAAGCAATTGTATTAAACAGTAAAGCATACCTGTCAAACACCATCAGACCCTCAGTGTTTACTTTGAAAAAAACTGTACCGCAAATCTCCAATACATTCATAACCAGTAGCAATAACATTCCGGCTATAGCAATGCCCCGTATAGACTTCTTGTCTTTCAGCAGAATACCGCTGAACATCATAATCACTCCCAGTAATGCCGATAATATCAATGCGTTCATACAATAATTAATGTGTTCTTACTTTTGGAAGCAAACTGGCTTCTCCTAAAATATATACTGAAATTTTTTCTGTCAGATCGATCAATGCCTGCGGATAAACACCAAAGATGAATATCAGCAATACAATTATGCCCAGTGCAATTTTTTCTGTGATAGCAACATCTGTTACTGCTTCAGTCAATGTATTCGTATTGCCGTAAAATACTTTACGAATCATATTCAAAGTGTACACAGCCGCCAGTATGATGCTGATACCTGCACTTACTGTAAACCACAAAGAATATTTTGAACCCAATGAATTAAACAAACCATTAAACATTAAAAATTCTCCGGCGAATGCATTGGTTAATGGTAATGCAATATTGGCCAGTGCAACAATGACCAACAATATAGCCATCACAGGTGCTTTTTGTGCCAGGCCACCAAGATCAGAAATTTTTCGGGTGCCGAATTGCCGTTCAATTATTTCCACTACTATCCATAAGCCGATGATGTTGATACCATGATTGAACATTTGTATCATAGTACCTTGCATTCCGCTGCTATTTTCAGAAAATACAGCAGCACACATCAACCCGATATGTGCTATAGAAGAATAAGCTACCAATCTTTTTAAATCATTTTGCTGGATGGCAATTAACGAAGCATATATCATCCCGATGATGGCGAACGTAGTTACATAGTTACCCAATTGAAACGAAGCCATTGGCACAACAGGCAATAACCATCTTATCAATCCAAACACTCCCATCTTTACCATTACACCGCTTAATATCATAGTAGTGGCGGTAGGTGCCTGTTCATATGTATCGGGCTGCCAGGTATGAAAAGGAAAGATGGGCATTTTAATGGCAAATGCCGCAAAGAATAACCAGAAGACTAAAAACTGTTCTTTATCACTCAAGACCGCATCATAAAAGGAAGCAATGCTAAATGTATGAGCTTCTGTTCGGCTATATACAAATAGTATTCCTATGAGCATCAGCAAAGAACCGATGAAGGTGTAGATGAAAAATTTAAACGTAACAGCAATCCTTCTTTCTCCTCCCCATTGTGAGCAAAGAAAATACATCGGTATAAGAGCCAGCTCCCAGAAGAAATAAAACAGCAGTGCATCCATGGAAAGGAATACACCCATCATACCAGCTTGTGCCAGCAACATAAGTCCAAAGAAGTTGTGTGATCTTGTATATGAACTTTTCCAAGTGGCTAATATTACAACAGGATATGCAATGGCATTTAACAAACAAAGCAATTGGCCCATGCCATCCAACTTTACTGAAAAACTTGCACCTAATGATTGCAACCACTGGCATTGATGCTGCAGGTAACCAGAAGAATTAAAAATGGTAAGACCAAATATTGAAATAGATAAAGTAACCAGGGATGCAAACAGCACCCACGACCTTACAGCTTTTTCATTCTTAATGAAAAAAGAAGCAAGGCCACCAAGCAAAGGAATTAATATTAATAAAACTGGAACCATATACCCTGATCCGGCTAGCCGGTATATTTATTTTCTTATAAAAAATTGCAATACAAAAATCAATACCATGCTTATCACCATCAGCAATACATAATTGCCCACCTGGCCACTTTGTAATAACCGCAACTGGCGGCTGCTATAATTCACCATCCTTCCTACTCCATTTACCAATCCATCTACTACTGATTTTTCAAAAACATTATTAAAGAAACTTCCCAGCCAGTTTAGGGGCTTTAGAATTATTTTTTCATACAGTTCATCCACATACCATTTATTCTCCAGCACTTTTCCAAAACCAGTTTCTTCTGTCCGCTGATAATTTTTGAATTTGAACCAGGCAAAAATTATCATAATAACAACCAGGCCGGTGGATAATCCCATCAGCATAAGTTCTGTTGAATGTGATACAGTAGATGGTCCGTGTACAGGAATAACAGGTGATAAAAATTCAACCAGCTTATCACCACCATGCATCAATACTTCCGGAATACCAACAAAACCACCTATAATAGAAAGTACTGCTAAAATTATTAATGGAATCGTCATGGCTGCAGGACCTTCATGCAGGTGATGCTCCTGATCATGAGTGCCACGAAACTTGCCGGTGAAAGTGATGAACAATAAACGGAACATATAAAAAGCCGTAAGCAATGCAGTGAATAATGCAATACCGTATAACACAGGATTTTTTTCAAATGCACTTAAGAGTATAGCATCTTTAGAAAAGAAACCGCTGAACGGTGGAATACCTGCTATTGCAATACATCCAATTAAGAAAGTGATAAAAGTGATCTTCAATTTTTTGCTTAATCCGCCCATATTACGAATATCCTGTTCGCCACCCATAGCATGTATTACACTACCGCTACCGAGGAACATCAGGGCTTTGAAGAATGCATGTGTCATAACATGAAATACGGCTGCTGTATAAGCACCGCAACCCAATGCAAGAAACATAAAACCCAATTGACTAACCGTTGAATAAGCCAATACTTTTTTAATATCATTTTGTTTGAGTGCAATTGTTGCAGCAAGCAATGCTGTTGCTAATCCAATATAGGCAACCACATCCATGGTAATGGGTGCAAGAGAATACAATAAATTGCTGCGGGCAATCATATAAATACCTGCAGTTACCATAGTAGCCGCATGTATCAATGCAGATACAGGTGTGGGACCCGCCATTGCATCGGGCAACCATGTATATAAAGGTATCTGTGCACTTTTTCCAGTGGCACCTACAAATAATAAAAGTGTAATGACTGTAACATCAGTTGTATTCAGTTTAGCCAGGTTAGCAGCTGTAAAAACTTCGCTGTAAGAAACAGTGCCGAGTTTGTTAATGATCCAGAATATGGCAATCAGGAAAGCAAGGTCGCCGATGCGATTCATGATGAAAGCTTTGTTAGCTGCCTTATTGTACTCCTGGTTTTTAAACCAATACCCAATTAATAAATAAGAACAAAGTCCTACACCTTCCCAACCGATGAACATGATAACAAAGTTGGAACCCATTACCAGCAACAACATGGAGAAGATAAAAAGATTGAGGTAGGCAAAATATCTTCCGAAATGTTCTGTCTTTTCTTCATGCATATAAGCAGTAGAATATACATGGATCAAAAAACCGACACCGGTAATAATCAAAAGAAACAGAGAGGAGAGTTGATCAATTTTAAATTCAAAAGGAATTTTTAAGGAGCCAACGTTGATGAAGTCAAAGTAATGTGCATCATGAGTATTGCCGCCTTTTACCTGTAGGAAAACCCAGATGCTAATAGCAAAAGATGCCAGCACCACTCCGCTTCCGATTATTCCAATCAAAGATTTAGATAAATGTTTTCTACCTAAACCATTGATAAGAAAACCGATCAATGGTAAAAGAGGAATCAGATAAACTATTTGCAATACATTCTGCATAAACTATCTTCTAATGTTTCAACCTGTTCAAAAAATTAACATCCACCGAATGTATATTTCTATACATCATTACAATAATGGCCAATCCTACACTTACCTCTGCCGCAGCTACTACCATTATAAAGAATACAAATAATTGTCCGTCGGTACCAACTGTAGTTGCCGCATCCGTTGCCAATACTACTTTATGATGCATTTTGGAAAAAGCCACCAACAATAAATTCACGGCATTCAGCATAAGCTCAATACACATAAAAATAATGATCGCATTGCGACGGGTAAGAACCCCCACAATGCCAATGGCAAATAAAGCGATGGACAGAAATATGTAATAATTTATCGGCATAAAAACCCCAACCCCTAAAGGGGAATATTAAACTTTACAGTTTTAAAAAAAATAAAGCTGGTTAATTAATAATTCAAATAAGAACTCTTTTTTATTAGTCAATAATGAACCGAATTCCCGATAAAAATCGGGATGCTGCAAAATGGCCAATAGAATTCATGCAGCAGAAGTGTGCGACGCAACGAAGATGCCATGAAAAACAACTGCTGGTAACACAACAATCAACTTATTACTTTAAAGAACTAAAAAGACAATAATGACTAACTTGACCTAAGTCTCCCCTTTAGGGGGACAGGGTTTCTTCACTCCTTCTTCCCTATCACCACCGCTCCTACCATGGCACTTAGAAATAAAATACTGCTTATTTCAAATGGCACTACGTAGGTAGTAAATAATTCTTTTCCCAGGTTTTTAATCAACCCAATATTTCCTTCATTCACCAAAGCTTCTTGATTTTGGATATTGCTGTCTTTTAACGCAGCTACCAGCACCAATAATAAACATCCGCCTGCTACTGCACCAGCCATCTTCAACCAACGATTTTTTTGTGGTTCGGTTTCTTTATTCAGATTCATCAGCATTATCACAAACAGGAATAACACCATGATAGCCCCGGCATACACTATGATGTTTACAATAGCCAGAAACTGTGCATTCAATAAAATATAATGCCCGGAAATAGAAAAGAAAGTAACGATAAGCCACAGCACACTATAAACCGGATTTTTGCTGGTGATCACCATCAATGCACTAAACAGTGCCACTACAGAAAGAAGCCAAAAAAGTATCTGCATTATTGCCATTTTTCTCTAAACAGTTTTTACTTACCTGAACTATACATTAATTATTGGGCTTATCACCCAATGCTTTTTTATAGGCTTCGGGTTCATTTACCGGGTGAGGTATCAGTAAATCTTCTTTTTTATAAATAAATCCTTTTCTTCCATAGTTAGCCGGCGCAATGCTCTGCGACAAATAGATCGCATCCTTTGGACAAGCCTCCTCGCACAATCCACAAAAAATACAACGCAGCATATTTATTTCATACCGGGCTGCATATTTTTCTTCTCTATATAAATTTTCTTCACCCGGCAATCTTTCTGCCGCTTCCATCGTAATCGCTTCTGCCGGACAAGCCACTGCACATAATCCGCAGGCTGTGCAATTTTCTCTTCCTTCTGCATCCCGGTTCAACACATGCAGGCCCCGCCACACTTTAGAAAAAC
The DNA here is from genome assembly GCA_031397865.1 of Chitinophagaceae bacterium. Lineage (GTDB taxonomy): Bacteria > Bacteroidota > Bacteroidia > Chitinophagales > Chitinophagaceae > JJ008. The sequence continues at coordinate 79,854 of JANNMN010000024.1, forward strand.
TTCTTGTTTGTTCCGGGTAATTGATCGTTGCCTTCTTTTTAAACAAGTGACTAATAGTAATGCCCATACCCTTCACAATATTCCAGAGATAAATACTCTCCAGGAAAGTCATTGGTTTACGATCTACTTGTTTTGCTCTTTGTGTTAACATACACCCTGCTCCGCCATACGGCGGAAACTAATTTTATAAGTTCGCAAATATATATTTTGTCAACTGTATTGCTACTATCATCTTCCGTTGCGTCGCACTCTTCATCGTTCGGTTCGCTATTCAGCATTTGCCACTACTCTCATACTTTTCAAAAATCCACTCTCGGTTATTCCTTGCAACGGGTTTCACCCATTGCTATTCAAATTTCCTTTAAAGAACTTATACAATACTAAAAACCTTTCTGACCTAAGTCTCTCCGCCAATCGGCGGAGGACAAGAGGTTTTATTTCTTCAACCACAACAATACCGCCGCTGTTATTATCATATTTGCCAATGCCAATGGTATTAATTTCTTCCATCCAAGATTCATCAATTGGTCGTAGCGGAAACGGGGAATCGTCCACCGTATCCACAAAAACACAAAGAGGAAGAAAAATATTTTACCCATTATTACTCCAAAGCTGATGAACGACATCAACCATGGAGCTAATCCCCATGATGCTTCGTTTACAAAAGGAATATCATAACCACCCCAATATAATGTTACCATTACCGCACTGCTGACGAACATATTGATGTATTCAGCAAACAAATAAAAACCCAGCTTCATGGATGAATATTCCTGGTGATAACCAAAGTTCAATTCGTTTTCGGCTTCTGCCAGATCGAATGGTGTACGATTACACTCGGCCAATGCACACACAAAAAATATTATAAAACCCAAAGGTTGGTAAATAACATGCCATCCATTTGTAATTTGATTTTGTACAATCGTACTCATTTGCAATGAGCCTGTCATAAATAAAACAGCAATCAGGCATAATCCCATCGGCAATTCATACGATACCATTTGCGATGCACCACGGATGGCTGCCATCAACGAAAATTTATTATTAGAAGCCCATCCGCCGATCATTATTCCATATACACCTACACTTACAATACTAAAGACCAATAAAATCCCCATGTTCACATCCGCCACCTGCATAGGTATTACATTACCGCTTTTTGTAATGAATGGTGTGGCCCACGGAATAACGGTGCTTGTTATCAAAGCCGTTATCATGGCCAGTGCCGGTCCCAGAATAAATAAAAACTTATTAGATGCTAAAGGAATAATTTCTTCTTTAAAAAATAATTTCCCTCCGTCTGCCAGCGGTTGAAAAATACCGAATGGTCCTGCCCTGTTTGGTCCACGACGATCCTGCAACCATGCCGCCACTTTTCTTTCTGCATATGTTGTGTACATAGCAATAAAGAATGACAGGCCGATGATACTGCCGATGAGTGCAACTTTACCAAGAATGAACCAGATGTCTATAGCAAGTAAATACATAATTTATATATTGTCTATCTCCAGACTTTTACTTTAACTCTGCAAACTACATCTCCACAAGGATGATTACCTGTCCGAAAAACCTGCCATGGAGTCCATTGATTAAATTTCATCACTGTTAAACTACCACCCTTCTCCATACCAAAACTATAAGCATATACCTTTCTCTCAACAAATTTCTTCTTACCAGTTCTAATTTTTTCCACTTGGTACAAATCCTCACTATTTGCAAACATCTCCAAACAAAAAACAAGACCTTCTTTAGGCATTAGTAATCCCTTATCCTTTAAATTAAAAGTTATCCATCCTTTTTCCTTTGTGTCGATTACCATGTTCTCAGTCAGGTAGTCTTTAACAGGTAAAGAATCTTTTCCGATATTATAAATTCTTAACCTGACCGGAATATTAATACTGTGATCTTTGGCATTATAAAAAGAAACTGCCACAATCTCAGCCTTTTTAAAATTCTCTTCAGAATAAACAATCCTTCCTAAGGCCTGAACAACATTCTCCACAAATCCCAATCTACAATAGCCGGTAACTAATGGCTGATTTTTCTTTGTTCCCCAAACTTCATTTTTACCTTCCCCTTTAACTAGTACCACTTCTGGCAAAATGGGAAGCTCTTTAATTAACACTACACTGTCATTGCCGGAATATATAAGTTGCCTTTTCTTAAATCCTATTGCTGTAAAAAGAACAGTATCGCCATTTTTAATTTTTGAAACAAATCTTTCACAAAACAAACCATTACTATCACTTACATAAAACGAGTTATCTTTTTTAAAAGTTCCACTTACATACTGTACCGCATTATTATGATTATCAATTACACGGATACAGTTTTTTTGACAAAAGGAAATGTTTTGGAAATTAATCAGAAACAATAAAGTCCAATACACTCTCATTTTACTTTTCTTGTTCAAACGTTTTACTCGTTGCCGGTCCTTCTATCAAACTCAAATCGATTGAAGGATCATTCACATCACTAATATCATGTATATCCATCAGCAATTTCGGTTCTCTTCCTCCCATCACTTCAGCAATCGTTTCTTTAGGTACTACCAATCCCTTGTATTTGTTTTGCGCAATTACTGAATGTCGGCTAATATTTGTTACTCCTTCTATCACCCAGTCGCTTGCTTTCTTTTTATCAAAACGGCAGGTGTTGCAGATCCAACCTGGCTTACCATCATAACTCTGCACTTCGCCCCATTCATCTTTTCTTGCCGTTACTCTTAGTACATCATCACCCCGCTGCCACAAGGTTACTTTGCCGCAACATGTAGAGCAATCTCTATGCGCATCTACCGGCTTGGTAAACCATACACGGTTTTTAAACCGAAAAGTTTTATCTGTTAATGCACCAACGGGGCAAACATCAATCATGTTTCCGCTGAAGTCATTATCAATTGCTTTGGAAATGTAAGTAGATATCTCTGCATGGTCGCCTCTGTCCAAAATTCCATGCACTCTGTTGTCAGTTAATTGGTCTGCCACATATGTACAACGATAACAAAGAATGCATCTCGTCATGTGCAGTTGTATGTAAGGCCCTATATCTTCTTTCTCAAATGTTCTTCTTTTAAATTCGTAACGGGTGCCTTCTTTACCATGTTCATATCCTAAATCCTGTAGGTGACATTCACCCGCCTGATCACAAATAGGACAATCCAGCGGATGATTGATCAATAAAAATTCCACTACTCCATTTCTTGCATCAGTTACTCTTTCACTGGTAATATTTTTTACGATCATGCCATCCATTACATTGGTGCGGCATGATGCTACGAGTTTAGGCATTGGCCGTGGGTCTGCAGTAGAGCCGGCAGATACTTCCACCAGGCAAGTGCGGCACTTACCACCACTACCCTGCAGTTTGCTATAGTAGCACATTGCAGGTGGAGTTACATCGCCACCGATTTTGCGGGCAGCATTTAATATAGATGTACCAGGTGCCACCTCGATAGTAATATTATCTATCGTGACTTTAAAATTTGCCGGAGCTTCTTTTTTTACTTCTTCAGCCATTTTTCAATTCGTTTATATCTGTTCCATATTGTTTTTCCAACAGATACTTTGCAATATTTCTGAGTTTCAAAACTGGCTTATAATTTTTTTCTTCAGATTTTCTTACAAACTCTTTAAACAATCTCTTAAACCTATCATCATTCTTTGAATCCGTTGTCTTAGTAATATAATTTAATTCTTCAAGTGATTTCGCATTAATTCCAAAGTCTGAAACTTTAACTTCAAGTTCATCTGCAACCTTCATTATCCATTTCTCAATTACCGGCACCATTTGAATAAAATAATGATGCTTTCCATTTCTTTTGAACAATTTGAAATAATCATCAAAATCACCTACTTCTATCCTATCGCACTCATTAGTTATAAATTCTATATCCCGCCGGTCTTTATCAATAACTGCTATACAAAACAGATTATCAAACTTCTCTCTTACTTTTTTTACAACCGTAGCATTGCCTTTAGTATGATTAACACCATCTTTTCCAAACTGTAATAAGACATTGAACAAACAACTGTCAATATTACATTCAGGTATCACCGACTTAGCTAACCACATCTTTCAAAAAATCTTCTAAATTAAAGAACAAATCCACTCCGTACTGATATATATCTGTAATCTGTTTATCTGTTAACCTGTTAATAGTTGTCTCGCCATTCGAATAACCAACCGCATAAATTGCTAAATCTTCGTTTTTCATGTCTTCCATAAAGTCATTCAATACAAAAGGACTGTGAGTAGCTATAAAAAACTGGTTGTCATTTTTATCATACATCACATCGGTAGAAAACTTTGAAACATATGGTGGAAACATATGAGCTTCTGGCTCCTCAAACAATAAGACTTTTCCCTTATTACTTAAAATAGCGGCTTTATAAAAAATAATTCTTTGCAATGTATCGGCGACTAATTCATATGGAACAGAAAAAATACCAGAGGAAGCTCGTTTCAAAATTGTAAATCTTTGTTGCCGAGTATCATATACTAGTTCTAATTTGTAGGGGATAAACAACTCTTCAACCTCTTTTTTCAGCTTTATATTACTTGCAATAATATTGAAAATGTTATCGCCATAAGGAATAGACAAATGTGAGTACCCTTTCGTAGAATAAGTGATGCTTTTTAGAAACTCATATTTTGCAACACGAATAGCATCCTTCTCTTTCGGGATTCTCTCAAATCGATAGTCCAATACATTTCTATTATTCTCTGAAAGACTAAAACTTTTAACAATATCCACATCAGAACTATCATCCAGAAATAATTGACCTGTATCCTTTTTTTCAAAAGATGTACCCTCTCTTTCAAATTGCTGACTAAACTCAATACTATCATTTCGAAATCTAGCAACAAACCGATTTTTATTATTTACTCTCACTTCCGACTGACTGCTTATATCACCATCATGAAATAAAGTTGTAAGATTCTCTATCCGTATAAAAGATGCAAAATTAAAATTATTCTCATCAATCGAATACAAACCTAAAGCTTCCAAAATATTACTTTTCCCCACATTTGGATAGCCAATAAAAACATTCACCCGTCTGCAATCTTCAATTTTTGCATGACGAATTGACTTAAAATTCTTGATCTCTATGTTTTTAATATGACTCATTGAGTTTTTAACTATTACAAATAGATTAGGTTTAGTAAATGTTTACTAATCTAACCGTACTTATTTGCTTTTATTTTTATTTCTGTTCTTTTTTTTATTCAATGAAAAACTGCCGCCAATCATTCCATCCAATGCGGTAAAAAAGAAAGCCTGTTTGGCATTTCCGGTTATTCCTTTTTTATGCAAATTAACGTCAGGCATATTTATATAACCATACTTATTTTCAATTTTAATTACCAGGTGTTTAAAAAAAACGGCCTGTATTCCAATTTTGCTGTTTAGTCCAAAACCAGCCACATGAAACTCGTCGTTGCGTTCATAGTTCAGCAGTTTTACATCTGTTCTTGGCATCAATACTCCGCCCCCGGCACCTACCAGTACATCAAACATGCATTGGTTACTGGCTGAATGATATAGGTTGAAATATTTTTCTGCTTCGAAGTTTATATAATTTAATCCATCGGTATGCTCATACTTCAAAAAATCCGGTGTAATAGTTTTATCACCATTATATGTTCCTTTGTAAGGACCGACTTGTTCAATAGTACCTTTCATATTCACCACCTGGTATTGATCCATTACATACTTCATATGATCAAAGCCAAAAGACAGAGCCAGATTATTTTTGACAAAATATCCCATCCTGAAATTTGTTTGGGGTATTGTAATCCTGTTTAATTGCAGATAATTATGATAATTCACTTTCCCGGTTGGCCTGTCATGTGCTTTTACTTTATTCAGCTTAAAATCATAATCATTTCCTTTAAAGCTGATATTGCTTTTTGTATAAGCAGCCCTGTTCCATCCCCACAAAATATATACCTGTCCTTTTTTCAAATGAGAATAGGAGGGTATAGATTGTGCAAATACCTGGTTGGTCAGTAAACAAAGAACTATAAATTGTAGGTTGCGGTTCATGTTTTATCCAGCAATAGCTGATGTTTTATACGCATCAGCATAACTAGCTAATCCATAATTTCGGCGTAAACAATCATCAGGATTATTTACATGCCATTCAAACTCATCTCTAAAATGCCGTATGGCTGCGGCAACCGGCCATGCGGCTGCATCACCCAACGGACAAATTGTATTGCCTTCAATCTTTCGTTGTATATCCCACAGCAAATCAATATCACTCATCTTTCCTTTTCCATTCTCAATATTCAATAAGATCTTTTCCATCCAACCTGTTCCTTCCCGACAAGGAGAACATTGGCCGCAACTTTCATGACGGTAGAATCTTGCTAATGTATATGTATGGCGAACCACACATTGTGAATCATCCAATACAATAAAACCACCGGAGCCCATCATAGATCCGGTTGCAAATCCACCATCGGCCAAGCTTTCATAATTCATCATCCTTGTTTCACCTTTAGCCGTTTTCAATAATAAATTAGCCGGTAAAATAGGAACTGAGGATCCACCGGGAATGCAGGCTTTTAATTTTCTGCCGTTGGCAATACCACCACAATATTCATCGCTGTATATAAATTCTTCTACAGAGATGGTCATATCAATTTCATACACACCCTGGTTCTTTATATTACCACAAGCAGATATCAATTTAGTGCCGGTTGATTTGCCTACACCAATCTTTGCATACTCATCTCCACCTTCATTGATGATGGGAACAACAGCAGCAATTGTTTCTACATTGTTTACAACAGTTGGACAATCCCACAAACCTTTTACTGCAGGGAAAGGAGGTTTAATTCTTGGGTTACCTCTTTTACCTTCCAATGATTCCAGCAAGGCTGTTTCTTCACCACAGATATAAGCTCCTGCACCACGTTGTACATAAATTTCCAGATCATATCCAGTGCCCAAAATATTTTTACCCAACCATCCATTATTTTTTGCTTCTGCAATGGCTTGTTCAAGAATATCAACTATCCAGGAATATTCGCCACGGATATAGATGTATGAACGTTTTGCACCTAATGCAAAAGAAGAAGTGATCATTCCTTCTATCAACAAATGCGGAATGAACTCCATTAAATAACGATCCTTAAAAGTGCCGGGTTCAGATTCATCTGCATTTACTACTAAGTAACGGGGAACTCCTTCTGGTTTGGCCAAAAAACTCCATTTCATACCCGTTGGAAAGCCTGCACCACCACGACCTCTGAGTCCACTTTTCTTTACTTCTTCTGTTACAGCATCAGGTGTCATTGATTTCAATGCCTTCTCCACACTACGATAACCACCTTCACGGCGATACACATCATATAGCCTGATGTTTTCAATGTGAGCTTTGTCTAATAATAGTTTTCTTGCCATGCCACTAACTCCTAAAGGGAGATTTTTAGTTTTTTATTTTACTGCCTGTCTCGCAAACAACAACCACCGCTTTCCTTTCTTCACCCACACTTCCAGCACTTTTAAATGATAATTGCCTTCCTTTCCATTCATCGTAACATTAATATCTGCTACAAATCTTGCATGTGCCATATTTCCATTTATCACTACCTGCAAACTATCCTCTTTATAATCATTATAATCTAAATAACCCGTCTCAAGGTTTTTTATCATTTCGGTTTTTGTTTCTACCCAGCCGTTGCTATGTCCGTAGCTCAGTGCCTTATCTGTCTGCTGGTTAATAGAAACTGTATTCTTATTTACCAATGCCTGGTGAAATTCTTTTAATGTTGAAGTCAACTTTTCCTCATCGGTCTGCGCATTCGCAAAAACAACATTCAATAAAAGAACTATGACTAATAATTTCTTCACTTCTTAGTTTTTAGCTGCGGCATTTTGTCTGCACTCTGTTATTACCGCATCCACTTTTTCTTTTGTCAGATGTTCTCTATAGTTTTTTCCCATCTGCATCATTGGGGCATAACCACAAGCTCCCAAACATTCCACTGTTTTCAACGTAAACATTCCATCTGCACTTGTTTCTCCCGGTTTGATGCCTAATTTATCGTAGATGTATTTTATAATGTCATCACTTCCGTTCAGCATACAAGGTCCGGTTTGGCAAACTTCAAACATGTATTTGCCAACTGGTTTTAAATTATACATACTGTAGAAAGTAGCTACTTCATACACTTCAATTGGTGCCAATTGCAGGAGAGATGCTACGTAGTCCATAGTTTCGGTACTGAGCCAGCCGCCGAACTCCTGCTGTGCTAAATGCAACACAGGAATAACAGCACTCTTCTGCTTGCCTTCCGGATAAAAATTAATTATCCGCTGAACTTCTTGTAATGATTTATCTGAAAAATGTAAACTCATTATTTTTTCTTATTCCTTTTCTTTAGAATTTTCTCCAGCATATCAACGTCACCTAAATCTTTTAATCTTCCAGTGGCCTTTTTATTTCTTATTAATTCATTAATATGAATGCATCTTATTTTTAACCCCTCATCCTCATAGATTTTACTTGATTCAAAAGCTTCCTTAAAACTAACTCCAGAAATATCGGTTAAGATGTCAATTCGAAAAGGAGGTCGCCCCATCATAATCACATTCTCTTCCTTTAAAAAATCATCCTTATCAAATCCAATCGTTGAACCCAAAAAATCTTTAATTACTGCAAGCAATTTATTCGCATTATTTTCTTCTCTTTCAATTAAAATATCCATGTCACCAGTATTCCTGCTATACCCTTCGAAAATCACAGCCCATCCACCCACCAGCACATATTTTACCTTATGCTCATTCAGAAGATTAATAAAATCAACAAAATTCTCATTCAAATTCATCTCTGTCGTCTTTTAATTTGCCCTTCGCCACCACTTTCACCATTCCTTTCTTATATTCTTTGTTCCAAAACATTTTTCTCATTTCTTCAACCGTTGCTACACTTTCTTTCCAATCCACATTTGCATAATATTCTACATCTAGTTCTTCTACCTCTGCAAAAGAACCTTTTCTTACAACCATTGCTATTTTTCTTTTCTTTTCCATTAAGCATCCAATTCTCCTGCAATCACCCTTCGATAAACTCAGGGTGACAATTAAGCGTCCAACTCACCTGCAATGAGGTTCAAACTACTCATCGTCATTATCGCATCACTCAGCATGGCTCCTTTCGTTAGTTCTTCAAAAGCCTGGTAATAAATAAAACATGGCCTGCGGAAATGTAAACGATACGGCGTTCTGCCACCATCACTGATTAAATAAAATCCCAGCTCACCATTGCCACCTTCTACTGCCTGGTACACTTCCCCTTTTGGAATTTCTGTTTCACCCATCACTATTTTAAAATGGTAAATCAAGGCTTCCATCTTTGTATAAACATCTGCTTTCTCCGGTAGATAATACTCCGGTACATCTGCATGAAATACATCAGCCTCTGCTCCTTTGAAGTCTTGCACTTTTCTATATGCCTGCTCAATGATGCTGAGGCTCTGCCACATTTCCTGTTCTCTCACCAACCAACGATCATAATTATCGCCGGTAGTACCTACGGGTATAGTAAAATCAAAATCCTGGTAACTGCTGTACGGCGTATGCACTCTTACATCATAATCGATGCCGGCTGCACGAAGATTAGGACCCGTAAAACCATAGTTCAAAGCCCTTTCAGCACTGATGGCGCCGGTACCTTTTGTTCTATCCATAAAAATCCTGTTGCGTTGAAAAAGATTTTCAAACTCTTTCAGCACTTTAGGATACTCTTCCAAAAACTTTTCTATTTTTTCAAAAGCAATGTTGTTGAAATTTCTTTCAAAGCCACCAATGCGGCCCATGTTGGTAGTTAATCTTGCACCACAAACCTCTTCATATATTTCATAGATCAATTCCCTGTATTGCATTACATATAAAAAACCGGTGTAAGCACCAGCATCTACACCTACAATAGAATTACAAATCAAATGATCAGAAATTCTTGACAGCTCCATGATGATGACACGGAGATAATCTACTCTCTTCGGAGTTTTTACACCCAACAATTTTTCGCAAGTAAGGTGCCAGCCCATATTGTTGATGGGAGATGAACAATAATTCATCCTGTCTGTCAACGTTGTTATTTGGTAGAGTGGTCTGCGTTCAGCAATCTTTTCAAAAGCTCGGTGGATGTAGCCAATCGTTTGTTCAGTAGAAACAATTCTTTCTCCATCCAGTTCCAGGATATTTTGCATCACACCATGCGTCGCCGGATGGGTAGGACCCAGGTTTAGCGTCGTGGTTGTTTTTTCAATCGAGCCCTCCGGTAATTTGATATGTTGTTCTGACATTGCTGTCTTTATAAATTTTTATTTGTCAAACTTCAGTACTATGCCCAGCATCCTGCGGACTATCATCGCCTGTTGTGTCACACTCTTGTACGTCCGGTAATTCTATTCAGCTTTTTATACTTCTGCACCAATTTTATTACTCTATCTATAAAATAATACACGAATAAAAAGAACTGAAACCATCTCAACCACAGCTTCTCTGGCTTTTCATCCCAAAAATTATAACCCACCATTAATACCAACGCTACAAATAAAACCGACAACTCTATCCAAGTTCCATATTTCTTCCAAAAAGCTTTCATTTCAATATTTATTAAACCCTTGCGGGTTCGGGTACATTCTTCGTTTTCATATCGTTTCAAAAGGAGAGTCCATTAACCCCTGCCAAACATCTCATCATCTTTATCAATCCTGCTCTGATCTTCCAATGGAAATTCTTTCCGCATCGGGAAGTAATCCATTTCATCCACATTCAATATTCTTTTCAACTTTGGATGTCCAACAAAATTCACCCCATAAAAATCATAGGTTTCTCTTTCCATCCAGTTAGCCGCAGAAAACAATCCGGTAGCTGTATAAATGTCAGGTTGATTAATATCTGTAAATACTTTAAACCGAATACGGATATTATCTTCCAGGTTATGTAAGTGATAAACAATTGCCAGTTCTCTTCCTTTGTTTTCCGGATAATGTACAGCACAAAGAGTAGTAAGAAACCTAAATTTTAATTCTTCATCATCATATAAAAAATTAAGCACTTTCAGGTTCAGTTCCTTTGGTGCTTCAAAATTCAACATGCCATAAGAATCTACTGAAGCAGTTACCTGCTCAGGAAATTTTTCAGTTAGTGTAGTTTTTATATGTTCGTTAGTTAACGCCATCTTTAGTTTCGAGTCCCGAGTTATGAGCTACGAGACATATAATTTAATTACTGTTTATAGAATTTATGGCTCGTAACTCATAGCTCATAGTTTCTCTACTGTATTCCATAACTTTCTAACAAGCCCTTATACTTTTCACCATTTCTTCTTCTCAAACTTTCTTTACCTACCAGGTCTTGTATTCTCATCACTCCATCAATAATTGCTTCAGGTCTTGGTGGACAACCGGGCACATATACATCCACCGGCACTACCTGGTCTATTCCCTGCAGCACACTGTATGTATCAAAAATGCCACCGCTGCTTGCACATGCACCTACGGCAATTACCCAGCGGGGTTCAGCCATTTGTAAGTAAACCTGTTTAACTACCGGGCCCATCTTTTTGGCTATTGTTCCCATAACCATCAGGAGATCACACTGGCGGGGAGAAAAGCCTACTCTTTCAGAACCAAACCGGGCCAAATCGTAATGCGAACCCATGGTAGCCATAAATTCGATACCACAACAGGATGTAGCAAACGGAAGCGGCCAGATTGAATTTTTTCTTGCCAAACCGATCACATTGTTCAGCTTGGTGGCAAAAAAACCTTCGCCCATGCTGCCTTCCGGCATTTCGGCCATGCTGATGTCAGCTTCCAGCGGTTTTTTTATTAAATTATATGATACAGGACGAGCCATAATTAATTAGTTAATTTGATGATTTGCTAATGTGCCAATTAAACAACAAAGCATCATGTGTTGTGTTCATTAGCAAATCAGCTAATTAGCACCTTATCAAATTAGTCTTCCCACTTTAAAGCACCTTTTTTAATGATATATATAAACCCACACAGGAAAAATCCTACAAACATTACTACGGCCCAAAAACCCGGCCATCCTAAGTCTTTAAAATTAACTGCATAAGGATAAAAGAAAATTACTTCCACATCAAACAATACAAATAAAATAGCCGTAAGAAAGTATTTAATGGCCATTGGCTGGCGGGCATCTCCATGGCTTTCTATTCCGCTGGCAAAATTTTGCAACTTGTCGGTAGTTTTTCGTTTTGGACCCAGTAAATGTGTGACAAAAGTTAGAAAAATGATTAACCCCACAGCTATTAAAATCTGCATGGCTACCGGAAAATAAGTACCGGCATTATTACTATTTAGATTGGCCTGAAGTAAATGAATCATAGGTTTTTACTCTATGGGCAAAAATAAGGCAGCTATATTAAAATACCTGAACTAATATGTATGACAAGAGATTAATCTATTTTAAAAACTGTGTGCTATCATAACAGAAAATCCCCCGCCATAAAGGCAAGGGATTTTCATTTGTAAAAGAAGAAAACCGAGTTTATTGCTTCACAGCAGGTGCTTTTTTTATTGTTGTTGTTTTAGCCGGTGTTATCACCTTTGGCTTGGTTGCTGTAGTTGTTTTAGTACTTGCAGGTTTAGTAGCCGATGTTTTTGGCGGCGTTGAGCCCTTTGGTGTTGCTGGTTTGGTTGCCGGAGCTTTTTCAAGAGCGGCTATATTGCTTTTAATACTTTCATTGGTAGGATCAAGCACCAGCATCTTTTTTAGATACTCAATTGCTTTTACTCTATCCTTGGCAACATTTGCATAATACTGCGCCAGGTAGCCAGAAGTACTTAAAATTGCTTTCTTGTTCTTTGCTGTGTCTTTATCCAGCACTTCAAGGTATTTTACACCAATCGGAACGGCAAGACCTTTTTCCATTGTTGTATCATTTAACCGGGCAATTTGAAATTTCATCTGCCATCCAAAAGTTTCATCGGGCCATTTTTCTGTATACGTATTAAAAAGAGTATCTGCTTTTCCCAAATTATTTCCCTGGTAATAAGCAAAGCCGGCATCAAAATAATCTCTTTGACCTGCGTTAGTGCCCTTCAGCTTCAATATTTCCATTCTTATGTCGCCTTCTTTTATTCTTTCACCAGAATTTTTAAAGAACTCAGCACCCTGCTTCAGAAAATCAATTTTAGAAGTAAGCACCGTATCCAAAGCCACCCCTTTCATATAAGCACTGTATGCTTCTTCACCGGTACCGCCTGTTTTAGAAAGTATATCTGCATATAATTTATAATCAGCAGCAATTTTGTCTTCTTCTTTTTCTTTTTTCAAATACCAGTCAATGTGTTTTTTTGCATTGGCAAAATTTTTCGCAGCACCCACACTGTCTTTAGCTGTTAGGGCAAGATTACCTTTCTCCAGGTTTGCATCGGCAAGTAATTTATATACTTTGGGTTTTGTCTTATCACCTGTAATATTATAAACAGCTTCTGCTTTTGTGATAGCACAATCATAGTTCTTGCTTGCCCAGCAAAGCTGTGCATTCAAAAAATCATGTTGAGGATCTGCATCCGAACTGGCAATATATTTAGCCAATTGAGCTTCAGCTTCAGGGAATTTTGCTCTATAAAAATTATAATAAAATAATTCAAAATAACCAGGAGCAAATTTTGGATCTCTTCTTAAAGCATCATTCAAATTCTCTAATACCAGTTCCCAGTTTTTCTGAGATTCAAATAATTTGGCTAACCTTAAACTTGCCACAGCAAAAGAGGGATTGATTTCTAAGGCTTTTTTATAAGTAGTGTAAGCTTCGCCACCACCTTCACCTGGTTTTGCTTTTCTGTAAGCATTTCCTAATTGTAAAAGTGTTTCGGTACTTTTTTCACCTTTATCCATAGCCAGCTTTAATTTTTCAATAGCATAATTAAAATCTCCGGCTTTTGCATCCACATTGGCACGGCCAATAGCAGTAAGTACAATCGGGTCAGCTCCTTTTTTAGTAGTTGCTGCTGCTATTGCTGCTTCAAATTTTTGACGAGCCTCTGCTGTTTTATTATCATGCAAATCTGCATGGCCAAGACCAACTAGTATTAACGGGGCACTACCATTAGCCGCTAAAGCCTTATCATATACCTGGCGGGCCTTGGCATTATCATCCATATCAAAGTACACCTGGCCTAACCAATAAGTGGCTTCGCTATTATTAGGATTTGCCGCCAGCATTTTTTCAAAAACACCGATGGCACTTTTAAATCTATCAGCATACAAGTGGTTCATGCCCTCTTGTATAGTCTGTGCTTTTAACCCGGAAGCGAATAGCAATCCGGAAGCGATTAATGTAAACATGGTTTTCTTCATTTTCTTTTCTTCTTTTATTGTTTGTAAATATAATTAGTTTGTCTTTTCATTCAGCTTTACTTGCCTGATGGCCAAATTTGATATGGGTGCCAGGTAAGCTCTTCTGAAAATCTTCTGTCCTATATCTCTGCTCATAAAGTTTGCAAATCCCGTTCCAAGTCCTCTGTGATTTTCTTTCAGTATGTAAACCAAATCCCGTACCATAGGATATCTTTTTAGATAAATGTTTGTTTGGTAAGCTTTAACATATGCTTCTGGAATATCAAGGCTTTCTATACTGGCAACTCTTACTTTCTTTAAAAGAGCTAATTGAGCAGTGTCTTCAGGATTACCGATCCATTCTACACCTATAAAACCTACTGCACCCGGTGTATTTGCTACATAATTTATAACACCTTCACTACTTCTGGCGGCTCTTGCATTTGGTGTTAGCGAATCTCCTTTTAATATAGAGTCGATGATAAAACGTACGGTGCTGGTTGCTTTTATACCATCAAATACAGGAATTAAATTTTTCTTAAATCTTCCGGTAAGTATTTGTCTTATATCATTCATCGTAAACATTGAATCTGCCGACGATGGATGAACAAGTATTGCTATTCCATCTCTTGCAATAGTCATGCTGTTCAAACTAACCTTCAGCGAATCATTTACAAAATCATTTTCTAACTCTGTATTGGCTCTCGTTGCAATCACCATACGAATACTATCAATAAATATATCTTTAAGACATTCTGCTTCCGGTTTATAATGCACATGAATTTTTGTGCCGGGATGATTAGCCTCATACACTTTCACCTGTTCATCTATTACAGGCTTAAAAGACTCATCGGCACTTATATAAATTGTCCCTTTGGAAGGATTATCAATCAACTCTTTTTGTTCTTCTTTAGAAGGCTTGCAAGCAACAAGAGCAATCATAAGAACCACAAACATTATCAAAGACCTATTGTATTTTATAGATTGGTTCTTCATTTAATAAAATAATTTTTTTTATACCCCCTGTAAAATCTCCAGCAACCGTATAAGATACAAATGCCTCCAAAAACTTTCTCCAGCACATCTGGCTTGCCCAACCTGTTGCTGATAGGTATATTACCAAACTGCGAACGGAATAAAAAAAACAAGCCGACCAGTAAAACAAGGAAGCCCATGACGTAATCCATCAGTGACTTCATGGATGTCATTTGGCTCCTTTTTTTCTTTTCATATTCTTCAAACATTCTTCATCAATTTTAGGGGTGGAAAATTATTGAAATTTATCCGCCTGAGCCGATAAAAGTTACGGGTAGTAAATAGCTTACAGGAACCTTTGTGCCATTTTGTATGGCAGGTATCCATTTGGGCATCTTGCGGCATACTCTTACTACTTCATTGTCAAACTCATTGCCACCGCTAGTCATAATTTCAAAACTGTTTACTGACCCATCTTTATCCACTTTAAATTTTACCCTCACCACTTTCTTTTCACCTTCCTCCAGGGTGCCGGGTGTGATCAGGTATCTCGATAAAAACTTACTCAAGGCCTCTTGTCCACCGGGAAATTCCGGATTTTTTTCTTCCACAATAAAATCTTTTTCTGGCACAGCAGGGCCGGCATTACCATTGCCTGTATTATCTGTTGGCGGATTGGCTGGAAGTTTTACCGTACCATTATCCGTAGTACCTTCTTTTGTTTTATCCGAAATAATTTTCCCCTCCATTCCGTCTACAGGAGGTATAGGATTTTTTGCCGTCTCAGTTATTTTTGGTGTAGTAAATTTTATTTCCGCTATTTTAATTACCGGCTTTATAGCAACAACAGTTTTTACTTTTACCACTTCTTTTACTTTCGGCTTTTCAGGTTGTTTTATTTCTTCCGGCATTTTGTATTCTTTAATAACAATACCTTCTTTATAGTCTGGTACATACACCGATGCTGCTTTTCTATTAAAACTATTAATAAAAATAAGTAGCACAATCCCCGACAAACCTGCACCCAAAGCTGCATATAAGCGATTATTATATCCGCTGCGCAATGCATAAGCTCCGTATTCTTTGTTACGATTCTCGAAAATTATATCGAGAAGATTGGCTTGCATAATTTCGTTGTTTGTCATGGTAGTATATTTGATATATTAGATGCAATGATGATCAGGAATCCATACGTCATCATCTTATTCTTATATACTAAAAGTTAAAACTCTGCTATGCCCGGAAGAACAAAGCTTGCCGCTGCATTCTTATCTTTGCCGCATGAAAATTTTAATGGTTTGTTTGGGCAATATTTGCCGTAGTCCACTGGCTGAAGGAATCTTACAACAAAAGGCTTTTGACGCTGGCTTGAATTGGAGTGTAGAAAGTGCCGGGACCAATGGATATCATAATGGAGAATG
This sequence comes from Chitinophagaceae bacterium, assembly GCA_031397865.1. Lineage (GTDB taxonomy): Bacteria > Bacteroidota > Bacteroidia > Chitinophagales > Chitinophagaceae > JJ008. Next base: position 96,588 of record JANNMN010000024.1, read on the forward strand.
TCCTCACACCCTATCACAAAAAGTGGCGAAAATAAATGGCATTGATATAAGCAAACAACGATCTAGAAAATTTACTGCGGCAGATTTTGATGTGTATGATAAAATATATGCATTGGCAGATGATGTAATGGATGATATAAAAAAAATAGCAGGAAAAAAGTTTGATAGAAGTAAAGTCGATCTTTTGATGAATGAATTATACCCCGGCAAAAATATGGAAGTGCCGGATCCTTTTTATGGCGCCGAACCAGGATACCATAATGTATATAAAATGATCGATGAAGTGTGTGAAGATATTATAAATAAGTATTCATCATTTAGTCGAAATGTAAATGCGCAGGAATTAACTAAAAGCTAACTCTCCTACATGCCAAAACCAACTTTACCACAGGGAACAAGAGATTTCGGACCGGAAGTAGTTCGCAAACGGAATTATATACTGACTACCATCAAAAATGTATTTGAGCTGTATGGTTTTCAACCATTGGAAACACCAGCCATGGAAAACTTAGATACATTGATGGGGAAGTATGGAGAAGAGGGTGATAAGTTGATCTTTAAAATTCTGAATAACGGACTTGATAATAAAGAAAAAGAAAAACAACTAAGAGAGGATTTTGAAAAAGTGTTACAGGGAAAAAGTAGTAAAGGGCTTACGGAAAGAGCATTAAAATATGATCTCACTATTCCGTTTGCCCGATATGTGGCAATGAATCACACACAATTAAATTTTCCATTTAAAAGATTTCAAATACAACCTGTGTGGCGGGCCGACAGACCACAGAAAGGCAGATACCGGGAGTTTTATCAATGCGATGCGGATGTAGTAGGAAGCACTTCTTTGATTAATGAAGTAGAGCTCGTAAATATATATACCACTGTTTTTGAAAAATTAAAACTACCGGTTGAAGTAAAGATCAACAATCGTAAAATATTACAGGCCCTGGCAGAAAGCTGCGGTGGTGCTAATAAAATGACCGACATCACCATTGCCATTGACAAACTAGATAAGATCGGCATTGATAAAGTAAAAGAGGAATTAAAAAATCGTGGATTAAATGATACAGAGGTAAGCATTGTTGACACTTATCTTTCAACATCTCTCCATGCTGGCAATAATGAAAAAGTTTTACAGGCATTGACCAACCTGTTTGCAGATAGTGCAATTAGCACAGAAGGTTTAAAAGATTTAAAATTTATTCTTGATAATAGCATTCGCTTTTCACCTGGTGCCAAAATAGTAATTGACCCGACACTTGCACGGGGATTAAACTATTATACCGGTGCTATATTTGAAATAAAAGCAACGGGTGTTTCGATGGGTAGCATTGGTGGAGGCGGCCGGTATGATGATCTTACGGGTTTGTTTGGCGTCCCCAATATTCCGGGTGTTGGAATATCATTTGGTGTAGATAGAATTTATGATGTGATGGAGGAGCTAAATCTTTTTCCGGCAGACGTTCATATAAGTACACAGGTATTATTTTTTAATTTGGGTGAACAGGAAAGTTGGAAAGCATTTGAACTGATGCAGCAGCTACGACAAAAAGGAATCCGCAGTGAGCTTTATCATGAGCAAGCCAAGTTTGATAAACAATTCAAGTATGCGGAGAAAAAAAATATTCCATACGTAATCATATTGGGCGAAAAAGAACTGGCGGAGAGCACCTGCAATATAAAAACCCTTGCTACTGGTGAGCAACAAACATTGTCTCACCATTCTTTACTCAACTTTGCTTTCTAACTTTTTCAATAAAAAAGGCTGACACAATCATGTCAGCCTTCCAATTCTATTCAATCATAAATTTTACTCTACAAGTTTACCCGATTAATTTTTGCTGATAAAAATTCCTTCTGTTTTTGTTCCTTCCATCGTTACATCCTGCACTTGTACCAGTACAGTAGTTATCTTTCCCTCTGTATTTCTTTTGAAAGTAGCAGAGCCGCCGAAGGCAACTATTTCATACACATCTTTGGTATCTGTTTTCTTTAATTCGGAATTGCCCATAGCAGAAGTAGCCGTCAATACTCCATTTTCAATTACAACACCAATTTCAGTTACCGGGCTGCCTTCAGGAAATTTATACTTGCCGGTATATTCCTGCAAAGAATCTGTTTGCGCATTAAGTGCTGAAAAACTTAATACCACAAATAAGGAAAGAAGAATTTTTTTCATGTTAATATATTTTGAAAAGAATAATAAAAGAGAAAGCTACAAAAATCTTGTTTATATAAAAAATGCAGGCTGTTAAAAAAACAGCCTGCATTTCTATAAGTATTGTTTTGTTTATCGTTGATCGATTACCAAACCCAGTTCGCTGTAATTAACCGCTGGCTTTAATGTGCCAGAGTTGTTTAATCGTATTCCTAAAAATCTTCCTGAACCAGCAGTAGGTCCGGGATTTAAAATAGAAATATCAATAAACCCGAACGAGGTGCCTGCTGCAAAATCAATTTTACCACTTAATGCAGCATAGTGAGTGCCTGCTACTGCATCAGTTACAGCAAGTGTAGCTGCTGGTGCTGCCGGTGTTTGTCCCGCAATAGTCGCAGGCATACTAAAAGTAGTAATGGGAGAGGTAAAGATCTCATACCCCACTGTCTCACCTTTTGTTAATTGAGGTCCTAACAGGTTCACCCTGATCCTTATCGTACCAGAAAATCTCCGCAGAGTTGAATCAGTTGTATTAGCAACTCTTCCATATCCCGGTATTCTACCAAGAATAGGATAATTGAGTGCGGCAGTTGGTGAGCTGGAATTAGCATTCCAACTTGTAGCATCTAGTTCTACCTGCGAACCGGTATAAGTAACCTGATCATTTTTTATGCAGCTGACCATGCTTACGGAAAGCAAAGCAGCTATAGAAAGTATTGAAAATAATTTTTTCATTGTTAAAATTTTAATAACCGAAGTTTTGTTTAAGATTTGGGTTAAAGTCGATATCGGCTGTTGGTAATGCTGGCAATATGCGGCGGTCTGTAAAAGCTACCGTATTGTAATGAGGTGCTTTCACCAGGTCTCTTCCTAATCTTTTCAGATCAAAGAAACGATGTCCTTCAAAAGCCAATTCAATTCTTCTTTGTCTGATTATCTCTTCAAACAATTGCGCCTGTGTAGCCGTATTATCAGCTAATTCTTGTGCAGATCCGGTATAATCAGTATAGCGTCTTGATTTCAAGGTTTTTAAATCAGCCAAAGCTCCTACAAGATTTAATACTGTAGACCCTGATGCCGCTTGTGCTTCCGCACGGATCAAATAAACTTCAGCTATTCGGATAACAGGTACATTATCAAGATTGATAAAACCTGCCTTACCTAAGAATTTTGTCGTTTCCACTTTAGCAGGACCTCTTCCATTACTTCCTGGCTCAAACAATAGATTTCTTACATCAGTACTTCGGCTGGCTATTACTGCATTTACAGCAAAATTAGCAGTAGTCATACCTCCCTGTAATGTGATGCCTAAATCTGTAAGTAAAGTAAGCGTAGGCACCAAATCTCCAAAACCTCCTAATGATGCAGGATTACCTGCAGTAACTAAAGTGGTAAAAGAAGTTTGTAAAGATTCATTTACGCCTATATTTTCTGCACTGCTGCCAAAACGAACCTGGAACAAAGTTTCTGCATGTGTATCAGATCTCCAGTTAGATACATGATTAGCAGTAGTTGTCAGGCGGCTTCCTGCAATAGTAATACAAGAGTCTGCCCATCTTTTTGCTTCAGCATGATCTGCACGATATAAATTAACCCTGGCCAATAACCCCTGTGTTGCTGCTTTGTTAGCTAGATTTACTCCTAAACCCGGATTTGATAATCGGCTATTAGCTGCAGTTAGATCTAACACTATCCTATTGTACACATCAGCAATAGGTGCTCTTGCTGGTTTAAAATTTTGTGCGCCATCACCCGTAGCTATTGGTTCTAATGAAATGATAACACCGCCTCTATCCTGAGCAGTTACTACTGCACCCGGCATATAGCTATACACTTCCACCAATATAAAATGGAAAAGACCTCTGAGGAATAATAACTGACCTTCCCAGGCCGCAATTTCTGCTGCAGTTGGGGCAGGCGTTTCTGCCAATGTTGGAATGGCTGCCAAAGTCAGGTTGATCTGGTTGATGGCCCTGTAACATTGTGACCAGATAGTAGTGGTAAAATGTGCACCAAAATTATTTTGGGCTTCAGGTAATAAACGACCAGATTTATTAGTGGCAAAACCATTATCCGCTAATGCTTCGGGATGGGTGATCATATCCCTTCCATAAATACGGGCATTTTTCAAAATGGCATACACCGCTGTAATAGATGCATTGATACCAGCTCTGGTTTTAAGAGCAATATTGGCATCGATAGATTGACGGGGAGAAATATCCAATTGCTTTTTACAACTGGTAGCAAACATTCCCAGGCAAACGATGAGCAATGATGTTTTATAAAGAAAATTTTTCATGATTGTATAATTAATTTAATCAAATTAAAAACCTAGTTGCAGACCGAACGTATAGTTTTTTGTTTGTGGAATGATACCTGTAGAGGTACCTACGAACTCAATATCATAACTGAACCAATCGCTGTACGTCCATAAGTTAGAACCCTGCACATAAAACCGGGCACTGCTTAGTTTTAATTTAGACATCCAAGTACTTGGGACTTCATATGATAATGTAACATTTCTCAAACGTATATAATCTGCCTTGAACCAAGTTCTGTTTCCTCCACCGGGTCCTGAACCCTTAGATTCTGTTGCATTAAAATTAAATCTTGGATAGTGTGTAACCTGACCTGGAGTAGTCCAACGGGTATCATATGCTTCTTGTAACAAATTGATACGGCCAGTATTTTCTCTTAAGAAGTTGATCTGTCCATCTGATGCATAACGACCATATTCATAGTTGAATGCTACATCCAGCGTAAATCCTTTTAAACGCACAGAGGTATTCAACCCACCATTATAAGGAGCTAATACGGTAGGACCAAGAATAACCCTATCCCTATCCTGTACCTGGTAAGTGATATTACCTAAAGAATCATAAAACAAAGGACGACCGGTAGCTGCATTTACTCCACCAAATTTTTGGGTGAATAATACTCCTACTGGCTGACCTACTCTAATGCCTACATTACCTGGTAACACTTGTAGTCCACCAAATAATTCTTTTACTGTTTGTTTGTTATAGGCAAATATGAAATTCACATCCATTTCAAAATCACCTTTCTTTTTAGCTCTGAAAGGAACAAAGCCCAGGGTTAACTCTACACCCTTGTTTTCCATTTTACCTACATTCTCGGAAATTCCTCCAAATCCGCTATAACTAGGTAATGGTTTATTTAAAAGAAGGTTGTCAGATGTTTTTCTATATACTTCTACCGCACCGGTAATTCTGCTTTTGAACAATCCAAAATCAAGTCCGATATTACTGATAACAGTAGTCTCCCATTTCAGATTTGGACTTGCAAGATTCGTATAAGCAATACCTGAATTTCCATTATAGATACCACCGCCACCAAATAAGCCAAGGGCATCAAAGTTGCCAATCTGATCACTGCCAACACTACCATAACTAGCCCTTAATTTAAGTGAAGAAACTGTTCCGGAAATACCTTCCATAAAGGTTTCTCTATCTATATTCCAGGCGGCTTTTACACCACCAGAACCTACAAACTTATTATTAATACCTAAACGGGATGAGCCATCATAACGGCCATTAAATCCAATTTGATATTTTCCATTAAAGCTGTAATTCAGATTTCCAAAAATCGCATTTCTTCTAAACCCGGTAAAGAATTCGCCAATAGAAACCGGGTTAGCGGCATTGTTCAAATAAGTAAATTGGAAAGTGGGAAATCCATCCCCCGTAGCACTGAAACCATCATTGTTTTCTCTTCTATATTCATACCCAACGAATGCATCTACAGCATGCTTTTCAGCAAATGTTTTAGCAAAATTTAATGTTGTATAGGTATTGATGTTGGTGTTATTATTGCTCTGCACTTGTGTTAAACCTCTTCTTACAAATGCATCCGGTGTACGGGCATCTCTTACTAACCTACCCTGTACATTACGATAGTCTAAACCACCAAAAATTTTCCAGCTTAACCATGATCTGAGTTTATAGTCCAGCGATATCCCTCCTACTAATTGATTGGTACGTTGAAAACCAGAGTTGTAATCATTTACGGCTACAATATTCTGATTAAGCACACCTACAAGGTTAGCAGGTATGCCACCAGGAATTCCATAATATGAACCATCGGCATTATAAATAGGATTGAATGGTAAAATACCTGATGCTGAAAAAGCAGGACTACCTAGGAAAGAACCATCAGTGGCAAACGGTACATTTTGTTGAAAAGAACTGAAATTTACATTAGTCCCAATTGTAAAGCGATCAGTAGCCTTATTGGTTAGATCGACTCTTGCACCATACCGTTTGAAGTCGGCTTTAGTTACCACCGTTTGCTGATCCATATAATTGGCGGATATTCTGAAGGTTGATTTCTCATTACCTCCACTTGCACCTAACTCATAATTTTTTATGTTTCCATTTCTGAAAGCTTCTTTCTGCCAATCGTAGGTTTGCAATGCTGTAGCAGCCGAATCGGCCTGTGCATCGGTAAAAGTACCAGCATTTGGTACCCGCATTTCAGCTAAAACAGTTCTCTTAATAACAAGTGAATTAGCTGCCAGATTGTTTGCGTTTCCATATGCTTCAGATCTTAGTTGATAATACTCTTGAGAGTTTACAACATCCAGAAATTTTAAAGGCTTTGCTGTACCGTAATAGGTATTCAGGTTCAATTTTGTTTTACCGGCTCTACCTTTCTTTGTAGTTACAATGATAACTCCGTTAGCAGCACCAACTCCATATATAGAGGCAGAAGCAGCATCTTTTAATATGTCGATGGATTGAATATCATCCGGATTTAAAAATGCTAATGGGTTTGATTGTGTGAAGGCCGCATCATTACGGGTATTCATTTGTATCCCATCAATTACATATAAAGGATCATTACTGGCATTGATAGAACCTGCACCCCTGATACGTACATTGATATTACCACCAGGAATACCATTGTTGGATTGTACAAACACTCCTGCCGCTGCACCCTGGATAGCTTTATCCAGCGATACGATAGGTCTGTTCTCAATTTGTTTGGCCGATACTGATGAAATAGCACCTGCTTCATCTCTTTTTTTACGAACAGTACCATAACCAGTAACCACTACTTCCTGCAATGCTTTTTCTGCAGTTTTTAAACTGGCATTGACTGTTGTTTGGCTACCAATAGTTATTTCAATTGTTTCCATATCAATTGATGAGAAAACAATGGTTCTTCCATTGGCAGGTACATTCAGGGTATAATTTCCAGTATTGCTGGTTGTAGTACCAACAGTAGTCCCTTTCACCTGAACGGAGACATTACTTAGAGGAGAACCTTTTTCATCTGTTACCTTACCGGAAACAGACCGCTGGGCAATTGCATATACCGAAAATAATAGCAATGCCAGCATGAGTGAATAAACTTTCTTCATGCAGTCTTTGTTTTTGTGTGTTAAAAAATAATGATTGGGTTGCTGCTTATAAGAAAAGCGGGAACCTAACCAGAGCAGTTCAAATTTAGACAGAAATTGATTAAGATGTGCTGCACAGAATTTTTTCTAAAAAAAATAGCAACAGGAAAATTAACAAGGAAACGTCATGGTAACTATATGTATCTATTATAATTACCTAATATTTTGAAAATGAGTTAATAAATGAAGATCATTTTTAAAACATATAAAAAAAGAGGAATTGTCAAATTATTTTTACAATCTCTCATACACCACCGTGGCACCCTGTCCTACTCCCACACACATGGTTGCTATGCCATAGCGACCATCTCTTTTTTTCATCTCATGCAGCAGCGTAGTGGATATGCGGACACCACTGCAACCCAGCGGATGACCAATGGCAATAGATCCACCATTTACATTTACTTTATTTATATCCAGCTCCAGTTCTTTTATACAGGCAAGTGATTGCGAAGCAAAAGCTTCGTTTAATTCTATCAGATCTATATCCCCAATTTTTAAACCAGCTCTTTGTAATGCTTTTTGTGTAGCAGGTACCGGACCAATCCCCATAATAGCCGGATCAACTCCGGCCACCGCCATAGAAACAATTTTTGCCATGGGCTGTAAATTATATTTTGCTACAGCTTCTTCGCTGGCCAGCAACATAGCCGCTGCACCATCATTAATGCCAGAAGAATTTCCGGCAGTGACTGTTCCTTCTTTTATAAATGCCGGTTTCAACGTTGCTAATTTTTCCAATGAAGTTTCTCTTGGATGCTCATCATTTACTACCCAGTTGATCAATCCTTTGCTGCTAATTTCTACGGCGGCAATTTCATCAGCCCATTTATCGGCTGCTTTTGCTGCGGCATATTTTTGTTGCGAAGCCAATGCAAATTCATCCTGCTGCTGCCGGCTTATACTCCATTGCTTTGCTACATTCTCTGCTGTTTCACCCATGGTGTATGGATGATACAATGCAGAAAGATTTTTATTGATGAACCTCCACCCCATTGTTGTATCAAATACTTCAGCGGTTCTTGCAAATGGTTCTGCATTTTTCGCCATTACAAAAGGTGCTCTTGTCATGCTTTCTACACCGCAGGCAATTATTAATTCTGCATCACCACACATTACTTGCCGTGAAGCATCCATTATTGATTGCAAACCAGACGCACATAAACGATTCACGGTATTGCCACCAACCGATACCGGCAAGCCAGCTAGTAATGCAGCCATTCTCGCCACATTCCTGTTATCTTCTCCGGCCTGGTTAGCAGCACCTGCTATCACATCTTCAATTGCGTTAATATCTATCGTATCATTTCTTTGAATCAAGGCCTTAATTATATATGCAAGCAGATCATCCGGCCGGAAACTGCTTAATGCACCGCCATATTTACCAACCGGAGTTCTTACTGTATCTATTATATATACTGGTTTCATTTAGTAGTGTTTGAATGGCAAATATCTGTGAAATCATTTAATCCTTAATTGGTGGTTATCTTTGCGGCATGGCAAAAGTTGCACCTAAAAATATCAGGCATTTATCACTGGCAGAAATTGAAAACTATTTTGAAGAAATAGGTGAGAAAAAATTCAGGGCCAAACAGGTGTATGAATGGATCTGGCAAAAAGGGGCGATGAGTTTTGCCGACATAACCAACCTGAGCAAAGACCTACGCCAAAAAATGGGTGAAGCTTTTGTGCTCCCCGCCTTAACAGTTGATACCATTCAAACGTCTACAGACGGCACCATCAAATCCCGTTTTAAAACTCATGACGGACACCTGATTGAAGGTGTATTGATTCCTACCGCATCAAGATATACTGCCTGTGTGTCTTCACAAATTGGTTGTTCACTCAGTTGTAAATTTTGTGCCACCGGCTATATTGATCGCAAAAGAAATCTTGACTTTGATGAAATTTATGACCAGGTAGCCATCATCAACCAGCAATGCGAAAAAGAAAATGATAAAAAGCTAAGCAATATTGTTTTTATGGGCATGGGTGAGCCGTTGCTTAATTATAAAAATGTATTACGTTCTATTGAAAGAATTACTTCGCCCAGCGGAATGGCGATGAGTCCGAAGCGGGTTACTGTTTCTACTGCAGGTGTGGCAAAAGGAATTCGCCAATTGGGTGATGATAAAGTGAAATTTAAACTGGCACTTTCTTTACATGCTGCCACCGATGCCAAGCGGCATGAGATAATGCCCATCAACGATACCAATAATATTAAATCATTGATTGATGCATTGAATTATTTTTATAAGCAAACAGAAAATGAAATAACATTCGAATACATCCTTTTCAAAAACTTCAACGACTCGCCGGAAGATGCCGATGAACTGATAAAACTATACCGCCAGGTGCCTGCTGATCTTGTTAATATTATAGAATACAATCCTATCGACTTTGCCAAATTTCAAAAACCGGATGAAGAAAAAGTACAAGCCTTTATGGATTACCTGGGCAAACACCGGGTAAATGCAAGACTTAGAAAAAGCAGGGGAAAAGATATTGATGCGGCCTGCGGGCAGTTAGCTAACAAAGTCGGCCATTAGTCCCTGATTTCCTCCTTTTACGAAGTAAATATATAATGGTTAAACCTGTAGCAACGCAGCAGGTCTGTAATCCATTAACGTTTCTATATAAATTACTGCGAAGGTTTTGAATACAAGCCGGCGTCTAAAAACAAAATACTTAAAACATGAAAAAAATAATCTTATCCGCATTGGTAATTTCTATGGGCCTTACAATAAATGCACAGGAAATACCAGAAAGAAAAACCGACAGACCTGCTATGCAAAATAAAATGAATCACAAAAAAAGAGGAGGGCATGATAAACAGGAAATGATGAAGCAGCTAAATCTTACAGTTGCACAAAAACAACAATTCAAAACACAACGGGAAGATTTTCAGCAGCAAATGGCTGAACTGAAAAAGAATGACAACATAACCGTGAAAGATTGGAAAGCAAAAAAAGAGACATTGCATAAAGAGCAAAAGGCAAAAATGGATGCCATACTTACCAGCGATCAAAAAGCTACACTGGAAAAATTGAAAGCTGAAGGCAAAGGCAAACATGATGGTATGAACAGACATCAAGGCAATGATATGAAAACACAACTTGGTCTTACTGATGATCAATCTGCCAAAATGAAAAAGAGTCGTGAAGAGATGATGCAAAAAATGAAAGCTCTTCGTGACGATAAGACTTTGATCGACGAGCAAAGAATGGAAAAAAGAAAAGAACTGATGAAGCAACAAAAAGAAAGCATGAAATCAATTCTTACCCCAGAGCAAATGAAAAAATTGAATGAAACAAAAAAGCAGAAGCCTGGAATGGACGGACGCAAAAAAACTGAAAATAAAAATATTATATAGTAATTATTAATCCCTGAAAAAACAAGCCCTGCTTTGGTAAAACAAATGCAGGGCTTTATTTTAGGAGGCTGTCTCAAAAGGGTTGTCAGCCTGAGTTTGTCGAAGGCTATCAATTTGATTGTCAATATTTCGATAAACTCAATATGACAATCAAATTGACTTTTGAGACAGCCTCCTAAAATTTTTGATAAAACTCATTTACATATCTTTACACCTCACTACTGTTGTAAAACAGCTCTCAGAGTCCTGCGGACAAACTACTACACATGAAAAAGAAAGAATCTCACTTCGACAAGTTCAAGCCCAAAAAAAGTAATGCTGCTATAAAAGAGCAATTCAAGCAGGAGAAAAGAAAGTTCAAGAAAGAACGGGAAGAATATTTTGATAAAAAGAAAGCTGAAGAAAGAAGTAAACGACCTGTTTTTACCAGCAAGACCTCTGCTACTGGAAAAAGAGAAACTCCTCCACCCACACCCATTTTACATGCAAAACCAACGACTGCCGGTAATATGCCGTTGAATAAATTTATTGCACATGCTGGTGTTGCAGGCCGCCGGGAAGCAGCCGAGTTGGTAAAAAAAGGACTGGTAAAAGTAAATGGAGCATTAGTTATAGAACCTGGTCATAAAGTCGCCTCAACTGACGAAATAATAGTGAACGGCAAGAAAATTTTTTTAGCAAAAAATCTTGTTTACATATTATTGAACAAGCCCAAAGATTATATTACCACCACCGATGATCCGCAGGGAAGAAAAACGGTGCTGGATATAATTGGCAAAGCAACTACCGAAAGAGTTTATCCTGTTGGCAGATTAGACAGAAATACTTCTGGTGTTTTATTGCTGACAAATGACGGAGAGTTGGCGCAAAAATTAACGCATCCAAGTAATGAGATAAAAAAAGTATATCATGTTACATTAGATAAGCCATTGGAGAAAAAAGATTTTGATAAAATATTGAGTGGTGTAAAACTGGAAGATGGCCCCGCCAGTGTAGATGTATTGGCTTATGCAGATATAAAAGATAAAACACAAGTAGGCGTGGAAATTCATAGTGGCCGCAACCGTATTGTTCGTCGCATATTTGAAGCATTGGGTTATGATGTAAAAAATCTTGACCGGGTGATCTTTGCCGGTCTTACCAAGAAAAATATTGAGAGGGGTAAGTTTCGTTTTCTGAGTGAAAAAGAAGTGAGAGATTTGAAGCATTTTGGAAAAGGTCGGTGAGGCGGCCCCGAATTGCACAAATGCCACGAAATAAATACAATTGAGTACAAATTGTATTTGCCTTCGGCAAAAGAATAAAATACTTATAGCCACAGATTAATACAATGAAAATTTCGGAATTAATAATTTTTGAGAATGATGATTTTGTTGCGTTGAATAAACCATCCGGTTTATTATCTATTCCTGATAGAGAAGGAAAAGAAATATCATTGAAAACATTATTGCAGGAAAAGTACCAGCAAATATTTACCGTACACCGGCTGGATAAAGACACCAGCGGTATGATCGTATTTGCAAAGACAGAAGAAATGCACAGACATTTGTCGATGCAGTTTGAAGAAAGACAAACTACAAAAATTTATTCCGGTCTTGTTAGTGGTTCACCAGCAGAAAAAAAAGGAAGCATCAATTTACCCCTGGCAGAAAACATGGTGCAGCGGGGAGTGATGATCGTAAACCCAAGAGGAAAAGAATCATTAACAGACTATGAAGTGTTGAATGACTTTGGTATTTATTCCTGGATGCAATTCCAGATACATACCGGCAGAACACACCAGATAAGAGTGCATATGAAAGAGATCGGTCACCCGATAGTGTGTGATGCATTATATGGAGATGGTAAACCCGTTTTAATTTCTTCTTTGAAAAAGAAATACAATCTTTCTAAAAACGAACTGGAAGAAAAACCAATATTGGCCCGGCTGGCATTACATTCTTTTCAATTGGGATTTAAAGATATTGCCGGGAAAGAATTTAAACTGGAAGCTCCGGTGCATAAAGACATAAGAGCCACTTTGCAACAATTGGAAAAGCGAAAAGCAAAATAGATCAGCATTTATCCAATGCCTGGTTTATATCATCCAAAATATCCTGCACATTTTCCAGTCCCACAGATATTCTGATAAGGCCGGGTGTTATTCCTACCGCCTTTCTTTCCTCTTCAGTTAATTTTGAATGAGTAGTAGAGGCAGGATGCGATGCGATAGTACGGCTATCGCCTAAGTTATTCGTCATTGAAATCATTTGCAAAGCATTTAAAAAATTTCTGCCGCTATCAATTCCACCTTGCAATTCAAAGGTTACAATACCGCCACCATTACTCATTTGCTTTTTTGCAATAGCATATTGCGGATGTGATGGCAGAAAAGGATATTTAACTGCACTCAGTTGTGGATGACCTTGCATTTGCTCCGCTATCTGCAAAGCACTGGCTGCATGTCTGTCCATGCGGATAAATAAAGTTTCCAAACTTTTAGATAACACCCATGCATTGAACGGACTCATCGATGGTCCGGTGTTGCGAATAAATAAATACAGCGGATGAATCAATTCTTTTCTACCAACTATCACACCACCTAATACTCTGCCTTGTCCATCAATAAATTTTGTAGCTGAATGTAACACCAGGTCTGCACCATATTTTATAGGTTGCTGCACTGCCGGCGTAGCAAAACAATTATCTACCACCAATAAAATATTATGTTGCTTGCAAATTGCAGACACCAATTCAATATCAATAATATCCAAACCCGGATTGGAAGGGGTTTCCACATACAGCATTTTAGTGGTTGGTTTTATCAAGGCTGCAATACTGCCCGGATCATTCATATCAAAATAAGAATACTCAATTCCCCACTTGGGTAAATATTTGGTGAGAATAGTATGTGTAGAACCAAACACGGCCGATGCTGAAATAATATGATCGCCTTTGAATAAAAAAGTCATGAAAGTTGCAAACACAGCCGCCATTCCCGTACCGGTGGCCACTCCATCTTCCGCACCTTCCAGTGCAGCAATTTTTTGAATAAACTCATCCACCGATGGATTAGAAAATCTTGAGTAAATATTTACATCCAGACTATCATCTGCAAAAGCATCAGCCATATCTTCTGCACTATCATATGTAAAACTGCTGGTAAGAAACAGTGGAGTAGAATGTTCTTTCTGTTCTGTTTTTTTTGTTTGTATGCGGATAGCTTTTGTTTCCGGATGCTTTGCCATATTTATTTTTTAATCTGCCTTAATGATAAGCAAAGATACAATGCGGTTATTGCAAGAAGGAGAAACTACCCCGCTAATGATTTTATTAAAATACGAAGGCTCCAGATAATTACCATAAAGCCTACACAGATAAGCATTGTTCGTAAAGGTAATTTGCCGGCCAGCTTTGCTGCAATGGGTGCAGCAATTCCGCCTCCAATAATTAAACCAGCAATCACCTGCCAGTGAGTAATACCTATCAATGCAAAAAAAGAAATAGCACTGGAGAGTGTTACAAAAAATTCGCTAAGGCTTACGCTGCCAATCACATACTGCGGACTTCTTCCTTTTGCAATTAATGTACTTGTAACTAACGGACCCCAACCACCACCACCAAAACTATCGAGGAAGCCACCGGCACCTGCCAGCCATCCGGCTCTTTTTACTTTTTTAATCGTCTTTCCTTTTTTATATGCCTGGAATAAAATTCTCAATCCAAGTAACAAACAATAAGCTGCTAAAAATGGTTTTATATAGCCGCCATATTTATCTCCCAGCCATACCAATGCTGCTGCACCGGCAATTGCACCCAGCACACCCGGTATCACCAATACCCTGAAAAGTTTCTTATTTACGTTTCCAAATTTATAATGACTGTACCCACTGGCTGCACTGCTAAAAATTTCTGCTGTATGCACACTTCCACTAATGGCCGCTGGGTGCACACCCATACTCATCAGCAGGCTGGTACTTGTAACTCCGTAGCCCATGCCCACGGCACCATCCACTAACTGCGCAAAGAAACCTGCCAGTATAAAGAGGTAAAAAGAATTATCAATTTTTGAAAGTGCAGAGCTAACCAATAATTTGAGTGGAGCATAGCCCACATACCGCAACACAAAAAGTCCGACGATCATTAATGCAAAAGCGATGAGTGAAAAGGTGGCAATGCGTTTCCACTTTTTTTCATTGCGAATATTTCCAGGTATTTCTTCCGGCAATTCAATATCCGATTCACCTTCATCATCAAACACAATTTCTTTTACAGGTAATGTCCTGCCCTTTTTCACCAGCCTGCCTGTTTCATTACCTGAATAGATCATACTTATCTTATTGTATCAATACTGCCGCAGCCGTATGATTACTGGTTTCATCAATTAATATAGCACTGCCCGTCTCCTGCAGTTTTGCATATGCATCATATACCAATGGCGAAGCCAGTTTAATAGTTGCCTTCACCACTTCATTCAACTTTACTCCATCATTCACCGGTTGTTGTAGCAATGAGTTAACATCCAGTTTATACTCTATATTCTTGACCACCGCTTTTACTAAGCGACTGTTATGCTGCAATAAGTATTTATTACCCGGCATCAATGGTTTTTCATCCATCCAACACAGCAATACATCTATTTCATTACTAACTGTTGGCAGATTATCTGTTTTCACTATCCAATCGCCACGACTTATATCAATATCATCTGCCAGATGAATAACAGCCGGCTGATGTGCAAAAACCAGATCCACTTCTTCTTCACCAGTTTCTATTTTTGAAATAGCAGTTTCAATTCCCTGTGGCAATACTTTTATTTGATCACCCTTTTTATAAACACCACTGATCACTCTGCCTGCATAGCCACGATAATCATGCAGCTCATCCGTTTGTGGTCTTATTACCAACTGCACCTGGAAACGGGCATCCGCTAAATTAATATCTGCATCCACTTCTACTTCTTCCAATATCTGCATCAATGTTTTACCAGTATACCAATGGATATGTTCGGATCTATCAACTATATTATCCCCGTTCAATGCACTAATGGGAATACAGGTTACATTTTTTAATCCCAGTTGATTGGCTACTTTTTTATAATCAATCACCACATTATTAAAAACATTTTCTGAATAAGCCACCAAATCCATTTTATTTATCGCCACAACTACATTCGGAATTTTCAGCAACGATGCAATTATCGAATGACGACGGGTTTGTTCTACCACACCTTGTCTTGCATCAATGAGGATGATAATGAGACTTGCATTCGATGCACCGGTAATCATATTCCGGGTGTACTGCACATGGCCGGGTGCATCGGCAATAATAAATTTTCTTTTTGGCGTTGTAAAATATCTATACGCCACATCAATCGTAATGCCCTGTTCTCTTTCAGCCCGCAAACCATCTGTTAGCAATGCAAGGTCCACAGAACCATCGGTTCTGTTCTTCGTAGATTTTTCCAACGCCTCCAGTTGATCGATCAGAATATTTTTGCTATCGTATAGCAAACGACCGATCAATGTGCTTTTGCCATCATCTACGCTGCCCGCCGTTATAAATCGCAATAAATCCATACCCCTATCCCCTAAAGGGGAATTTTAATTTGTATCAGTCTTTATAATCTTATAAAAACTGAGTAATGAAAATAATTTTGTTACCAGCTTCAGTTCCCTGATCATCTTCGTTGCGTCGCACACTTGAACTGCATGAAGTCTATTCATCTTTTATAGTCGCCCCTCCGGGCTCCAATAAATTTGCTACTTTTCATCTCCGGGTTTCACTCGGAGCTATTCATATTAAGCCCTTTCAGGGCTGAATACATCTTGCTATTTCAACTTACTCCTCAATTAAAAAAATCACATGCAATGAATTTTTATTCTTTAAGAACTGTAAAGCCCCTTTAGGGGTTTGGGGTATTCTAAAAATACCCATCCTTCTTTCTATCCTCCATCGCAGCTTCTGTTACTTTATCATCTATTCTTGTTTCACCCCGTTCACTTATTCTTGTTGAAATAATTTCATTGATCACTTCATCTAATGTGGATGCAGCAGATTCAACAGCCGCAGTACAAGTCATATCACCCACTGTTCTGTATCTTACTTTTTTTGTTAGCACAACATCATCCGCTGATGGTTGCACATATTCACTCATGGCTACTAACTGACCTTCATGTTCTATCACTTCACGGTCATGAGCAAAATAGATGGATGGCAATCCAATATTTTGTTTGCGGATATAATTCCAGATGTCCAGCTCTGTCCAGTTGCTGATTGGGAATACTCTTACATTTTCACCTTTATGAATTCTGCCATTATAAATATTCCATAGCTCAGGCCGCTGCAATTTTGGATTCCATTGGCCAAACTCATCCCGCACCGAAAAAATTCTTTCCTTAGCTCTTGCTTTTTCTTCATCTCTCCTTGCACCGCCAATGCAGCAATCAAATTTGAATTCGTCAATAGTATCTAATAAAGTGTAAGTCTGTAACCAGTTGCGGCTCGGGAATTTTCCTTTTGGCTCGGTAAGATGCCGCTGCTTAATGGTGTCTTCCACTTTTCTTACAATCAATGTAGCACCAACTTCATTGGCCAGCCAATCTCTGAATTGTAATGCCTCCGGAAAATTATGCCCCGTATCGATATGCACTAAGGGAAAAGGAATTTTACCCGGTGCAAATGCTTTCTTCGCCAGGTGTACTAAAGTGATAGAATCCTTTCCGCCACTAAATAGCAAAGCTGGTTTTTCAAATTGCGCAGCCACCTCTCTGAAAATATAAATACTCTCCGCTTCCAGTTCTTGCAAATAGTCAAGACCCAATTCTTTATTTATTCTATCAGCCATATAAAGTCATTTTCTTTTTATTGTATCTCTCCTTTTCTCTTTTGTCTCTTTTATCCTCTTAGCTTAGGTTCGGGGTATGCAACCCACACTCCTTCTGGCTTTGCTCCCACCACCATCTTCCGGCTCTTGCATCTTCTCCTGCAGCAATGGCTCTTGTACATGGTGCACAGCCGATGCTGATAAATCCCTGGTCGTGCAAACTATTATACGGCACATTGTTTTCTTTTATATAATTCAACACATCGTCATAACTCCAGTTGATAAGCGGATTAAATTTATATAACTGCCGTTGTTCATCCCATTCTATCACCGGAATATCTTTTCTATTATCAGATTGTGCAGCTCTTAATCCTGTTATCCAAACTTTTGCTCCCTGCAATGCCCTGTTCAATGGTTTTACTTTTCTTATATGGCAACAGGTTTTTCTATTCTCCACAGATTCATAAAAGCTGTTGACTCCTTTTTCATTTACAAATTCTTCCACATCCGCCACTTCCGGAAAATAAACCTTCATATTTATTTTATACCGGGCATTTGTTTTTTCTATCAACTCATAGGTTTCATAAAACAAGCGGCCGGTGTCCAGTGTAAATATTTCAACCCCGATATTATTTTTACAAATAGCATCGGTTATCACCTGGTCTTCCTGGCCAAGCGAAGAAGAAAGAACCACCCTGCCCGGAAATGATCCGGCAATTATGGATAATGCTTCTGGCATTGAAGCAATTTCTAATAGCTTTATCGTTTCTTTATTCAGCATCAGGTTGTGGAGTATATCTTAAATAAGGTTTTACTACCCTTACTCCTTTTGTAAATTTCTTTATTGCATCTTCAGTAGAAATAGCCGGAACAACAATCACATCTTCACCGTGTTTCCAATCTGCGGGAGTAGCCACACTATGTTTGGCAGTCAGTTGTAATGAATCAATTACTCTCAACACTTCTACAAAATTTCTTCCGGTGGATGCGGGATAAATGATCATCAGCTTTACCAGTTTATCAGCACCAATTACAAACAGCGACCGCACCGTTGCTGTGGCAGATACATTGGGATGAATCATATCATACAAGGTAGCCACATTTCTATCTTCATCGGCAATGATGGGGAAACCAACATTGCAGTTTTGCGTTTCATTAATATCTTTTCTCCACTCCAGATGTTTATCCAGTGGATCGATACTTACGGCCAGCACTTTTACATTTCGTTTGGCAAATTCTTCCTGCAGCAAAGCAGTCTTGCCCAACTCTGTGGTACACACCGGTGTAAAATCTGCAGGGTGAGAAAAAAGTATGCCCCAGCCATCGCCGAGGTAGTCATAAAAATTGATTTCCCCTTCTGTTGTTTGTGCGGTAAAGTTGGGAGCCACATCCCCTAATCGTAGTGCCATAATATAATATTAATGGGGCGAAGATAACCGATACCGATTACCCTACCAAAGAAGTAGGGTTTTAATAACTATTCGTTCACTAACAACAATTTGTGTTTCGTTTGTAGCCCCGTCGGGGCGATATGTCAGTAGAAACAAATTTATGTATGCATCCGAGCCCCAGCGGGGCGAAATATTATACATGTCGCCCCGATGGGGCTTTGGAAACCTGAAATGGTTTTCTTCTACTAACATGTCGCCCCGCTGGGGCTCTAGCTCACAATTTTTTGTCTATTACCAAAATGCCGCCACGATGTGGCTAATTAACACCAGATAACTTTGAAACAATAATATGAATAGTAATGAAAGAATGCCAAGTTTTTTGGAACATGGATGACACGGATCTATAGATTAACACGGATTATTCTACTGAATCAAATCCCAGATTTCTGAGGAATAGAAAAAATCTGTGGCTATCCGTCTAATCCGTGTTATCCGTGTTCTTGTATTTAATCTACACTCAGCCCTGATCTTTTATTTCAAACTACACAATCAAATCCGCTAATGTCTTTTTCTCCAGTATTGCCAGTTGTGCATCCCGCACACCGATCATAATGTCGTGGAGGCCACAGTGTTTTTCATTACAATTATCACACTTCTGATAAAAATAAAGACTTACACAGGGGAGCATGGCTATCGGCCCATCCACCACTCTTATTATCCGGGCCACCGGCACTTTGGAGGGTTTTAACAACAGGGAATACCCACCGCCTTTTCCTTTTTTACTTTCCAGCACCCCATCCTTTTTTAACTCCAGCAGAATGTTTTCCAAAAACTTAAGCGGTATCTTTTTCTTCCGGGCTATTTCTGAAATAAGCAACGGGCCCTGCTCATAATTTTTGACCAGCATCTCTAATGCCCTGAATGCATATTGTGTTTTTTTGGAAAGCATAATTAATCTTCTATCGTAAGTGTGTAGTTAATGGGAGAATTTTTGCGCAGCATGGCAGATACACCACAATATTTTTCCAGCGAAAGATCAATGGCTTTTTTTACCCGGTCTTCATTGGCCGCATCTGTTTTCATCCGGTATACAATATTTATTTCGGTAAAAACTTTTGGATGCTCTTCAGTTTGCTCTGCCGCCACTTCTATAATGAAATCTGAAAATGTTATTTTCATTTTCTCCAGTATATCCACCACATCTATACCACTGCAAGCCGCAAGGCCACTCAGCAACAATGCTTTTGGCCCATGCCCATTCTTTTTATCTCCATCAATATTAATAGTATTGCCATCATGATCGGCTACAAATTCATGATCTTTTTTCCAGGTCGTTATAGTTTTCATACCAGTGCATGTTTTTTATTCTGCGAAATATTTTCCAGTGTCCATTCTATTTTCTTTTCAAAATTATGTTGTCTTACCGTACAATCAGCTTTGCTGCATATCCTGCATTGAAAAGGCATACAACCATCTGAGTGTACAAACAACTCCAGTGATTCGCCAAATTCTTTTCGTATTAAATTTCCAAGGGCATCTATTTCTGCATGTGCCTCATGCACATTCAGGTACCAGGGCACGGTAAGGTGACAGTCCACATGCAGCACACTGCCATACTTTATTACCCGCAGATTGTGCAGGTCTATCCAGTTTTCCCGTCTGTTGGCATTTAATACTTCCACCATTTTGCCCAGCAGTTTTTCATCTGCCTCATCCATAATGCCTGCTATCGAGTGCCGTATAATTTTATATCCCGTATAAACTATAAAAAAACCAAAGCCAATAGCCACCACACTGTCAATCCACTTATACCCTGTAAAATGCAAAAGCAGCAACCCGGCAATAATACCAACGGTGGAATAGGTATCCGTTTGCAAATGCCGGCCACTTGCTTCCAATGCCAGTGAGTTATTTTTTTTGCCGATGTGAAGGCAGAAATAACCAACAATAAAATTGGCAACCGCTGTAGCCGCTACAAGCCAGATACCCACATCTATCTTTTTAATTTCTACAGGATTAATAAGATTGAGAATGGCTTTGTATAAAATAATGGCACCAGCAGCACCAATCAATGTGCCTTCAATAGCTGCCGATAAAAATTCTGCCTTACCATGACCGTATGGATGATCCGTATCTCTGGGTTTAGCAGCAACATGTAAACTATACAATCCAATAAAACCGGCTGCTACATTTACAATACTCTCCAGTGCATCGGTAAGAATGGCTACGGAATACGTAGTGTAGTAAGCAATGAACTTTACTGCCAGCAACAACACCGAGATGGCTGCCACCCATTTTTGTACCGACAGGTTTTGTTGTGAGGTATTCAAATTAAATTTTGAGCTTCCAATATACAGAAATATTTAGCCGGAGGGAGTGAGTAAATAAAGGAACACTGATGATATGGACCTGCCTGCCGTTAGGCAAGTTGTACGGATTTCAAGTATGGTTGAATTAACCCTCTAGATCCTTCACATCCCTGCCTGCCTGAGGGCTGGCATAGGGTAAAAAAAATTGCCCCAACCATCTGGCGGGGCAATCTTGAAAAGGATCAGGCTAATGGTTATCTCATAATGGTAAACTTCTTATTGATCTCAATAGCCGGGTCGCCGCTGACAAGCATGTACTGGCCAGCTGGCAAGTTTGCTACGTTCAGATTAATATTATTATTTCCACTGTTTATTTGTGTTGGTACTCTATGTACTGTTTTACCAGCCATATCTACTATTTGCAGTTCTGTTCTTACTGCTCTGTCTGTTCTGATGGTTACAGTAAGCTTATCTGTAGCAGGAACAGGATAGAGTGCTACATCAAACTGGCTTGCTTTACAGTTGGTTTGCTTGATAGCTGTGTAAACAAAACGTCCATCAATATCTACCTGGCGAATTCTGTAGAATGCATTGCCACCTTTTAAGTCAAGGTATTGATAGCTCTTCAACGAATTACTATTACCGGCTGCGGCTACATTATCTATAGTTACCCAGTCTGTGCTATTGGTACTTCTTTGAATTTCAAATTTCTGGCTGTTTTGCTCAGTAGCAGTTGCCCATGTAAGTAAAGCACCTTTGTCATTACATCTTACATCGTAGTTGGTGAAAGTAACTGGGAGTGTACCTGCTACCAATGCAAGTGGTGTAGTAAAAGTTAATGAATTTGCATCGTATGGAGTGGCAAGAGCATCAGAAATATCATAATTAGAAAAAGGGCCAGGAGTTCCAGCATTGCTAGAATTGATTACTACATATCCAGCTCTTGGAGTTGAAGCCCCTAAAGACCATAAAGTAACTGTATAAACATCCACCCAAGCATTAGTAATTGTTACATCTGCCCCACCATCAATTGTACCAACAGCTCTTCTATTAAATGTCTGACCTCCGGTCGTGAAGTTTACAACTCCGGAACATTGATTTATATTGTTGAAGGTGTATCCAGGGAAAGATGAAGAAATAGTAATGTTTGAAGGTTGAAGAATTGAGTTTGTACCACAAGTTGGAATTGGTGCGGGACCAGTTGGTAACATTGCCGCAGCAAACTGCCAACAAAAACCCGTAGTCATGGCAGTAATCGGAATGCTAGCAGCTGCAAGTCTTGTTCTTAGTTGCATAGTAAAAGAAACAGAACCGGTTGCAGGTCCTGCACCATCCGGATCTGTTGCATTAAATGTTGCATTGGTCAAACGCCATTCAAAATCCGATTGAGCAAAACTATTCACTTGCAATGAGAATATTGCTAAAAACAGTGCTACACTTATTTGAGTTATCTTTTTCATATTGAATTATGCTAGTATAATAATTTTAAAAATAATTTTATTGATCCGGACCGATTCCATCTGGTATATTGGTATTTTTTGGAGGTGCTGGTCTTCCTGGTAGGCTTCCCGTTCCTGAATTTGAAATCATCAGCTTAGTCAAATTTATATCTGAGGCTGCAAGATTAGCTGTCATATTAACGTCGGTCAATAAATATCCGGTAGCAGAAGCAGCAATCGCAACTTTAATTGCGTTAATATCAGTAGCAGAAAGATTTCCGCTCTTGTTGGCATCTCCAGCCCATAATCCATAATTAGCACTAGGCGTTAATAATATTTCTGGATCAGTTGGAGCCCCTAGAGCTTTATACCAGTTATTTAATACTCTAAAATCATTTGTATATGTTCCAATAGCATTGGAAGGTAATGAAGCACTCATTACACCAAGATGGTTTCTATGTCTGATAGTCATAAATCCGGCACCTTGCTTATTAATATCAAAAGCCAGTGGTGTTACTCCATCTAAATCTACTACTGTACCATTATTTAATAAGAAGCCAGCTTTTCTTCCTACAATTGTTGAAGAAGCTGCATCAGCACCAAGTCCGGTTGCAGGAATTCTTAATTCAGCAAGTACCCAATCAACAACGTTTGCATTTGGAATAGAAGCAACAGTTTCTGTTCCCGTATAGCTAAAAGGTGTTACGTTATAAGGTTGTGCCAGAGGAATGATTGCTGCAGTATTCAAGCTTGTATTCATTAATCCAGTGCCAGCATTATAAGGCCCTCTCAACAATGCAGTTGCATTCATTGTATATCTCGGATCAGCTAATTTCCACTCATTAATAAAATCAGTTTGAGTAATGCCAGTTGTAGCTACCCAATCATTTGGTGCATCTCTTGTAACAGGAGTAAGTCGGCCATTCCATACACCCGTAAAGCGGCCCCATGGTGTAAGGTTTGCTTCGGTGTTGGTATTTAATTCTCCGCTTACGTATGGAAAACGAACATCAGCCGTAAAGCCAGTGCCGCCTGTTTGTGCAAATACAAATTTTCTTTTTACTTCTCTCTCATTATCGGTAGGGTCGCCGCTTTCTGTCAATGGTATCATGGTTACGGTAACATCTGTAGGTGCAGTGCCTGCATTGGTAGTTACCAGCATATTGGATTGATTAAATATAACAGATGAACCATTGGCCCAACCTGTTCTTCTTACGTTGCCAATTATTTCTTTGCCTGCAGCAATATCAAATACTGCAGTAGTTGGTGCAGAAAATAAAAAGGCGGGGTTTGCAATCGGATCGGTAGTAAATACTCCCTGGTCGTAATCCAGCTTACCAGAAAGTAAAGTAGTGCTGGTTAATCTTACTCTATCCGTAGCAGCAGTTTTGTTGATCCAGATATTGGTAAAAGTAGAAGCACCGCCATTCAGCGTTACAGTACCACCACCAGAAAGAATTAATGAATCATCAGCCGTCGCAGTATTGTACGTAGCTGTATTCAGAAAGTTTCCCTGCACTTCTATTTTTCCATCATTGCTGATAGATCCGGAATTTTTGTTTTCAAAATTTCCTGCACAAAAAATAATAGCACCGGGCTGCACTTTAATAGTGGCACCGTCATTAACTAATTGTGCTGAAGTTTTTTGGCTGAAAAATAATCCTGCAACAGTGGCAAAAAGGACAAATACTTTTTTCATAATAATCTCATTTAACGCAGTAAATCAATTCTTTTGATTCTTTCTAAAATACAGTATGGTTTACTGATACTGCAATTTATACCTGTAATCAACTATATCTCAGTTTCATTTAGTAAACGGAAGTTTCCGGTGAGTAAACGGATTAGAAATTAAAGTTCGGGTTTTTAGGGAATATGACCTATACCACAAATGGGTGATTTTCGAATACTAATATAGTACAAAATAGCTACAAAATTTATGCCTTGTTGCCCCGGCGAAAAAAACGGGCCACCTTTTTATACTTGTCCATATTAAAAAGCTGGGAATCCTGCATGGCTTTGTAGGTAAGAAATAACCCTATGGGCACCAGCACAAAAGTGGCCATCCACATACCTAAAAAGGGTGTCATGGTATTTTCTTTGGCAAATTTTTCGCCGGTGGTGGTGGCAAAATAAAAAAGCATGAAAAAGATAATGGCAAAAATGAGGGGGGTGCCCAATCCACCCTTGCGGATGATGGAGCCCAGGGGTGCACCAATTAAAAAAAGTACAACACAGGCCAGTGACAATACAATTTTGCGATGCCATTCTATCTGGTGCTTGCGCAGGTTTCTTTCTTTTTCCTGTACGTTGCTGTAGTTGCTTTCGGCATTTATTTTTAACGAGCTGGCCATATTCTGCACCGTCTGGTTTACATTGATAAGGGCAGAATCGGGCAGCACATCATCAAAGCTTTTTATTTTTTTGGGAGGGATGATAATGGTGGTAGTAATGGTAGTATCTTTTTTATTGATGGTGGTATCTTTCTTTTTGGTGATGGTATCATTTTTACTCACAACAGTGTCTGGTATTTTTTTCCAGGTACTATCCAGCATGCGGGCAAAATTGAACTGCAGAAACATGTTTTCTTCATTATTCTTTTTTACCATTTTTAATTCTTTCCGCAGGGAGTCCATGGCCACTTCCAGTTGCCGCATACTCAGCATTTTTTCATTATTCTTATTTACACTGTCGGCAGTACGGTTATTAAACCCCAGTGTGCTGAGGTCAAATTGTTTTTTATATTCTTTAAACCCTATGCGGATGTATTCGCTACTGTTTTTTTCGTAGGAGTTGCCCCGTTCCTGGTATCGCCAGCCATCTTTCAGGTTAAATTCTAAAAAACGTTTATTGGCACTTATCCGCATGATGCCGCTTTTGGCAATGATGAAATTATCCTGCAGCGGATTGCCCTGCTCATATACAATCACATCAGTTATCACACTATCATTTTCTTCCTTCTTCCCTACTTTGATGGCGAAGTTTGGTATCTTATCATAAAACACTCCTTCTTTTAAATCGAAGGCTGGCTTGGCATACACAATATCGCCCAGCAGTGTTCGCTGCTTTAGTGTGGCCACCGGAATTATATTATTAGAAAAAACAAAAGCCACCCCTGCCAGTATGATGGATACAAAAAACAATGGCCGCATAAAACGCAGCAACGAAATACCGGCAGCTTTAATCGCCACCAGTTCGAAACTTTCGCCAAGATTTCCAAACGTCATCAACGAAGAAAGTAAAATAGCCAGCGGCAATGCCAGCGGCACCAGGGTGGCACTCAGGTACCAGATAAATTCGAAAATAAGATTGGGGCCAAGGCCTTTGCTTACAAAATCATCTATGTACAGCCAGAAAAATTGCATGATCAATACCAGCAACGTAATAAAAAACGTAGCGATAAAAGGACCAATGAAGGCTTTTACAATGAGTATATCCAGTTTCTTGAACACTTATCTTTATTAGATGAATGCAGCAAAAATAAGGCTTTCACCCACCGAGATGGAACTGGTAATGAATGCGGAGTGTATTTTAACAAAGAACAGCATTCTAAAAAAAGTAAACGACCTGTTGAATCAATTACAAATGCAGCAACGGGAATACCTGCATGGGCTGGATGATAAACTGCCGGAGAAAGTTTTACGATCATCACCCAAAATATCAAGAGGTGATAACTACAATGGCTTTCCGTGGCTGGTGCTGGACTATCCAAAACATTTTGACCGCAGTACTATTTTTGCCATCCGGGTGATGTTTTTATGGGGAAATTTTTTCAGCATTACGTTACATCTTGCCGGTGATTATAAAATGGCTTTGGAGAAAAAAATTATTGCAGCCTTACCGGTGTTGAAGGAGCAACAGTTTTATTGCTGCATCAATGAGGAGCAGTGGGAGCATCATTTTGAAAATAATAATTACCTGCCTGTAGTCGATATAAGTGCCGCTCATTTTGAAAAAATAGTTGGGAGTAATTCGTTTATCAAGCTGGCAAAAAAAATCCCATTGGATAAATGGGATGAAGCAGATAATTTATTGCTGAGTTATTTCAGGCAAATAATAAATGTCGTTGTTGATTAACTGCCGCCGAGTCGGTGAAAGAGTTCCTTTACCTGGTGATCCCATAATTTGCTTTGATCTTTTATTTCTTTTTTCTCAGCAAAATCATTGATTATAAGAATGGTCTGGTTGGTGATCTCAGATTTATCAATCTTAAATTCAAAGTATTCGTTTTTGGGAGAAGTTTCCCAATGAAAACGGATAGATTTATCCTGTTCTTTTTCTACCAGTTCGGCTTTCTCAAAAGAGCCGCTCCAGCCAAAATAAAAGACATTATCCCTTTCATCAACATTTTCAGCAAACCACTCACCCAATCCTGCGGGGGTGGAAAGAAATTCGTACAGTATGGTAGGCGAACAACGGACGGGAAACTCTAAGGTGTATAATTGTTTACTCATTTTTTCTTCTCTAAATTCAATAGCGATTGTTGCAATAATAGAAAATAAATCATTGCTGCAAAACTATTTATGATTAAATTTTCCTCTATTTTGAAATACAGGGCTTCTTTTTAAAATAAAAGTGGCGGTAAATCGTTAATGGTATGTCAAAATTTATTTGGATTCAATGGCCAAAACTCTTAAATTGCTTTGAAGTTCAATTAGTTCTGAACAACGAATGAAACCGAGGTGGGTATTTTTTGAATTATAAGCTGACCAATCTTATTATTCTTAACCCTTAAAATACACCAATAAAATCACTATACCTATGAGCATGAGACAACTTAAAATCTCGAAATCGATTACGAATCGGGAATCTCAAAGCCTTGAGAAATACCTGCAGGAGATCGGCAAGGTAGAACTCATCTCCCCTGAAGAAGAAGTAAAATTAGCCACCCTTATCAAGCAAGGATGCCAAAAATCATTGGACAGGCTTACCAAAGCCAACCTTCGTTTTGTGGTATCTGTGGCCAAGCAGTATCAAAACCAGGGATTATCTCTCCCCGATCTTATCAATGAAGGGAATGTAGGCCTGATAAAGGCTGCCCAACGTTTTGATGAAACGAGAGGATTCAAATTTATTTCCTACGCCGTGTGGTGGATACGCCAAAGTATTTTGCAATCACTGGCCGAGCAATCTAGAATTGTTCGTTTGCCGCTTAACAAAGTGGGCATGACCAATAAAGTGCAAAAAGCATTTTCCCTGCTGGAGCAGCAGTTTGAAAGAGAGCCATCTGCTGAAGAGCTGGCAGATCTGCTGGATATGGATGTAGAAGAAATATCTGCAACGCTGCGCCTTAATTCCCGCCATGTAAGTATGGATTCTCCACTATCTGATGGGGAAGAAAGCACCCTGATAGATGTAATGGAAAATAGCAATGCAGACCGGGCTGATGGGGATATGATACATAACCAATCATTAAAAACAGAAATAGACCGGTCATTAAAAACATTGACTGATCGCCAAAAAGAAGTGATCTGCTTTTTCTTTGGCATTGGGGTAGATCATCCTATGAGCCTGGAAGATATTGGCCAACGTTTTCACCTGACAAGAGAAAGAGTGAGGCAAATAAAAGACAAAGCGATAACCAAGCTGAAGGCATCAAATAGGTGCTCGATGCTGAGAACATATTTAGGAAACTGATTATAATTACAGATTAATACTAATAACACTGAAATAAATTCTACACTACACTTTATCTTTGCATTTCTTTTAAAAAGTGAACATTAAATATGTTCACTTTTTATTTTAGGAAAGTTGTCAGGCTGAGTTTATCGAAGCCATATTATTAACATTGATTACCCTTCGCCAAACTCAGGGTGACAAATGTAAAAAAGAATCAAAGACTATGTTTACATCGTTACAGGATAAACTTGAATCCGCCTTTAAAAATCTAAAAGGCCAGGGTCGTATTACTGAACTGAATATTGCCACTACATTAAAAGAGATCCGCCGTGCATTGGTAGATGCGGATGTGAATTATAAAATTGCCAAAGAATTTACTGACAAAGTAAAAGACCAGGCCATCGGCGAAAAGGTGATCAATGCAATTTCTCCCGGTCAGTTAATGACGAAAATTGTAAAAGATGAACTGACCGAACTGATGGGCGGGCAGGAAGCAGTGTTTAATGCTAAAGGAAATCCTGCGGTAATATTAATTGCCGGATTACAAGGTAGTGGTAAAACAACCTTTAGTGGAAAGCTGGCCAATTTTCTAAAAACCAAAAAAGGTCTTTCTCCCCTGCTGGTAGCAGCAGATATTTATCGCCCTGCAGCGATGGAGCAGTTGAGAGTATTAGGTGAGCAGATAGGTGTGGATGTATATATTGAGCTGGAAAATAAAGATGCTGTTTCCATTGTGCAGAATGCAGTAAAAGAAGCGAAGAGTAAAAATAAAAATGTAGTCATCATCGATACGGCAGGCCGCCTGGCCATTGATGAAGTGATGATGAACGAAGTAGCCAATGTAAAAGCTGCGGTGAATCCACAGGAGATATTATTTGTGGTGGATAGTATGACGGGGCAGGATGCAGTGAATACAGCCAAAGCTTTTAATGATCGTCTTGATTTTACCGGAGTTGTTTTAACTAAACTGGATGGTGATACAAGAGGTGGTGCTGCTATTTCTATTAAGTACACGGTAAATAAGCCCATCAAGTTTACCAGTAATGGTGAAAAGATGGATACACTTGATGTATTTTATCCGGAGAGAATGGCGCAACGTATCCTTGGTATGGGAGATATTACTTCGCTGGTAGAAAAAGCACAGGAACAATTTGATGAAGTAGAAGCGAAAAAATTAGAAGCCAAGATCCGCAAGAATAAATTTGATTTTGCTGATTTTAAAACCCAACTGGAGCAGATAAAAAAGATGGGTAATATGAAGGATATGCTGAGTATGATACCCGGTATTGGCAACAAAGTAAAAGATCTTGACATCAACGATGATTCATTCAAAGGCATTGAAGCCATGATAAACTCCATGACGCCAGCCGAAAGAGCCGACCCGGATCTGATAGATGGCAACCGCAAAAAACGCATTGCCAAAGGCGCCGGCAAAGACATACAGGAGGTCAACAACTTTATGAAGCAGTTTGAACAAATGCGGGATATGATGAAAAATATGAATAAGATGGGAGCATTTGGAAGAATGATGCCGGGGATGAAGAGGTGAGTAATGGGCAATGGTCAATTGGCAAAAATAACACCAACCCTGAAAATTGTCTATTGCCTATTGCAAATTGCCTATTGGTTCTTTTGCATTCTCCAAATACAAACCTATATTTGCCGTCCGGTTTTTACCGGAACTAACAATTATTGTTTAACGCTGTTAAATTTCTATTTATGTCAGCAAAAATCCGTCTTCAGAGACATGGGTCAAAAAAGAGACCCTTTTACTTCATCGTTATTGCCGACTCCCGGGCACCCCGTGATGGCAAATTCATTCAAAAATTAGGTACTTACAATCCGTTGACTGTTCCGGCTACTATTCAGCTTGATCGTCAGAAAGCATTGGAGTGGTTGAACAAAGGTGCTACACCAACAGACACCGTTCGCCGAATTCTTAGCTTTAAGGGAGTATTGTATCTTAAGCATTTGCTCCGTGGTGTGGGCTTAGGTTTGTTTGATGATGCTGCTGCTATGGAAAAGTTTACCAAGTGGAGTGCAGAACATGATGCGCAAATTAAAAAACGGCAGGAAGATGCCCAACGCAACAAAAGATCCAGACGTCCGATGCCAGGTCGCAGACCTGAAAGGACAGAAGGTGGTGGCGGTGGTGAAGCATAATAAAATATGCCTGCCTGTCGGCAGACAGGTTCATCCTAAAAGTTCATGAATCCCGGTTTTATAGCCGGGATTTTTTGTTTAGCCACTAATTACACGAATGGCACTAATAACACTTCGACAAGCTCAGTACAATTAAATACGAATTAGTTTGCCTACGGCAAAAAAAATTACAAATACAGTTGGCCACGAATTGACACTAATTAACACGAAAAAATACAATTATGTTACCAGCGACATTGCTACTATAATCGTCTGTTGCAAGTTTACACCGGACTTGATCCGGTGCACTTTTCATCGTTCGGTTCGCTACTCAGCAAATTGAACTTTACATTTTCCCAATAGTTGAGTAACAGAAATATAGAATCATAGCTCTATATATAAAATCTGTGTGTGTATTCCTATGTAACTATGCTCCTATGTGGTTAGGTTTCAAAATCAACTTCATTATTTTATTACTGTAAATTCGCAGCAACATAATTTTATGGTTGAATATTTTAAAATAGGTAAGCTTGTTGCCGTGCATGGCCTCACAGGTGAATTATTGCTGGTGCATGAGTTGAGTAAAAAAACTTCATTAAAAGGTTTACAGGCAATTTTTGTAGAAGATAAAAAAGATTCTTTCATTCCCTGGTTTATTGAATCCACGAAAATAAAAAGCAATGATGAGCTTTATATAAAACTGGAGGGAGTAAACACCAGAGAAGCTGCTATAAAACTCACCCAAAAAATGATCTGGTTGACTGAAGTAGATTTTAAAAAATTTGCAGCAAAGAATGCACCGGCCAGTTTATTAGGCTATACCATTATTGAAAACAATGAACCGCTTGGTGAAATACTTGAATTGATAGAACAACCACACCAGCTACTCTGCCGCCTTGAAATAAAAGGCAAAGAAGTATTGATACCCTTGCATGACGAAACGTTGAAAAAAATTGATCATAAAAAGAAAGAAGTATTGGTGGAGTTGCCGGATGGGCTGTTGGAAATTTATTTGGGATGATCTTCATAAAAAAAGGAGGCTGAATAAACAACCTCCTTTGAAAATACTAGTTTAAAAATTCTTAATACATCTTGAGCAGTTTCACCACCTTCCTGTTTTTACCCTGGATCACTATTGCAAAATAAGTACCCTGTGTAAAGTCTTCTCCAAAACTGATGAGTTTCCGGTCGCTCTTTTCAATATATTTCAGCAGCCTTCCCACCTCATCGTATACAACTACTACTATTTTATCATTGCTGGCGGTTTCCACATCCAACGTAAAATAACTTTCTGTTGGATTGGGTATTGCCCTTACATTAAACACTCCTGTTGAGACCGGTTCAGTATTGATTACAACTCCACGGTTATAAACCGGTGCAACGCAATTCGGCGTACAATCACCCAGAAAATCGCCATGTGACAAATGGGTAGCAACTGCTGATTGATCCACACAAATAGCTACGCAGGGATTGGTAGCACTGCCGGTTTGGTGACACAACTTGACTTTTGCATTACCACTATTGCCTGCAAAGCAACGAACATCTTCCGCATGCACACTGGTTGTACATGTAGTGATACATCCGTTAGCGTCTGTTATTGTAGCTGTAAATGTTGCATTCTGCATTAGGGTAACATTTACTGAATATTCAACTCCGGAAGCTAATCCTGTGATGGTAGAAACCGGTATTAAACCCGGGCCTGTTGCAGGGCAAACATTATTAACACTTGTACCACCAACACCTGACCACAATTCGTCACCCGTACTGGTGATAACATTACAATTCAACGCACGGTTCATGGTAATAGAAACCGTATATGGCGCAACACCACCTGTTGCAATCGCTTTAATAGTTGCTGATTGATCTCCGGGATAACCAAAATAAAGCGAAGAATTATTGTTGGAACAGGTAGCTACTAATGCTGCTGGCTGTCCTATTGTTCCTGTTGTTGTGGCTGTACAATTATTGGCATCAGTTACAATGTAGGAATAGCTACCGGCAGTTGTTGTGAATGTTCCTGTTCCGGAATAAGGAGCAGTACCACCGCTTGCAGTCACGGTTACGGTTGAAGAACCTCCGTTACAGAGTATTGCCGTTGCTGACGATGATGCTGATAAGGTCGTTGCCCTGCTGACAGTAAATGAACAGGATGTTGAATTATTTGCAGCATCAGTAGCGGTATAAGTAATAACTGTTGATGAACCATTGTCAAAGGTTGATCCCGAAGCCGGGCCGGCCGTTTGAACAACAGTACCACCAGGGCAATTATCAGTCATGGCCGGAGTAGTCCATGAAGCCGTACTGACACAGGCTGACAGTGTAATGTTTGAGGGACAAATAATAGTTGGTGGTGTATTATCAGTTACAGTTATAGTAAAACTGCAGGTACTGCTACCGCAGCTATTGGTAGCTGTTATTGTTACGTTTGTTATACCCAGGTTGAATGAAGCACCGCTTCCGGTGCCTGATCCATTTCCAGAAGTTGCACCTGTAAACACATATGAAAGAATTGGTGCCGGATTACCTGTTGCTGTAACTGTATAATTTAGTTGTGTTGAACAAGCTCCTGCATCAGCTGGTTTTGAAAGATTTTGCGAACAGGTAGTAAATACAGGTGCTGCATTAATAATGAATGCATCACCACTCGTAGCTGTGCCACCGGGAGTAGTAACAGAAATCGCTCCGGTTGTACCATTTCCTACGATGGCTGTAATTTGAGAAGATGAGTTTACTGTAAAAGAACTGACTGGCGTTCCGCTAATACTTACCGCAGTAGCACCTGTAAAATTAGTTCCTGTAATCACAACCGTACTGCCGTTAGCACAACCTGAAGAAGGAGTAAAAGAGATAATTGTTGGATTACAATTATTTACAGTAAAAGTTTCATTACTTGTTCCTGTTCCGCTCGGGGTGGTTATTGCAATTGTTCCTGAAGTTCCGTTACCTACAGTAGCAGTAATTTGGGTAGAAGAGTTTACAGTAAAAGAGTTTACAGCCGTTCCACCGATACTTACTGCAGTAGCCCCTGTAAAATTAGTTCCTTTAATCACAACAGTACTGCTGTTAGGACAACCTGAAGACGGAGTAAAGGAAGTAATTGTAGGATTTGTAGGATTTGGCGGATCTGCATTTCGCAATACAGAAACAGTAGTTTCACTCGTAATTCCTGTTGCAATTGTTCCGGTGCCATTTATATTCGCTGTAACCAGGTCGGGTTTATTATCACCGTCAATATCCGCAATTGCAACTGCAAACGGATTTTTAATAGTCACAAAATTTGATCGTGTAAAATTGATATCACCTATTCCTGTTGAAGAATTGTGAAATAGTGAAGAGTTAACACTTGAAACAACACTGGGAACTACCAAATCTGGTTTACCATCCCCGTCTAAATCACCAATCGCTATAGACCGACCGCCAGATGCACCAGTGGCAAAATCAATTTTTGGGGCATAGCTGATATTTCCTGCACCAGTAGAAGTATTTCTAAAAACTGAAGCCGAGAAGCTATTTGCAATAGCCAATTCCGGTTTACCATCCCCATCTAAATCACCAATCGCTATAAAGTAAGGATTTGAAGTACTTGTACTAAAATCAACCGTTGGGTCAAAGCTAATCATACCAGCACCGGTTGATGAGTTCCTGAAAATAGAAACCTTATAGGACGAAGCACCAATTAGAACAGATAAATCAGGCTTACCATCTCCATCCATATCTCCATTTGTTATAGATCTGGCCGAACCGCTTAATGGGAAATCGATACTTGAATCAAAGCTAATAGTACCAATACCATTAGATGTATTTCTAAATATTGAAAGATTACTTGAAATAAAACTACATATAACCGCTAAATCAGGCTTACCATCCCCATCCAGGTCGCTTATGGTTATACCCCAAGGGTTTGAATTGGTTGCAATATCAATTTTTGTATCAAAACTAATATTACCAATTCCACTCGATGTGTTCCTGAAAATTGAAATATTATTTGAAGATTGATTTATCACTAGTAAATCAGGTTTGCCATCACCATCTATATCCCCAATTGCAACTCTGATAGGTGTTGAGTTTGTTGCAAAATTGATTTTTGGCCCAAAACTGGTATTGGATATTGTTCCTGTTGTTGCGGTGTTTCTTAAAACAGAAACTGTGTTTTCAAGGTGATTTGCAACTACAACATCAGGCTTTCCATCTCCATCTAAATCGCTTACAGCTATTGTATTATTTGCAGTATTACTAGTTAAATTAGAAACTGATGTAACCGGGAAAACTATAGCAGGATCTAAGTCACTTGTTGTAAAACCATTTTTAATTGGACTGTATACAGGATTAAAATTTGAAAGGCTGGCACAGGATAATGTTGTTTCTGTATTTAATAATGTTATTGGAGCATAAGTAGAGCCAATTGGTACTATGGCTGTAACACTGTTGGATGAAGCAGCTGTAACTGTGGCCCTTGTTGCACCAAAGAATACCACATTATTAGCAGCTACTGAACTGAAGTTAGCACCAGTTAGTGTAACTACATCACCTGGTTTCGCAGATGCAGGTGTAAAAGATGAAATAACAGGTGTCTGGGACCTCAATAAATTATTAGCAAGTAATAAAATAAGGAGAAATACATTTTTTTTCATGTTTTAATAGTTAGATGTTATAGAATGGTGGCTTATAAACTTTACAAATAATTAATAAGATGCAACTAATGAATTTTAATTGTGGCTTTCAACAGGTAAAAGACGGGAAATAAAAAGGTGAAAAGACGGTGGTCATTTACAGTGTACCAGTTGTATAATTTACCGTACATCGGACATTTACAGAGTGATTCTGTAAGTAACACCAGGCGCCTCTTTTTAATGAAGCCCAAGCTGTTGGATCCATAACCTGTCGTATTGGGTCACCATTCCGGTAAGTAATTACATCCAGGTTTTTGACATCCCCTACCTGGGCGCAGATAGTTACAGTCTGGGAAAAAGTGGAATAGCTCAATAAAATGGCTGCTGATAAAACAAGCAATTTGCGGAGGAATTGATGCTTCATACAAATTAAGTTTAGTTTTATTTCCTTCTGGCCTCGCCTCTGCCAGATTTATTGCCAAGATGGCTACGAACGATGCAAAGCCCAATGGATTCTTAGAAATTTATTTGTAACAATGTGGACGATGAAGCGGCCTGGTTGTTTGTTATTGCGTTCCGACGGAATAAAAAAAGCAGCCATCATAACAATGGCTGCTTATTGGCTTAAAAATGGTTTTCCTAATTTACAGTTTCATCAATTTTATCATTCTCCGTTGATTACCCTGCATTACTTCCACAATGTAAATACCACTGTGATAAGTATTACCAAATCTTACAACACTTCCTACAGCTACTTTTGAAAACAACTGAGTTGGTCTTCCCAATTCATCTACAACTCTTATAGTAATTGGTGTTTGCTTATCCGCACTTTCAATTTGTATTACAAAATCAGCAGTAGATGGATTAGGACTTGCAGTAACAGTTAACTCTTTCACATCTGCCCGATCTTCTCTTTCCACATAATCAGCAGCAGAGCCTTTTGAAACAAGACGCTGTGAAGTACTGGTACTTACACAAAAATCTCTGCATGGTCCCAGGTAGCAATTATTATGACCATTACTTCCGCTGGTAAGATGTGCATTCAATGCATTTGGAGATATGCAAATGTTATGTGCATTGGCAGGATTACCCGGAGGCACATGACATACACTGAATTTAGCTTTTCCATTTGTATTGCATTGGGCAGCAGACAATGGTAATACCTGTATTGTTTTACTTAAGCTGCGGGTACAGCCTTTGCTGTCGGTAACGGTTAAAGTGTAAGTGGTGGTAACGATTGGACTCACTGTTATATCAGCAGTTGTTTGTCCTCCCGGTGCCCAGCTATATGTATATCCGGGTGTGCCACCACTGGCAGATGATGTAAGTGTAACAGTAGTTGGTCCAAATGGTCCATAACCATCTACAGTGCCGGTATAAATAATATCTGTTGGTCCGGCGCAGATAGAAACATCGATTTCAGGGTTTCTTGTAACCTGTTGTGTGGCGGTAGAAGTATTTCCATTAACGTCTGTTGCTGTCCATGTAACAGTGGTAGTACCAACAGGGAAGCAAGCAGGTGCATCACTTGTAAGTGATAACACAGCACAATTATCGGTGGCAGTTACTCCCAGGTTTACAGCACATCCGTTATTATCAGCTTCATAGCATCTGAATTGATCCTGTAAATTAATAAGAGGGTCCTGATCATCTGTAACAGTAACAGTTTGATTGCAGGTGGCGGTGCTTCCATCACAATGGGTAATTGTCCATACCACATTGGTAACACCTACTGGATAAGTACCGGATGCATCACTGGTATTATTAAAATCATTAGTGATAGTGCCGAGTTTCTTTTTTATAGAAATATCATCTACAATAAAACCAAGAGTACCACCCCAGCCTGCTGTTGGTACCATAGTCAATTGATGTGTAGTTTGTGTAGCGATGAAAGTGAATGTTTCAGTAGTAAATCCCCAGGTGGTATTGGTGCGGTTAACGGTGGTATTAAATGCTCCACCATTTATCATTACTACGGCACCTACGGTAGCAGGTGTACCGCCTTGCCGACGGGATGCTTTAAAAGTTAATTCATATGTTTTACCAACTACAAAGCCACTGATATTCTGGCAAAGAGTAACAGGCTGGTGATCAATTTCTGCAACTCTATTAGCCCCATTAGGACCGCCATAGCAGGTTTCACTGCAAAAAGCTTCTACCAGGTTTCCGCAATTATTCCAGTTGGCAGGGCCGGCATTGAAATCTCCATTGGTTACCATTTCAGGATTTGTTCCTGAATAAGTACAATTGTCTATAACTGTAGGTGCAGGAACTGTAACTGCTGCATTACAAACTCCGGCATCAGCAGTTTGCGAAACATTTGCCGGGCAATTAACAATAGGCGGAGGATTAAATACAACAGTACCACCTACACAAAATGCAAAACAAACAGCATTGGAATAAGGCGCTATAGTTAATGATCCGCCGATAAAAGGTGTATTTACAATTCCATAGCTCACATATAAATCATTAACCGCAACAGGCGGTGCGTTAGGATTTAACCTGGCGTAGCAACCAAGATCCTGCGCAAAAATATTGGGGCTTAATGGACGGGCATCACCCAGTGTAACTATACTAATGGGATAGTTTGTACCATTAATGTTAAGGCCAGCAGCTTCTGCGGGACACTGCTCTGTACCGTGATAGGAAATCAGATACCAGGTGATGGAACCATTTGGTGCCTGTGTGTACCTGATCTCAAAAACATGGGCTGAAACAGAAAGACTTAAAAACAATAAAGTAATAAAAGCAAAAGCCTTCAGCTTTAATTTACGAAGCTGGGTGGCAATTTTTTGTGGCCACTTGCTCGTTAGAGTTTGGTTGGAAAGCATGGTGTTTGATTTAAGGTTAAAAATTGGTTTATGGTTTCGTATAGGTTATACAAAAGTTGAAGAAAATCATTTTTTTAAAAAATAACTCATCCTGCTGTAATCAGAATGCTACGAATATGTAAGTCTTAACCTTGGTGGGTGCAGATAAAATGATAAAGGATTAAAACGAATAGGGCTTAAGAGATCAGGGGTAGGAGAATTGTTTGTTAGTCTAATGTAGTGATATTATTATATATACTCCAATTAAAATTATTTATTTGGTAAAAGTACTATAGCTCCATAAAGTTGGATTCCAATACAGCACACATCTATCCATCATTCCGCAAGACTTACTTTTCTCTTGCAGAATTGTAATAATTTTGAATTTCATGTCAGCAGCACTGCATCATATAGCCCATTTCGATCTCGATTCTTTTTTTGTTTCGGTTGAAATAAGAAATAATCCTTCATTAAAAGGTAAACCTGTTTTGGTAGGCGGTTATGAAAGAGGTGTAGTAGCTGCCTGTAGTTATGAGGCAAGAAAATTTGGTATACACTCTGCTATGCCGATGAAGAAAGCGATGCAGCTTTGTCCGCATGCCATCGTTACTAATAGCAGCCGGGCTGACTATAGCAAATATTCAAGATGGGTAACAGAAATTATTGCCGCAAAAGTTCCGCTGTTTGAAAAAGCAAGTATTGATGAATTTTATATTGACCTAAGTGGTATGAATAAATTTTTTGGGGTAAGTCAATATGCAAAAGATCTGCGCCAGCATATAATGGATGAAACAGGTTTACCTATTTCATGCGGCCTCGCCTCTGCGAGATTTATAGCCAAGATGGCAACTAACGAAGCCAAGCCAAATGGTTTTCTGGAAATCCCGCATGGAAAAGAAAAAGATTTTCTATGGCCACTTGGTATTGAAAAAATAAATGGTGTGGGCAAACAAACCGAACAGCATTTAAAAAGTTATGGCATTTATACAATAGAAGACCTTGCCAAAACACCTATCGAACATTTAGAAAAAATAGCCGGCAAATGGGGTGAAGCACTCTGGCATAAAGCTCACGGCATCGGTAGTACAGCAATCACCACCGATTGGGAACAAAAAAGTATGAGCCATGAAAATACTTTTGATACTGATTATACTGATATCGATTTTCTAAATAAAGAATTAGTGAGACTAACAGAGAAGACAGCTTACTCATTAAGAGAAGATGAAAAATTGACGGGATGTGTAACGGTAAAAATTCGCTACTCCGATTTTGAAACTACCTCCAGACAAGAAACGGTTGACTATACAGCATTGGATGATGTACTGATAGCCAAAGTGAAAGACCTGTTTAATAAATCATGGCAGAAAGGAAGACCTGTTCGTTTATTAGGTGTTCGCTTCAGCCAGTTTATTCCATTTACTATGCAGATGAGTTTGTTTGAAAACAATGCAGAGAAACTGGGTTTGTATAAAGCCGTTGATGATATTAAAGATCGCTTCGGTAATAATGTAATTTCAAAAGCAATTACCACTGGTATGAGTGAAGGAACCAATAGAAATACCACGAGACATAATAAAAAGAAAGATGGAGAATAGAATCACGGATTAAAAGATTAATACGGATTATAGGATTGATCGATTTTATCGAACGTTGCCATGAGAACTGAAGCTTGTCTATAAATATTCCGGCAGATAAACTGGTAACAAAAAAATCCTCCAAAGAGCAAGAAAAACTGAACAGCAAGAACAAAGAACCTAAAGCTAAAAAATTATAAACTCCCTTATCTTCGTCATCCCTAAAAAAATATTTTATGTCACAAGTTTGGAAAGACTACCAGGAAAAAAATAAAGACCGTTTTCTAAATGAAATGCTGGAACTCCTCCGCATACCATCTGTAAGTGCCAAGACTGAACACAAAGCTGATATGCTAACCTGCGCAGAAGCGGTAAAGAAAAGTTTGC
Source organism: Chitinophagaceae bacterium (assembly GCA_031397865.1). Classification (GTDB taxonomy): domain Bacteria; phylum Bacteroidota; class Bacteroidia; order Chitinophagales; family Chitinophagaceae; genus JJ008. The sequence goes on from JANNMN010000024.1 coordinate 136,621, forward strand.
TCGATGCTGGTTGCGACAAAGCTGAAGTGATGACCACTGATGGCCACCCGGCGGTGTATGGTAAAAAAATAATTGATGCATCTAAACCAACAGTGCTGGTATATGGCCACTATGATGTGCAACCTGCTGAGCCATTGGAATTGTGGACCAATCCTCCGTTTGAACCAACCATCATTGATGGAAAAATATTTGCCAGAGGAAGTGCGGATGATAAAGGCCAGTTCTATATGCATGTAAAAGCATTGGAAACATTGGTAAAGACCAACACCATGACCACCAATATAAAATTCCTTATTGAAGGCGAAGAAGAAGTTGGTTCTCCTAATCTTGGAAAATTTGTGGCAGCCAATAAAGAATTATTAAAAGCAGATGTGATTTTGATCAGTGACAGCTCTATGCTGAGCATGGAAAATCCATCATTGGATACAGGTGTTCGTGGCCTTAGTTATATACAAGTGGAAGTGACGGGTGCCAACAGAGATCTGCATAGCGGAACTTATGGTGGTGCAGTTGCTAATCCAATTACTATCCTTGCACAAATGATTGCAAGCTGTCATGATGAAAATAATCATGTAACCATTCCTGGTTTTTATGATGATGTGGCAGTGGCCAGTGCAGAAGAAAGAGCCTTGATCAACAAAGCACCGTATGATGAGAAAGAATACATGGATGAACTGGGAGTAAAAGAATTGTGGGGCGAAAAAGATTACAGTACGTATGAAAGAACGGGCATCCGTCCAACGATTGAAGTAAATGGCATCTGGGGTGGATATACCGGCGAAGGTGCAAAAACAGTTTTGCCTTCAAAAGCATTTGCAAAAATTTCTGCAAGATTAGTTCCTAATCAAACTACTGATAAAATAACAGAGAAGTTGCTTGCTTACTTTAAATCTATTGCACCAAAATCGGTGGAGGTAAAAGCAGAACTTCATCATGGTGGTGAACCTTATATGACACCGATTGATAGTAAAGGGTATAAAGCTGCATCTAAAGCTGTGGAAACTACTTTTGGCAAAGTGCCTATTCCGGTTCGTGGTGGTGGAAGTATTCCAATCTGTTCTATTTTGGAAAAAGAATTAGGCATCAAAATTATTTTCATGGGCTTTGGTTTGGATAATGACAACTTGCATTCTCCGAATGAAAAGTATAATATTGAGAATTATTATAAAGGAATTGAGACGATTCCTTATTTCCATAAGTTTTTTGCTGAGTAGGTTTTTAAACACAGATAGGCAGAGAGGAATTTATATTAACCTCACTCATTTTGGGTGAGGTTTTTTAATTTTGTTTAATGTAAAGAATTCTTTACATTTGAAATATTAAAACATTTCTTATGAGTAAATTTCTATTGCCTTATAAATTTAAATATTGGGGTGCAATTATGTTCCCAATTGGACTATTATGCTGGTACTTAGGACAAAAACAGTTTTTTAATCACTTCTTGCACTCGGTTCATTTCATACAGCCCGGATTAAAAATAATTTTATCAATTAGTTTCTTCTCCTTACTATTTGGGCTTTATTTTCTAATCTTTTCAAAAGAAAAAAATGAAGATGAGTATATTTCGAAGATTAGGTTAGAGAGCTTTCATTTTGCTACACTGTTACAATTTACATTTTTATTAGTTGTGTTTATTTTAATGTATCTGCTAAAAGGGGAGCCAAAGCATGGCTCGGGCCATACTCAATTTTTCTTAGTGTCTATATTTATTTTATGGCTCTCTTATATAACCCGATTTAATTATATAGTTCTAAAAAATAAAATTAATTCGGGGAAATGAAGAATAAAGTAAAAGAGCTTAGAGCTGCAAATAATATTACACAAACCCAACTTGCAGACGAGCTATCTGTCACCCGCCAAACTATTTTCGCAATTGAAACCTCTATGTATGTACCATCAACCGTTTTGGCACTAAAGATTGCCCGGATATTTAATAAGAAAGTAGAAGATATTTTTGAATTGGAAAAGAAAGATTAAATGCCAGAAAAAGAAAAACTTCGTCTCGATAAATACCTCTGGGCTATTCGTCTTTTTAAAACAAGATCGATGGCTGCTGCCGCCTGCGATAGTGGCAAAGTAAAATATGATGGCTCGCAAGCCAAAGCTTCCAAGAATGTAAACATTGGCGATGAATATGAAGTAAAGACAGAAGCCAAACGATGGCGGATAAAAGTGACGGGCCTTATAGAAAAAAGAGTGGCCGCCGCGGAAGCCATTAAAAATTATATCGATATTACTCCCGAAGAAGAAATACAACGACTTCAATTTCAGGCTTCAAGTTTCCACACCGGCAAGCGACAAAGCAAGATTGGCCGCCCCACCAAAAAAGAAAGACGGGATCTGGATGGATTTTTAGATGATTGAACCGGCTTGATAAAAATCATCTCTCTGTATCATCCTCATCATACTTAACAGGTAGTACATAATATAGCTTTGGTGCATACTCAACTATTTATTATGCCCGTTGCTATTAATAAACTCAGAAGTCACACCAAGAAATGTTTGTTCAAAACGGAGGATGAAAATAAAACTCCCCCAGCCCGGGCTATGCATGTGCCTGCGGCAAATGTTGATGAAACAGATAGTGAATATATAATAACCATTGCCGCACCCGGGTTCGATAAAGAAATGATTGACATAAAAATTGAAGCCGAAACATTATTAGTTTCAGCTAGTAAGGAGTTGCAAACTACAGATTGTGTGCATGACCGCTGCGAATATGACTACAGTAAATGGAAAAGAGTTTTTTCCTTACCTAAAGATGCTGATGCATTGATGGCAAGAGCAAATTATAAAAGCGGCGAGTTAATTATTCGCATACCAAAAGGCAACAACAATTTTACATCTTTCCCCCATCCTATATATGTTTATTAACCCTATGAATATGGTACTGCATATCAATAGCTCGGTGCTTATCAGTGATGTTCAAAAAGAATTTAACAGCCTATTCCCTTTTTTAAAACTCGAATTTTTTCATAATCGTTCTTTTGCCCGTTCTGATTTTTCGGCCAGTCAGTTGATTCCTTACAATAAAAAGTTAGGGGAAAATAAAAACAACATTGGTGAAACAGATATTGAAATAAGTGAGGATATGAAAGTAAGTGAACTGGAAAGTCTTTTTAAGGATCGCTTCTCCCTTGCAGTGCAGGTATTTAGAAAGTCGGGTAATGTGTGGCTGGAAACAACCATGACAGATAACTGGACACTGCAGCACCAAAATAATCATGGAAAAGAAATTTCGACAGGCAGAACAAATAAAGACGAATCAATAGATTATGATCTTAACAGGGATAACGATTAAAAAAATCAGTACAAATGCAATGACGATAAGCTTACATACTTGTTCGCCTTTACAGGAAATTCAATCCACTTTTACAAAATATTTTCCCGGGTTGAAGATCGATTTTATTTTTCATGGCAATGAGGACCTGGTTTTTTCCAATGCACATCATTCTTCTTTTCTATTTACCCCTGTTTGTGAGTTATATCCTGATTGTACGGAAGAGCAAATAGTGCTGAAAGAGACCATGAGTACAAAAGAAGTGGAATTACTTTTTGAAAATGCCTGGCACCTGCCCGCCAAAGTGTATGCGGATGTAGATGGCTATTGGCAAAAAAATAGTAAGACAGAAAATCAATTACTGAAAGAATATATATCCTCTTCTGAAAATATTAGTACAGTAGATTTTTAAGTTTATCAAGATCAGTAATGGAAATTTTACCATCTTTTATTTGAATCAGGCTCTCCGATTTAAAATCGCTAAGAGTTCGTATTAATGATTCGGTAGCTGTGCCCACATAATGTGCAAAATCTTCTCTGGAAATTTCCAATGGCTTATTCGGCGTTTCCCCATTAAATTTTTGTTGAATATCCACCAATGCCTTAGCCACTCGTTTACGAAGGGAACTATAGGCAAGGCTTAATAATCGTTCTTCTTTTTCTTTTACATTTTGAGTAATGATGCGGATAAACTTAGCAGCCACATCCATATTTCCATATATCATTTGCAAAAAATCTTCTTTTGGTATCTGCATTATTTCTGCATCTTCCAATATCAAAGCAGAATCATCATAGTTTTTATCTTCGATCAATGCAGGATAGCCAATAAAATCTCCATCACTGAACAGGTCGGTGATATACTCTTTGCCATCTTCATGAGTTTTAATGCCTTTTACTTTTCCTTTTACCAGGTAATATAAATGCCTTGGCCGCTTACCTTCCTGGTACAAGGTTTGTTTTTTGCTATAATGGCTTGTATCGTATTGATCGGATAACTGATTTATCAAGCCGGAATTTTTTACATCTTTTATAAACTGGTTGATACCTTCCTGAGAAGGAGCATATTTATTATCCAGTACGGCAGCTTTTTTTAAACGTACCTCAATTGCATTTAGCAGTTCAATATCTTCAAATGGTTTGGTGATATAATCATCTGCACCCATTTCCATTCCTCTTCTGAAATCACTTCTTTCTGTTTTAGCAGTAAGAAAAACAAAAGGAATTTTTTCCGTCTCTGCATTCTTTCTTAATAAATGTAATACACCATATCCATCCAGCTCCGGCATCATAATATCACAAACGATGAGATCAGGTTTTTCCTGTTGCGCCATTTCTACTCCCCTTTTACCATTTTCTGCTGTAAAGGTTTTATAACCGGCCAGATCAAGAATTTCGGCTGTATTCTCCCGGATGTCTGCGTTGTCATCAATCACTAAAACAGATTTCATGTAGAATTTTTTAATTGACTTTGCGTTTACTTATTTCTTATTTACAGGAATGCTAAAGGTAATTGTTGTTCCCTTATTTAAAGTGCTTTCTAATTGAAGGTTGCCTTCCAGCAGATCTGCATATCGTTTTACAATATGAAGACCAAGGCCGGTACCCTGTATATTAGTAGCATTGGCACCACGAAAAAAAGAAGAGAACAAATGCTCCTGGTCGTCGGCTGATATACCAATACCTTGATCTATAATAGAAATGGTGGCCATATTATCCACTACTTGTCCTTTTATAGTTATCGGTTTTCCTTCATCAGAAAATTTGATAGCATTGCTTACCAAATTGATAATGATATTTCGAAAAAGTTTTTTATCGGTATGTGCCAGACAATCTCCTTCACATTCCATAACAAAATGCTGCCCTTTCTTTAGCATAGCCTTCATCTCTTCTATTGTATCAGACAGTATTTCTTTTAAATCTACATTATCTGTTTTTGTATCTATTCTTCCTTCATTCAATTTTCCAAGTGATAAAAAATCTTCCAGTATATCATTCAGATTGTTAACTGAATTTTTTATCCGGTGTATATGCTTCTCTCTTTTATCCTGCTCTTCCTCCTTTGAATATTTTGATAATAAGGAGGCTGATGAAAGTACGGTGGTAAGCGGTGTACGAAACTCATGCGATGCCATTGATACAAAACGGCTTTTTATTTCATTCAATTCTTTTTCTTTATCCAGTGCTTCATTAAGTTCCTGCTGAGATTGTTCCAGCTTTTGCAGAGCTTCTTTCAATATCAATGTTCGTTCTTCTACTTTTATTTCCAGGTCAGCATTCATCTGCCGCATTTTATCTGTTACTTTTTCCAGTTCTGCTTTTTGCTTCAGCATACTGTTTTCAATTTCCTTTCGCTGTGTAATATCTACGATAAATGCAATTACAAACAACTCTCCTTCCCGTTGATAATGGCTTAAGCTGACTTCCACCGGAATATCTGTACCATCTTTTTTTCTCCCGTTCAGGTCACGGTTTTGTCCCATCACACGGTTAGAAGGTTTTTTATGAAATCCTTCCCGCAACGCATGATGATGGGGTTTGTATTTATCAGGTATCAGTATTTCAATCAGGTTGCCGATTAACTCTTCTCTTTTGTAACCAAACATTCTTTCCGTGGCTGGGTTTGCCATTACAATCTTACCAATACCATTGGTGAGAATAATTCCTTCCGTTGCATTTTCAAACAACGAAGTCATGTGGGCCTGATCCAGCATAGTTTTTCTACATTTTATTAGCACCAAAGTAAGATATTGTAGCGCAGAAATAAAATCAACTATGCGTCAATTAATTGTTCAGCCTCTATTTTACGAGAAGGATTTAAAACATTTCGAACTCCTTTTACTATTTCCCTCAGACATTCTTTCTCCACCCCATCATAATTTGTAAGCATTGCCTTCTTTTCATCCGGGTTTTTAACCATCCTTGCCCCCATTTTTAGCATAAATCTGTCAAACCAGGAAAGTTTTTCTATCACCATTCTTCCCGGAAGATTGAAAACGGTACATTGATCCTTGATTTCTGCAGGAATATTTTGCTGATTATAACTTTCTCTTTTTGCAATCTCCTTCAACGGAGTACCTGCCACCTGGAAAATAAATATTTTTCTATTCCTGATGATCCGCCAATTTTGCTCCAGCCATTTTTTAATTTGAAATTTTCCTACATAGATACTGGTACCAAGAATCAATACATCATAAGGTGCCAGCTTGCTTCCATTTATTTCATCTGTGGTTGCAACTGCCAGGTTCAACTCATATCCCAGCCACTCTGCATATTGCTTAGTGGCTCCATACTTTCCTTTGTAAATAATAATAGCTTTCATACAACATTATTTTTAGGGTGAATGAATATCACGAAAAGCAATCAGCTATTTATCTGCCTTTTTAACACTGCAGGTATTAATACCAAACAATGAGTACAAAGGACAAGAGCCAACAAAACTTGTAAGCAAGAAAATGGCTGCCACAGCCAGCAATACGTAACCGAGTGTACCCGTAACAATATTGGTAAAATAAAGTAAAGCAATTACTGCCGCCACCAGTAGTCGGATAGTACGATCTGCATTACCCATATTATTTTTCATAAAAAATATTTTAGAGTACAAACTTATTAGAATACAGAAAGCCTTAAGCTGACAAAAATCAACCAGCCATATGATGCTGAAACATATAAACCAGGCAACAGAAAATATATCTTTATCCACAAATAAAAGATCATGAAAACAATCATCGCCGCAACCGATTTTTCACCGGTATCAATAAATGCCGTGAATTTTGCCACTGATATGGCCAACGCTGTGAATGCAGAACTTATCTTGTTTCATGCCTATTCTATTCCTGTTTCCTATTCTGATGTGCCGGTGCCCCTCCTATCAGTAAAAGAATTGCAAAAAAATAGTGAGGCCAGGTTAGAAGATCTGAAAAACAAAATCCTGCATATAACTTCCGGCCAGTTAAAAGTGCATATACATTCTGTATTGGGAAATACAGTAGATGAGCTGGAAATTGTATGCAAAGAAAATAAACCTTTTGCTGTAGTGATGGGTGCAAAAGGAAAACATGGTGTAGAAAAAATACTATTTGGCAGCACTACATTAACAGCCATCCGCCATCTTACCTGGCCGGTAATATGTGTGCCCCCTGGCAAGCAATACGGAAAAGGAATTAAAAAAATTGGCTTTGCCTGTGATTTTAAACAGGTAGTAGAAACTACCCCCGTACAATTCATAAAAAAGCTGGTAAAAGAGTTTAATGCATCGCTGCACATTTTAAATGTGGATTTCAATAACAAAAAATTCAGACCAGATACTCCGGAAGAATCTTTTTTGCTCCACAGCTTATTGGCAGATATAAAACCCATGTATCATTATATCAACAACCCGGATATAGAAGATGGTATTCATGAGTTCGCAGAAACAAATAACCTGGACCTGGTAATTGCTATTCCTAAAAAGCATAAACTGCTGGATGGAATATTTAAAGTAAGCAGCACTAAGCAATTAATTTTCCAATCACATATCCCGGTGATGTGTGTACATGAATAAAAAACTAACTGCTTAAAACTTCTTTTTCAATGGCTACGGCTCTTGGAAAAAGCACCGATTGTTCCAGGTAAAGATGCTGTGCAAGATCATTATCCAATTCTTTCAGCTTGGCAAGTACTACTTTATGACTGATGCAAACATTCTCAGGAGTATTATAATTTTTCGTTAGCTCCCGGATGGATAAAATAATATCATTAACAGTTTCATGACCTTTGTACATGGTATCTTCTACCGGCTTGCGCAATGTACGTACCAGTAAAGCTGCATAGGGTTCTTTTCCTTTGTGTGCATGGGCTATTTGCCGGATGTATGGAAACAACACTTCTTCTTCCCGGTGCATACAGCGATTTAATTGTTTTATCAGCAAGTCAAATCGTTCTTCCAGTTCTACCAGCCACGGAAATTTTTTACTATGCTCCTGCGAAAAATCTTTCAATGCCTGTTGCGTTTCCGGCAACGTTTTTAATAAGTAGCGATGATGCACATTAATAAGATAGTCTATGAGAAAATCAATACTCCATTCTGCAAAGTCAATCTGGTTAGAAACCTGGATGGTACGTATAGCTGCTTCCAGTTCGTTCTGAACTATATCTGCATCCACACCCCGCATATTGCAAGCCATTTCGATGGGCCAATTACCCCCACAGCAATAACCGATACCATGCCGGCGAAACACTTCTGCCGTACGATAATCCTTTGCCACAATATCTGACACTAACGATTGGCGGCTTATTTCAAATGGTTTTAAAAACATAATTCTCATTCTGATAAACAAATTAAATAAGAGTATTAATAATAATTAATGACTTTAATCATTCCTTCTGCAGATATTAAATAGCCGCAATACTTTTTATAAACCCGGCCTGATCTTTTTTTAGTAAATCCTCAACAGTAGTGGTGGAAAGCAACAATTGCCATTTCTGTTTTATTGCTTCTGCCTGCCTATGCAAAGGACATGGATTAGTCGAATTGCATTTTTGTTGTCGTAATACACAAGAATCAAATTGTTCATTCTCTCCCGTTATGTCCATAATTCTGCTCAATGATACCCCAAGTGTGATTTCATTTATGGAAAATCCACCATTATGTCCTTTTACAGAGTCAAGTATGCCCTCTTTTACCAGGCGATTCATCACTTTTCCCAAAAAATATCTTGGCACATTTAATGCAACTGCTATCTTATCCAGTTGTGTTTTCTCCTTATCATCCCTTACTAAAGCAACGTATAACACACTTCGCAATGCATATCCAAAGGATTTGGAGAATATCATAACGCCAAAATTGCTTTTATCCTCCCGATACCCGGTTGATAAAAATCATATGAAGTTTTGACGTTACTCATCTGCCACTTATAGTTAGCGTAATATTTTTGACCATTAAAAGACAAGCAGGTCTTTTGACTGGACAGCAAATACGTTATAAATTTTTCACGACAATACTGTCTTTTCTAAATTAAAAAAATGAACATGAAAATCTTGCAACTACTTACTGTATTACTTATTACCGGAAGTTTTTTTGCTATCTCCTGCAACGAAGGGGCAAAAAAAGAAGCGGAGACTGATATTGGCGAAGCCACCAAAGACAAGCCCGAAAATCATGGATCAGAAATAAAAGCAAGTGACATTACATTAGGCAGTCCGCTGGATCAAACGATGGTTACTGCCGGCAAAGCTACTTATGAATTAAAATGCCAATCCTGTCATAAACTAACTGACGAAAGATTAGTTGGTCCCGGCTGGAAAGGAGTAACACAAAGAAGAGAACCACAATGGATAATGAATATGATAACGAATGTAGAAATGATGCTGGAAACTGACCCGGAAGCACAAAAATTATTAGAGCAATGCCTGGTTCGTATGCCTAATCAAAATATATCGAAAGATGATTCCCGTCAGTTACTTGAATATATGCGTTTCAATGATGGGGTTAAATAAATTATTAGCAACTTTTCTTTCAACTAAATAAAAAACATCATGAAATTTTATTGCTTCAAAACCCCTGCGGTTTTGATACTGACATTGGTTTGCCTTTTATCAATGCAAAGTTGCAAACCAAAAACCGCCCAATCAGCAGCAGGTGGTGATGCATCAAAATCTTTTATAGCCCCCGGCAAATACGATGAGTTTTACAACATTGTATCGGGCGGCTTCAATGGACAAGTAGCGGTATATGGTATTCCATCCGGTCGTTTGTTTCGTATCATCCCTGTGTTTTCGCAATCTCCTGAAAGTGGTTATGGTTTTAGCGAAGAAACAAAACCAATGCTCAACACTTCACATGGTTTTGTACCGTGGGATGATCAGCACCATATAGCTCTTTCACAAACTAAGGGAGAACATGATGGCCGTTGGGCTTTTGCCAATGGCAATAACACACCACGACTTGCAAGGATTGACCTTACTACATTCCGCACTTCAGAAATATTAGAAATACCTAATAGTGCCGGTAACCATGCTTCCCCTTTTATTACAGAAAATTCTGAGTACGTAGTAGCCGCTACTCGTTTTAGTGTGCCGCTGGATGATCAGAACGGTGATGTTCCTATTAACACTTACAAACAAAATTTTAAAGGCTCCATCAGTTTTGTATCTGTTAATCCAACATCAGGTGAAATGAATATTGCTTTCCAGATTCGTACTCCTGGTGTCAACTTTGATCTTTCCCGTGCAGGTAAAGGCAAATCACATGGCTGGTTCTTTTTCAGTTGTTATAATTCTGAAAAAGCAAATACGCTGCTGGAACAAAATTCTGCCAAAAATGATAAAGATTTTGTGATGGCAGTAAACTGGAAAAAAGCAGAAGAATATTTAAAAGCCGGCAAAGCAAAAAAACAAGCAGTAAAATATGCACATAATGTGTATGATGAAAATACACATACTGCTACATCTACTATTAAAACAGAAGTGCTTGTATTGGATCCTGCTGATTGTCCTGATATGTTATACCTGATTCCTTGTCCAAAATCACCACACGGTACAGATGTGGATCCTACCGGCGAATACATTGTGGCTTCAGGTAAATTAGCTGCCAGCATTCCTGTATTTTCTTTTACCAAAATTCAAAAAGCAATTGCTGATAAAGCCTTTGATGGCGAATATGATGGCATTCCGGTGATTAAATACGAAGCTGCTTTGCATGGTGCAGTGGCTAAACCGGGACTGGGTCCATTGCATACTGAATTTGATGAAAAAGGAAATGGATATACTTCCATGTTTGTTTCTTCGGAAATAGTAAAATGGAGATTGAGTGATTTGAAAGTACTTGACCGTGTGCCTACCTATTATTCTGTCGGCCATCTGTCTGTACCCGGCGGGCCAACAGCGAAGCCTCATGGAAAATATATGATTGCCTATAACAAAATTACTAAAGACCGTTACCTGCCAACAGGGCCTGAGTTGACACAAAGTGCCCAGCTATTCGATATCAGTGGAGAAAAAATGAAACTGATTCTTGACTTTCCTACTACTGGTGAACCGCATTATGCTGAAGCAATACCTGCCAGTTTGCTGATGAACAAGCAAAGAAGAATTTACAAGATTGAAGAGAATACTCATCCGTATGTTTCTAAAGGTGAGGGCCAAACAAAAGTAGAACGTAAAGGAAACCAGGTGCATGTTTGGATGACTGCTATCCGTTCTCATCTTACACCAGATAATATTGAAGGAGTAAAAGTTGGTGATGAAGTTTATTTCCACCTTACAAATCTTGAACAGGATTGGGATGTGCCGCATGGTTTTGCAATAAAAGGTGCTAACAATGCTGAGATACTGGTGATGCCCGGAGAAACACAAACCCTTAAGTGGGTGGCAGACAGAGCTGGTATATTCCCATTTTATTGTACTGACTTTTGTTCTGCATTGCATCAGGAAATGCAGGGATATTTAAGAGTGTCTCCTGCGGGAAGTAATACAGCTCTTTTATTCAGCACCGGTACTAATAAACCGGCAGTAACAAATACAGGTGCGGCCACTACAGATACTATTAAAAAATAAAAAAGAAAAACCGGCAGCCGCTGCAATGGGCTGCCTCTTTTTAAACCATCAAACAATTGTTTATGAAAAAGATAATAAATATTTTATTGGTGCTTTCAACTACTCTTATTTTTTCCTGCAATGAAACCAAGACTAAATCAGGGGAGACTGTTGTTGCATCTGAAACTGTGGTAGATGGTGGAGGACAAGCATCGGTGCAGGATGATGTATCAGCAAAAGATGTTGTAAAAATAGCAGCAGGTTCTAAAGACCATACAACATTGGTAGCAGCTATTAAACAAGCGGAGCTGGTAAATGCACTTTCTAATGCAGGTCCATTTACTGTTTTTGCTCCAACTAATGCTGCTTTCGATAAGGTACCCAAAGAGACATTGGACAACCTGATGAAAGATGAAAACAAAGAACAACTACAGGATATTTTACAATACCATGTGTATGTAGGAACCTTAAAAACAGAACTGATGGAAGATGGGCAAACATTAAACCAGGTAAATGGGAGCAATATCACCATCACTAAAAAAGATGGAAAGGTTATTGTGAATAATTCGGCAATGGTTACTGCATCAATACCGGCAGCCAACGGAATTATTCATGTTATAGATGGTGTTTTACTGCCTCCGCCGAAGTAAAACTCTGTCAGGAATATTATAAAGCAAATCCACTTCCGGGATTCTGGGGCTTCCGGAAGTTTTTAAAAGAATATTATTATGAAGAGAATGGGCACTGCATCCAGGATTATTATTGGCATCGGGGCATTAGCTATGTGCATTATGTTCTTTGTACCTGCATGGTCTATTTACCTGATAGCACCACAATATCCTGAAGGGTTGTCCATGCAGATATGGTTAAATAAAATTACCGGACAGGTAGAAATCATCAATGGGTTGAACCACTATATCGGCATGAAACAAATTAATGCAAGCATGTTTCCTGAGTTTACTTTTCTTGTTTACATTTTAGGATTCTTTGTTTTGTTTGGTTTAGTCGTAGCCATCACCGGCAATCGTAAATTATTATTCATCTATCTTATTCTTTCTGTACTTGGGGGTGGAGCTGCCTTAGTAGATTTTTATTTGTGGGGATATGATTATGGACATAACCTTGACCCTGACGCTGCCATCCAGGTTCCGGGCTTGTCGTATCAACCACCTCTTATCGGACATAAAAAGCTGCTGAATTTCGATGCCTATTCCTATCCCGATACCGGCGGTTGGGTAATAGTGGCTGTAACCGGCCTGTTTTTTATTATTTGGTTTATTGAATGGCGCAAACAACAAAAACTAAAACCAATGACACATAATAAAAAAATGACTTCCCTTGCCATGGTAGGTATCCTTTCTCTTTTTATTGCCGGTTGTAGCCATAAGCCTGAAAAAATTGTTTTGGGAAAAGATAGCTGTGCCGAATGTAAAATGACCATTATGGATGCAAAATTTGGAGGGGAGATTGTAACTAAAAAAGGTAAGGTGTATAAGTTTGATGATGCACATTGTGTGGCTGTTTTTTTAGAACGCCGCGGTGTTGAATTAAATAATATACATCAAACATTATTTCTTGATTACAATGACGGTGAATTTGTGAAGGTAAAGTCTGCTGAATTTGTTGTAAGCAGCCAATTAAAAAGCCCAATGGGTGGCAATGCTGCTGCTTTTAAAAATGCAGGAGAAGCCAAAAAGAAATCTGCAGAAATACAAGGAAGCAAAGTAACTAATTGGGCTACTCTGTACAATATTCTGATCAAGTGAAAAATATTCTCACCATACTATTCCTTTTTATAATCAGCAACACTTTTGCCAAAACAATTATAGTAGGAAAAAATAAACCCATCACCACTTTGCGGCAGGGAATTAAAGCAGCAACAGTTGGCGATACTGTTTTGCTGAACAAAGGAATTTACAGAGAAGGTAATATAATAATTGATAAGGCTATTTGTATAATCGGAATTGATGAGCCAGTATTGGATGGTGATGGTAAGTATGAGATCCTTACTATCACCGGAAAAAGTGTTACGATTAAAGGCGTTCACTTTGCCAACCCTGGCTATTCCTCCATGAACGATTATGCAGCCATAAAAATAATTGATGCCACCCATATTATTATTGAGAACAACATTATTAACAATGCTTCATTTGCAATTCATATAGCCAATTCCACCTACTCCTTTATCCGCAACAACACTATTACAGGCACTAATAAATCTGAGCATTTATCAGGGAACGGTATCCATTTGTGGAAGTGTAGTAATATGGTGATTGAGAATAACACAATCAGGCAACATCGGGATGGTGTTTATCTTGAGTTTGTTACCAATTCTACTATTAAAAAAAACTGGAGTGAAAAAAATATCCGGTATGGGTTACACTTTATGTTCTCCTCCGATAATTCTTATCTCAATAATACTTTTCGAAATAATGGAGCCGGTGTGGCCGTAATGTATTCCAAAAAGGTAACCATGACCGGCAATCATTTTGAACAAAACTGGGGCTCTTCGGCGTACGGCATCCTGCTGAAAGACATAACTGACAGTTATATTCAGCACAATACATTTATAAAAAATACAGTCGGTATCCATATGGAAGGCAGCAGCAGGATTGAAATACAAAAAAATCTTTTTAAAGAAAATGGCTGGGCTATAAAAGTGCAGGCCAGTTGTGATGACAATACTTTTCATCATAATAATTTTTATGGTAACAGTTTCGATGCCGGCACCAATGGCACAATGGCAATGAATAAGTTTTACAATAACTACTGGGATAAATATGAAGGCTACGATATGAATAAAGATGGGATTGGAGATGTGCCTTATCACCCGGTGAGTATGTACTCCATGATAGTGGAACAAAACCCTCATACATTAATGCTGATGAGAAGTTTTATGGTCACATTATTGGACAAAGCTGAAAAAGCAATACCCAGCCTGACACCTGAAAATTTATTAGATGATAAACCACTTATGAAATCATTGAAATTATGATTCGGATAGAAAACATATCTAAGAGATTTCGCAAACTACAAGTGCTGGATAATATTTCAACAACATTTGAAAAAGGGCAGGTGGTTTCTCTTATCGGGCCAAATGGTTCGGGAAAAACAACTTTGATAAAATCCATTCTCGGAATGGTGAAACCAAACAGCGGAAAAATTTTTGTTGACAACCAATTGATAAATGGCGATCCTTCCTACAGAAATAAATTAGGTTACATGCCACAGATTGGCCGCTATCCTGATAATATGAAAGTGGGTCAACTGTTTACCATGCTTCAAAATATCCGCAATATTTCCGCAGATAAAATAGACAGAGCATTGATAGAAAAATTTGACCTGGAAAAAATATTTGAAAAGCCAATGAGGACATTAAGCGGTGGCACCCGTCAGAAAGTGAGTGCTGCCGTGGCTTTCCTGTTCGACCCGCCAATTCTTATTCTGGATGAACCAACAGCCGGTCTAGATCCATTAGCTTCTGAAATATTAAAAGAGAAAATTCTGGATGCAAAGAAAAAAAACAAACTCATTCTTATCACATCCCATATTCTCAGCGACCTGGATGAGATTACCACACATATCATGTACATGCAGGAAGGAAAGATGCAGTTCTTTAAAGACATCGAAACATTGCAGGAGGAAACTGGAGAACTGCGACTAGGCAAAGCTATTTCAAGAATTATGAAAGGTGAACAGTTCAACAACGAATGGATTGATAAAATGCTTGTCCTTAAGGACTCCTATGGAGAACTAAAAAAGGATGAAAAAATTTATTAACTGGTGAGGTTATGATGAAGCTTTCTAAATATGTTTTATATGATATACTGAGAAGCAAGATCATTCTTGCTTATACGTTGTTTCTTTTCGTAGTATCTATCAGTATGTTCCAGATGGAAGAGAACAGCAGCAAAGCCATGCTTAGTTTATTGAATATAGTATTGATTGTGCTCCCATTGGTAAGTCTTGTATTTACCACCATTCACTATTATAATTCATATGAGTTTATTGAACTGATGTCATCACAACCGATGAGCCGTACCAAAATTATACTTAGTGAATATGCCGGTGTAAGCATCTCGTTGCTCAGTTCTTTTTTTATTGGTGTTGGTGTTCCCGTTTTAATATTTGCCGCCAATGATACTGGATTTGCATTGCTATTTACCGGTAGCTGCTTAACACTGGTTTTTTCTTCCATTGCTTTTTTTGCATCGGTAATGGCAAGGGATAAAGCAAGAGGAATTGGTTTCGCATTATTACTTTGGTTTTATTTTGCCTTAATATATGATGGGCTTGTGCTGCTGATATTATTTTCTTTCAGCGATTATCCTCTGGAAAAAATAACTCTATTACTTTCTTCACTCAATCCGATTGATCTCGGCCGCATTTTCATTATGCTAAAAATGGATGTAAGTGCATTGATGGGATACACCGGGGCTTTGTATAAAGATTTCTTTGGCAGTGGCACCGGCATTCTTTTCACAACCGGGATTATGTTACTTTGGATCGTTGCTCCTTTATGGTTTGCCGTACGGAAATTTAATAAAAAAGATTTGTAACTATTTTAACTCACAATAAAAAAGCAATATCATGGAAGAATTAATGACAAAAAGCCTGGCTCAGATAGTAAACACTAATCACCGGGCCGCAAACGTATTTGAAAAATACCATCTTGACTTTTGCTGCAAAGGAAAACGTACATTACAACAAGCCTGTACGGAAAGCAAATTAGAAGTTGAAGATATTCTTTCTGAGCTTGAAAAAATGGGACAGGCAGGCAGTGATAAAGTAACCATCAATTATGATAAGCTGTCGCTTTCACAGTTGGCCGAATATATCGTAACAACTCACCACGAATATGTAAAAAAAGAAATGCCTGCCATTGCCATGTACCTGCAAAAAGTTGGGTCCAAACATGGCGGCCACCACCCTGAAATGTTGAAAGTTTTTGACCTTTTTATGGCCGTAAAAGAAGAAATGGAACAGCATATGCAAAAGGAAGAAGTGATTTTATTTCCCCGCATCAAAGAATTGGAAAAGCAATTGGAGTCGGGCAATCAACCTCAAATAAGTATTTCCTATCTGAAGGCCCCTATCAGCATGATG
>JANNMN010000007.1:0-85214 GCA_031397865.1 Chitinophagaceae bacterium
GACAATCCGGTTTGCCAGTTTGCTTCCGATACCGGGTAATGCGATGAATGCAGTAGTATCTGCCAGGTTGATATCAACAACTGCATAACGGGGAGAATAAGCTTTTGCCGGCGGATTTTCGACTGGCGATGTTTCAGTATAATTTTTATATCTCGGTGTTTCATTTCCTGATTCGATCCTGATATAAGGGGCTATTCTTTCATACTCATTAGGAAATAAACCATAAATTTTTTGCAGGTCTTCGGGGATTCCTGAATTGTCCTCCTTTGGTCAGGTAATTTTGAATAGTGTTAATTGTTTTATCCCGCAATCCTAGTTTCTTCCACCCATCCAGGGAAAGTGTATTGGGATCAAAATAAAATAATTCACCTTTTGACTGGTTGAAATAATTATTTTTAAAACGATCGTATTGGTAGCCGGTACTGTTATCGTCTTCATTGTATTGTGCCTGCTGGTATTTACCCGCAGTATCTTTTTGTTCCAGCTTTTTCAAAGCTGTTATCCAGGCTGTATCTGACGAGGCAGGCTTTGTAGTCCTAGTGTATAGCAAGGTTTTGGGCAAAAAAAATACCGCCAGCACTATCAGGATAATTGTTATGATTCCTATCCTTTCCTTTCTTGTGAAAGTGAGATAACCGGCAACAAATTCTTTCCACGCCATACCCGCTTTTTTCTTCAAATTACACTGTCTTATGCTCATAAAAATGAACCGGTAATCATATTTATGGCGGGATTTTTGTTAGCAAACTTTTCTTGTCTGGAAACTTTAATTCCTTACCTTTGCCATCCTTTATTTTGGCCAAATATATTTTGACATCCCAAATCATGCGCAAGTAATTGACTTTCATAGACTTTCATTTTAAAAAAAGTGAGAGCCTGTGAGTGATTTGTATGTCCTGAACGTTCTAAAACCGGTTTTACGCATATGTCTTCAACTAAAGTGAACTCAAGAGTGGATTTTGGTAAAATTAAGCACCTGGCTGAAACACCTGATCTTCTTGAAGTACAGATCCAATCGTTCAAAGAATTTTTCCAGTTAGAAACAACTCCCGACAAACGAAATGTTGAGGGATTGTTCCGAGTGTTTAAAGACAATTTTCCGATTACGGATACCCGCAACATTTTCGTACTGGAATTTCTAGACTATTTTATTGATCCGCCCCGCTACACCATCGAAGAGTGTATGGAAAGAGGATTAACCTATGCTGTTCCGCTGAAAGCCAAACTTCGTTTGAGCTGTAATGATGAGGAGCATGTGGATTTCCAAACTATTGTGCAGGACGTTTTCCTTGGAAACATCCCGTACATGACTCCCCGTGGTACTTTCGTAATTAACGGAGCTGAAAGAGTTGTGGTATCGCAGCTACACCGTTCACCCGGTGTATTCTTTGGCCAATCTGTTCACCCGAACGGAACCAAGATATACTCAGCCAGGGTTATTCCTTTCAAAGGGGCCTGGATGGAGTTTGCTACCGACATCAACAATGTGATGTATGCATACATTGACCGGAAGAAGAAATTCCCGGTTACTACCTTACTTCGTTCAATCGGCTACGAAACAGATAAGGACATCCTTGAATTGTTTGGTATGGCTGATGAAGTAAAAACTGATAAAAAGACCTTGGGAAAATATTTGGGCAAAAGATTAGCCGCAAGGGTATTGAGAACTTGGGTAGAAGATTTTGTGGATGAAGATACCGGCGAGGTAGTTTCTATTGAAAGAAACGAGATCGTTATGGAACGGGATACTGTTCTTGACGAAGAAGCTATTACTACTATTTCTGAAATGGAAGTGGCCAGTGTATTTATCCAAAGAGAAGATGTAGGCGGCGACTATGCTATTATCTACAATACTTTAAATAAAGATACTTCTAACAGTGAGCTGGAAGCGGTTCAGTTTATCTATCGCCAGCTTCGTGGAGCTGATGCACCGGATAATGAAACGGCCCGTGGTATCATTGACAAGTTATTCTTTAGTGATAAACGTTATGATCTTGGTGAAGTTGGTCGTTATAAAATCAACCGTAAGCTGAATGTTGATTTACCTCTTCAGAAAAAGACATTAACCAGAGAAGATATTATTTTAATCATCAAATACCTTGTACGCCTAACCAATGGTAAAGCTGAGGTAGATGATATTGATCACCTGAGCAATCGTCGTGTACGTACAGTAGGCGAGCAGTTATATGCTCAGTTCGGTGTAGGTCTTGCCCGTATGGCCAGAACTATCCGTGAAAGAATGAACGTAAGAGATAACGAGGTGTTTACCCCGGTAGATCTTATTAATGCAAGAACATTGTCTTCTGTAATCAATTCCTTCTTTGGAACATCACAGTTGTCGCAGTTTCTTGACCAGACAAATCCATTGAGTGAGATCACTCACAAACGTCGTATCTCAGCACTCGGGCCAGGTGGTTTGAGCAGAGAAAGAGCTGGTTTCGAGGTTCGTGATGTACACTACTCTCACTATGGTCGTTTGTGTACGATTGAAACACCTGAAGGTCCAAACATTGGTTTGATATCTACACTTTGTGTGCATGCCAAGATCAATGATATGGGCTTTATCGAAACACCATATCGTAAAGTACACGAAGGAAAAGTAAGCATGAAGGAATTAACCTTCCTCAGTGCAGAAGAAGAAGACTTGGCAAAAATTGCACAGGCCAATACTCCATTGGATGAAAAAGGAAATTTTAAAGAAGAGAAAATTGTAAGTCGTGAGACTGGCGATTTCCCAATTCTTGATAAAAATGATGTAGAATTTATGGACGTTGCTCCTAACCAAATTGTTGGTTTAAGTGCTTCCTTAATTCCGTTTCTTGAGCATGATGATGCCAACCGTGCATTGATGGGATCAAACATGCAACGCCAGGCTGTTCCATTGCTACGTCCGGATGTGCCTATCGTTGGTACAGGATTAGAAGCAAAAGCAGCAAGAGATGCAAGAATTCAAATTCATGCTGATGGAAATGGTATAGTAGAATTTGTAGATGCTAATGAAATACATGTTCGCTACGACCGTGATGCGCAAGAGAAGTTAGTAAGCTTTGAAGATGATCTTAGAATATACAGACTTACCAAGTTCATTAAAACGAACCAGGAAACTTGTATTAACCTAAGCCCTGCAGTTAAGAAAGGACAGAAGGTGAAGAAAGGTGATTTCTTAACAGAAGGATATGCTACGCAAAATGGTGAGATAGCTCTTGGTAAAAATCTTAAAGTGGCCTTTATGCCATGGAAGGGTTACAACTTTGAGGATGCTATCGTTATCAGCGAAAGAGTGGTTAAAGAAGATATGTTTACTTCAGTTCACATTTCTGAATATGAACTGGAAGTAAGAGATACCAAATTGGGTGAAGAAGAACTGACTCCAGATATTCCCAACGTTTCTGAAGAAGCAACTAAGGACCTGGATGAGAATGGTATTATCAGAATTGGTGCACAGGTAAAAGAAGGTGATATATTGATAGGTAAGATAACTCCAAAAGGAGAATCTGATCCTACACCAGAAGAGAAATTGCTCCGTGCCATCTTTGGTGATAAAGCCGGTGATGCAAAAGATGCTTCATTGAAAGCTCCAAACGGAGTGGAAGGTGTTGTGATCGGTAAAAAACTTTTCCAGAGAGCCAAGAAAGATAAGAATGCAAAAGTGAGAGAGAAGGCGATGATGGAGAAGCTGGAGAAAATGCATGAGAAAAATGAAGTGGATCTGATGGAAGTATTGCTGGAAAAATTATCAGCATTATTGGCTAATCATGTATCAGCCGGTGTTGGTAACAACTTTGGTGAAATACAAATTGGTAAAGGTGCAAAATTCACGGAGAAGAATCTTCGTGGATTAGATTATGCCAACATCAATCCATTAGGCTGGACAAATGATGCAAAAGTTGATGACCAGATCAATACATTATTGCACAACTACAACATTAAGTTCAACGAAGAGCTTGGCCGTTATAAGAGAGAGAAATTCAACATCAGTATTGGTGATGAATTACCTGCTGGTGTATTGAAACTTGCCAAAGTATATCTTGCTGTTAAACGTAAGTTGAAAGTGGGAGATAAGATGGCTGGTCGCCACGGTAACAAAGGTATCGTTGCCAAGATTGTTCGTCATGAGGATATGCCGTTCCTGGAAGATGGAACACCGGTAGATGTGGTATTGAACCCATTAGGTGTACCAAGCCGTATGAACCTCGGACAGATATATGAAACAATTCTTGGATGGACCGGTCAGAAATTAGGATTGAAATTTGCTACGCCAATTTTTGATGGTGCTACTGTAGATGAAATAGCTGGCTACTGTAAAGAAGCTGACATTCCGATGTACGGTCACACTTATTTATATGATGGTGAAACCGGCGAACGTTTCCACCAGAAAGCAACAGTGGGTATTATCTATGTTATCAAACTACACCACATGGTAGATGATAAAATGCATGCCCGTTCAATCGGACCATACAGTTTGATTACTCAGCAGCCGCTGGGTGGTAAAGCTCAGTTTGGTGGTCAACGTTTTGGTGAGATGGAGGTTTGGGCACTGGAAGCATATGGTGCATCCAACATCTTACAAGAATTGTTGACGCTGAAATCTGATGATATCATTGGCCGTGCAAAAACATATGAAGCGATTGTGAAAGGTGAGAATATTCCGAGACCGGGTGTTCCTGAATCATTCAATGTATTGGTGCATGAGTTGAGAGGTTTGGGTCTTGATCTGAAGTTCGAATAGTGGTCGCAAAATGTTGAGTATTGAACAGGAAGATGAAGAGTGCGACGCAACGAAGATGATCAGGGAACTGAAGCTGGTAACAAAATTTTTTAAAAGAAACTAGAAACAATAATTGGCTATGAAAAAAGAGAATCGTCCTAAAGCGGCTTTTTCGCAGATCACAATTGGTCTTGCTTCTCCGGATACTATCCTGGAAAGAAGTTATGGTGAAATATTAAAGCCCGAAACGATCAACTATCGTACTTACAAACCGGAAAGAGATGGTTTGTTTTGCGAGAGAATTTTTGGCCCGGTAAAAGATTATGAATGTGCTTGTGGTAAATACAAACGTATCCGTTATAAGGGTATCGTATGTGACCGCTGCGGTGTAGAAGTAACAGAGAAAAAAGTTCGTCGTGAAAGAATGGGTCACATCAAACTGGTGGTGCCTGTTGTTCATATCTGGTATTTCAAATCATTACCAAACAAAATTGGCTACCTGTTAGGTGTAAGCTCTAAGAAATTAGAGACCATCGTTTACTATGAACGTTTTGTAGTAATTCAATCTGGTATCCGGGCAGACAAAGGACAAAATCCTGGTGATCTGCTGACTGAAGAAGAGTACTTAGATATATTAGATACATTACCAAAAGATAATCAGTACTTGCCGGATGATGATCCAAATAAGTTCATCGCCAAGATGGGTGCTGAAGCAGTGCATGATATGCTACAACGTATCGACTTAGATCAGTTATCATTTGATTTAAGAAATGCGGCTGCTACTGAAACATCTCAACAGCGTAAAGCGGATGCATTAAAACGCTTAAGTGTAGTAGAAGCTTTCCGTGATGCAAATACAAGAATCAACAACCGTCCGGAGTGGATGGTAATGCAATATATTCCTGTAATTCCACCAGAACTGCGTCCGTTAGTGCCTCTGGATGGTGGTCGATTTGCATCATCTGATCTGAATGATCTTTATCGTCGTGTTATTATCCGTAATAATCGTTTGAAGAGATTGTTAGAAATTAAAGCACCTGAAGTTATCCTTCGTAATGAAAAAAGGATGTTGCAGGAAGCGGTTGACTCCTTATTTGATAACAGCCGTAAATCAAATGCTGTAAAGGCAGAAGGTGGACGGGCATTGAAATCATTGAGTGATGTATTGAAAGGTAAACAAGGTCGTTTCCGTCAGAACCTGTTGGGTAAAAGGGTTGACTATTCTGGTCGTTCTGTTATCGTGGTAGGTCCTGAATTGAAACTGCATGAGTGTGGTTTGCCAAAAGATATGGCGGCTGAATTGTTCAAGCCATTTATCATCCGTAAATTAATTGAAAGAGGTATCGTAAAAACAGTGAAGTCTGCAAGGAAACTGGTGGACAAGAAGGAAGCTGTGGTTTGGGATATCTTAGAAAATATTTTGAAAGGGCATCCGATCATGTTGAACCGGGCCCCAACACTTCACCGTTTATCAATACAGGCTTTCCAACCAAAATTGATTGAAGGTAAAGCGATACAATTACACCCATTGGTAACTACGGCCTTCAACGCCGACTTTGATGGTGACCAGATGGCGGTGCATGTACCCTTGAGTCATGCAGCAGTATTGGAAGCACAGTTATTAATGCTTGCTTCTCATAACATTTTGAATCCGCAGAATGGCACACCTATTACCCTTCCATCACAGGACATGGTACTAGGTCTGTATTACATTACCAAAGGAAAAAGAACTACTGACACCGAAACTGTTCGTGGTGAAGGCAAAGCTTTTTACTCAAATGAAGAGGTAATCATTGCATACAATGAAGGTGTTATTGATATGCATGCATGGATAAAAGTGAAAGTAAACATCCGCAATAGCGATGGTTTGCTGGAGCATAAGCTGATTGAAACAACAGTAGGCCGGGTTATTTTTAACCAGCATGTACCTGCTGAAGTTGGATTTGTAAATGCATTGCTAACTAAGAAGAATCTTCGGGAGATCATTGGTGATATCATTAAAATTACTAACGTTCCAAAAACAGCGAAGTTCCTGGATGATATTAAAACACTTGGTTTCCGTACAGCATTCCAGGGTGGTTTATCATTCAGCATTAATGACCTTATCATCCCAGATACAAAAGAAGAGATGCTGGATAATGCAAAAGTGGAAGTAGATGAAGTGTGGGATAGTTATAACATGGGTCTTATTACTAACAATGAACGTTATAATCAGATAGTGGATATCTGGAGCCGTGTAGATACAAGAATCACAGAATCATTGATCAGAGAATTGGCAAATGACAGACAGGGTTTCAACTCTGTTTACATGATGCTTGATTCAGGAGCAAGAGGTTCGAAGCAGCAGATCAAACAGCTGGCTGGTATCAGAGGATTGATGGCGAAGCCAAGAAAATCTGGTAGTACCGGTAGTGAGATCATTGAGAATCCAATTCTTTCCAACTTCAAAGGCGGATTGAACGTATTGGATTACTTTATCTCTACCCACGGTGCAAGAAAAGGTTTGGCGGATACGGCGTTGAAAACAGCTGATGCCGGCTACCTGACCCGTCGTTTGGTGGATGTGGCGCAAGACGTTGTAATTACTGAAGAAGATTGTGGTACACTCCGTGGTATTGCAACTACTGCATTAAAAGATAATGAAGATGTAATAGAGCCATTGAGTGATAGAATTGCTGGTCGTACTTCATTACACGATGTGTATGAGCCGGTAAGTGATATTCTGATAGTAGCAGGTGGTGAGGAAATTACTATTGACGTTGCAAGAAAAATAGAAGAAACAGGAATTGAAACTGTTGAAATACGTTCCGTACTTACTTGTGAGAGTAAGAGAGGCTGTTGTGTAAAATGCTATGGTAAAAACCTGGCATCTGGAAATATTGCACAGCGGGGTGATGCAGTTGGTATCATTGCGGCACAGTCCATTGGTGAGCCTGGTACACAGCTTACACTCCGTACCTTCCACGTAGGTGGTGTGGCTGGTTCTGCTTCTGTAGAATCTACATTGGCTGCTAAGTTTGATGGTACCATTCAATTTGATGGTTTACGAACAGTTATCATTGAGAATAAAGATGGTCTGAAAACACCAATTGTTATCGGACGTACGGGTGAGGTTCGTATCATCGATACAAAGAATGACCGCCTGTTGATCACCAATAACATTCCTTATGGTGCTACACTTAATGTAAAAGATGGCCAGAAGGTAAGTAAGGGTGAAGTTATCTGTACATGGGATCCGTTTAACAACGTAATCATGGCAGAGATAAATGGTAATATTAAGTTTGAGAATGTAATTGATGGTGTTACTTACCGTGAAGAAGCTGATGAACAAACAGGTCATAGGGAAAAAGTGGTTATCGAGACAAGAGATAAAACCAAAATTCCATCTATTCTTGTAGAAGGAAAAGATAAGAAAATATACAACTTACCTACCGGTAGCCATATCATTATGGAAGAAGGCGAAGAAGTAAGAGCCGGACAGGTAATTGTGAAGATACCAAGGGTGCTTGGTAAGTTGAGAGACATCACCGGTGGTCTGCCTCGTGTAACAGAATTGTTCGAAGCAAGAAATCCAAGCAATCCTGCTGTAGTTTCTGAAATTGATGGTGTGGTTTCTATGGGTGCAATCAAAAGAGGTAACAGAGAGATCATCATCGAAGCGAAAGATGGTGTACAGAAAAAATACCTGGTGCCATTAACAAGACAAATTCTTGCACAAGATGGTGACTTCGTAAAAGCTGGGGCATCATTAAGTGATGGGCAAACAGCTCCATTTGATATTCTTTCTATTAAAGGTCCGTTTGCAGTACAAGAGTATGTGGTAAATGAGATACAGGAAGTTTATCGTTTGCAGGGTGTAAGGATCAATGACAAGCACATTGAAGTAATCGTTCGCCAGATGATGCGTAAAGTAAACATTGTAGATCCGGGTGATACAAGATTCCTGGAAGATGATTTAACTGATAAGTTTGAGTTTGTAGAAGAAAACGATTTTATCTATGACAAGAAAGTAGTAACTGAAATCGGTGATAGCACCAAGCTTCGTGCAGGACAGATAGTAAGTCTTCGTGAAGTAAGGGAAGAGAATTCAATTCTTCGTCGTAATGATAAAAAATTGGTAGAATTCCGTGATGCTAAACCAGCTACTTCATCGCCTACATTGCTGGGTATTACTAAGGCTTCATTGGGTGTGCCAAGCTGGATATCAGCCGCATCATTCCAAGAAACAACCAAGGTATTATCATCAGCAGCCATTAATGGTAAAACGGATGATATGCTGGGCTTGAAGGAGAATGTTATTACCGGACATCCGATACCTGCTGGTACTGGTTTGAGAGAATTTGAAAGTATGATTGTAGGAAGCAAAGAAGAATATGAATTGCTGCAATCTACCCGTGAGGCGATGGCATTTGATGAGGAAGAGTAAATCACGGATTGCAGGATTGAGTGAAAGGAATTCACTGATTAAATTGAATTCATGAATGATAGATAGTATTGAGGAGTAAGAGGTTTCTTACTCCTCAATTGTTTTTGAAAGAGATTTTATGATGGCTTTTTGTTTTTTATACAATAGGCTTTGTAAAATCCCTAATAATCCGTTAATCCCTGACGATGCTTATATTTGCCCGCCTGATCGGGGTTAATTTTGTTTAAAAGAGACTGAATGAAAAATGGTTTAATTATCTGGAATGTAGTGCTGACATTGGTGGCAGGTTATCTTCTTTTTAACCAGTTTAGTTCCCGGAAGGGTAGTGATAAGGGAAGTAAAATTTCGGTGAATGATTCTATTGTTCATAACGGAAACTTTCGAATTGCCTATTTCGAAATGGATTCACTGGCCAATAATTTTGACATGGTGAAAGAAGTGAAAGCAGAATTGACTAAGAAAGAAACGGAGAACTCCGGAGTAATAGAAAGGATGGCAAAGGGCCTGCAGGAAAAATATCTTTTTTATCAAAAACAATATGAAGCTGGTACTCTTACTCAAACACAGTACGAAGCTGCTTCGGTAGAATTAAAGAAGATGGAAGAAAACATTCGTGTAAAAAAGGAAGAACTGGACAGAGATTACTTCGATATAAAGACCCGCCGGGAAAACGAAGTGAAAAAAAATATCGAGGGTTTTATTAAAGATTATAATAAAAATAAAAATTATACCTACATCATGTCCTATGAGCCGGGTTTGTTTTATTACAAAGACACGGCCCTAAACATCACTGCCGATGTGATCAAAGGGTTGAATGTAGCCTTCCCTTCTATTAAGAAAAAAACGAAGTAGTAAGCTTCACTTTATTTTACTATCTCATCATTCACTCATCATCTATTGTATATTCAATAAATGTATCGGTTACCACAATCTTTTTCTTAAAAGCATCCCAATCCTTTTTAGTAATACCTGCTGGCTTTGTTTTCAATGTTTCTTCGGGCGGATAATTTGCATCTGCAGAAAATAAAACTCTTCCTTTAGCTTGTTCATTCAGCCGGTCAATTAGCTCAGGATATGGAATTCCATTATACTGCTCTTCTTTCTCCGGAATAAAAACTACCAGTCTTTCATCTTTCATTAATTCAAGCCCAAGCTCTTTTAAGGTGGCGTTATGACTGGCATGATGACCAGCTTTATAAAAAACAGTTTTATCTAATATATCTGTTGCGGTAATTTCTTTGGTGCTGCTGCCATTTTTTACTTTCCAGGTATGATCATGCCAGCTAAGCCAGTTGCCCACTTGTGCATCCGCCGGAAATAATAATATTTTCCCACTGTCTATTAATTCTATTGCCAATACAAGACTTGTGTTATTGGTATCATTATCCATTTGTAATGCCAATGAACCAGCCATATCCAACCAGTCTTCTTCTATCGTTCGCCATGTTTCTTCTTTACTGAAATAGGTGTTTTTGTAATAAGTATAATTCTTTGCTTCTTCAGTTGTAATCATTTCCACATTGGTAAAAGGACTACCATCATCAAATCCCTGATCTGCCCCGGCACTTTTTAAAACACCTTTTACAAAACCGGCCATGCTTGCATTGTTAAGACCAAGATATACTTCTTTGGCTGCACCGCTTGAGGGAGCATCTTTGTTAAGTCGTTCATCTTTTGGTGGCCCCATAACATATATTCTAACACCGGGGAGCAACTCCATTTTCTCCATTAAAGTACCGGGGTTAAAATATTTAATGGCTGATTTTCCTTTCGCCAATTTTGTTTTTATATGATCAAATGCCTTTTGTGTTTCGGTACTTATATCGTAATTGTCTTTTATTTTAATACCGCTGGGTGTGGTAGATGTAGCGGTGAATGGGCCATAAAAATCAAGCAGGCTACTTAATGCACTATCAAATTTTTCTCTTACACCCAGCATTTGTGACCCCATGAATGAATTGTTATAAAATCCAGTTCTTTTTTTAGTGGAGGTTGACTTTGCCAATTTTTTAGCGGCAACGCCTAAAGCAGTTACATTTCTTTTCAGGTTAGCATTTATCTGCTGGGCTATTTTGTCTTTAGGATTTTCTGTCCAGGCCATCCAGATATTATCTATATCAAAATCATCAAACAATTTTTTCTCTGGTTTAAATGCAGATACATGATCCCAATGCTCATGAGAAACAACCAACGCATTAAGATGGGGAATCATTTTAGTTCCTCTCTTTATGGATACTTCTTTTTTTATATCATTCACCACATCGGCAATGCTAAGATCGGGCATACTGTCGTTGTGCTTAAGACCGCAATCGATCAGCATTTTAAAAGAAAGTTTATCTCCTTTAAAGAAACGAACTAGGAAGCAATCGCCAAAACCATGGCGATACATTCTTATTTTAACTGAATCTATATTGCTCATACAATTATTTTATGGGTGATTGGAATGTGAATGCATAAAAGCGAACGGTCCGGATAATCCAGCCAACGTTTTATCATCAAAATAGGTGAAGGCTGCATCGCCATCAAACATACCCTTGCTATACCGGTATTGTTGTTCCATTCTTTTTATGTCATTAATATCTTTCTTGATGGCATATTTTAATTTCATGGTATCCAGATCAAATATCAAAGTGCATCCTCCACGGAAAATAAAGCCAGCTTTATTTTCTTTTGCTAACTCAGGTTGGTAGTAGTTTTTAATTTTAAAATCACCATTGGCATCTATGAATGCATTAACACCCCGCTTTTGACCCATTGTAATAATTACATGATTCACTATTTTATCATTAGGAGTAATGCGACTGGCCAACCAAAGGTTTTCTATAGAATAGGATGCTGTTTTAGAAAATTTTGAAAAATCAAATCCTTCTTTGCAACACTGTTGTTCATTACCTGTAAATCGAAGACCTGCTAGTTGCGAAAAACGATCGCCTGATTTTGATCGAAGAAATTTGATATTTATCCTTTCATGCATCCCCATCTGTGCTACAGGGCCGCCACTAATGAATTGTTTAGTGAGGTCATAAATTTCTTTTCTGTCTGTGAGATAAGAAATTTTCTCTTTATACAATCGTAAAAACTTTACAAATATTTCTGCATTACTATCTTCTAATATCAACTCCGGATATTGTTCATAGGCCAACGATTCAACAGACATTGATTTTACTGCACCGGGATAAATTCCTCTTTTCTGAAAGGCTTCGATAAATGCTACCCGGTAACTTTTTTCATCATCAGCCACCATATCTAAGTCTGCTGTAATAATTGCCCGCAAATAATCGCCAAAGGTTACATCTACCGGCGGGCAATAATCAACTGCTCTTACACATATTCTTAATACCCTTGATGCCGTTTCAGCAGCATGATTGGAAAGAAGATCCACCATATCCGGATGCAGATCGCCTTCAGGCAAAATACCGGAGCCATTAGTAGCAACCCGCAATAATTTTTTTATCCGTTGTTTATAAATATTTAAAAATGCATCAAAGATGGCGGCTACCAGTATAGCACCTCTTTCATGAAATTCCATTTTAGTGGCATATTCATTCGGATCAGGATTATGGGGCATCCATTTTTTGGTTACAGGATCGGTATAACCAATTGCATCTCTCAGGCTACCATAACTACCCATCGCTTTACCAAACTCTTCGGCTAACTGGCCCAGTAGATTTTGCGCAGCAAGATCACCTCTTGTTTTTGCAATCTGATGTTTCAATACTTCCGGAAAAGTAAAATGCTGAAACAACGCAACGATATCTGCAAAGGCTTCATGAAAAGCTCTTGTATCCGGATGTGTAGGTTCAATGTATCTTCTATGCAATCCATCCAATATTGCATGGGTGGTTTCATGTGCAATGATATCATGACTTAAACAAGTGAACACCGTGCCACCGGGTAATTGCAATTGTGGTTGTGCCGGCTGTGCAGGAAAATATCCAAACAAGATTGATTTCTTTAATGGATTATAATAGGCGTTGGATTGGCGCAAGGCATGCGGGTATATTCTTAACCTGGCAACAAATGCAGAGGCCTTTACTTTGTTAGTGTCTTTTGCAAGTGGTATGTATTGCTCCGCCCATTGTACTTTTCGGCCCAAAGCTGCTTCAAAATTTTTAATTGTTGTCATTAATACTGCATACACCATTTGCTGGTGAAACTTCGGATTGCTTACACTCGGATCGAGACCATCCTGTGCAAGCAGGTATCTTTCATTCAAATCAACTGGAGGATAAAAAACACCTGTGGCAGGATCGTAATCTATAATTTCTATATACTCACCTGCAGGCACTGTTTGTTTAGTTGTGTTGGGATAGAGATCCAATTCTTCCCAATCAATTTTATACACGATATTATTTACCTGTGAGGTTTCCAGCCGGAGGGAAAGAGAAGGGTCAAATGCATAGCCTCTTAATTTACGGAAAGGCGGTTTTGTTTCTGAATTGATACCCTGGGTGTTTGGTGTCATAACAATTAATTTATCAATGATGGGCAATATAATTTTACCTGCAGTTCTGTTAAGCAGGCAGCTTGTTTCATCAGGCAATCTACTTTTTGTTTACTAAGGGCAGTAAGATTGGTTCCTACATTTCGGGCAATTTTTTTTTCCTCTTTAGTCGGTTTATCAATAGTATCATATCCTGTTTTGTTTTTCAAATAAACGGTAATGTCGTTTGCATACTGTTCCGGATTGGCTACCCAATCTGGCTTTAGCTGATGTGCATCTATTACTGATTGGGTAATTTGTTTGGCGGCAAGATTTTTTATAAACCCCGGAATACAATTTTCAATATTCCAGCCCAACGATAAATAAGCCACTTGTTTTTTATTAGTAGATGCATTCTGATAAATATCATCCACCATCTGTGCTTTTTTTATGCGGGACATAAAAACATCTACTGTGGTGATAAGTAAAGAAATTGTATTACGGAATTTTTTATTGCTATAAAAATCGCTGCCTGCATCACTGGTAATTATATGGGCACAATCATATTGACCCTGCTGCATTATTTTATGAATGCCCTGGTTGTCGTACACACCGCCATCAACCAATAGTGGCTGCACCCGTTTTATATCATCTTTGTTTTTAAAATATTCAGTACCAATTTTAATGGGAGTAAAAGCAAAGGGCACACAAGATGAAGCCATTACTGCCCGGGATATGGGGAAGTTGTCAGCAATAAAAGTAACCGGTGGTTTCATATATTGATAAGTAGAATCCTGCATCCAGTTTTTAGAGAAAGTAAAGGGCCGGGATGTTTGCAGGTTGGTAGAGCCGATCACTAAAATGGGATGCTCCGGTAAATCACCCAGCTTTTTTTTATTATAAAAAAATTCATCATAAATAGCTTCTATTCTCTTGCTGACGGGGAAAATATGAAACTGGAATTTCATCAACAGGTAAAAAAAGGCAGCCAGCAGTATGGGAAATAACCAGGCACAAGGTGTAAACAAAAAATAGAATGCAGGCACTAAAAAAAGAAGGGCAAAGAATACCAGTTGAAAAAAAGTAATAGACAATAAAACTTTGCTGATCACATTTTTTTTCTGCAGTGCATGGTACAGGCTGTTGCTGAAATTATGGTAGTCATCTTTCTCCAGGCAATAATAAGCACCTGCAATAGAGCCCCCGGAAATAGTGGAAATAACATTTGCCTGTTGCAGCAAACCCATTTCCTGTAGTTTATTTAAAGTACCCAGATGAAAGGCCGCAGCCCGGTAGCCTCCACCGGAAAGTGAGAGGCCGAGTTTATGTGGAGTAGATGACATAGCTGGAAGTAGTTTGGTACTGTAATTTAGGATAAGTTTTGGGTTGGTTCCAATACCATAAATAGGGTATTTTTTGGTGAAGGAAATTAAAATCTCATTAATGTTTAGCAGAAAGAGAGTGCATAAAAAAGCGAATGGTTACAAACCGTAACTCCTATGCAATTTTTATTTTTACTTTAAATACTTTGCTGCTAAGGCATAAAAGGCTGTGTCTTTAGTTTCAAAGTAATCCCTTACATCAAACCATTTGCTTGTGAGGTTTGCCATGTTTTTTTGTTCAGGTATTGGATAAGGGTGTTCCTCTCTTGTAAAAAAATAGGGGATATGTTGCGTAACTCTTTTTCTAACCCTGTTATTAATTTTTGAGGTAAACCTATTTTTTATTTTTGGAAGAGAAATAATAAGTATTGCACCCGGCATAGATAAGGAAAAAACTTTATCAAGAAACCTGTGGCGCAACCTGGGAGTTATATGCTCCAGTACATCCAACAAAAGTATTTGTCTGAACTTTTCTGTTAATACATTTTCTTTTAAAATGTCTGTTGAATGAAAGCGGCCTTCATATCCAAGTTTTGCAAAAAGCTTTCGGGCAATTTCAATAAAAACCGGACTACTATCTATGCCTGTTACTGTGTAACCTTTTTTTGCCAACACTATAGCCTGCCTGCCAAATCCACAACCAATATCCAATACAGGAAACTCTTTTGTAAAAAAACTGTCTATTATTTTCTTTTGCTGTTCTACCCTTTCTTTCATTTCCAGGTAAACCCTGCCATGGGTATCATAATCCGTTGTCCATATCTCCGGTTCTGAGCATTGAAGTATGCTTTTTTCAAACTGAGAACCAAAATTATTATAATAAAAAATCTGGTCTGGCATATGGAATCAAATATAGTATTTGCAGTGCTGATTCAGGATATTTAAAGTTATGGCCGCTGCAAAAAAGGCTTTTTCCTTCCCTAAAATATCTTAATAAAATTAATATTTTATAGGTGATATGTCAGATAACTTTGTATCCTGGTTGTGACATCTCTCCACCAGCCAATATGACCCCAGCCATTATGCCATGAAACTTAGATATGTCCGATATATATCACATCGCCTAGTATGATCAGTTTTGGATTTCAACTTTGGTAATATATTTTGAGTTAAATATCGACCAAAATGTTTTATTGCTTTATTTTGAGGTATGGAAGATTTTAAAAAGCTGTTTCAAAACTTTGCCTCCATGAAGGTGGCGGTAATAGGTGATGTAATGCTTGATACGTATATGTGGGGGCATGTGGAAAGAATTTCACCGGAGGCACCAGTGCCGGTGGTAAGCCTGGATAAAAAAGATTACCGCATTGGTGGTGCCGGTAATGTGGCGTTGAACTGCCGCAGCCTTGGCGCCCAAGTATCTGTACTTTCAGTTATTGGAGATGATGAAGAAGGTAAACTGCTAACCCAACTTTTTAAAACTAATACCATAGATACAGACTGGCTAATAAAAAGCAGCCAACGTATTACCACTAGCAAAACAAGAATAATTAGTCGCAACCAGCACATGATGCGGCTGGATGCTGAAATTACCCAAGACCTTGGGGCTGAAGATGAAAATTTGTTGCTGGAAAAAATTCAGGGGTTTATAAAATCTGCAAACCCTGATGTGGTAATTTTTGAAGATTATAATAAAGGAGTGCTGACCGAAAAAATAATCAGCGAAGTAATTGCTTTGTGTAAAAGTGCAGGCATCATTACAGCAGTAGACCCCAAGAGAAAAAATTTCTTTTCTTATCAAGGGGTGGATATATTTAAGCCTAATCTGAAGGAAGTAAAAGAAGGATTGAATCTATTAGTAGATGTGGTGAATGAAACTATATTAAAAGATATTCACCAGCAACTCGTACAGTTGCTGCAACATAAAGTTTCTTTCATCACTCTTTCCGAAAAAGGAGTTTTTTATCAGCAAGCAGAGGACGGAAAAATTATTCCAACACATATCCGCAGCATCGCAGATGTATCTGGTGCAGGCGATACGGTGATTGCAGTAGCAGCACTGGTATATGCAGCTACTGAGAATGTGCACTTGATGGCTGAAGTGGCCAACGTAGCTGGTGGAGTAGTGTGTGAGGAAGTGGGCACAGTAGCAATTGATAAAGAGAAATTGCTGAAGGAATGTGAACTATTGCTTAGCTGAGTCTTTTTTCATTTTCTCATTTGCTTTACCTATGAGAGCTCCAAAGTCCAACATATCAAATAAAATTTTAACCACCGCAAAGATCAATATAAAAACTTTTCCTAGTCCAAGGCTTAGGAACATACTGCCAAGAATAACAGTGAACTGCTGAATAAAAATTCGTCCATACGGTTCAAACATCACCAGCATCATCGATTTTGTTTTATATTCTTTATTCCAGATAAATGGAATAAGATTTTTAGCGATGTACCCCGCAATAAAAACGTACAGCATTAAAGCTATGTCTGCATTTATATACGATGGCCAATTAAAAAAGAAATGAAACATGCCGCTGCCCGGGGGAGTAATATTGGCGGCTTGTGAAAAAATACTTGTCTGTACCAGGGTAAATATTCCATAATGCATGATAAAGAAAAAGATAAAGAACAATCCATGTTGTTTGGTGCTTGTACCTTGGTTATGCCATTCATCTTTTCCTTTTACAAAAGTTATCATCAGCAATTTTAAAATAGTAAGGAAGCCAACAATAAAAGTTTCCAGTGCATATACAATAAAAGCTTCGGTGGGGTGCCAGCCCAAAAACCAAACGCCATACACCGGCAATAGGTTAGCGGCTATCAGTAACAGATCACTTTTGGATAAATTTTTCTTTAGCATATACCCGGAATTATTTCGGCAACAAAATACCTAATTTCGATAACTAAATAATACCCACTTACCCGTATGTCAAAATTTACTTTGGTTATCCATGGCGGCGCCGGCACTATTCTTAAAAAAGATATGACGGTTGAAAAAGAAGCGGCTTATAAAAAAGCTTTGGAAGATGCATTGGATGCCGGTAGCAGTGTGTTGCAAAAAGGACAATCAGCAATAGAATCTGTACAGGCTGCTGTTATTTCACTGGAAAATAATATTTTGTTTAATGCAGGTAAAGGTTCTGTATTTGGAAAAGATGGTACCCAGGAAATGGATGCATCTATAATGGATGGTAGCAACCTGATGGCTGGTGCAGTATCCGCCGTACGGCATATAAAAAATCCGGTGGAGCTGGCTTATACTATTATGACCAAGAGCCAGCATGTAATGCTGAACGGGCAAGGTGCTTATGATTTTGCAATGAAGAATGGATTAAAAACTGAAACGGATGAATATTTCTTTTCACAGTTTCGCTACGATCAATGGAAACAAATGCAGGGAAGTGATGAAGTGGCATTAGATCATAATGTTTCTTTGCAAGATAAAAAATTTGGAACTGTTGGTGCCGCTGCATTGGATAAACATGGCAACATAGCTGCCGCCACCAGCACCGGTGGTATGACGAATAAAGAATTTGGAAGAGTAGGAGATACTCCCATCATTGGTGCCGGCACTTATGCCAATAATAAAACCTGTGCTATCAGTTGCACAGGCCATGGCGAACTTTTTATCCGGGCCGTAACGGCCTACGATGTAAGTTGCCTAATGGAATACAAAGGCCTTTCCCTTGAAGAAGCGATGAACATAGTGGTGCATGATAAACTAATGAAGATAGATGGCGAAGGTGGAATGATAGGTGTGGATGCAAAAGGAAATGCAGCGATGGTATTTAATAGTGAGGGAATGTATAGAGGGATAAGGGGAAGTGATGGAAGGGATGAGATTTCTATTTATAAATAATAAAAAATTTTTTGTTACCAGCTGTAGTACTATCCGAAGGATCCTGTGGACTATCATCGTCCCTTGCGTCAGTCTATCCCGATAACGATAGTGTATCGGGACACACTTCAACTGCATGAATTCTATTGAGCAACTGCAATTACTTCAATAGAAATAGACAAGTCTTCCATTGAAAGAGTTTAGCAGCTTATCTTTGTACCAATGAAAAAATATGCCATTATAGTTGCGGGAGGAGCAGGAGTAAGAATGGGTGGCAATCTTCCCAAACAATTTATATTACTCAAAGACAAACCGGTTTTATATTATACTCTCAAAGCTTTTTTAGATGCTTATGATGATCTGCAGGTGATATTAGTATTGCCGATAGATTACACCGATATGGGACAAGAAATCATTGATGCTTTTTTTGATAAGAACCGCATCCGCATTACTGCCGGAGGTGATACCCGTTTTCAATCGGTGAAAAATGGATTGGCATTAGTGGAAGAAGAGTCTATTATTTTTGTACATGATGGTGTTCGCTGTTTGGTGTCAAAAGATTTGATTCATCGTTGCTATGCACAGGCAGTGGAAACAGGTACTGCTATACCGGCTATTGCTTCAAAAGACAGCATCCGTTTGTTGCGGGAAGAAGGCAACGAGACATTCGATCGTAACCGGGTAATGCTGATACAAACACCGCAAACATTTCATAGCAAAATTTTATTGCCAGCTTTCCAGATAGATTATAAAGATAAATTTACGGATGAAGCTACCGTGGCCGAAGCATACGGAATGAAAGTATCGCTGGTAGAAGGCGAGGAGAATAATATCAAGATCACCAGGCCCCTTGATCTGTTGATAGCAGAGAAAGTGATGGAACAGAATTAATTATTTTTTCAACCACTTTAAATAAAAAGGCAGCCGGTTGATTTTTAATGCCGGGTACATTTCTTTTACGGCACCAAAACTACTGTAGAAATTGGCAAGACCGGGAATGTCTGATCCTTCAAAATCAAGTAACAGGTTTCTTCCGGCATTATCTTTTATAAAGGCATCTATCAATGAATGGGAGGCTCCGGTATTTTTTCCATCAGGATGATTGCCCACCAAGATATAATAAGCCCTGTTGTGTGAAAAGAAGAATACACATGAAGCCAGCAGTTCATTCTGTGGGGAGAATATTCCGTACGTAGTGGCCATCTGTTTCTGTTTCATCAACTGGTATAATTTTCTGAAACGGTCCACATTTTCCCCTCCATCATTACCCTGAGTTTTCATTTGCTCTACCGCTAGTTTAATTACCAGCTCTGCATCAAAACTTTTTTGAACTATACAACCGAGTTGTATTGATTTTTTAATATTACGCTGAATATTTTCCCGGTAGTTGCCGTATAATGTGTTGTAAGGGCTTTGTAAGTCGAGAATGTAATTAGTCCGAACTATGGAATCAGCAGGAACTCCCTCAAGGTTTTTACTGTTCAATGAAATTTCAATTAACCGGAATGAAGCTGGAATCTGTTGAATGAATTGTTTTATCAATTCAGGGTAAAGGCTTTTGCCAAAAATTCCCAATTGTGCAGTTAAGAAAGGCTGGTATAAATAATCGAATCCAAATTTTTTATTCCATGTCAATGGCATTACTGCTTCATATTCATTCTCCGATTGAAGTCCATTGGTGAGTACAAGGGCATCCCAATGTTTTGACATTACATCCAGGTAAAAAGAATAAGCATAGACTAATCCATTGCTTGCAGTGTCAATGCATTTATCCCACTTGGCTTTATCAATCTGGTTATTGGTTATAAATTGTATGTTGGCTTCGCCACTCATCAGAAATTGAGTTTGCGGTCTATTTTCCTAAAACTGAAATTGGAAATATCAATAGAAAACGAAACTGTTTTCCAAATTCTTCCTTTTTTCTCAATTGTGGATTGAATGTAATCTTTATACACTTTGCTATAAACAAGCGGAATATAAATGTTCACTGTTTCTTTTAGCAGTGGTATGTGCAATCCCATATCAAAAATAAAATGGTCGAGACCAGAATCTGTTTTCCATGCTTCGGCATAAGTCCCGATATCAAAAAATACTTTTAAAGGGATTTTTACCGGCAATAAACTTAATGGATTAATAGAAGAAGGAATGGTAGTACTGAAATTAGTAGCTACCAGCCAATCATCTGTTTTACCAATTTTATCTGCCAGCAAATCGGTTCTTACTTTAAAGCCACCATCTCTTTCCATTATCTGTTGACTGGCAACACCTTCAAATCTATTGCGACCAATAAAGTAGTCGCTGTACGTATAATCTTCGTAACCATTAGCACCCGTCAAATTTAAATGATAGCGGTCCGTAGCAAATTGTTTAGTGATGGTCTTTCCACCAGTATAAAAAAACTTTCCGGCAAAGAATCGGACATTCAAGCCACCTTCTTTGGGGTAATTGAAAAAATATTTCCCGGTAAAAGCTGTTCGAACAAAATCTTTACCCTGTTCTATTTTTATTTCGCCACGGTAAGGATAAAGCACCCGGTTATTTTCCAGCACAAATTGTAGTTGGGTTAAGGTTCTATTAGTACTGACTGTACGGTACTTATTTGTAATAACTGTATCCATGCCTATGATAGAAGTGTCCCGAAAAAAACGAAGACCATCTTCATTTATTAAAAAACTTTTAAACTGAATATAGCGATAGATGCTACTGCGTTCACTATTCTGCTTCATAGTAAATCGAAGGCCGGGAACAATTTTCCCAAAGCCAAGAAAATTTTTGTTGCCTTCTTCATCGGTAAACTGATCGGCCGTAAAAAAAGATCCGCTAACCCCGATATCTATTTTTTGAAAAACATTTCTTGGAAAAAGATTGAGATTAACAAAACCGATACCGTTTAGCTTATTTGAACCAGTTGCATACATAGGAATAGCCAGAAACTGAAATTTATTAGGAGGCATTCTTAGATTGGTAATGGCTGCACCAAGCATTATTTTATCATAGCTGTTTGCTCCGATAACAGGTGAAATAGTAATTGCCGTTTTTTTTGAATCAAGTTTACCAATTACAAGGCCCATCGGTGATTGTATGCCAATTCCTTTCTTCTTAATATTCGGCAAGTTTCCTTTTTGTGTAAGCAAAGCAAACGCAGAATCAAGGTTTTTACCACTTACCGATTCCATTACTTTCTTTAAATCATCCGGCTGCGGATGCTTGAATTGCCATTGCCTGTA
The DNA here is from genome assembly GCA_031397865.1 of Chitinophagaceae bacterium. GTDB lineage: Bacteria > Bacteroidota > Bacteroidia > Chitinophagales > Chitinophagaceae > JJ008. The sequence continues at coordinate 21,942 of JANNMN010000007.1, forward strand.
ATATTCCTGCATGGCTTTATTGAAAGTGGCTGTGCCCAGGTATTCTTCCATCCATTGCATCCATTGCGAAGTTTTATAATAGGCCACCAAACCATAATTGGCAGTAGTAAATTGTTCGGATGTTGTAGCAATAGGCTGATCTTTTTTTTCTGCAACAAATGTTTCTAATATGTTTTGTTGTGTACGAGTTGAATATTTCTTATTTTTTTTAAGCTGATATTTATTTTCGTAATAGGAGTTGAGGCCTTCATCCATCCATGGATATTTCCTTTCATTGCTGCCCAATATTCCATAAAACCAGTTGTGGCCAATTTCATGTGCAATAACATTATCTAAGGCAATCGTACTATTGGTTGGAGAGATAACAGTTATAGTTGGGTATTCCATTCCACCACCAAAACTTTTTGGCCCTTGCACAGCCTGTACAATAGAGTAAGGATATTCTCCTATCATGTCGGAGTAATGACGAACAGCATCTTTTCCATAACTCACACTTTGTGCCCAGGTATTTTTTTCTTGTGGAGTATAAAAAGTATATACATCAATTACTTTACCGGAAGAAAGTTTACAGGTATCGCTGTTTACAATAAAACGCTTATCGGCAAACCATGCAAAGTCATGAATATTATTTTGCTTGTATTGTAAGGTTTTACTTATCGCTTCAGATTCAGGAAAAAGTTGGTAAGATGTTTTTAATTGTCCGCTAACATTTTTTACGGGCTGTTTTATTGGCTCCCAGTTATAATTGGCTCTCGATGCTAACCATTGTTTTTCCGGAGCATTTTGTAAATCACCGGTTGCGGCCACCACATAATTTTTTGGAAGAGTAATGCTTACATCAAAACTGCCGAACTCACTATAGAATTCTCCCTGGTCAAGATAGGGCATAGGGTGCCATCCTGTGGCATCGTACACTGCTGGTTTAGGATACCATTGTGTTATTTGATAGCTTTGTCCATCATGTCCGCCACGGGAAAAATTATACGGCAGCTTTACATGAAAAGGAGTGGTGATGTTTATTTTTTGACCGGGTGGGAGCGGTGCTGGTAAAATTATTTTTACAATATCAATATGCTGGGGGTGATCTTCTGTTGCGGCTGTTATATTGTTTACTTTAAAATCAAGACGGTTGATATAACCTTTATCTTCTTTGCCGGAAAAATAAAATTTTGTACTGCCATTCTCCAGCAGTTGATCGCTGAAGGCGGTCTTGTCATTTTTATAGGCATTGGGCCAGAGATGAAACCAGATGAACTTTAATGTATCAGGAGAATTATTGATGTATTCTATTTTTTCAAAACCTGTTAAGGTGTGTTCCTTATCGTTTAATGAAACATCAATAGTGTAGTTTGTTTGTTGTTGCCAGTATTGTGAGAAAGCTGTAAGAGTTAATCCTTGAATTGCTATCAGTAGATAAATATATTTTCTCAAAAGCTGGAGTTTTCTCAAAAATAAAGATTAACGGCCAATTCATTCATTTCCCTTTCCCTTTAAATATAATCCGCAAAGTGTGCAGCATTATTTTAAAGTCCAGTGCCAGGGAAATGTTTTCGATATACAACAGATCATATTTACTCCGTTCCACCATCTGCTCCACATTTTCTGCATAGCCAAACTGCACCATGCCCCAACTGGATAATCCCGGCTTTACTTTCAGCAAATATTTGTAATAAGGATTGCGGGAAATAACCTGGTCAATATAATAACGACGTTCCGGTCTTGGTCCTACCAAACTCATTTCCCCTATTAAAATATTCCAAAGTTGCGGCAGTTCATCAATCCGCCACTTACGCATCACCTTTCCCCAGTTTGTAATGCGGGGATCATTTTCTGATGAAAGTGCCGGACCATTTTTTTCTGCATCATTTATCATGCTGCGGAATTTATACATCTGAAAAGGTTTGCCTTTGTAGCCAATTCTTTCCTGCGAAAAAAATAGGGGTCCTTTGGAAGTAAGTTTTAAGCGAATTGCAGCATACAACATTAATGGTAGTAAAATAATGGAAGCAAATATTGCTACTGTAATATCAATAAGCCGTTTTATATTCTGTTGCCACTCCGGCATAAGGCCTGTTTGCAGATCTATTAGTGCAGCACCCATCACACTGCTGGTTTTTACAGAGCCTGCTAAAATATCTAAAGTATTAGGTTGAATTTTAATCTCCACATCTTTTTCACTCAGGCGATTGATGATATTTTCCAGCATAGACTGCTGTGTTTTTTCAAAAGCAAGCACTACCAGTTTAATATCATTGGTGTCAATAATTTTTTCCAGTTCATCAAAGTTGCCCAGCTTAGGAATTAATTTATGAATTCCATTTTTACCATGGTTGTCCGGGGTGATAAAACCCACATAGCGATAGCCACCATCATGCAAATTTTTTTCTGTTTCTTTAAAAATACGTATTGCATTATCCTGGCTGCCGGCCATTAATGTATTGAAGTATACGTTGCCTTTCAGCAGTTGCCTTTTTGTTTTTCTAAGAATAAGCCAACGGCCCAAAAATGTAAAAGTGAAATGCACGGCAAACAAACTAAGAAAGGCCAGGTAATAGTAAGAGTAATTATTATTTACATCATCCAACAGCAGTACAAAAAATAAAACAATACAACCAATGAGGCTGCAAACAAATGTGCTGGTAAATTCAAACAGTCTCGATTTTTTATATAAATGCCGGTAAGCACCAACTATCGTATAAAGTATAAGCCAGCTTGCAGGAACTAATATAATGCCGAGCCAGAATTGATCATTAAGGATGAGTTGTCCTTTATAGGCAATGGTTTGTTCCAATATCCATTTGCGAATGAAATAAAAACAGGCCCATGCAAGTGATGCAGTAATGAAATCCATTAAAGCATACCATGCCACAGATATTTTTTTTCCGGAACTCATTTATCGGGTAATAACGTTGTTGGCAATTTTATCCAGTATCTGGTGTGCTACTTCCATAGCCATCAGTCCATCCATTTCAGATACTATTGTTTTAGTATTGTTGACAATGGCATTTTTAAATTCTTCCAATTCCATTTTAATGGCATTTACTTCTGGCACCACTGGGTTGGCCATCGCAATTGTTTTTTTACCAGTGGGTGTTTCTATATCAAACGCAAACACATTGGAATCATTTGCTTCTTTTAATTTTATTATTTCTGTTTTCTTATTCAGAAAATCAATACCGATGTAGGAATCTTTTTGAAACAATCTTATTTTCCGCATCTTCTTCATAGATATGCGGCTGCTGGTAAGATTGGCTACGCAGCCATTATCAAATTCAATTCTTACGTTGGCAATGTCCGGAGTTTCCGTCATTACACCCACACCACTGGCAGAAATATTTTTTACATCACTTTTTACAATGCTTAAAATGATGTCAATATCATGTATCATCAGATCCAATATCACACTTACTTCCGTTCCCCGTGGATTGAATTGTGCCAGTCTGTGTACTTCGATAAACATTGGATTAAGTGCCAGACCTTTGATTGCTAAAAATGCAGGGTTAAATCTTTCTACATGTCCCACCTGGAATTTAATTCCGGATTCTTTTGCCAGCTTTACCAATTGCCGGGCTTCCTCCATAGTGTTGGCCAATGGTTTTTCCACAAAAACATGTTTCCCTTTTTTGATTGCTTTTTCACACCATTGAAAATGAAAATTTGTGGGAGCTACTACATCAATTGCATCGCAGGCATCTATCAGTGCATCTGCATCGAGAAAACGGGGAAGCTGGTATTTTTCACCCACCTCATTGGCTGTATCATCATGCGGATCATAAAAACCAACTATTTCCACCCCGGGAATTTCTTTCCAGTTATTCAAATGAAATTTGCCTAAATGTCCGACGCCGAAAATGCCAACCTTGAGCATACTAATTGTTTAGGCTCAAAGATAAAGATTGGTCAACGGAGAAGAGAAGGAGTTATAAACAAAAAATACTTAGTTCAATACCACTGAACGATTTACATATGAGGGATGATAAATAAACAAGCAAGTGCCGTTCTTTATTTTATTGATAACAGGACGGTTTAATTGTTGTGGCAAGGCCGGACAACCATGGCTGCGGCCAATAAAGCCTTGTGCATTGGCCATTTCGCTATTAACATATGCAGCACCATGGATAACAATGCCTCTTTCATAGGCTTTGTCATTAATCCCTCTTTCCACACCAGCCAATTTTAAGGAGTAGCCATTTTTGCCTTCGTATGTTTTTTTGGTAATATAAAAGCCTGGGCTGCTTTTAAAAGTTTCATTCTCGTTGGAAAAAGAAGTTGCCCACTCACGGCCGGTATTTCTTCCATGTGCTACAAGAGTATTAAAGAGGATTTTATAATTTTTAAGATCGAGTATAAAAAGTCTTTTCTCAGCACTTGGTTTACTGAAATCAATAATAGAAATAATCGAATCATTCATCAGTTTTCCTTCGGCCACTAATTTTTCCAAGCCCATTTTTGCATAGTCAAATGCTTCCTGGCTCAGGCCTTTTAGTGTAAGGTGTAAACTATCATATACTGATTTTACCGCCGGTGCCGGGGGTAATGAATTATTAATTGTTTTAACTGTGGAATCTGATGGGGGTACCAGAAATAATTTTGTTCCGGTTGCTGATTTTGCAAATGCAAATGGGATATGTAATAAACCAATAAGCAGGGATGAGATAACGAGGTATACTCCTTTGAATTTTTTCTGCATGCTACACAAAATTTTTTTATCTCTGTCATAAAATGACAAAGAGGCATTAACCAAAAAAAAGTTTAAACGCAGGGTTTGGTATTTGTTATCTCAAAGGCAGGTTGCTCTTTTAAAGGCTCACCAAAAAAATACCCCCGGATGATTTGGTTCTGGGGCAGCAATTTTGGATTTGGTACAAGAGTGATCAACATTCTTCAGAAAATAAATCGAACAATAATTTATCGAAAATGCTTAGGAGGAATGCGACAACAAATGTAACAAAACATACGACGGCTCACTTTCATAAAGTTGGTTTTTTATCCACCATTTTGATTAAAATCAAGGTAAAAAGCATTCTTTAACAAAACGTTAAAGCAATTATACCCGCAGATGAAATTTTTAATGAGTCTTCAAGATTTAGCCAAGTCGCTTATTGTTATTTCTACATATATAACCTCTACTATTATTAATCATAAGGCAAGTTATTTTTTTTTCTACTTCTATAGATTGGAACAACTATTGATTGAGATTTTATTAGTCCATTAATCCAACGGGCTACTATTATATGATAAAAAAAACTACAAAGAAAGTAAATCCACCCCAGGTTCAAAATAGACCAGGTAGCGAATTAAAGATGCATCCTCAGCCCATTTCCAATGCGCATTTACCCTTTACAGATAAATTGAAAAATAAGGTATTGCTTATTACCGGGGGCGATAGTGGAATCGGAAGAGCAATTTGTATATTATTTGCCACGCAGGGAGCTGATATTGCTATTGTTTATTTAAATGAAACTACAGATGCCAATGACACTAAAAACATTATTGAGGGCTATGGACAAAAGTGTTTACTCATTAAAGGCGATATTAGTAAAGAACAGTTTTGTAATACCGCTATAAAAAAGACTATTGCATATTTTGGTAAAATGGATATTTTAATAAATAATGCAGCTATTCATTATGAAACTAAGAATGTAGCAGAACTGGACCTTAGTAAAATGAAACGAACTTTTGAAGTAAATATATATTCCATGTTTTATATGGTTAAATATTCTTTACCTTATTTAAAAAAAGGCGCTGTAATTATTAATACATCTTCAGTAACTGCGTATAGAGGAAGTGCAGAGCTGGTAGATTATGCAGCTACCAAAGGGGCTATCGTTTCTTTTACCCGAAGTCTTGCTGCTAATCTAATTAAGAAAGGGATACGGGTAAACGGAGTAGCTCCGGGCCCTATATGGACTCCATTGATTGTTTCAAGCTTTGACAAAAAAAGAGTATCAGAGCATGGCAGCAAAGTGCCTATGGAAAGGGCTGGCGAACCATCTGAAGTAGCACCAGCTTATTTATTTCTGGCCAGCGAAGATTCAAGTTATATATCTGGCCAGTTCATACACCCAAATGGGGGCGAAATTGTAAACGGATAAATTTACTAATACAGACTTCCGGTTAATAAAAAACTTGCACAACATTTGTAGAATAAAAATTATAATAAAATTACTTTATGAGCCAGGCATTTGTAAGAGAATCGGATGACAACGGATTGTTGCACCAGATAAAACCTACCATACCCTCATTGGTAAATTATTTAAAAGCAGAAAATAACTTTCAGCCTGTATTTGTAAAACAGATCAATAAGGTAGATGGGATTGAAATCATAAGTATGAGTAATGGAATGTCCTACTTCATTAACCACGATAATAATTGGGAAATGTATCTGTAAATAATAATTCAATTGCAAGGGGATGCTATATACATCAATTAAAAAGACCTCGTAATTTTAAATTACAAGGTCTTTTTAAGTTTGCGGACCGGACGGGACTCGAACCCGCGACCTCCGCCGTGACAGGGCGGCATTCTAACCAACTGAACTACCGATCCAACTCCTTCAAATGATTCGTAAGCCGAGCCATTTTTCAGGACGGCAAAGATAGCCCGGCATTCTTTTGCCGCCAAAAGTTTTTATATTATTTATCTTCTGACAATCAACTATTCAGGAGAAAAATCAGCATTATCATTTAATCCTTAATTTAGCCGCACATTTTACAGCCTATGCCAACCGATGCTAATAGACAATTCCTCGACTTTGAAAAGCCTATCAAGGATCTTATTGATGAGATAGCCAGCATGAAACATCGCCAGGAAAAAACAAAACTGGACCTCACCGATACTATTCAAAAATTAGAACAGGGGATACTTGATAAAAGAAAAGAAATTACCGAAAACCTTAGCAGCTGGCAACGGGTGCAGCTCAGCCGTCATCCCGACAGGCCTTATACTCTCAAGTACATTACTAATATGACCGATTCGTTCGTTGAACTTTACGGCGATAGAAATGTAAAAGATGACAAAGCAATGGTAGGCGGTTTTGCAAGTCTTGCCGGGGAAACAGTCATGATCATCGGGCAACAAAAAGGAATAAATACCAAAATGCGGCAGCTCCGCAATTTTGGTATGGCCAATCCCGAAGGTTATAGAAAAGCACTACGGTTGATGCGGTTAGCAGAAAAATTCAACAAACCAATTATAACTTTAATAGATACTCCTGGTGCTTTCCCCGGCCTCGAGGCAGAAGAAAGAGGACAAGGCGAAGCCATTGCCCGGAATATTTATGAAATGATACGTCTGAAAGTTCCAGTCATCTGCGTCATCATTGGTGAAGGTGCAAGCGGCGGTGCACTAGGTATAGGTGTAGGAGATAAAGTTTTTATGATGGAGAACACCTGGTACACTGTTATCAGTCCTGAAAGTTGTTCTTCCATTCTTTGGCGCACCTGGGATAAAAAAGAAATAGCAGCCGAACAGTTAAGATTAACAGCAGATAAAATGCTGGGCTTCGGATTAATAGATGGAATCATTCCCGAGCCGGTTGGTGGTGCACATTGGGACTACAGCGGTGCGGCACAAATACTAAAAGATTATTTGATACCTGTAATAAAAGAGTTGAAGCAAGTACCTCCTGAAAAAAGAGTAAGTGATCGTATTGAAAAATTTGGCAAGATGGGATTTTGGGAAGAGGTGTAGGAGCACTGTCCCTAAAGGGAACTTAGATAAAATCTTTCATTGCTACTATTGTATATGCTCTTTATTATGATAAGTTAATTTTGTTACCAGCGACATTAACACAGATGGGCTTCGTTGCGTCGCACACTTCAGGGTTTTGTTCGCTATTCATCTTTTGAAATACAAAAAGAACAAAATATTTTTAACCTGGTTTACATTATCAATTACTAACTATTAATTCTTAATTACAAAAATGTCTTTAAAAGAAAAATTCACCGGCACCGGCATCGCAATAGTTACTCCCTTTCATGCAGACGGACAAATAGATTGGGAAAGTTTCAGCAAGCTGATTGAGTTTTGGATAAAAGGCCAGGTGGAGTACCTCGTTGTATTAGGCACAACAGGTGAAAGTGCTACAGTACATGGTGCAGAAAAGCAGGAAGTATTTTCTTATGTAGCAGAAAAAGTTGGGGGTAGGTTACCATTAGTAGCCGGCATTGGTGGTAATGATACGGCTGAAGTAATAGATGCCTTTGAATCATTCAACCTTACGGGGTATGATGCAATACTTTCTGTTTCCCCTTATTATAACAAACCTAACCCGGAAGGAATTTTTCAACATTATAAAGCATTAGATGCTGCTACTCCCTTGCCGATAATAATGTACAATGTTCCCGGCCGTACGGGACAAAGTGTAACAGCAGAAACACAACTACGAATAGCTAGAGAATGTAAAAACATATTTGCTACCAAAGAAGCCAGCGGAAATTTTGATTTGATCAACCAGATCATCAAAAACAAACCGGCTGACTTTATGGTCATTAGTGGAGATGATCCGATTACATTACCAATGATAGCTGCCGGTGCAGATGGGTTGATTTCTGTTGTAGCCAATGCATATCCAAAAGATTATTCAGATATGGTTCGTCATTGTCTTAAAGGAAATTATGCGGAAGCAAATAAGTTACATTATAAATATATCGACATCATAAACTCCATGTTTGCTGAAGGTAGTCCTAGTGGAGTAAAAGCATATTTACATGAAATGGGCCTTTGTCAAAATACTTTTCGCCTGCCTGTGTGGAAGGTGAGTGAAGCTCATCATGCTAAAATTAAAGAGTTGATTAAGGGGGTTTAAATGCACTAATTTTGGGAATGATTAAATCCGCATTCACTATACTTTTTGTTTTTGTAGTATCCATTATTTCTGCGCAACACACTATTCATTTACAAGTTGATAGTCTTCCTTCCAAACCAAGAGGTTATGATCTGTTTGTGGCAGGATCATTTAATAATTGGAAGCCTGCCGATGAAAAATATATGTTTCAGCGAAAAGGTAATGGTCAATTTTATATTGATTTAAAACTTGCTGTAGGTACATATGAATACAAAATAACCCGGGGCAGTTGGAAAGAAGTGGAAACTAATGCGGGCGGTGCTGATAAAAGCAATAGGGTGTTGGAAGTTAGCAAGGATGAATCTATTAAGATTAATATTGCAGGGTGGAGTGACAGTTTTCCACAGAAAAAAATAAAACACTCTGCAAGTTCCAATGTAAAAATATTGGATACTGCTTTCTATATTCCCCAACTAAAAAGAACGAGAAGAGTTTGGATTTATCTGCCACAGGATTATACTGTATCTAAAAATCGGTATCCTGTTCTTTATTTGCATGATGGACAAAATGTATTTGATGATGCCACTTCATTTTCAGGCGAGTGGGGAGTGGATGAATTCCTGGATTCCACGAAAAGAAAAAAATGTATTGTAGTCGCCATTGATAATGGTGCAGATAAACGGATGAATGAATACAGTCCTTGTGATTTTACATTAAGTGTTGATTCAGGAAAATTAAATAAAAGCGAAGGGCAGCTCTATGTTGATTTTTTAGCAAAAACACTTAAGCCTTTCATTGATAAAAAATACCGGACATTCAAAGACAAGAAAAACACTTTTGTTGCCGGATCATCCATGGGAGGTTTGATTTCCTTATATGCCGTGTTAAAATATCCGAAAGTGTTTGGCGGAGCTGGTGTTTTTTCTCCTTCCATCTGGATTTGCAAACCCGAAATGATAAACCTTATAACTGCAACGGGGAAAAAAGTGGAGTCAAAGATTTATTTCTATGCCGGTAAAATGGAAGGCACGACTATGGTGCCGGATATGTTAGGAGCTTTTGAAAAAATGGCCGCAGTTTCAAAAACAAAAATGACAATCGTTATCCGGGATGATGGAAAACATAATGAAGCTACCTGGCGAAAAGAATTTCCTTTGTTTTATGAATGGGTGACTTCACAAATGCCATGAGAGTTTACCTGCTCCTTAAAACTTAAAATTTATACAGGCTTGTTAAGCCCCTTTAGGGGTTGGGGTTTACACCTCATAACAAACACCTTCCAAAGCCAGCTCTGTGTTTTCAAATACTTCTTTGGCTTCTGCTTCAAACTCTTCCAGTGTATCATACTTACTACTGAAGTGGCCAATCAACAATTTTTTTACTCCAGCCTTCTTTGCAATCAATGCGGCTTGTTTGGTAGTGGAATGAAAACGGCTTTCGGCTCTTTCTCTTAGGCTATCGAGATATGTAGTTTCATGATAGATCATATCAAAACCTTCAATGTGCGGAAGTATAGCTTCATCATATTTTGTATCTGCACAAAAAGCATAGCGGCTTGCAGATCCTCCCATTTCAGTTACCAGGTCATTCTTAATAACACTTCCATCTTTTTGTACATAGTCTTCACCATCCTTCAGCCGTTGATAAAAGGAAGATGGGATTTCATATTCTTTTGCTTTCTCCGGATTTAACTTTCTGGGTTGTTTTTTTTGAGTAAAAGAAAATCCATAGCATTCAATACGATGATTGGTACGAAAGCATTTTACCAGTAACTTATTATTGTCTACCAAGGTAGCAGCTTCAGTAATATGATTGATGAATAGCGGATAACAAAGGGTTGTATCCGCCACTTTTAATTGTAGTTCAATGATCTCTTTCAAAGGTGATGGTCCGAATACATGCAGCTCCTGCTTATGGCCTAAAAGACTTAAAGAATTTATCAACCCTATCAAACCAAAATAATGATCACCATGCAGGTGAGAAATAAATATGTGAGAGATTTTACTCCGCCTGATCTTGTAATTGATCAATTGTATCTGGGTGCCTTCACCACAATCTACCAGATAGTTGTTGCCATCGATAGTTACCACCTGGCTGGTGGGATGTCTATCAAATGCGGGTACAGCAGAATTATTGCCAAGAATAGTAACAGCAAACATGCAATGGTTGGTTATTTTGATGTGTTAGTGATATGCCTTAGACTCAGATTCAGGTAATTTAGCTGCACATTCCAGTAATTAAGAGTTAACAAATAATAATCAATAATGGCTTAAAGTATCAGAGTATTTTGCAAAACAAAATTTTACAAAAGAAATGTGTCGGCAAAGTTCCCCAACTCTTATCTCCCGACTAAAAACTCCCAACTCCTTATTCTTCATCCAAAAATTCTCTTTCTATTTCTTCCATCTGTACTATATCCCAAGCCTCGCTTTGGGTAGGCGTTACATTCATCATTTCCAGTAATCCCGTTTGATCCAGAAATTCTTCTACCGGTTTTTGCAATTCACAAATAACAAAAGAGGCATTGTTTTCGTAGAATTTTTGTTGAATGTAAACAAGCTTTTCGGCTGCCGCTACATCCATTTTTTCTACCTGGTTCAAAATTAAAATAAGGTTTTTCACTGGTTCGTCGGTTTGTCCACCGGGTGAGTTTAATGCAGAGCCGTCATTTTGGAGGTACGGCAGCAAACATTCTCCTAATTCCTCTGTCATAGTAGCAGAAATATTTGGTTCTGCCACTGTGATGGCATGAAATTTTTCTTTGGTATCCGTTTTGACATTCATAAGTATTAATTTGAATTGTAGAATCCTGTCCTCACTCTCCCCAAAATCTACTTTCGCTGGAAAAGTGATAAAATGGGCGGCCTTAAACAACTTAAATTATCAACATTCCGTTTATAAGTACACAAGAACAGGAACCAAATTTATTTGTTAATATTGTATAACAACCAATTATCTAAAAATGGATAATAATTTTTCAGCACAGGTCAAAGAGATTATTTCATTCAGCAGGGAAGAAGCCCTCAGGCTTGGCAACGATTTTATTGGTACGGAACACCTTTTGCTCGGTTTAATAAGGGAGGGTGATAATACTGCCGTTCGCATTCTTAAAAGCTTCAATGTTGATCTGTATGAGCTTCGAAAGGAAATTGAACTGGCGGTTAAAGACAAAACCGGTAAGAATATTGCAAATATTAACAGTCTGCCTTTAACCAAGCAGGCTGAAAAAGTAATCAGGGTAACGGTACTGGAGGCCAAAGCTCTTAAGAGTGCCACAGTAGAAACAGAACACCTGATGCTTTCAATTTTAAAGAATAAAGAAAATATTGCTACACAAATTTTAAATCAATTTGACGTGGATTACGATTTATTCAGACAAGAACTGGGCATCGTAAAATCAAACGATCCCCGTGCCGAATTTCAGGATGAGAATGATGATGATTTTGATGAAGAGAAAAAATATTCTCAATCCTCAAAAGGAGGTGCTAAACAAGCAGGCGCCGCAAAAAGTAAAACTCCGGTATTGGATAATTTTGGTCGTGACATTACCAAGATGGCGGAGTTGGGAGCTTTAGACCCCATTGTGGGCAGGGAGTCGGAGATAGAAAGAGTTTCTCAGATCCTTTCTCGTAGAAAAAAGAACAACCCCATTTTAATTGGTGAACCCGGTGTTGGTAAAACCGCCATTGTAGAAGGGCTTGCACTCCGCATTGTACAACGCAAAGTTTCAAGAGTATTGTTTGACAAACGAGTTATTTCTCTTGACCTTGCTGCATTGGTAGCAGGTACAAAATACCGTGGCCAGTTTGAAGAAAGGATGAAAGCCATCATGAATGAACTGGAAAAAAACCGGGATGTGATCTTATTTATTGATGAGTTACATACCATTGTTGGTGCCGGTGGAGCAAGTGGCTCTTTAGATGCCAGCAACATTTTTAAACCAGCTTTGGCAAGAGGCGAACTCCAGTGCATTGGCGCATCTACCTTAGATGAATACAGAATGTATATTGAAAAAGATGGTGCATTAGATCGTCGTTTTCAAAAAGTAATGGTAGAGCCGCCAAGTGTGGATGATACCATCCAGATACTGAACAATATCAAATCGAAATATGAAGAGTATCATAATGTAAATTATGATCAGGCAGCTATTGATGCTTGTGTAAAACTTAGCGACCGCTATGTAACCGACCGGCTGCTTCCTGATAAAGCAATTGATGTATTAGACGAAGTAGGTGCAAGGGTGCATTTAAAAAACATCAATGTTCCTGAGAATATTGTTGATCTTGAAAAGAAGATTGAAGATGTGAAGAATGAAAAAAATAAAGTAGTGAAGAGTCAGAAATTTGAAGAGGCTGCTTCATTAAGAGATACAGAAAAACGTTTGCAGGAAGATCTTGAAAAAGCAAAGAACCAGTGGGAAGAGGAAAGCAAACACAAACGTTACCCAATTGGTGAAGAAGATATTGCTGAAGTAGTGAGTATGATGACTGGCATTCCAGTAAAGAAAATGGTGCAGGCTGAAACAGAGAAGCTGCGTAAAATGGCTGACGATATGAAAGCCATGGTGGTAGGACAAAGTGATGCAATTACCAAAGTGGTAAAAGCAATACAGCGGAATCGGGTTGGATTAAAAGATCCCAAAAAACCAATTGGTACATTTATTTTCCTTGGCCCGACTGGTGTAGGTAAAACAGAACTGGCAAAAGCACTGGCCCGTTATATGTTCGATTCAGAAGACTCTCTCATTCGTATAGATATGAGTGAGTACATGGAAAAATTTACCATAAGCAGATTGATAGGCGCACCTCCGGGGTATGTTGGGTATGAAGAGGGAGGGCAACTTACAGAAAAAGTTCGTCGTAAGCCATATAGTGTAATTCTATTGGATGAAATAGAAAAAGCTCACCCGGATATTTATAATATACTCTTACAGGTATTAGATGATGGCCAGTTAACAGATGGTCTTGGTAGAAAAATAGATTTTAAAAATACTACCATCATCATGACATCTAACATTGGTGCCCGCCAGTTAAAAGATTTTGGAGCTGGCGTTGGGTTTACAACCACCAATAAAATGGAACATGAAGATGAGGCAAACAAAGCAGTGATTGAAAGAGCATTGAAAAAAACATTCTCCCCGGAATTTTTAAACCGTATTGATGATGTTATTATTTTCAATTCGCTTAGCAAAGAAAATATCTTCGAAATTATTGATATACTGATGAAGGGTGTTACAAAAAGATTGACAACACTTGGTTTCAGCTTAGAACTTACACCAGATGCAAAATCATTCCTGGCAGATAAAGGATATGATGAACAGTTTGGAGCAAGACCATTGCACAGAGCTATTCAAAAATACCTGGAAGATCCTCTAGCTGAAGAAATTTTGAACTTGAATGTAAAGGATGGTGATGTGCTGGTGGCAGATGCCGACACAGAGAATGGTAAATTGTCTTTTACATTTAAATCAAGAACAGAAGAAGCTTCAAAAGCATAATAAGCAATAAACTACATTCATAAACCATCCGCATAAAGTGGGTGGTTTTTTTATTGGTACTGTCTCCCCCTGAATTAACCTATTTTTTTCTTTGCAGAATTGTAGCCATTTTTACAGAACAAAAAAAGGGATAGTAATGGATGGAAGAGATATCGGCACTGTTGTATTTCCCAGGGCGGAACTTAAAATATTTATGACTGCTGATAATGCAGTAGAGTGCAACGCCGTTTTAAAGAGTTATATGAGAAAAATCCTAATATAACCATTGAAGAAGTAAAGGACAATCTTGAAATGAGAGATTATATAGACTCACATCGTGAAGTAAGTCCATTAAGAAAAGCAAAAGATGCAATAGAGCTGGACAATACAAATCTCACTAAAAAGAACAATTTAGCAAAGCCCTGGCATGGGCAAAAAATAAAATAATATAAATAACCTATTCAAAGTATTGGATTTTTAAAAAGGTTTACTATTATTGTAATCTACATCCACGTATTCTTCAAAAAACTCCCGATCCAACCCAAATTAAAATCTCGGTTTAGCAGTATCATGTTGTGAAACTGAATTTAATCGTTTATCCATTTGATTGACGCTAATCTGGAGTCCTTCCTATCCGAATGCCGTATTATTCAGTCCTTGAATTTCTACACAATGTGGATGCATGTATTATTATGCGATGTTGTGTCACGGCAAGTTTCATTTATTATTCATTTATATTTTAACATTAAACCTGAGAGACATGAAACAGATTTTACTATCGTTATTCGTATTTACAGTAGTTGGTTCTACTGTTAAATTAAAGGCACAATGTACTGTGTCTAATTTGGCTATTCAAGTAGTTAGCTTTAACACCTCCACTTGCCAGGTAACTTTCAACATTAGTTTTGAGCAAGAAGTGAACAGTGGTAACAAATTTGCCTATATCCATTTATGGCGGGATGGGGCATACCACACCCCAGCTGCGGCTTGGCCAACTGGTGGCGCCGCTATATATAGTGGTCCAAGCAAATTCCCTGAAGCTGCACAATTAGTTAATGCATTAGCCACTATTGCTATTGAATTTAATGGAACATTATCGCCAACGATTGGTTCCACTTATTATCCTGATAACACCGTTACTCCGGTAACTGCAGGTCTTAGTATCACTAAAACGTTACTTCCTGGTGGTGTAACGGAAAGAGAAACAATTTCTGGATTAGTTTTGACATCAAGCCCCTGTACTGGAGTTGTTACATTCAAAGGTGATATTTGGGCAAGTCAGGCAGCAAATGGAAAAAATGTGCATTGTGCTGTTCAGGGCCTAACCTTTAATATCAACAATCCTCAAATTACCTCTGCTTTTAAAGTTTGTGATCCTAGGAGTATAACTTTTGGTATTAAAAACAATGGTACATCACCCATTACTGAACATTATGTTTTATACAAAGATGATGGTGATGGTGTGTTCGAACCATTTGCTGGCCAAGATGGCACAGGCATTCTTACTGGTGCCGATACTACATTAGCACCTGGTGGTATTCAATCAAGATTTCAATTAGCATTTCCAGGATCTACAACTCCTGGTGAAAACTCCAGCTTTTGGTTACAAGTAGTTGTACCAGCAACAGGATTTACAACCGTTGCATTTATTTCAAACAATTCTGTCGGCTGTGCACCACTTCCTGTTGACTTTAAATCTTTCACCGCTGCAAGAAACCGTTCTACTGTGTTACTGAAATGGGAAACAATGACAGAACAGAATAATAGTGGTTTTGCTATCGAAAGAAATACCGGTAATAATGTATGGCAGGAAATTGCTTTTGTTCCTTCACAGGCATCTGGTGGTAACAGCAGCGATTTATTAGCTTATCAATATATAGATGCTAATAACTCAAAAGGAGTTACTCAATACAGGATTCGCCAGGTGGATATTGATAACAGATCCAAGTACAGCCAGATCCGTTCAGTTCGTGGTGATGGACAAGCTGGAAAAACGTTGGTTTATCCAAATCCAAGCAATGACGGACGGGTGAACATTGTTTTTGAAGATAAAGATGTGGTTCGTGATATTGCCGTAGCTGATATGAGTGGTCGTATCATCAAACAACTAAAAGGTGTGAGCAACAATAGTATCCTGATCGATAACCTTTCCCCCGGAATGTATAGCATAAGGATTTTGTCGGTAGAAACAGGAGAGCAGGTTGTAGAGAAGATAGTAGTTAATAAGCGATAAAAAGCTCAGGGTTTATAGTTAAACCTTAGGGGATAGCCATTATTGGCCGTCCCCTTTTTTTATTAAAAATTCTCATGAATTAACCTATTTTTTTCTTTGCAGAATTGTAGCCATTTTTACAGCGGATGAAAAAAATTATTATTACGATAGATGGATGGTCCAGTTGTGGCAAAAGCACTTTGGCAAAGCAATTAGCTAAAGAGCTGGGGTATGTATATGTAGACAGCGGCGCCATGTACAGGGCAATCACTCTTTATTTTCTGCGCAATAATATTGACATGGCAGAAGTGGAAGAAATAAAAGAGGCATTAAAAAGCATCAACCTGGAATTTGTGTACAACGATAAAAAAAACAGCAGCGAAATATATCTCAATGATGAAAATGTTGAGTATGTTATCCGGGATATGCTGGTAGCAGAAAAAGTAAGTGATGTGGCCGCTATTAAAGAAGTGAGAGAGTTTGCAGTAGCCCAACAGAAAAAATTTGGAACAAAAAAAGGAATAGTAATGGATGGAAGAGATATCGGCACCGTAGTTTTTCCAAAGGCGGAGCTGAAAATATTTATGACTGCAGATAATGCTATTAGAGTGCAACGCCGCTTTAAAGAGCTTTATGAAAAAAATCCTAACATAACCATCGAGGAAGTAAAAGATAATCTTGAAATGCGAGATTATATAGACTCACATCGTGAGGTAAGTCCATTAAGAAAAGCAAAAGATGCAATAGAGCTGGATAATACAAATCTCACTGAAAAAGAACAATTTAGCAAAGCCCTGGCATGGGCAAAAAATAAAATAATATAAAATTACCTATTTAGGGTATTGCATTATTCAAAAAAGTTTTTACTTTTACAGTCTACATCCACCTATTCTTCAAAAAACTCTCTCAATCCAACCCAATTTAAATCTGTTTTTTTAGCAGTATCTTTTTTTGATACTGACCGATTAAGGTTCTTCCAACTGATTGTAGCAAATCTGGAATCCTTCCTATACAATGCCGTAATATTCATCCCTTGAATTTCTACACATCGTGGATCACTGAATTATTATGTCCCTATGTGTCACGGCAAGTTTTTTATTTGTAACCATATACGTTAACATTAAACCTGAGACACAATGAAACAGATTTTACTATCTATCTTTTCGCTATGCCTGATAATATCAGCCAAAAGCCAAACCGTCCTTAATGAAGTTTATGCCGAGCCGGGCGGCGGCAATTCAGAATTTATTGAACTGTACAACAATGCAATAGTTGGTACAGAAGCCACCGATTGTTTTACCATTTTAACTTACTGGAGTTCTGGTGCCAATAAAGGTTGGTATGCTTTGGATCTGCCAGCCGGTGTTGTAGCATCAAAAGGCTGGTATGTATTAGCAGCAGCAAACCCTTTTAACACACAAAGTACAACTGGTAGTGTTGCCAATGTAAATTGGAATGATCCGGTTTTCAGAAGCGGAGCAACTGGTGGCTATTTAAAAAAATACCAGGTTGCCAGTACTACTTACACAGAAATAAATATTAATACTCCTGTGGTAGCTGTAGCTGATTTATCTGGGCAGGGTGATTTTGCTAACGGCCAGAATTATATGACTTTGCTTTTTAAAAATGGAGCAATGATAAATGGCTTTTGGGGCGGTGGACCCACTGGTATTTTACCCGTTGGCATTACAGGAATGCCAGATTTAATGCTAACTCCTGCAGGAGTTTGTGGTGCTGCTTTTACGGTTGATTTTTCAACGTTAGGTGCTGTTGAGAACGTAAATTCAAGCCCTGGTACAAACAATGGATATGCACGGACAAGTGATGGTAAATGTGGAGCTTGGGTAAAAACTTCTGCTTCAGTTAATCATACACCTGGTGTTACTAATGGAGGTGCAGCAGGTTTATCCGGAGCTTTAGTAACTTCTCAAGTGCTTGGATGCAATACAGGCCCTGCTACTTCAACCGTTACTTATAATATTACTGGCGTTAGCGGTGATGCTACAGAAGCATCAGATTTTCCAATAGAGGTTCAGCTTTATTATGATTTTGGTACTATTGGTCAACTGGATGGTCTTGATGTTTATCAGAGTTCCCAGTTTGATGCATTAATTGCTGATGGACCAAAAACATTTACAATTGCACAAACACAACGGGTGATCTTAGTTTATAAAACCAAAAGAGGTTGTTTTGATAAAGTAGTTGCATTGTCTAATGGTTGCTTGCCTCTGCCTGTTGATTTTAAATCTTTCACCGCAGCAAGAAACCGTTCTAATGTGTTACTGAAGTGGGAAACTATGACAGAGCAGAACAACCGTGGTTTTGCAATTGAAAGAAATACGGGTAATAATGTATGGCAGGAAGTGGCTTTTGTTCCTTCACAGGTATCTGGTGGTAACAGCAGCGATTTATTAGCTTACCAATATGTAGATGCTAATAGCTCCAAAGGAGTTACTCAATACAGGATTCGCCAGGTGGATAATGATAACAGATCGAAGTATAGCCAGATCCGTTCAGTTCGTGGAGATGGACAAGCTGGAAAAACGTTGGTTTATCCAAATCCAAGCAATGACGGACGGGTGAATATTGTTTTTGAAGATAAAGATGTGGTTCGTGACATCGCTGTAGCTGATATGAGTGGTCGTATCATCAAACAACTAAAAGGTGTAAGCAACAATAGTATCCTGATCGATAACCTTTCCCCAGGAATGTATAGCATAAGGATTTTGTCGGTAGAAACAGGAGAGCAGGTTGTAGAGAAGATAGTAGTGAACAAGCGATAATAAGCTCAGGGTTTATAGTTAAACCTTAAGGGGATAGCCATTATTGGCCGTCCCCTTTTTTTTATTGATAGTGCATAAAAAAGCCTGCTATTTGTGTAGCAGGCTTTATAGTTTAATTATTAAAGTATTTATTGTTTCTTTTTAATATCCAGTAATTCTACTTCAAAGATCAATGCAGCACCACCCGGTATCTGGCCCTGGCCCATAGTGCCATAACCAAGATTATAAGGGATATAAAATTTATACTTAGATCCAACAGGCATTAATTGTAATCCTTCTGTCCATCCGGGAATAACCTGGTTTGCACCCATTGTTAATGGTTGTCCACGGTTAGCAGATGCATCAAATTCAGTTCCATCAATCAGGGTGCCTCTGTAGTGACAAACAAAAGTATCCGTTGCAGCCATTCTTGCTCCGGCGCCTTGTGTTATTATTTCATATTGCAAACCACTGGCAGTTGTTTTTACTTCTGGTCGAAGTTTATTCTTTGCCAAAAATTTTTCTCCGGCATCAATTGTGCCTTTTGATTTTTCAGCCTGCATCTTCATAAAATATCCATTGATCATGGCGTTGGCTGTAGCATCATCCAGCAAAGGTTTCTTTTTACCGGTAATATCTGAAAGTCCACGGTTGAAGAGTGCCATATTTAATTTAATAGTACCAAATCCTTGTTGCGAAAGATTATAGCCAGCACTTTCACCAAGAATATAACTGATTGAATCTATGGTTGTTTTTAAGAGTGGGGCCGCTGGTTTTACAGCTGGTTTTACCGGAGGCTTTGTGGTTGGCTTACCCGGTTGTGCATAAGCAACAATCATCGTTGTTGAAAGAATACTAAACAGAATTGTTTTCTTCATATGTTTTTTGTTTGAGGTATCAAAAATACAGGTTGAAGCCGTAAATAAGATACCCCAATCGTTTAATTTCGTTCTAATTATATTAACAACTTATGGGAAATTACTCTATGCCAGTCCAGATCCGCTGGGCAGACCTTGATCCTAACTTTCATCTTCGTCATTCGGTGTATTACGATTGGGCGGCCATGTGCCGAATGGAATACCTGACTACTCATGGACTTACACCTGCGTTGATGAGTAAACTTCACTTTGGCCCTATCGTTTTCAGAGAGGAAGCTATTTTTAGAAAGGAAGTTAAATATGGTGACGAGGTAATCATTAATTTGAAATTGATCAAAGGTCGCAGAGATTATTCCCGGTGGACTATTATGCATGAAATAAAAAAAAGCGACGATACTTTATGTGCCCTGGTAACAATTGATGGTGCCTGGCTGAATGTAGCTGAAAGAAAACTTTTTATTCCACCGAACGAAGTAGTTGCCATTTTTCAGAATATGCCGTTGGGAGAAAATTTTGAATGGACTGATTAAACCATTGCAGTTTCAAACTTTATTATTTTGGAAGGAAATCTTGCGGCATAGCCATTCAGGAGGTTTCGGATAAAACTATTTTCCCGGTACATTGTCAGGTAATCTTTTAAAGATTCAGGATTGGTGATCATCACATCTGCAGGTAAATAGCCCATGCCATAAAAAGTTCCATCACATACTAATATGCAGGATTGATCTTCGCCATTTATTCCTTTATCAATAATGGCAAACGATGGTTGCGACCGGAGTGCAGCACATGCTTCATTCACTCTTTTATTATAATCAAAAGGATTTTCTAGTTGCTGGCAGGCAGCTTTGCAATAGCCTTCATTAATTCCTTCACAATGTCCATTATCTTTTTGCAAAAAGCAAAGCTTTGGACAAAGATGATAGTCCCTGATGAGTTTACGAATTATAGCATGACCATCCACCAGGTAATGAAAAGAATAAATGGGGTTCAGCCGCTTCCTATTTTTATCAATAGCAAGACGCAGGTATCCGTTCTGATCTTCGTATGAAAAAATACCATAAGTATCTTCCCATCTTTTTTGAGATGAATTAAAAATGGGCCATCTTTTTTTTATTTCGGTTGATTCTAAAATGCAGGCCATTAATTCGGTGCCGCAAGATTGATAACTGATAGCATGCACATGTTGCATAAAATTTTGCTTCTGCCTGCTTTCAGAATTATTACTAAAATGACTGTTGACCCGATAGCGGATATTATTGGCTTTGCCCACATATACTACTTTGCCTTTATTATTATGAAAAAAATAAACACCGGGTGTATATGGCAATTTTGCAAAATCTTCTTTAGGAACATTGGGTGGCAGAATCGATTCTTTAGAATTTCGCTGCAGGCTTTTTTGAATATGCTGCTCTTTATCATTTTGTAAAAGCATTTGAAAAACTTTTACAGTAGCTTCTGTATCTCCTCCAGCACGGTGCCGGTCATTTATAGTTATGCCAAGTGATTGGCATAGTTTGCCAAGGCTGTATGAAGGAAAGCCGGGAAATATTTTTCGGCTTAATCGTACGGTACATAATTTTTTTAGGTTAAGATCAAAGCCAGCTTCTTTTAAGTGTGCATTAATAAAAGAGTAATCGAAATTTACATTATGTGCAATAAATATTTTATCCTGTAGTAATGTATAAATATTTTCGGCCACCTCTTCAAACCGTGGAGCATTGGCTACCATTTTATCGGTAATGCCCGTCATGCTTTGTATGAAATAGGGAATCGGCTGGCCGGGATTTATAAGTGTTTCAAACTTTTCTATTACCTGCGTTCCGTCATGTATATGAATAGAAATTTCGGTGATGCCATTAGCAGCAGCATATCCGCCGGTTGTTTCTATGTCTACAATTGCATACATTAAATAAATACTGAGTTTGAAAATGTAAATACGAATTTCGTAAAAATATTTCGAGTTGTTATGAATGAGGATAAGTTAATTATGTTTAAAAACAGGCTGGTAAAAGTTTATCGCCACCTGGCTAAGCAGGCAAAGCGGCAGGGGGTAAGTTGCTACCGGGTGTATGACCATGATCTGCCGGAGTTTCCTTTTTGTATTGAATTTTATGGCGATAAATTATATGTGGCCGAATACAAACGGCAACATGGAATGACCGAGGACGAACATGATAGCTGGATGGAGCAAAGTATTTTGATAATAACAGAAGTACTTCTGGTAAGTAAAGGAAATATTTTTTTAAAGCTTCGCCAACGAAAACCCGGGAGGCTGGGCCAATATCAAAAGTATGATGAAGTACAGCATGAATTTGTGGTAGAAGAAAATGGATTAAAGTTTATCGTCAACCTCAGTGATTATTTAGATACTGGTTTGTTCCTCGACCATCGCATTACACGACAAATGGTAAGGGAGCAAAGTGCAGGTAAAAAAGTATTGAATCTATTCGCCTATACTGGTTCCTTTTCGGTGTTTGCTGCTGCGGGTGGAGCATCTGAAGTGGTAACTGTTGATATGTCGAAGACTTATCTTAACTGGGCTGAGAGAAATTTTGTGTTGAATGGGTTTGCTGTTGCTAATACCTCTTCCGTGGCTGGGGGTAAATTCATTCATGCAGATGTATTGCAATACGTCAAAACTATTCCGGCTGATTATTTTGATCTAATTATAATGGATCCGCCAACCTTTAGCAATAGCAAGCGGATGGATGATTTCCTGGATATTCAACGGGATCATGTTACATTGATCAACGATTGTTTGAAAGCTATGAAGAAAGGAGCTATACTTTATTTTAGTACCAATTATAGAAAGTTTGTGCTGGATGAAAAAAATATTAACGCATCATCTATAAAAGAAATTACCAAGGTAACTACTCCATTTGATTTTGAAGGAAAGTTATTTCGATGGTGCTATCATATCTTAAAATAGGAGTTAAACAGTTCGTTTTGGAGATTGTTCGCTTAGCCCCAGCGGGGCGAAATATCAGTAGAGAACATCTAAGCGAAATTGTCAGAGTCCCGTAGGGGCGACATGTAAAAATATTTCGCCCCTACGGGGCTCTGTGAACCAAATCATTTAATTATTGCTACTGACATTTCGCCTCTACGAGGCTAAGAAACCAGCAGTATGCTCATCCGTGTTAAAGCCGTACAAGTGTGCGACGCAAGGGACGATCATAGTAGTAATGTCGCTGATTAAATAATAAAAAAAATGGCTGATAATAAAACCAGCCGTTTCATCAATAAGACATTTATTTCTTACAAGGTCTTCAGCACATCATTCATACTTCTCACTGCATCTGCACTTTTATTAAAGGCTGCCTGTTCGGTTTCATTTAATTTAAAATCAAGAATTTTCTCCCAACCATTTTTACCAATCGTAACAGGAACACCAAGGCAAATATCCTTTTGTCCATACTCGCCATCTAATGCCACGCAGCAGGTAAATAACTTTTTCTCATCTCTTACTATTGCTTCTACTAATGCAGCACCGGCAGCACCGGGTGCATACCAGGCAGAAGTGCCGATCAATGCAGTAAGTGTAGCTCCACCCACCATGGTATCTTTTACAATTTTTTCTTGTTGCTCTGCAGATAAGAAATCAGTAACAGGTGCACTGTTCCATGTAGCCAAGCGGATCAATGGAATCATAGTAGTATCACCATGACCACCAACAACCACCGCATTAAGATCTGCAGGACTGCAATTAAGATGCTGACTTAATTGATATTTAAAGCGGCTGCTATCTAATGTGCCGCCCATTCCAATGATTTTATTTTTTGGTAAACCTGTGGATTGCATGGCCAGGTAAGTCATCGTATCCATCGGGTTACTGATAACGATGATGATGGCATTAGGAGAATGTTTTAAAATATTCTCACACACACCTTTCACAATACCTGCATTTACACCAATCAGTTCTTCTCTCGTCATACCGGGTTTGCGGGGCAGGCCAGATGTGATAACTACTACATCACTGTTGGCAGTTTTTGTATAGTCATTAGTACTACCGGTTATTTTTGTATCAAAGCCAAGCAGGGTAGCGGTTTGCATCATATCCTGGGCTTTGCCTTCGGCAATACCTTCTTTGATATCGAGTAATACTAATTCATTGCAGAGTTCTTTGCGGGCAATATTATCAGCACAGGTAGCACCTACGGCACCAGCACCTACTACAGTTACTTTCATATAAAAATTATTTGCCGCAAAGGTAGGGTGGCAGGGGTAGATTTAATATTGAGCCAGTTGTTTTTTTCCGTCTTTTATAAACCTTGAATAAGTCGAAAACTAAAATCCTTTTCATTTCGGGATATGCCATAGAATACAGCTACGGATAATCTATTAAATGGAGACAGCATAATACCACCGCCATAACCATAATGCCAGGTGTTAGAAGATTCACCCGGCTGCCAAACCCTACCCAGATCATAAAAACCTACCAGCCCGGCTTTGCCGCTAAAGAGATATGACTTTACATCTTTGATAAACTGTAATTCAGCCTGGTTATAAAACATACTTTCACCATAGAAACGAAACCTCGAAAATCCCCTCAACGTTTTACTGCCACTCAATTTATTTAGTTGATAAAATGCTGGCTTTCCTGATAAGGTAGCACCACCTGTTCTTGTTGCAAATACAAATGATTTGGATAAGGGAATATAAATATTCAATGCACCAGAAAAATTAGTAACAGTACTATCACTATGGTTTAGGTTTTGCATGTGATTAACTCCTGCTTCAAACCGAACACCTTTCATTGGCACAACTACATTGTCTAACTTTTGAAAATTATATTCTACTAGCCCTCCTCCATATTTTGAGGGAGCAAATCCTTTGAACTGTGATGTTTCTTTGGTAATAAATCTGCCGGGATCGTTTAATATTTCTATCGTTTGATAATAGGTAGTAAACTCAATATTGTGATATCTGGCAAAGGTTCGTTGAATGCCTGCACCTGCATAAAATTCTTTTGATCGTACCCGGTGGAAATTTCGGTTGTTGGTAAGCATTTTGGTTTCATTGCCAATGCCGTAATAATTATTCCATCTTACAAGATCATATTCTGCATTCAATAATAAATTCCATTTGCCAACCAGTTCCGTGAATATCCCTTTGTAACCAAAACTAAAAGCACCTTCGGAAATAGAATAACGGGCCGCCAGTTCCTGTTGCTGACCGAAAGGAGTTTTCCTCCATTGTTGTTTTTCTATTTTATATTTTAAACCTACATGTGCCCTGTCTTTATTATTGAAGGATGCAATCAATCCCAATCCCTTTTTATCATACTTAAAAGCATTGTACACATACTTATTGATATAAGGGCTATCAGCCAAATGTTTTCTTGCTCCTGAAAGTGCAGAAAAATCATTTCCCGGATTATCATAAATATGCACTTTGCCTGTAGCATTTGCGGCAGTGGTATAATTATCGTTACCCTGACCGCCTATTATTCTAACCTTAGTTGGATTACCCGAAACGGTATTGATAGAGTAGCGGTCATTTCCATCCAATCCATATATTCTTAGTTCACTGGTTTCATTACTAAAAAACCTGCGGGTATAAAAAGGTTTATTCTTAGGAGTCCCTTCTTTATTCAAATCATAAAGTGTCACCTCTGTTTCTGTATCAGAAATAGATTTTACTTCCAGAAATTCATTATCCTTTGTACCAACAATTTCCACTTCTTTGGCAAGAAAAGAATAATACTCCGTGGCAAACTCCACCAATTTATCTCTTCTTGCTTTTAGCTTTGTAATTATATCATTGCCTGATAAAGGAAATACTTCAGGCGGAAGTTTTTTAATCGACTCTTCAATAATGTTATCAGTCAATGTTTGCTGCAGATCTTTTGCTATAGCTATCCACTGTTCTTTCGTTGGTTCGTTAGCCATTTGCCGGTCGAGATTACGGGCAGGAAAATTATAAGTCCCTACATCTTTTATATCCGTTCCAAAAGTTTGTAAATGTCCGGCATCTGCTGCAGAGAGTCCGAGAGAAAGTAGCAGACCATCAAATTTTGTATAAGCCTGGTCTCTGTCACGGGGAATGGGTTGGTATATATTTTTATCACCATCTTCAATTTTCGCCCATCGCCATTGATCATCATGTCTTCCCCAATCACCAATGAACATGTCAAAAAGCCGGGATCTTACAAACTGTAACTGATCAACCCTGTTGTCGCTGTCTTCAAATAATTTCTCCAGTAATTTATCGGTGCCTACTATTTTATTGGAGTTGGCAAAGTTGGCAGCCTCTTCCCAGTTTTCATCTGGCCGTTGTTCAAAGAGATAAAGATCATTTCCAAATTCTTTATCAAATTCGCCCAATGCTTTTTGTGATGGCACAAAAACTATTTGTGGAGTAGTATGATAAATACCTGCGGCTTTCGCCATCAAAGGAATAGTGATAGCAGAGTAGGGCTCCGCAATGGAAACCTGGTCATTCACAATATCTTCAATAAACATATCCCGGTATATATCGGGTAATGCTTTGCCAAATGATTTATCAATACTGCGCAGTACATATTCTTTGCCGGCAGCATTGCGCAGCCGCAATGTTTTGCTTTGGCGGCCACCACCTTTTTCATAGGCAACCAGGCCACCGTTTACAGTATCGAGATTAATAGTTTTTACCTGTACCGGTGTAGCCCAATCTTTTCGATAGTGTTTACCCCATAGCAATTGATGCAAGCCACTTCTATCATATTGCTTGCCTGCAATTACTGTTTTAGTATCTGTTGTTTTTACCGAATCCCCATTTTGAGGAAATGCAGACCCTGCTGATACGAGAAATAAAATGATGGCAATGGAATATTTGCCCAAACAGGTTGTTTTTGCCCGGCAGTTGAAAAAAATCATGACTTGAATAGATTTTATGTGTATATCTACATATCAGGTATAAAAATCCTGCCAATTGCTTAAATGAGGCGTAAGTATTATTATTTTTTAGGATAAAACATTTTTAATACATCTTCAATTTTCATACCTCCTTCAAAAGCAGAAATCAATTCTTTATTTTTATTATAAAATGCAAGAAACGGAAGGTTGCGAACATTAAAGAAACTATACAGGAAGAAATGAGTGTCCTGTGCTACTACAATATTTTTATACTGATCCAGTTTATACTTCTTCCGGTAGCTAAGTAAAGAATCAAACGTCATAGAAGTGGACATAACAATTTGTATGTCTTTAAATTCATCGATGTTTTTTATCAGTTCTTCTGTTTCATGCTGGCAATGCTCACATTGCGGATTAAAGAGCATCATCAGTATGGGTTTCTTTTTGGGTAAGTCTTCTTTGGTATAAAATGAAACACTGTCGGGCAGCAACAATTTTACCGGAGGATAGGTAGGATATTTTTTATACGGAGGTTGTATAGTATCGGCTTGTGCAAGTAGGGTGGTAGCGATAAACAAACTGGACAACAGGGTAATTAAATGCTTCATGTATCAAAGATAAATGGGAAAATGAATTGGTATAAAGGAACTGTGGTTTACGACGGGTTTGCCCGCAAGCCAGTTGCCTGTATGTATAAAAACGGTTGCCCTTTGCCAGCAACTGTGCCTGCCTTATCTTTGCCGCCT
The DNA here is from genome assembly GCA_031397865.1 of Chitinophagaceae bacterium. Classification (GTDB taxonomy): domain Bacteria; phylum Bacteroidota; class Bacteroidia; order Chitinophagales; family Chitinophagaceae; genus JJ008. Next base: position 49,640 of record JANNMN010000007.1, read on the forward strand.
CAAAATTAATTTCTTTACACACTGCATCTGCCGCTTGGCAGGTAACAGCTCAACACTTTTTTAATGGCAAATACAGCAGACATCAGCCGGGGAATGATTATCAACCTCGATAACAGCCTTTACACCGTAGTAGAATTTGGCGAAAATAAAACAGCCCGGGCTGCAGCCAAAGTTTGGGCAAAGCTAAAAGGAGTGGATAATAAAAGATCTATTGAAAAGACCTGGAACTCTGGTGATAATATCTTCCCGGTTCGGGTAGAAAAACGTACGTACCAGTTTTTGTATAAAGATGATACGGGCTATAATTTTATGGACAATGAAACCTTTGAGCAGATAGCCCTGCAGGAAACTACCATTGATGCACCGGCTTATTTAAAAGAAGGACAGGAAGTAGGAGTATTGATCAATACAGAAAACGACCAGATACTGGGAGCCGAATTGCCCGATAAAATTGTATTACAGGTTACCTATACAGAGCCGGGTCTTCGTGGCGATACTGCCACCCGTACATTGAAGCCTGCTACATTAGAAACAGGAGCCAGCATAGGTGTGCCTTTGTTTGTAAATGAAGGAGAACTTATCCGCATTAATACCAAAACTGGTGAGTACGTTGAGAGAGTAAAAGAATAAGAATAATCATTATAGAAAAAAGCCTGAAATCAACCGTTTCGGGCTTTTTTTGGTTCAATTCTTCCCATTTCTAGCCAAAAAGCTTAAAAAATCCTTGATTTTCTGCTTGTGATTTTACTACCTTAGCCGCCTGTAATAATCATTGCAAACAGTACCAGCCTTTCTTATTCATTTAAATCGTCTATTAAATTGAAAAACATGGACTTCAAACAAATTCAGGAGTTGGTCAAGATGGTCAACAAATCGAATATCGGCGAATTGACCGTTGAGCAAAAAGATTTCCGGGTTACCATTAAGCAAAAAGAAGATCATATCACACAGGTTATGTCTTCAGCTCCGGTACAGGCAGCGCCAATGTATGCAGCACCTGCATCATCCGCTCCGCAATCAGCAGCCCCAGCAAACAATCAACCAAAAGAAGAAGCCCCTGCTGCAGCCAATACAATCACTATCAAGAGTCCGATGATCGGAACTTTCTATAGAAAATCTACTCCCGATAAACCAAACCTGGCTGATGTAGGTTCGGAAGTAAAACCGGGTACAGTTGTGTGCATCATCGAAGCCATGAAACTTTTTAATGAAATAGAAAGTGAAGTAAAAGGAAGGATTGTAAAAGTATTGGTAGAAGATGCATCACCGGTTGAATATGATCAGCCCCTCTTCCTCGTAGAACCAGCTTAACGCTTAACTAATGTGCTGATTAGCTAATGGGCTAATTAGTTAATTGATAAATTTCCAATTTTCCCAACATGCAAAAAGAAATGATTGAGAAAAATGCAATTTTAAAATTGACATTTGATTTTTCATTGATGGTTATAGATTTTTGTGAGCAATTGGATGAAAAAAGAAAGTATGTTATCAGCAAGCAGCTTTTACGTTCGGGTACATCCGTTGGTGCTAATTCATTCGAAGCACAGAATGCAGAAAGCAAAGCGGATTTTATTCATAAAATGAAAATAGCTGCAAAAGAGGCAGATGAAACTCAATATTGGCTAATGCTTTGTGATTATGCAAAAGAATATCCTGATAGCAAAGCATTGCTTCAAAAAGTGGAAGAAATATCCAAAGTATTAAATAAAATATTAGCAAGCTCTAAAAGAAAAAATCCAATAAGTTATATACTTAGTTTTTTTATTTTTTAATCTGCGGTTGTGTTGAATTCATTAGCACATCAGCAAATTATCACATTAGCACATTACAACAATTAATTCCATGTTTAAGAAAATACTAATAGCCAACCGCGGAGAAATTGCTTTACGGGTTATCCGCACCTGCCGTGAGATGGGAATAAAAACAGTAGCCGTTTATTCTACTGCCGATAGAGATAGCCTGCATGTAAAATTTGCTGATGAAGCAGTTTGTATTGGTAAACCACAAAGCAGCGACTCCTACCTGAATGTAGCTCACATCATGGCGGCTGCAGAAATTACCAATGCAGATGCTATACATCCGGGTTATGGTTTCCTGGCTGAGAATGCCAGGTTTGCACAGATATGCAATGATCATGGTATAAAGTTTATCGGTCCCACACCGGATATGATCAATTCCATGGGTGATAAAATAACGGCCAAAGAAACAATGATAAAAGCCGGGGTACCTGTAATACCGGGTGGCGAAGGTTTATTACAAAGTATAGATGAAGCAAAAGGGCTGGCAAAGAATATGGGTTATCCTGTTATTCTAAAAGCAACTGCCGGTGGTGGTGGTAAGGGGATGCGGATAGTGTGGGAAGATAGCGAAATGGAAAAGGCATACGATACTGCCAAAGCAGAAGCAGCAGCCTCGTTTAAGAATGATGGCATCTACATGGAAAAATTTGTAGAAGAACCAAGGCATATTGAGATACAGGTGGCGGGAGATCAGTATGGTAATGTGTGTCATTTAAGTGAAAGAGATTGTTCTATACAGCGTCGACATCAGAAGCTGGTAGAAGAATCACCATCACCATTTATGACGGATGAGCTGCGTTTTAAAATGGGTGAAGCCGCTAAAAAAGCAGCCTCCGCTATTAGTTATGAAAGTGTGGGCACAGTAGAGTTTCTGGTAGATAAGAACCGCAACTTCTACTTTATGGAAATGAATACCCGGATACAAGTGGAGCATTGCGTAACGGAAGAGGTGATCAATTTTGATCTGATAAAAGAGCAGATAAAAATAGCCGCTGGAGAAAAAATAAGTGGTGAAGATTATATTCCGCAGATGCATTCTATTGAGTGCCGCATCAATGCAGAAGATCCGTACAATGATTTTCGTCCATCACCGGGAAGGATAACGGTGCTGCACCAGCCGGGTGGCCATGGTGTGCGGGTAGATAGCCATGTATATGCAGGGTATGTGATACCGCCGTATTATGATTCTATGATTGGTAAATTGATTACTGTGGCACAAACAAGACAGGAAGCCATTAATACCATGCACCGTGCATTAAGTGAGTATGTGATAGAAGGGGTGAAGACCACTATACCTTTTCACCTGCAACTTATGAAGGATGAACGATTCCGCAGTGGTGATTTTAATACTAAGTTTTTAGAAGGGTTTACTTTGAAGTAAATTCTTGTTGCCAACTATATTATACTCCCGTCTTGTACTATACGAGATGGGATTCTTTTATTTCTCGTTGAATAGTGTCCTTACGTCTTTCCGGGCTTGCTTGTCCCATACTTGATACGGGAAGTCGGAATCTTTTTCTAAAACTATTGTAGTATAATAAGCCTTTTTATTTGTTAAGCTCTTTTGCCATCATTATAGAATGTTTTAATGAATGTATGTTTTTCCAATCGCTGTGTGCTACAATAATAAACTTTGGTTTGCGAAATTTTTTCTGCACTCTTTTCAGCGTAGCTGCATATTCTGCTACATTCCCATCACCTATAAAACCTAAATTTTTATCATCAGCCCCTTTTATCAGGCATCCACCAAAGAGGATTTTTTCTTTTTCAAACCAGATCACAATATTGTCTACGATATGTCCTTCTCCGGGGTAATACGTTTCAAAAGAATATTGCCCCAGATTGAAGACCGTATCTTTTGTCATTAAAAATTCAGCTCTTTTTTTATTATTCTTTTTACTTAATTCATCTGTAAGCACAGTGGTATAAGTTTTAATTCCCTGTTGCCTGTAATATTCAAGCCCGGCCGTTTTATCACTATGCCAATGCGTTGCAAAACATAGTACCACTTTTTTGTTATGCTTTAATTGTATACTGTCAAGTAAGGGTTGAAACTGTGTTGTATCCCAGGGTGTATCAAACATAACAACACTATTGGTGGTAACCAGGTACATCCCATTTGCCGGCACCTGGCTTTCCTGGTAGGTATTATAAGTAGTATAAATATAAAAATCGCCTGTTAAATGTGCTATTTTAAGTTTGGCATTTTCTGCCTGCCCAAAAATATTAGACAGCGAAAAAACAAATACTATTGGTAATATAATTGACCGCATAATGTTTTTGAATATTGTTGGATGATGATTTGTAAAATTACCACTAACAGGAAGAAATTGCTACAGGTGGGATATTAGTGTTGCTTTACTGTAGCAGCCAGGTTATGAATTTCCTTATGAATAAGTACCCATGTGCAGATGGTTGTTTTGCTGATACCATGTTGAGTAGCGAGTTTTACTGAAGTCGCATCTTTGCGTCATATATTTTTGAATGATTTGTTCTATTAAGTCTAAAAATGGTTTTTTTAGTAAACCTATTTCAGGACGAGACATTAATGTAGTTGATGTTATATTCTGTTGCCCGGTTTCTTCGTTCAGCCCGGACTGCAGATGATAAGCGATATGTCGATGCGTACATATTTTTCCGCCAGCATAGCAGAAAACCAGGTGTTGTACGTCGCTATCTTTCTTTATCAAACCTGTGTCCCATCATTCGTGGTGATGATACTGTAAAATGGCTGACATTACCTACATCATCAAAGAAAAATTTCACCCATGCTGGACTTCTGTCATCTTGATGAAATTCTGTTTCTAGCATGAAATCACTTTCATATCCGGGTTCCAGAATTTTGTCTGGTAATGTAGGTCGCTTCACTACAAGCTTACCATCTTCATTAATCAGGATTGTCAAATAATAATCAAGATGTTTGCTGTAATATTTACCTGCAAGTTTTAACAACTGCTGTTTTTCTAAAATGTTCTTAGGCGAAGTGATTTTAGTTAAATTAATTGTTTCCTTCGTGGGTGCATTGAAAATACTCGCCTTCATTACAGAGTCAGGATGCGGCTGTTTAAATGAAATCCATAAGGGATATCCTTCATCTTTAAACATACCGGCTCCTACTGGCATCATATATACAGTATCGGTTGTTGAGTACAGCCAAAGGAGAGAGTCATTTCTTACGAAAAATTCAGAGAAGCGCCGTCTGGGTACTTCACTTTGAAATGTAAGCGGAACTTGCCATTTATATACACCCGCATAGCGACTTGGGTTTTCCTTTGGTTTAAAGAATTTCTCCGGCATTCTTTTCTCTGCTCCCGGAGATATTTTGTCGTTCGTGCCTAACAAAAAGTTTAGTAGTGGCATTATTTGTTGTAAGTATGGCTCGAATTTATTCATAACACATATTATGGAAAGTTGTTTTGATGGCACTTGAATTAAATAGCAGTGATTTCCAACTCCCATATGCATTATAGCAGTATAGCTCCCGATCTGTTGCAGCTTATGTCCAAAAACATAGTTTACTCCAGCTAATACAGGTATGAGTCTTGCATTTTGAATTAATCTTTTTACCGCTTTTGAAATAAATGAGTTGGAATCTGCATGAGCAGCCGCCCATTTCTCCAAGTCTTTGGCAGAAGTCATTACAGCATAATTGCCGCCTGGAGAAGTTTTGTCTCGCAACCAGAGTTTATATTTACCATCCTCCGAAGTTCTGTAGCTAAATGCACGGTTTGCAATTACATCTTCTTTGTCGTTATGCAAGAGCGATGCTGTCATTCCTAGTGGATCAAAAATCTTTGTCTTGATATAAACCGAGAGATCTTTGCCTGATGCCTTTTCCATAATCAAGCGAAGCAATCCAAAGTCTGAATTCGAATACATGTAGCCTTTTCCCGGCTCAATTTCTGGTAAAGGTTGATTGTACAGAAGTTTTAAGAATTGGGGTGTTTCAAAACGGTTTGCCATTGAATTATGCATAAGTGCTAGCATATTCCATTCATCTGCAAAGCCGCTGCTATGATTAAGTAAGTCTTGTATCGTTACAGGTTCACTCCAGGCCGGAAGATCTGGAAAATATTTTCGCACTTTATCCCTGAAATGCAACAAGCCTTCTTTTTCCATCAATGTTGAGGCAATTGAAATAAATTCTCTGCCTTCTGAATAACCAAGGCGTACTAATGTGTTAGGTGAAAATGGAACTTGCAACTCAATACTAGCCATTCCATAAGATTTCCTGGCCAGCACTTTCCCCTTTTCAATAACAGTAATAGCAAAACCAGGAGTATTTTTTTTAAACGAAGAAAATATGCTGTCTAATTTTTGATCCAGAAGAATATTTTTCCCGGTACCTTGTCCAAACGAATCTATGCTTTGCACAAGTACCAAGAACCAAATAATAATGACAATCGATTTCATTCTTATAAGTTTTGGGTAGGGTTTATGACGCACAACACATAAATATACGACACTCAAATACCTGTTCAAAAAAAATAGCTTTTGATTTTCAACCTGTTGCTCTTCGCCATCTTCATTGGAGTAGCGTCAATGACATTTTCTCGGAAAAGCTTCTTTCAGTTCATGGAGAAACAGCAATTTTTATAAACAGACCTATCCTTCTCAATAGTTTGTAAAACCTTTTATATTTTCAACCCTTCGGTAATACAATTATCTATGTCTGCAATAAACATTCCATATTCTGCTGAAACAGGAAGCCTGGGCATCCGACATCTTAAAAGATATTGGGCTATTGCTACTGCAAAGAGAAATGGAGAGCTGGCTGCACATGCATATACTGATGAATGGGTGATGGATAATTTTCTATTGAATACACTGGGTATCGGAATAGAACAAACGGTACGGCAACTATATTTTCAGCAACCCAGTTTTGCTGCGTTTGAGCAATGGATACTGGAGCAAAACAACGGGTATATTCCGCCGGAAAAAATCAGGCAGTTCCATGATCATTTTACCACTGCTACCAATAGTGTGGATGATGGGGAGGAAGAAGAACTTGTTTTATCTGCTGCTGATCTGCAACACTGGGAGAAGAATGGTTTTGTGATTATACGAGAGGCCATATCTAAAGATGATTGTAAAAAAACAAGAGCTATTATCAATGAACTTTTGCAAATAGATGAAGACGATGCCAGCACCTGGTATGGCTCTCACTCAGCGAAAGAAGGTATTATGGTGCAGCTTTTTCAACACCCCATTATTAATGCGAACAGGCATGCACCCCGAATAAAAAAAGCCTACCAGCAACTGTGGCAGCGAAAAGATATACTGGTGAATATTGATAAGGTGGGATTTAATCCACCGGAAAATGCAAATTGGAAATTTCCTGCTTCATCGCTGCACTGGGATGTGAGCCTGCAATTGCCGATACCGTTTGGCACACAAGGTTTGCTATACTTATCAGATACTTCGGAAGAGCAGGGAGCCTTTACAGTAGTGCCGGGTTTTCATCACCGCATACATGATTGGATAAATAGTTTACCCGCCGGTGTACATCCCCGGCATGAAGACCTAACTACTTTTGGTGCTATACCTATAGCAGCAAATGCCGGTGATTTTATAATCTGGCATCATGCATTACCACATGGTGCCAGTCCCAACAGAGCAATGAAACCCCGCTATGTGCAATACATGAATTATGCACCTGCACAGGTGGAGGTGCAGGAGAAGTGGATTTAATAGCAAATAGATTTGACATTGAAATACAAGAACACGGATTTAAGGGATTTAACGGATTTACACTGCGTTTCAATCTTACTGGAAACCAGGGAAAACCTGCCTGACGGCAGTCAGGTCTGTGCAATCAGTGTAATCTGTGTGCAAAATTTCTAACCTATAGCACACAAAAAAACCGCCCTGTACAACAAGGCGGTTTATAAAATAGCATTTGAAAATCATCTTAAGAAAAGCATCTCCCTGTATTTTGGTAAATACCATTCACGGTCATCTACCAATATTTCCAGCTTATCTACATTGTAGCGAAGCTCATCAAAGAATGCATCTTTTACCTTTTCCTGGTAAGCGATGGCTTTTGATCTGGTATCACCCATGTTATTACACAGCTTTCTTGCTTCGATCATTTTTTCTACCAGGTCGCTGGTTTTGCTGATGTGCTCTGATATTTTTTCCAATATCTGTTTTTGATTGCTGAATGCACTCTCTGCAAGGCCGGCTTCTTTCAATCCTTTAATATTCGCAGCCAATATATTCTGGTATCGGATAGCTACGGGTAATACATGACTGGTAGCCAACTCACCCATGATGCGGCTTTCTATCTGCACCTTCTTTATATATTTTTCCAGTTCTATCTCATGTCTTGCTTCCAGTTCGGCATGAGTGTAAATTTTATTATCCTGGAATAATTTTTTTGCCTTCTCAGTTACCATTGCATCTAATGCAAGCGGTGTAGTTTTTACATTGGGTAATCCTCTTTTCTCTGCTTCCTTGGCCCATGCTTCACTATAACCATCACCTTCAAACAAAACTTTTTCGCTGGCTACGATGTACTGACGGATAACATGCATAATGGCAATTTCTTTTTTCTCGCCTTTTGCAATCAACTCATCTACTTCTTTTTTGAATTGCTTTAATGTATCAGCCATAATGGTGTTAAGCACTGTCATCGGGTTGGCACAATTGGCAGAAGAGCCAACGGCACGGAATTCAAATTTATTACCGGTAAATGCAAATGGAGAGGTACGGTTGCGGTCGGTATTATCCATCAACAGTTCTGGTATGCCTTTATGAATATCTATCTTCAGCAAACTCTCATCTGTTTCATCCATTTTATCCGATACTCTTTCTTTTACATCTTTCAACACTTTAGAAAGGTATTGACCGATAAATACAGAGATGATAGCCGGTGGTGCTTCATTGGCACCGAGGCGATGATCATTGGGTGCTGATGCAATAGCTGCTCTTAATATATCTGCATAATCATGTACCGCTTTAATGGTGTTTACAAAAAAAGTAAGGAACATGAGGTTGGTCTTCGGCGTTTTACCAGGGGCTAATAAATTAACACCTGTATCTGTAGCCATACTCCAATTGTTGTGTTTGCCACTTCCGTTGATGCCGGCAAATGGTTTTTCATGCAACAACACTCTTAGCTTATGACGACGGGCTACTCTTTCCATTACATCCATTAATAAAGAATTGTGATCAACAGCCACACTTACTTCTTCAAAAATTGGTGCACATTCATATTGACCGGGAGCCACTTCATTATGACGGGTTCTTAATGGAATACCAAGTTTGTATGATTCGGTTTCAAAGTCCCGCATGTAGGCATACACTCTTTCCGGAATGGAACCGAAGTACTGATCTTCGAGTTGCTGATTTTTTGCAGATGAATGACCAAATACCGTACGGCCTGTCATTACCAAATCAGGTCTTGCATTGAATAATGCTTCATCTATTACAAAATATTCCTGTTCCCAACCAAGGGTAGGGGTAACTCTTGTTACATTCTTATCAAAATAATTACACACATCCACCGCAGCTCTATTCAATGCATCTAATGCTTTTAATAAAGGAGCTTTATAATCTAATGACTCGCCGGTGTAAGAAACAAAGATGGTAGGGATGCATAAAGTTTTACCATCACCAATCTCCATAATGAATGGGGGTGAAGATGGATCCCAGGCAGTATATCCTCTTGCTTCGAAAGTGGCTCTTAATCCACCGCTTGGGAATGAAGAAGCATCTGGTTCTTGTTGTACCAATGCATCACCTTCAAACTGTTCGATAGGAGTGCCATCACCTTTTAAGGTAAAAAATGAATCATGCTTTTCGGCAGTAGTACCGGTAAGTGGTTGAAACCAGTGTGTGAAATGGGTAACACCTTTTGCTTCTGCCCATGCCCGCATACCATTGGATATCTGGTTGGCTACAGCCCTATCTATTTTTTGTCCGGCTTTGATGGAACCCTGAAGGCTTTTATAAGCCTCATCGCTCAAGAATTCCCGGGCCGTTTTCAGATTAAAAACATTTCCTCCAAAAAGTCCGGTGACTTTTGGTGATGCATCGACCTTTACCTCTTTATTAGTGGCCAGGTTGTTAAGTGCTGTAAATCGGAGTGACATATTTGGATATAATTTTTCAGCAAAGCAAAGCTTTTGAAGCAATTATTCCAATTATTTTTAAAATTGATGGGAAAAACTGTGGTTAAAAGTATAATCAACCTGAAAAATAGCAATATCAGGCAATATTTTCAACATTATTATTTTTTTTAATACTACTGTTGAAGTAGGAAAATATCCGGTCCCAATCAATGCGGGCCGCCATGGGTATTACCAATAATGGAATAATAACACTGCGGTAGCGAACAATTGCTCCCAAATTATTTACACTAAAACCAATGGCAAGTAATAACGAAAACGAAAAGAAAATGCTGAAGTAGATGAGGTTGCGGGATCTGATACCGTTTTTACGGAAGAATATAAAAAGTATGAACAGAAGCAACAGAAGGTTTATTTCAATAGCCGCCGCCAGCGAAAGTATATGCCTTACATCACTCGGGTAAGGGCGGATGGTGGAAAGTGTAATGGCCTGTGGTGTGTTTTTTAAAAAACTGGTAGCGGATGGTTGCAGTTCTTTAATAGGTACCGAAGTAATTCCTTTTATCTTAATAAATTCCTGCTGCTTGTTTACCACGGCTTGTGGAAAATCTAGCCGTGGATTGATATAACGGGCTTTAAAAAATAAAATGCTACAAAAAAGATATACGGAGGCAAAAACGGCAAGACCATGTTTAGGCCATTTGTTGGCCAGCAACCAGGCTATAATTGCGGGCACTATTAATATGATAAGGAAATTTCTTAATGATAATAATAGTAACAGACCGGCAATTAATGAAATCACTTTTTTTATACTCAGCTTTCTTTCTTTTACACCAAAATAAACTGCGTAGGTTATCAAGCCGATGGCAGTGAAAATAAGTCCTTCTTTATGTATGCCACTTGTCCAGTATATAAATGAAGGAACTAAAAATGCCGCCAGGAGTATTGCTATTTTTTTACCGGGAAGGGCATCCGTCATCACCCTGTAAATACATACCGGGCCAAAGAGAGTGATGAATGAATAGAAGATCACATTCACATAATAATTACCCAGGCTAAAAATATTAATGACGGATAGGATCTTTATAAAAAAATTTCCTTTCAGGTCATTCCAGTAAGAGTCGTTGGATTCTAAAAATTTAGATACACCGGCTTCATACGGATCATGAAATAGATTGGTGAAATATTCCTGGGGGTTGCTGGAAAGTAAATGATACTCCTGTATGCCAAGGCCATGAAAACTCCAGGTATCATACATCTGCGCCAGTCCACCATAATAAGTACCTATCCAGCCATAAAAAATGCCGGCCATTATTTTTACCAAAAAGAGAATGATCAACTGGGGCTTACTTAATCCGGTACGGATAAAGAATTTTATTTTGGTTACCAACCAGGCAAATAACACCAGATATGCTACAAAAAGTAAGTACTCCAAAACAGTCAGTTTATGAGGCAATGATAGCTAATATTGCTGTGATTGTCAGTACAAAGTTGACAAATTCTGCACAGCCCTAAGCGGCAAACTGTAAATTTGCACCTTATCTGATTCATCTATAATAGAATAATAAGCACTGCATGGAAGTAACCGCAAAAACTGCACAACAGTTACGATTAACAGAACAGGAATTTGAATTGATCCAACAGAAACTGGGAAGAACTCCCAACTTTAATGAACTGTGTGCATTCTCTGGTATGTGGAGTGAACACTGTAGTTATAAAAATTCTATCAAGTGGTTAAAAACATTACCAAGAGAAGGTGGAAGAATGCTGGTGAAAGCTGGTGAAGAAAATGCAGGCTTAATGGATATTGGTGATGGTCTTGGTGTAGTATTTAAAATTGAATCACATAATCATCCCTCGGCGATAGAACCTTTCCAGGGAGCAGCAACAGGAGTAGGTGGAATTCATCGAGATATTTTTACGATGGGTGCAAGGCCTATTGCATCACTCAATTCACTTCGCTTTGGAAATTTAGAAGAAGATAAAACGCAGCATTTATTATCAGGTGTGGTGCATGGCATCGGGCATTATGGAAATTGTTTTGGTGTGCCAACCGTTGGAGGTGAAATTTATTTTGATAAATGTTATCATACCAATCCATTGGTAAATGCAATGAGTGTAGGTATTGTAAAGAATGGAGAAACTGTTTCTGCAACTGCACTTGGAAAAGGCAACCCGGTAATGTTTGTCGGAAGTGCAACGGGTAAAGATGGAATTGGTGGTGCATCATTCGCATCTGCAGACATTACAGCAGAGAGTACACAAGAGTTGCCTGCGGTGCAGGTAGGTGATCCCTTCCAGGAAAAGAAATTATTAGAAGCTTGTTTAGAAGTAATACAAACAGGTGCTGTAGTAGGTATGCAGGATATGGGTGCAGCCGGAATTATTTGTTCCACTGCGGAGATGAGTGCAAAAGGAGAAGTAGGTATGCGGATCGATTTGGATAAAGTGCCTACCCGTCAGAACAATATGAAAACATGGGAGTTGTTGCTGAGTGAAAGCCAGGAAAGAATGTTGCTGGTAGCCCAAAAAGGAAGAGAAGAAGAAGTGAATGCAGTTTTTGCAAAATGGGATCTGCCTTGTTCGGTAATTGGCGAAGTAACGGATGATGGTATTTTGAATTTCTTTATGCATGGAGAACTGGAAGCATCATTACCTGCTTATGAATTAGTATTAGGAGGTGGTGCTCCGCAATATGAAAGAGAATACAACGAACCGAAATATTTTTCTACCATTAAAAAATTCAATGCAGATACTATAGAAGTTCCGGAAGACTTGAAAGCAGTAGCGGAAAAATTAGTACAGCTTCCATCCATTGCTTCCAAAAGATGGATTTATAATCAGTATGATAGTATGGTGGGTACCAATAATACTTCTACCAATGCACCAACAGATGCACCACTGATAATTGTAAAAGGAACTACTAAGGCATTGGCGGTAACAACGGATTGCAACAGCAGTTATGTATTTGCTGATCCTTATGTAGGAACAATGATAGCCGTAAGTGAAGCAGCAAGAAATATTGTGTGTAGTGGTGGTTTACCATTAGGTGTTACCAACTGTCTGAACTTTGGAAATCCTTATGATCCGGAAGTGTATTATCAATTTGTACAAGCGATAAAAGGAATGGGAGAGGCATGCAGAAAATTTGATACACCGGTAACGGGTGGCAATGTAAGTTTCTATAATCAGAATCCTGATGGTCCGGTTTATCCAACACCAACCATTGGGATGGTGGGTTTGCTGGAAGATATTGATGATAAAATGACATTGGACTTTAAAGAAGCTGGTGATGTGATCGTATTGATCGGTAAATCATCCAACGATATTAATTCATCACAATACCTGAGTAAGATATGTGCAACCGAATATTCTCCTGCACCTCAGTTTGACCTGGAAGAAGAATTTGCATTACAACAAAAAATTGCGGAGCTGATAAAAAACAAGGTAATTGAATCGGCACATGATGTAAGTGAAGGTGGATTGTTTGTTACTTTATTAGAAGCTGCTTTTCATCGCCAACTTGGATTTGATGTAGTGGCTGCTGATTTCAACATTAGAAAAGATGCACAGTGGTTTGGAGAAAAACAAAGCAGGGTAGTGGTGAGTGTAAAAGCACCAAACCTGAATGAGTTAAAAAAAATAATTGGTAATCATCCTTTTGAAGAGCTTGGAGAAGTAACGAGTGGATCAGTAGAAGTAGATGGTATGGAATGGGGACAAATTGAAGAATGGAAAGAGAAATATGATACGGCTATTGAAAATTATTTATTAAAAGAAGAAGCTGGCTCTGCATTGAGTTCTATATAATGACTAAAAATTCTTTTATACTGCTTACCGGTGCAGCAGGTTTTATCGGTAGTTATTTACTGGGTTACCTGAATAAGAAGGGGTATGAAAAAATCATCATTGTCGATGATTTTAGTGATGAGGACAAATGGTTCAATCTTGATGGTAAGAAATTTATCTCGAAAGTTGAACGGGAGGAATTGTTTGAATGGTTACGAATAGCCGATCCTAAAATCGAATTTGTTTTTCATCTCGGTGCCCGAACAGATACCACAGAATTTGATTATTCCATCCATGAGAGATTAAATGTAGAATATTCAAAAAGTATATGGAATTATTGTACAGAGAAAAATATTCCGCTGGTGTATGCATCATCTGCTGCTACGTATGGTAGTGGGGAGTTTGGTTATAAAGACAGTCATGATATAGTGGATCAACTGCAACCGCTGAATCCGTATGGTGTTTCTAAAAATGAATTTGATAAATGGGCTTTGGCTCAAACTCGCAACTCACAACTCACAACTCAAAACTCTCCTCTCTTCTGGGCGGGATTAAAATTCTTTAATGTATATGGACCGAATGAATATCATAAAGAAAGAATGGCCAGTGTAATATTTCATTCCTTTAATCAAATAAAAAAATCGGGTAAGGTAAAATTGTTCAAATCGAATCGTCCTGATTTTAAAGACGGGCAACAGCTAAGGGATTTTATTTATGTGGAAGATGTAGCGGCAGTTTGTTATTGGTGGATGGAGACAATAGGCAATGGGCAACAGGCAATAGATAAAAATGGCATTTACAATTTAGGAACAGGAAAAGCCAGGTCTTTTGAAGATTTGGTGAAAGCAACTTTTGCTGGTATGGGAAAAGAGCCGGCAATTGAATTCATAGATATGCCGGAAGACATCCGGGAAAAATATCAATACTTTACGGAAGCAGATATGGCTAAACTCCGTGATGCAGGATACAATAAAAAATTTTATTCGCTGGAAGATGGAGTGGGAGAGTATGTAAAAAATTATTTGCTGAAGTATGCATATTATTAAATGATAATCAATAGAGAGTTCCTTCCCTAATATTCAATTGAAAAGGAATTAATTCTTTCATAATCTGATTGTGAGAACCGGTTGTCACCCAGTCCAGTGAAATTCCGTGTGTTGAAGTCAATCCGGCAATAAAATTTCCAATGGCCAGCCTTAATATTCTTTCACCGGTACTAAACTTGCTTTCTGGGTCTCTTGGCCCTGCTAATTCAAAAGTGTTTTCTACTCTAATTGCTCGGTAATAATTATTATTTATATGAATGTTTAAATTGTTGCCATCAAAATATGCCCAGGCTTTATTAAAAACTGAATCAGGTATTTCTGCACTTTTTAAAGTTTCAGTTCTTTTTGTTTTTTCAACTATAAAATCTTTTACGGAAGGACTATTATCTAAAAATTCTTTGTAAGATAGATAGACACCTTTGGCCGGTTGTGGAGATGCCAGCACAGGAAAGTCTATTGCTGCTTTATAATTATTGATCAATTCTTTTTTTGAAAACGTAGTTGTTGCCGTAATTCCTTTTTTAAATAAAATATTTGCTTTGTTTATTATTTCATGAAAAGTTTTCAGGATAAGATCATCGCCATAGTTTACAATCCACCTCCTGGCTGATATAACCGTATCAATAGTTCCAAGAAATTGGTATTGACCATTTGTTTCGGTATAATAATCCATGTTTAAATAGCAAAAAGTAAAATAATCGATTGAACCTACCAGGATGCTTCGACCCCATTCCGTTTTTACCAATCTCTCACTCACCCATAAATGTTTTATAGCAAATGAAATGTTTGTTGGAGTATCAGGATTGCTTTGATAGAGTGCTGGCATCTTTTCTGAAAGATATTCAATGGTAGGTTTTGGGAAAACGAGTCGATGATAATCATTGTTACTACCCGCCAAAATAAAACCGATTTTTGAAGTATCGGCCCTGCAATCAATAAAGGTTGCTTTATTAAAATTGACTACCCAGGGAATATCCTTCTTTTTTTTCTTGAGTTCAACAGTGAATGCAGGGAAGGAAGAGGGATCGAAAGTTTTTTCTTTCAATCGTTCCCGGTTTTGTGCCAGGCTACTTACACTAAATAGTAGGAGAAGAAAAACTTGTACTGCTTTCATAGTACAAATAAAAGGAAAAGGAGCGGTAGAGACCACTCCTTTTATTATTAACCACAACAAATGAAAAACTTTACTTATTTCTTAGGCATCAACACTGCGTCTATTACATAAGTAACACCGTTACTTGAAATAACGTCAGCGATAGTAATATTAGCTGAACCACCTTTTGAATCATGTACCATCCACTTATTGTCTTTGTACATAATAGTAAGGTCTTCGCCCTGTACAGTTTTTAATTTCTGACCATCTTTTAAATCAGAAGATTTAAAAGAACCAGATACAACATGGTAAGTCAGTACATTAGTAAGAGCACCTTTGTTTTCTGGTTTCAACAGATTATCAACAGTACCTGCAGGTAATGCGCCGAAAGCAGCATTAGTTGGAGCAAATACAGTAAAAGGACCAGCACCTTTCAACGTTTCTACCAGGCCAGCAGCTTTTACAGCAGCTACCAATGTAGTATGATCAGCAGAACCAGCGGCATTGTCAACTATATCTTTAGAAGGTACCATGTTAGCTCCACCAACCATTACACCCTTCTCCTCATTCATTGGAGCTGGTTCCATTTTAGCGGTAGTATCTTCCATTTTAGTTTCTGTAGTCTTAGACTCATTATTACAAGCAACAAAAGTTGTTGTAAATAGAGCAGTTGCAGCGATCAGAGAGAACATTTTCTTTTGCATAAAATCTTTTTTTTGGTTTAAGTTGAATAATTGACTCACATACGGACAATAATTGTTCCCGGATTGTTGTGATTAATAATTTTTTTCTTTTTTCTTTTAATAACAGGATTCGAGGGATTTTGTTCAACAAAACGGATAGTTGAAGGATGTATATCTTTACTCAAAATAAAAACATGGGGAAAAAAATCACCATAATAGGGGGCGGAAACCTCGGTGCTGCTATGGCAGAAGGATTAATAGAAAGTGAGTTCAGCCGACCGGTAGAATTAACCATTACCCGAAGAAATATATCCATGCTAAGCCGGTTTGCGGAAAAAGGCTGTATGGTACATAGCGATAATAAAAAAGCCGTGCGGGATAGTGAAATAATTATCCTTGCAGTAAAACCTTACAACTATGCAGATATTATAAAAGAAATAAAACCTATATTAAATCCGAAAAAGCATTTAATTGTTTCTGTCATCACCGGAGTTTGGATAGCTGATCTGCAAAAAGCAATTGGTAAACCAGTGCCGGTAATAAGGGCCATGCCTAACACGGCCATTGCCATACAACAAAGTATGACCTGCCTGGCACATGATGGTGCTACACAGGCGCAACTTAATTATATACAAGAACTGTTTAACCAATTGGGCAAAACAACCCTGATAGATGAAAAATTAATGGATGCCGCTACGGTATTAGGTGCCTGCGGTACTGCCTATGCCATGCGATATATCCGGGCTAATATACAGGGCGGTATTGAAATTGGGTTTGATGCTACCGTGGCTTCATTAATAGCTGCCCAAACTATAAAAGGTGCTGCGCAATTATTATTACAAAAAGGCTCTCACCCGGAGCAGGAGATCGATAAAGTAACCACACCCAAGGGCTGCACCATTGCCGGATTAAATGAAATGGAACACCGTGGCTTTAGCTCTTCGCTGATAAGAGGATTGGTGGCTAGTTATAATAAGATAGTGAAGGGATGAGAAAATTATTTGCCCAGCTGGAGTGCTAAACTATATGTTTAGATGTTCTTCTTTCGCCTTCGGCGATTTGCTCAATAGAACTACCGAACTATTAACAGACCCGCCATCGATGGGAACAGACGATGCTGGTAGGACTTCAGCTGGGCAAATAATTTTCTTTACTGTTATACACCACACCATCCTTCATTACAAATACTACTTTGCCAAAGATCTGCAGCATTATTTCTACATGCACATGCATGTCTATCCATCCCGGAGTAAAGGTTTTGGTTTTCAAATCGATCATATTATCACTGACACCTGCTTTGGAATATCCATTTTCCACAGTAATAATTTTATTTTTTCTACAATTATTGTCATGTTCTTTTTTGCTTCGCTGGAGATTCCATCTATTAAATTGCCCCACCAGATGTAAGTTTTTTGTGTCTGGGCAATTGGAAGAAGGGATAAACTGATTAATACAGCAATAATTTTTTTCATGTTTAAAAGGTTGAATTACTAAAATACTGCAAACAAGGATTAAAAGGGAAGAACCTGAATTTTGGTTAATATTATTTAAAACAAGGGAAAGAATGATTGGCGAAAATGACACCTTTAAAAAAACCTATGACCTTTCAAGGCTATACTGGTACAAATTTTACTTTTGCTCTATTTATTTTCCACAATTTGTGGGTATGAAATTTTAAGGTGAGCCAGAATTCTTTTAGCTTTGCATGACCTCCCGGATATTTCTTACATTTTATTCCGCTGGTCATTTTTGGACTGGGTTTTATTAATCATCTTTATTACAGTGTACTAGTTAGTAGTTTTAATTAGTACAGTTTTTTTTAAACAAATAACCATTTTGTATGGCTAAGTACATTTTTGTGACAGGCGGTGTTACTTCATCTTTAGGTAAAGGCATCGTAGCGGCATCACTTGCAAAACTATTGCAGGCAAGAGGCTTACGGGTTACCATACAAAAATTTGATCCGTATATCAATGTAGATCCCGGTACGATGAATCCGTATGAACATGGTGAATGTTATGTAACGGAAGATGGTGCAGAAACTGATCTTGACCTTGGGCACTACGAAAGATTTTTAAACATATTTACTACCCAGGCTAATAATGTAACTACCGGAAGAATTTATCAAACCGTTATCAATAAAGAAAGGGAAGGAGCCTATTTGGGTAAAACAGTACAAGTGGTTCCGCATATCACTGATGAGATAAAAAGAAGAATGCAATTACTGGGACAAAGTGGTGAGTATGATATTGTGATCACTGAAATTGGTGGTACTGTTGGTGATATTGAAAGTCTTCCTTTTGTAGAGGCTGTGCGCCAATTGCAATGGGAGTTGCCGGAAGAAGATTCTGTAGTGGTGCATCTTACATTGATTCCTTATTTAAAAGCCGCAGGAGAATTAAAAACAAAACCTACACAGCACAGTGTAAAAATGCTAAGCCAGGAAGGTGTTCACCCAGATGTAATTGTATGCAGAACAGAAAGAACATTATCACCTGAGCTTAGAAGAAAAATTGCTTTGTTCTGTAATGTAAAACAGGAAGCGGTGATAGAAGCAATGGATGCACCAACTATTTATGAAGTGCCGCTAGCTATGATGCGGGAAGGTTTGGATGTAATTGTGTTGAAAAAAATGAACATTACCGGTTACAAAGAACCTGAGCTTTCCAAATGGAAAGAGTTTCTTGATAAATTAAAATATCCTAAAGGAAAAGTAATCATCGGCTTGATAGGAAAGTATATAGAATTACAGGATGCTTATAAATCCATCCTCGAATCTTTTATACATGCCGGTGCAATGAATGAATGTAAGGTGGAGATTGTAAATATTCACAGTGAATTTATTACTGACGATAATGTGTCAGAAAAATTAGCGGGGCTTGATGGCTTGCTCGTTGCTCCCGGCTTTGGTCATCGTGGTGTAGAAGGAAAAATAGTGGCGGTAAGATATTCGAGAGAAAATGGTTTGCCGTTCTTCGGCATATGCCTCGGTATGCAAATGGCCGCTATTGAATTTGCCCGCAATGTACTTGGATTAAAAGATGCACACTCTACAGAAATGAATCCGGATACCAATGAACCGGTTATTGATTTGATGGAAGAGCAAAAGAAAGTAACCGCCAAAGGTGGTACGATGCGATTGGGTTCCTATCCATGTGATTTAAAAGAAGATTCATTGGCAGCAAAAATTTATGGAAAACAGTCTATTACCGAAAGACATCGTCATCGCTGGGAGTTTAATAATAAATACCTCGAAGAATTTGAAAATGCCGGTATGGTAGCCAGTGGCAAAAACCCTGGGACCGGATTGGTTGAAATCATCGAATTGGCAAAGCATCCATTTTTTATTGGCGTTCAATATCATCCAGAACTTAAGAGTACAGTGGAAAGTCCACAACCCATTTTTGTAAATTTTGTAAAAGCCGCCAAGGGTTTTGCAGAAAGAAAACTGGAAGTCAAAAACCCTTTATTACAAAGTGAGATGATTTAATATTTTTTATTCTTTTTTTGTTAGCTACACTTGCCAAAAACAGCCTCTTTTCGGCTGTTTTTGCATAATCAAAAACAAGCAAGGAGCTACCAGAAACCTGCTATCTTTGCCCACTCCAAAAAAGTAAAAATGAAGTTTGATCGTAATACCATGCTTGGTTTAGGGCTATTAGCTGTTTTGTTCTTCGGTTATTTCTATTTCAACAACAAACAGCAGGCAGAATATGCTAGTAAGAAAAAAGCTGAGATGGCCGTTCAGAAAGCTAAAGAGGATTCTATTGCTTTAATTAATAAACCAAAACAGGATTCGCTTAATAAAATTGAGGATTCCGTTACCAAAACTGCAAAAGCCGGAACTTTTAAAACTATGGCTGACACTACTGAGAAAACAGTAGTAGCAGAAAATGAATTAATGAAAATTACTTTTACCAACAAAGGTGGCCAGGTAAAAAAAGTTGAACTAAAAAAATATAAAGGCCGGGATTCATTACCCGTTCGTTTGGCCGCTACCGATTTTGATAGGTTAAGTTATACAATTAATACAGGTGCTGCTGGCGCAAATGGAATTGCAGAAACCAGTGACATTTATTTTTCTAAAAGTGAAACCAAAACAAATACAGACGGCTCTCAGGTAATCTCCTTCACCATGCCAACTGACAGTGCCGGTACTACTTCTATCACTCATGAGTATATTCTTAAGAAAGATGATTACATGCTTGATTTTAATGTGAAGATGAATGGAGTAAATCAATTATTACCACAAGGCAGTACTACACTTACCTGGCAATATGCAGCAGCTCAGCAGGAGTCTGATATTGATTATGAAAAACAAAATACACAGGTAAGTTATGTAGAAGATGGAAGTTTTGATTATCATACTATCGGCAGAAGAAGCAGTAAAAATTTTGACGAGAATGTAAAATGGGTTGGTTTAAGACAACGTTTCTTTTTTGCTATACTCACGGCGAAAAATAATTTCAACTCCGGTAGTATCGAATGGACAGAACCTGCGGATTCTCAAAAAACTGTTGTGCAATCCATTGCTAAAATGAAAATCCAGGCACCGGCTGGTAAAGAATCTGTTATTCCTTTCAGTTTATATTATGGCCCATCGGATTATCATACATTGAAAGGATATGATATGAAGTTTGATAAAGGAATGAACCTTGGCCAGGGTATATATGCTTTCGTACGACCAATCAATAAGTTTATCATCATTCCAATTTTCGATTTTCTGAAAAGCTTTGCCGGAAGTATGGGATTGGCAATTGCTCTGCTTACTTTATTTATTAAATTGATCACTTCACCTTTACTTTATAAAAGTTACCTGAGTGGCGCCAAGATGAAATTGTTGCGTCCGGAGATTGCAAAGTTAAAGGAGAAGCATGGTGGCGATCAGCAGGCTATGAGTATGGACCAGATGAAGCTCTTTAGAGAGGCCGGTGTTAATCCGCTAGGTGGATGTTTACCAGCTTTGTTACAAATACCTATCTTCTTTGCCTTGTTTAGTTTATTTAATTCAGATATTGATTTAAGGGGGGTTAGCTTTTTGTGGAGTAATGACCTTGCTGCTTATGATGAAGTAATAAAATTTGGATTTACAATTCCTTTGCTGGGTGATCACCTTAGCATGTTTAATATTACGGCAGTAGTAACCAGCTTTCTTATCTCTATTTATAGCATGAGTATGACACCGGATCAAAGTAACCCGGTATTAAAGTACATGCCTTATATATTCCCCATTTTCCTGTTATTTTTCTTCAACAAGTTGCCGGCGGCTTTAACATGGTATTATACTGTCTCCAATATTATTACCCTGGCACTACAATTTGTTATTCAGAATTATATTATTAATCATGATAAGATAATGGCTAAAATTGAAGAAAACCGGAAAAAGCCAAAAACGAAATCAAAGTGGCAGGAGCGGATGGAACAGATGCAGGAACAACAAAAGAAGATGAAAGAAATGCAGCAAAGGAGCAAGCGATAAAAGAGTTGCCGACTGTTTAGGCATTTGTTAAAATAATCTTATAAGAAACCGGGTTTAGCTAGAACTAACCCGGTTTTTTAAATTATAAATCACAAAGTGTTAAGAGCCGATACCGGGTTGCAACTTATTCTTTAAATTGGCACGTCTTTTAATATATAAAGGAGAAATAAAATGAAAAAGATAAACTACATATTAATTGGCCTCTCAGTACTCGTTTCTTCAACAGAACTTTTTGCGCAGCGAAGATTAACAGAGGCTACTATTTCTTATGATATAGTAATTAATTCTAACAATAAAGCTCCACAGGCTACGGACCTGTTGGATGGAGCTACCAGTGTTATTTACCTGAAGGGAAATTCAAGCCGTTCAGAAATGATAAGCTCATTAGGTACTCAAGCTGCCATTATTGAAGGCAAAACAGGTAATGTGACCAAGTTGATGGAATATGGTGACCAGAAGTATATGATTACCATGACACCGGCTGATTGGAAAGAATCAAATAAAAAGTATGACGGCGTTACGTTTACTTATTATGAAGAATATAAAACGATTGCCAATTATAACTGTCAGAAAGCTGTTGGTAAATTGGTGGATGGTAATACATTCACTGTTTATTTTACCAAAGAGCTTGTGCCGGGAAATAAAGATTTTCAATACCTGAATAAAAATCTGCCTGGGCTTGCTATGCAATACGAGGCGACTATTAAAAATATGCTGGTGACTTATACGGTTTCAAGTATAAACTTTAACCCGGTATCACAAGCGAAGTTTGATATACCTAAATCAGGTTATAGAATTATGACGTACGAGGAAAGTAAAGGCGGAGGAAATTAATTTCTTTTAAGCTGGCGATTGCTGATATCAATTTTGATATTGCCAACTCCCACTTTCTTTTTAAGCGGAACGATATATGTGGTATTGCCTTTCTGCATATTTACCACTGTATTGATACGGATATATCTTCTTTCAGGCTGGGTGTTGATTACCTGGTTACCACGATAAGTGTAACCAGAACGTAAACTGAAAGCACCTTGCTTATTTACAGTTCTGCTGGAGAGAAGATTCTTTTTTGGTCCGTCATTTTTTTTGTTGCCATCACCCAACGATGCAAAAGATGCAACAGCGGATACTGCAATCAAAAACAGTACAGCTAGCTTTTTGCCGATCGCTTTTTTAACTCTTAAATAATTTGGGTGGCTCATTGATTACAAAAATAAACACAATAAAGGATATAAAACAAACCGTCTGTCCAGAACTTTAATACTTCATTAACGGGAAAGATGACAAATTGTTACATATGGTTGACAGGATAATGACTTTATTTTGCACATATGGGGAAAAATCACCCTTAGATATGCCAGTTATTTTTACTTAACTTGTTGTAAATAACACATTTCAGAGGGCAAAGGGATTTTGCCGTCTGTTTGGCTCTTTAAATTCTTTTTTCTTATTAAATGCCGTTAGATGAAAGAAAACAACCCTTACCGGGAAGATCGGGAACAGCTACGGGAACTGCTTAAACAATTCGAAAATCTGAAAAATGGCCGCAGTCACCCCTTTATTGAAGAAGATTCATTTGAAATGATAATAGATTACTACCAGGAGAAGGAAAACCTGGTAAAGGCGATGGAGGCCGCTGAAATGGGGACAGAACAGTTTCCCTATTCCTCCATGTTGCTTATTAAAAAAGCAGATATCCTGCTTGCCAACCGACGTTACCAGGATGCATTGGATACACTGGAGCAGGCCGCATTGCTCGACAGCAGCAATATCAACCTGTATATCTTAAAAACTGATGCTTTTCTCGCATTGGATCAGCCAGAAAAAGCCGTAGAGTTATTGGAAGAATCACTTTCATTATTTGAAGGGGATGAGAAGATTGAAATGCTGTTTGAAATGGCAGATGTTTATGATGACTATGAAGATTTTGAAAAAGTATTCGATTGCCTGAAAATGATTTTGGAAGAAGAGCCTAACAATGAAGAGGCTTTATATAAAATTTGTTTCTGGACAGATTTTACAGGGCGAAATGAAGAGAGCATCCGCTTGCATCAACAAATAATTGATGAGTATCCTTATAATGAACTTGCATGGTTCAACCTGGGGGCTGCTTACCAGGGAATAAAATTGTATGAAAAATCAATTGATGCTTACCAGTATGCCATTACGATAGAAGAAAAATTTGATTATGCATATCGTAATATGGGAGATGCATTTATCCGATTAAGAAAGTATAAAGAAGCAATAGAAGTATTAGAAAAAGTAAATGAACTGGCAAAACCAGAAGAGGTGATTTTTGAAGCCATTGGTCATTGCTATGACCGCTTGAAAAATTTTGCTCAGGCTAGAATAAATTACCGCAAGGCTTCACACATAAGACCTGATGATAGCAAGCTTTTTTATAAAATTGCCTGCACTTATTTTAATGAAGGTAATTGGGAAGGTTGTTTAAAGCAATTAGATACTGCAATGCGGATACACCGGCACCAGGCAGAATATAATTTACTGGCGGGTGAATGTAAAATGGAATTAGGATTGTTTAAAGAGGCTGTTCAATATTTTTCTAATGTAGTACGTACAAGACCCCGCAATGCAGCAGGGTGGGAGTCATTAATAGTATGTTTGTATAAAGGCGAATTTTTTGAAGATGGATTAGATCAAACAGCAGCGGCTTTAATTGCAACTAATAGCAAGCCAGTTTTTCTTTTTTATAAAACTGCCTTTCTTTTCAGCCTTGGCAAAACAAAAGAAGCAATACTGCAATTGGAAGAAGCGATGGAGAAATCGCCAAAGCTGCTGAAAAAATTTGTTGAACTAAATCCTTCTATATTACAAAATCAGCAAGTGGTGGATGTGGTGGCAAGATTTAAAAGAAATAAATCTATCTGATACAAATAAGGCTTCATTGTTGAAGCACATAATTTTTGCATTAGCACCTTTGCAGAAGTAATATCAGCAGCTTCCTCACTGTGCTGATTCTTTCCTATTTTTGCGGCCACCCCAACGTTTATAAAACCAAACAGAACCAGTATGAATTTTAATTTATCGCAGATCCCCGACAGAAAATTAAAACCCCGTGAGTCAGGCCTTACCATGGTAATGGATAAAGGATTAAGTGTAGAAGAAGCAAAAAATTTTATGAGTGTATCTCATCCTCATGTCGACATTGTAAAGCTTGGATTTGGAACCTCATTCGTTACTCCTAATCTGAAAGAAAAGCTGGAAGTGTATCGTAAGTATGATATCCCGGTATATTTTGGTGGTACATTGTTTGAAGCCTTTCTTATCCGCAACCAATTTGATGATTATATAAATGTGTGTAAAGAATTTGGTATTAGTTATATGGAAGTAAGCGATGGTTCTATCACCATTCCACATGCAGAAAAATGCGGATACATAGAAAAATTAACGAAGTACGGCATCGTACTTAGTGAAGTAGGTAGTAAAGATGCAGCACATATTATTCCTCCTTATAAATGGATAGAACTGATGAAGGCGGAACTGGAAGCCGGTTCTACTTATGTAATTGCCGAAGCAAGAGAAGCTGGTAATGTGGGTATTTACAGGGGCAGTGGTGAAGTAAGAGAAGGATTGGTGCAGGAAATTCTAACACAAATACCCGGGGAGAAAGTTCTTTGGGAAGCTCCGCAAAAAGCACAACAACTTTATTTTATAGAAATATTAGGATGCAATGTAAATCTTGGAAACATTGCACCATCCGAAGTAATTCCGTTGGAAACAATGCGAATTGGACTAAGAGGAGATACGTTTGATCTTTATCTTGATAAAAAAGAAAAAGTCTGATGCGGCTATTCGGACTAATTGGCTACCCACTGTCTCATTCTTTTTCTAAAAAATATTTTACAGAAAAGTTTGAACAGGAAGGATTGGCTGATTGCCGGTATGAATTATTCCCTATAAAATCTATTGATGATTTACCGCAATTAATAACAACCAATCCTGCATTGGAAGGATTAAATATTACTATTCCGTATAAGAAACAAGTGCTTAAGTTTCTTGATCATTCATTTATTCCTGGGGGATTAGCTGCCTGCAATTGCATCCGGGTGCAAGATGGAAAACTTACTGGTTACAATACCGATGCAATCGGGTTTGAAAAAAGTTTGTTACCGCTTTTACAATCTCATCATACAAAGGCATTGGTATTGGGAAATGGCGGAGCAGCGGAAGCAGTGTTTTTTGTTTTACGAAAACTGGGAATTGAATTCAATATTGTAAGTA
This sequence comes from Chitinophagaceae bacterium, assembly GCA_031397865.1. Classification (GTDB taxonomy): domain Bacteria; phylum Bacteroidota; class Bacteroidia; order Chitinophagales; family Chitinophagaceae; genus JJ008. The sequence goes on from JANNMN010000007.1 coordinate 75,843, forward strand.
GAAAAATGCATGATGGCTTAACCTTTACTTATAATGACCTGACCGATGACCTTATTAATAAAAATACCCTCATCATTAATACTACTCCATTAGGAATGTATCCAAACATAGATACTTATCCTGATATACCCTATCGATTTATCTCGGATAAACATTTATTGTATGACCTTGTGTACAACCCTGCCAAAAGTATATTTCTTGAAAAAGGTGAGGAGAGAGGATCTGCAATTAAGAATGGTGAAGAAATGCTGCTGTTGCAGGCGGAAGAGAGTTGGAAAATATGGAACAGCTAACTCGTCATCAATAATTTTTCTTTAGCCTCCTCTGGTACAGAAATAATTTTCTTCTTGTCATAATCATAGCAGATCATTCCTGTTTTAGCTGTAGCAACTAAAATACTTTTATTCAGTGCTGCTTCCCGAATGGTTTCTAATTTGTAATACAATTCAAAACCTATTTTTGAAAATTCCGTAGCAATAACGGAAGCCATTAGCATATCGCCATAAAATAATTCGCTTTTAAATTCGATGGCCACATCCGCCATTATCATTCCGACACCGGCAAAATTCATTTCAGTATAGCCAAAGCTTTTAAAGAATTGCATTCTTGCTTCATGCAGTATGGATAGAACAGTGTCATTACCCACATGGCCGCCATAGTTTATATCCGTAATGCGTACAGGTATGCTGCAGGTAAAGTGAAATGTTTCAGGCAACGGAATTTTAATTCTCGCCATTATAATTTTTTAATAAAATTAAGAAGGAGAAAGTTCTTAGTCGTTATCTTCTTGCAGAGATTCTACCAGGCTAAGAATGTCCATAAAATTCCCGGGAGAATGTGAGGCAGAAGAAGTAGCCATTTTTTGTCTCCACCTTTTCATCTGGTCTTTACAATCTTCGTCCTGATCTTCACCAGATACGCAGCATACAAGATTGCCCCACTTTTTTGACATACGAATAATATTGCCATCTGGTGTCATTAAAAGAATATAACGGCTGGCCTCATTAATAGAAGATGGCATGGGTGCCACTATTTCATCTTCAATATCAATTCTCCTTACTCCAGGATTTGTTACTTCACCAAAATAAAAATTAGCCGCATTTTTAATTTTGCTGTTGTTGCCAATTTCCAGTTTTGCATATGTTTTTTTACTTGCTTCCAGTGCAGCATCATTTCTTGCTTCATCAGCTATTGTTGGTGTAGTAATGGCATCCACTACTTCATTATCATTTGCTGCAGTTTCATTTGTTACGGGTGTTGTATTTGCTGGTGGTAGTACTGCGGGAGATTGTTTCGTAGCTGTAGCAGTTTCTGTTTTATTATTTAGTAATGATACACCGCCCCATGCTATTGCGCCTATTAATGCAGCTGCTGCGGCATATTTTAAAAATGGAAATATTCGTCTTTGATTAGGTATGGCAGCTACTTGTTCAGCATCCAGTAATGTTTCAATCTTATTCCATGTTGTAGCAGGGGGCACAGCCTGGTAGGCTAATAATTTTTCTGCAATAGTTGATGGAGTGTTTGCTGCATCTAATCCCGAAGCAATTTTTTCCCACATACCATTTGGAGCCGCAATAGCTAATGCTGCTAAACGGGATGGATATTGATATTCGAGTTCTGAATCATCCAGTTCTGCAGCAATCTTATCCCACAAGCCTTGTGGTGGGGTGGCCTCAAGATTCAATAATTTATTTTGTACGCTGCTCATTATTTTGTGCTTACTCCTCGTTGTTTATCAATAAAAGTTCTCACCATATCCTGCAGTATCACTTTTGCCCTAGATAGTTGAGACTTGCTTGTTCCTTCGCTTATGCCTAATATGTCCGCTATTTCTTTGTGAGTATATCCTTCTACTACATACATATTAAAAACGGTCCTATAGCCCGGTGATAACTCTTGCACCAGGGCCATTATATCTTTTGCTCCCAAATCATCAAGCACTGAAGTGTATTTACCTTCAATGGTATTTTCTTCTTTTTCTGTAACCGGCATCAGGTATCTTTTGCGTCGAAAATGCTCGATGGCGGTGTTCACAAAAATGCGGCGAACCCAGCCTTCAAAAGAACCTTCGCTGCGAAAACTGTCCATTTTTTTAAAGACCTTAATAAATCCTTCCTGTAAAATATCTTCGGCTTCTTCTGCATTGCCAGCATATCGTAGACAAACTGCATACATGCGGGGAGATAATCGGCGATACATTTCTTCCTGCATTCGCCGGTTGCCTTCCAGGCATCCTTTTATTAGGTCGCTTTCGGGAATATTTTGGTTGCGTTCGGGGGTCAAAATCAATTATTTGTTTATAAGGTGTTCAAAAATGCTACCAGTTTTTTAGTGGCTTTGGCTCGGTGACTGAATTGTGCTTTTTCATCCATGCTCATTTGCGCAAATGTTTTGTCTGCACCATCGGGAATAAAAACAGGATCGTAACCGAAACCTTTTTCTCCTTTCCTGCTCTCAATTATTTTACCCGTACAAATGCCTTCAAATTGTGTTTCCTTTCCATCTATTAACAAGGATATAACTGTTCTGAATTGGGCACTCCGGTCAGATTTATTCGCCAAATTAATCAAAAGCTTTTCAATATTAGCATCAAAGGACCGGCTATCTCCGGCATATCGGGCACTTTTTACTCCGGGTTCACCATTTAGTGCAGCAACTTCCAGCCCGGTATCTTCACTAAAGCAACTGGTGCCTGTCATTTCAAATATGGTTTTGGATTTTCCAGCAGCATTTTCTTCCAATGTATCATACGGCTCAGGAATGTCAATATCAATACCTGCTTCCTGCAAGGTTATTATTTCAAATTCATTCTTTATTAGTGGCCGCAGCTCTTCTATTTTATGCTGGTTGTTGGTGGCGAAGATGAGTTTCAACTTTATTATTTATTTCTGGTTATTAGATGTTTTTTGAAAAGAATGATGAGAGAAAAAATTACAGATTAAACAATCTCTTTAAACAAACCCACAACTTACTTTTCTCCACTTTATCATTTTCTAAATTTTTTAATGACGGAGAAAATAAAAATGAATTGCCGGCAAATGGTTGAATCTGGTACTGCGGAAAACTCATGGGTAATCCAAATGCAGCAGGCTCTACATCAAACAATAAAACAATTTTACTTTTAAAATGTGCAATTAATTCTTTGTAAACAATTGCAGGTGTTGTAGCAAGATTTACAATCGCTACATCAGCCAAAGTAAGTTTGCAGGCGCCAAGTATTCCGGTAAGAAATGTCAATTCATTGTCAGGTAAAAAAACTACCTCATCGTTATTTACAATCACTAAAATATTCTTCTGATTATTTCCCAATGATTTCCAGGCAGTTTCAGGTTTGTCTGTTCGGGCAGGTCCGGCCTCGGAGGGTGGAGCAGGTGCTGATATAGAAACAGTTTCATCTTTTGTATTGATAAGAAAATTCTGGTATATATCGGCCACTAAAGCTACCGGCAATTCTATATTATTTATGTTCATATATCAGTTGATAAATATGCGAATGGGTGTTAGTTTTTTTCGTTTCTTTGCCACGGCAAAAATAAACTTTTATGACTGCAGCTATGGACATTTCAATTACTAAGGCCGAAAGAAGTAAACTACAGGATTTAAATCTTGAAAACCTTCCTTTCGGAAAGTTTTTTACAGACCACATGCTGGAAGCAGATTTTGAAAACGGCGAGTGGAAAAATATTGAAATAAAACCCTATCAACCTTTGTTATTAAGCCCTTCAGTAGCTGCTTTGCATTATGGCCAGGCCATTTTTGAAGGTATAAAAGCCTATAAAGATGAGGAGGGCAATGCTTCTATCTTCCGTCCCCGGGATAATTTTAAGCGTTTTAATATTTCTGCAGAAAGAATGCAGATGCCACAGGTGCCTGAAGAATTATTTATGGAAGGCATGCGGCAGTTAGTAGAGTTGGATAAAAACTGGATACCTAATAAAGATGATCATTCTTTATACATCCGTCCGTTTATGTTTTCATCAGATGAGTTGATTGGTGTTCGTCCATCAGACAGTTATAAGTTCATGATTATATTAAGTCCAACAGGGCCTTACTACAGTGCACCTATGCGGATATATGTGGAAGAGCAATATGTAAGAGCTGTGCCGGGTGGAGTAGGTTATGCAAAAGCTGCCGGAAACTATGGTGCTGCTATGTATGCTACAGCAGAAGCTAAGAAAAAAGGATACGACCAGGTATTGTGGATGGATGCATATGAGCATAAATATGTGCAGGAGTGTGGTACCATGAATGTGTTTTTCATTATAGGTAACACTGCTATTACTCCGGATCTTGAACAAGGAACAATACTGGATGGTGTAACCCGCCAAAGCACTATTACCTTATTAAAAGAAATGGGTTTTACAGTAGAAGAAAGACCATTAAGTATTGATGATATAATGGATGCATACAAAGCTGGTTTGTTGTATGAGGTATTTGGTACAGGCACAGCAGCTACTATTTCTTTAATAAAAGAATTGAGATATAAAGATTTTGAAATGAAATTTGATGTGGAGAAATGGAAAACTGCACCAACCATTAAGAAATGGTTGGCCGACATACGGCAGGGAAGAAGAGAAGATAAGTATGAGTGGATGCAAAGTGTTTAATCGTTGATTTTAAAGGACTTTAGCCTGATAAATTTGACCCCGGTAATTAGCCGGGGTTCTTTTATCCCCAAAAGCTTTAAATACTTAAAAATCAATTGTCATTTTTTTGGAGATTAGAGTGTGTGCCGTTACCTTTGCCCTCCCAAAAACAAGGGTCAAGAATGCCTACAATTCAACAATTAGTAAGAAAAGGAAGAGAAATTATCAGGGCCAAGAGTAAATCAAGGGCTTTGGATCAGTGTCCTCAGCGTCGTGGTGTATGTACCAGGGTATATACAACTACCCCAAAAAAGCCAAACTCTGCTCTTCGTAAAGTAGCAAAGGTTCGTTTAACTAATAAAATTGAGGTTATTGCCTACATTCCTGGAGAAGGTCACAACCTGCAGGAGCACTCCATCGTATTGATCCGTGGTGGAAGGGTAAAAGATTTACCAGGGGTTCGTTATCACATTGTTCGTGGTTCATTGGATACTGCCGGTGTAAAAGACCGTAAGAAGAGCCGTTCTAAGTACGGTACGAAGAAAGAAAAGGCTAAAAAATAAGTCACTGATTTAGTGATTTGAATGGATTGATGGATTTTGTATACAAGCAAACAAATTAAAATAACCGGTTAATTCCGGGAAAATAAAAATAAAAGAGATGCGGAAAGCACAAGCAAAAAAACTCCCCTTAGCACCAGACCCAAAGTTTAACGACAAACTGGTTACCCGTTTTGTTAATAACCTTATGTGGGAAGGAAAGAAAAGTGGAGCTTTTAATATTTTCTACGATGCATTGGACAAAGTTGCCAAGCAAACCAGCGAAGATGGATACGAGGTTTGGAAAAGAGCTTTGACGAATGTAACTCCGGGTGTGGAAGTACGTAGCCGCCGTATTGGTGGTGCCACTTTCCAGATTCCTGCTGAGGTTCGTCCTGATAGAAAAGTTTCATTGAGCATCAAATGGCTTATCCGTTACAGTCGTGACAGGAACGGTCGTAGCATGGCTGATAAATTAGCTGGTGAGATCGTAGCTGCTTCAAAAGGTGAAGGTGCTGCATTTAAAAAGAAAGAAGATACCCATCGTATGGCTGAAGCCAATAAGGCTTTTGCTCACTTCCGGGTATAAAAGATACAAGAACACAAATCCTCCAACCATTCGTCATACCGGCGGATGGTTTTTTTATTCCCCTGCAGTAAGTGTAATAATATCTTTGATTTATGAAATATTCTAACATACTATAAATCCCGAGAGCCACTTGGATTATTATAGCCCTTGATAGTAAAAAATAACAATTATTAATGGGAGTGTAAGATGTGAATTTAATATTCATGTCTTATTTGTGAGAGAGAGTAAAGAAACTAATATGCATAAAGTTTGAAATCAATTAGTCAATTTATATGCGAAAATCAATTAGTTCTATATCAGCTTATGTTCATAAGCATATTTAACAAGCCCTATTACCGAACTGGTATCTGTTTTTCTAAAGATGTTTTTCCGGTGAGTTTCTACAGTTCGTTCGGAGATAAATAAAGCTTCCGCTATCTGTTTGTTATTCAGTTCTTTTTCAATTAGCCTGATTATTTCTATCTCCCTACCGGTAAGGTGGGCTTCTTCATTTTGTTTTTTTCGCTGACTTGTACGTTCTAATTCTCCAAGCACTTCCTCGCTAAAATATATTCCGCCATCGGCAATTTTTTCTAATGCTTTTAATAATTCTTGCTTACCTACGTTTTTTAAAACATAGCCTGAAATGTCTGCATCTTCTATCATTTCATTTACCAGGTCCCCTTGTCCACTCATAGAGAGTGCAAGAATTTTTACGGATGGATATTTTGCTTTTACCTGTTTGGCTAATTGATTGCCGGGTAATGCAGGCATCATCACATCGGTCAATAAAATATCTATGGGAGTCTGTGAAATTCTTTCAACCACTTCGCTGGAATTAGTGGTAGCAAATGCAAAACGAAATCGATCATGTCCTTTTAATAAAGACATCAGACCATCAATAACTATTTGGTGATCGTCAACAAGGGCCAGGGTAATTTTTTCCTGTTTCATGGTATGAGGTGGCTTATGGTTGGCTGTAGTTAATAAAAATACGACAGACAAAGTAAAATACTATAAAATACGATGGCGGCATCAATTATTACTGGGATGGACGAAACAAAATGAAAATTAGTTTAGTCATACTAAGTTGGGGAACTGTTAAAGAGGCAAGAATTGTAGTGAGAGATTTAATTAGGATTTACCTCAGGCAGCCTGTAATGCTGGCCATCCAGTACAAACAATTCATCAATTTCAAAGGTCCAGAATTTGAAGAGGGGAGATTTCTTCAGTAGTTTTTCTACTTCTTTTTTATTTTCTGCATTCAGGGTAATCCACGACCGTTGGGTTTCCATACTAACGGCATAATGCTCGATAGTTCCTTTATTGATAAGAAAATTTATATATGTGCGATGAGGTGGAACTAATTCCATAAAATCATCGCTCATTTCAAACTGTATCGTTACCTGGTATTTAAGCATCTGTAATAAATGACAAATTAAAAGTAGGAAAGTTGCACCGTGTGGGAAAAGAAAGTTAGAAACATTTAATTTTATCGTTCCGGAACGTTAGCTCAGTTGGTTAGAGTACTACCTTGACATGGTAGGGGTCACTGGTTCGAGTCCAGTACGTTTCACTAAATTTATTGTTCAATAATTTCTTTTATTGCATTCAACTCTTTCTTTGCTAAAGATTTAGTGAAGGTCTTTATTTCGTCAGCATTTATTGTTTGATGATAGAATTTTTTTAATTCTAAAGTTTCGATATTCTCAGTAAATATTTCATAAGTCAATTCATTAAACCTAATATACAAAGTTGTTTCGTAGTTATACTTGTGCTCTTTTGCTTTTTTTAAATTATTGTGAAAATAGTGGAATTCAAGTAAGTCAGAAATTTGAATTTCTTTTTCGATACGGGCAAATATTATTGGGATGTTATTGATTTCAACTTTATTCCAATTCCCCACCGATGCAACAACAATAGAAATTTCTTTTTTAAAAAAGAAATCATCCAACTTGTTTAAATTAGATAACAAAGAATTGATTAACGGGGCAATTGATGTATTAAAAAGTTCAGGTAGTGAGGCTTCTTGGAAAGTAGCTTCCAGTTTATCATGTTTCTTTGAGATGTTTTGCTTTAGTAATTGAACTTCTTTTTCAAAATCCTCTTCCTCTTCAATCTTTTCACCTTTAACCGCTTTCAGAAACAATCCCTGCCAATGCAATTGTAGCAAAGTAACATATTTTACAAAAGCCCCAATATCTCCCGCATCTGCTTCATTCAATGCTATCAGGTAGTTTTTTTTATCAGAACTGTTTATAACCAAAGGAGCATAGCCATTTCTCATAAGAATATAATTCATCAAAAGCCTTGATGTCCTTCCGTTGCTATCATCAAACGGATGAATACGAACAATTTTGTAATGAAACAAAGCCGCTACCTGCACAGGATGTAATTCTTTGGCTTTTGTTTCTTTTTCATACCAGTCTATTAAATCTGTCATTAACGCCGGGGTTTCTTCTGGGGAAGGATAATTAAACATTTCGCCATTTTGCATACGAACTGAATTTGGAGTCTTCTTATATTCTCCAGGAGTAATAAGTTTTTGTGTAGGTCTGCCGTCCTGCGTTATGGCATCGTTATAATATGGCTCAACTAAAATTACCTCGTTTATTTCTCTAATGAGTTTTTGTGAAAGCGAAAACTCAGGATTATCAGCAGATTCCCTGATTATCTTTAATGCTAAATCGTGGGCTTTCATTTCCTGCAATTCCCGTATATTATATTTGCCTACAACATCTCCAGATTTTAAAAGTATCTGCGTATGCCCATACGTCAGGGTATTTCCCTCCATATGATTGGAATTGTAATTAAACTCCAACCGAAACTTATCCCAAAACACCCTTTCCAACTCAGGCTTTACTGGTTGCAGGTTTTCGGCTTCTTTTTTAAGTGAGTCTATTTGTAGGAGAATATCATTCAATTCCATCCTTTAAAATTAGAGAATTGAAACGGATTTTCTAAATTTTCCACTCCACAATCTCATTCACCCATTCTGCTCTATGCGGAGTAGTAATCTTAATATAATTATCCGTATAGCCTTCCATCATGCCCCGTCCGTACGGGCCATCCGGGCGGGCATTCTTATCATTCCCTTCAAACAAAACCTTACGGGTTTCTCCGGTGTGTTGCTGTGTAAAGTATTGCAATTTCATATAAGAAAGATTGCGAAGTGTTTTATTTCTTTCATGCCGTACATTCATTGGCACCACCGGGTGAATGTTCAACGCATGAGTATTATCTCTTTCGGAATAAGTAAATACATGGAGATAAGAAATATCAAGGGAATGAAGAAAATCAAATGTCTCTTTAAACTCTTCTTCTGTTTCTCCCGGAAAACCAACAATCACATCCACACCGATAGCACAATGGGGCATTAATGTCTTGATCAATCTTACTCTTTCCGCATATAATTCCCTCTTGTACCGGCGCCGCATTAATCCGAGGATCTTATTACTACCGCTTTGCAAAGGAATATGAAAATGCGGCATAAACTTATCGCTGTTGGCAACAAATGCTATTATTACATTCGACAGCAAATACGGTTCAATAGATGAAATACGATAGCGCTGAATGCATTCTACCTTATCAAGCTCTTTTACCAGTTCAAAAAAATTTTCTTTCTTTGAAGTTTCCAAAGCCCCCCTTGGGGGGGTGGGGGGGCTGAAATCTCCCA
>JANNMN010000011.1:0-8792 GCA_031397865.1 Chitinophagaceae bacterium
GGCGCAGATGGATGTTTTTAAGGAAAGAAAATTCTATCCCGATGCCAACAGCACTTTGAGGGTAACGTATGGCAATGTAAAAGGGTATACCCCGCGGGATGCGGTAAAATATGATCACTATACCTACCTCGATGGGGTAATGGATAAATACAAACCAGGGGACTATGAATTTGATGTCCCCGAAAAGCTAAGAGCCCTTTACCAGAGCAAGGATTATGGGCAATATGGAAGCAATGGCAAGATGCCGGTTTGTTTTATTGCCACGAACCATACCACGGGGGGTAATTCCGGTAGCCCGGCCCTGGATGCATATGGCAACCTGGTGGGCCTGAACTTTGACCGGGTCTGGGAGGGACCGATGAGTGATATTAACTATGACCCCTCAATTTGCCGCAATATCATGGTGGATATCCGCTATGTTTTGTTTATCGTGGACAAATATGCCGGGGCGACTCACCTGGTAAAGGAAATGAAATTGGTACATCCGAAAAGGACCGGGAAATAAGGAATTTGGAATTGGTGCATAAGGAATTAGGCCTTTGGAGTTTAACGGCCTAATTTCCAATTACTAATTCCTCAATTACCCACTATTTTTCCCCAAAAACCCCCTATTTTTGCCATCCTTTTTAAACAAGGTACACTATGTCTATAATACAGGATATCAGGGATAAGTATGCAAAAGTTACCGTAGTACTTATAGCCCTCGCATTGATTGGTTTTATATTGACCGATTATTTTCAAAGCCAGGGCCGCAGCCAGGGTGGCGGTAGTAGTGCCAGCTCTGTTGGCTCGGTAAATGGTCGTAACATCAAGTTCGACGAGTTTCTTGCCAAATCAGAAATGACTAAGAATAATCTGAAAGCACAAGCTGAACAACAGGGTTTTCCTGTGTCTGCTGCATTGGATCAGCAGGCATACGATCAAACCTGGAACGACGAAGTAAAAAAACTTTTGTTGGAAGATGAGTTGGACAATCTTGGAATACAGGTTACCAAAAAAGAAATGGGTGATGTATTGTACGGACCCAATGGCCCACAAGATTTAAAAAGCCAGTTTACTGATTCAGCTACGGGCCAATACAATGGTGCAAGAGCCAAGCAGGCGGTAGATGAAATGCTAAAGGCAAAAGAAACATCACCAGAAATAAGAGAAAGAAAACTCTCCTTTCTAAATTATATTGATCAACTGGAGCAGCAGCGAAAGACAGATAAGTATGTTTCTTTACTGGCCAATAGTACCAATGTTCCCCGTTGGTATGTAGAAAAACAAAATGCGGATGCAAGTATGATGGCTAAAGTATCTTATGTAAGTGAAACATATGCAAGCATACCAGACAGTAGTATAAAAATAGAAGACAAAGAAATAGCAGACTACATCAACAAGCATAAAGATGTGTACAAGCAAGGCGAAAGCCGTACCATCAGCTATGTAGCATTTAGTGCTGCACCATCTACTGTAGATACAACCGCTGCAAATAGTAAAGCAACTGTTTTAAAAGCAGAGTTTGATACTACTGCTGAAGTGCAAACATTTTTGCTAAACCAGGGAGTAAATAATTATTACCCCGGATACATTAGCGGAAAGACCATACAGATAGCAGGTAAAGATTCTATTTTCCGTACACCGGTAGGTAGTATATACGGACCGTACCTGGATGGCGGAAGTTATGTACTGGCAAAGATGGAAGGAGTAAAGCAAATGGCAGACACAGCAAAGGTTCGTCATATTCTTATCAGCACACAAACAAGAGATTCTGCTACAGCGTATAAATTAATTGATAGTTTGAGAACGGCTATTGCAAAAGGTTCCAACTTCGATTCGCTTACAGCACAATTTTCTGAAGATCCGGGAAGTAAAGACAAGGGTGGTGTGTATGAAAATGTTTTCTCCGGACAAATGACACCGCTGTTTAATGATTATATCTTTTTAAATCCAGTGGGAAGTAAAGGCATTGTAAAAACAGATTTCGGATATCATTATATAGAAATACTTTCTCAAAAAGGAAATGGCCCGGGTTATAAAATTGCATACCTGCCAACCAAAATTACCGCCAGCAAAGAAACCGAAGATATTGCTATGGAAAATGCAATGAAGTTTTCTGGTGAAAGTAAAGACGCAAAAGCATTTGATGCGAATTATGAAAAAACATGGAAAGCAAAAGGTTATAATAAATTAATAGCTCCGGGTATTTCACCAACAGCATCAGAAATACAAAATCTTGGTATATCAAGAATGTTTGTAAAATCAATTTACGATGCAAGCCTGGGTGAAGTATTAAAGCCAGAATCTATTGATGATAAATATGTAGTGGCAACTGTTACGGATATTCAGAAAGAAGGCCCGATGAGTGTGGCAAGTGCCAGACAATATGTAGAGCCAATGCTGCGCAATAAGAAAAAAGCGGAGATGCTGAAACAAAAAATTGGAAAAGTAACAACCCTTGAAGCTGCAGCAACTGCATTGGGTGGCAAACAAATAGTAATGGCAGACAGTCTTCGTATAGAAGGCGGATCATCCAATGCTGCCCTTGGTTATGAGCCCAAAGTATTCGGCGCTGCATTTAACCAGGCTAATAAAGGAAAAGTAATTTCAGAACCATTAGCAGGAGTAAATGGTGTGTATGTGGTACGGGTAGAAGATATTACTACCACACCTGTTACCAATGGCGATGTGGCCAGCCAGCGTAAAGCACAGGAGCAGCAAATGAGACAGCAGGTAGGTAATCCGCAGGGAAGATATTACCCCATAAATACTCTTCGTTTTGCTGCAAACATTAAAGACAAGAGAGGAAAATTATTATAAATAATAAGAACCAAAACTTCGCAGATCCCGGCTTGTTAACTCAGGTCGGGATTTTGTTTTACGGATGTCGCAAGCTGTATCAACTTTTGAATTAGTAATTTTGTATACGGTCTGTAACTCAGACAAGAAAAATAATGAGTGAACCATTTGTAAATAAAGTAGCAGAGAGTGGATTGATAACGATCGACCTGGAATCTTTTTATCCTAAAGGAGAGGTGGCGGTGTTTGATATGAAGGATTATTTATTTATGGGAATGATCTTGAAGGAAAAAGATTTTAGAGAAGCGTTGAAGAATATTGACTGGTCTGTTTATCAAAATAAAAATGTGGCTATTGTTTGCACAGCAGATGCCATCATACCTGTGTGGGCTTATATGCTGGTAGCTGCTTACCTGCAGCCGGTAGCTGCTGATTTTGTAATGGGTGATGAAAAGGAATTACATAAAACATTGTTTGTAAAAAGCCTTGCTGCTATTGACACCAATGAATATGCAGATAAACGGGTAGTAATAAAAGGCTGTGGCGAAACGCCGATTGCAGATTATGTGTATATGGAAATAACTAAACTGCTAAGGCCGGTAGTAAAAAGTATTATGTATGGTGAGCCATGCAGTACGGTGCCTGTGTATAAGAAACCCCCAACCCCTAAAGGGGAGTAAGGCCTCGACTTTACGTCGTTCCGGCCTTGACCCGGAATCTTTCCCAAAACAATACTCATCGATATTGTAAACAAGAACACTTTCTCTCATTACTTAATGAACAAACTTTTCCAGCAGTACGTCGTTCCGGCCTTGAGCCGGAATCTCTCCTTCAATGAAACCAATCTTTCGCCAAATCATTCAGCTCAGGATTTTCTTTTCTGATTAATTCTATTTTCCATTTACGTTGCCAATTTTTCAATTGCTTTTCCCTTGCAATAGCATTGTTTATACTATTATACTCTTCATAAAAAACAAGAAAGTGACATTTATACTTAGTGGTAAAAACACTTCCTACATTGCTGCGATGCTGCCAAACTCTTTGTTGAATATCGTTGGTAACGCCGGTGTAGAAAACCGTTCTGGCGAAGTTGGAGATTATATAAACAGAATAGGTTTCGGTCATGTTTTATGTAAGCAAGTACAAGTTTTTTAGAGAAAGATTCCGGCTCAAGGCCGGAACGACAAACATCAGCCCGGAAAGACGTGGTGCAGCCTGAACGAGGAACAGCAACGTCCACTTTCTGTTTAGCCCCTTTTGGAACATCCCGATAATTTCGGGAAGGGGTTGGGGGTTCTAAAACCAACCTCTCCTCTTAAACATCATCAGCATCCAAATAGGAATGGCGAGCATTACTATTACTGCACCAAAAAATCCATAAGGACTATGCAGCCATGGAATAGATTCAAAGTTCATTCCGAATATACCACCGATAACAGTGGCCGGCGCCAAAAGGCAGGTAACAATGGCCATTACCTTCATCACTTCATTCATCTTCAGGTTTACGTTGTTGATGTGCAGATCATGCAAACTCACCATCACATCCCGATAGTTATCTGAAAGATCAATAGCCTGTACTATGTGATCGTAAACGTCTTTAAAATATTTGATGTGTCTGTCTTCGATCAAATCACTTTCGGTTCGAAGAAAACCATTCACCACCTCTCTTACCGGCGTAATATTTCTTTTTAATACGATCAACTCTTTGCGAAGCTGTGTGATATGCGTAAGTGCCCGGGGATTGTTTGCTCTTGTAACTTCCTCTTCCAATTCCTCTATTCTATCACTCAGTTTTTCCATTACGGTAAAGTAGTGATCTACTATCAGGTCCAGCAATGAATAACATAGATAGTCGGCAGGCCGTTGTCTTATTTTACTATGCGCAGCTTTTAATCTTTCCCGCATGGGAGTAAATACATCTCTATGTGCATCTTCCTGGAAACTGATGACTACATCTTTGGCCAATAGAATACTTATTTGCTCCTGCTCTACCGAATGTTTTTCTTCATTGTAATAAAGCATATTGAGCAGGCAAAAAATACTATTGTCTGCTTCATCCAATTTGGGCCGCTGGTTGATGCTGAGAATATCTTCTATTAATAATGGGTGAATATCAAACTGGCTGCAGATAGATTCTACTTCGGCTTTGCGAAGCCCATCAATATTTATCCAGGTAGTGCGGCCACTTGTTTTATAAAAATAACATTCGGCTACGGAGTTAAATGTTTTTATATCAATAGACGCTGCATCATAATCATACACCGTGATGGTTACTTCTTTAGCCTCTTCCCGATGCGGAATAATAGTAGGGTTGGCCGATAAAATTTCTTTAGTTCTTTGCTTGGTAGCAAAAAGATTGGGCGGATAGAGATACCGCAGGTATTTTTCAGGACGAAGTTTCTCCAGGTTCATAAAGGGAAAGTTATGAAATCTAATGCATACAGCGAACCGGGAATGATTTGTCAGACTATAAAAACTGAAAAAGTAAAAACGTTATTTCTAAAGCTATTCTCAATCATTTTATATTCACCATAAACTGATCACCCAGGTGGCCCTTTATTGTTTCGGCCATTGAGCAGTAAAAACTTTCTTTATTTACTTTTTTATAGAATTGGTAGGTGAGGTTGTATGCAATTTCAGCTTTCACGGGTTTTACTTGCTTATTCTTTTCCATTGTTTGTTGAATTAAAATCAATCATCCATTCTATGCCATATTTGTCTCTGAACATACCAAAATATGAACCCCAGGGACTATCTGCAATTGGCATTTCAATTTGTCCGCCCTCTGAAAGCCCATTAAATAATTTATCTGCTTCTTCTTTGCTTTCTGCAGTTACAGAAATTTTACTCCTTGTTTCATTTTCATTATGCTTACCCATAAATGAGGGAGTATCGCTGGCCATTAAAACACTGTGTTTACCGATAGGTAAAGCAATGTGCATGATGTTGTTTGCTTCATTCTCCGGCATTGGATAGTCTGGATTGGAAGGCATGTCTTTAAACCGCATAACCATTGCGAAATCGCCACCAAAAAAAGATTTATAAAAAGTAAATGCTTCTTCAGCATTTCCGTTGAAATGAATGTAAGGATTGATTTGTGCCATGGTTTATGTGTTTAAGTTGGTCTATAATTTTATGAAATTAAACAATGATGCGAAATGCGGAAGAACTAAAAGTATGTAAGTTTTTATTTTATCTGAGTTCCTTCAACTATCCACTTTACATGCCGAAGCCGCTCCTTATTTTGAGCGGCGAAGGATGTAGGCCACAAAATGTGTTTAGAATTTATTTTTTAATGCTGGTGGAGGTGGCTAAACGTCAGGTATTTCCAGAACGGCTTGTTTTTTAATATCCATAAGTTTACTTTTTTGTGTAAACCTATTTCAGGACGAGACAATAAAATGACCATTGCTCCAACGTCCAGCCAGCCTTGCAGCAAACCCCATCCTATGTTTACAATTCAATAAATTTATAGAACAGTAAAGGAATAAAATTCGAAAGAACAAAGGGCGGAGTAAGACCGTAAAACCCAATAGGCTTATAAGCCTTTATAACATGATAGTCACCGCCCCTTTTCTTACCCGATGCTGAACAGTTCAACAGTGCCTTTTTTAAAGCCTGCATTAGGATAGATAGCACAGTGTAAGAGTGTTCTTCCGTTTGTTTTTTCGTTGCTTAAAATTAGTACACTCACTTCAAAAAAAGAAAATTTATGGAAGTCAAAAAATTATGCTGTGGTATAGATGTTTCTCATACTAAGCTGGATGTTTGCTATCAAAACAATTTGGGAGAGTTGTTTCATTTGCAGGTGGGCAACAACAATTCTGGTTTTCAGAAAATTATCGAACATACCGGAGTTGATTATCACTTTGTAATGGAAGCCACCGGAGTGTATTATATCCGTCTTGCTTTTTATCTGCATCAGCAAGGTTGTAAACTAAGTGTGGTGAATGCACTAAGCATCAAACGTTATATTCAGATGCACCTGGAACGCAACAAGAGTGATAAAAAAGATGCTGCATGGATCTGCCGCTATGCGATAGAACAAAGGCCACCGTATTGGGAAATGCCCGACAGTGCTTACTTTGAGAGTAAGCAGTTGTATAACACGATCCGGGAATATACCGAACAAATTAAACGCATCAACAATCAGTTGCACAGCCTGCGTTTACTTCCGGTACCAAGTAAAGACACGATAAAGTCGCTGGAAAAAATAATAGTGTGCATGGAAAAAGAGATCAAACAACTTGAACAAAAACTTCAATTGTTGCTCGTGCAATGGCAGCCCGAACAATTAAAAAATGTAAGTAGCATAAAAGGTATTGGTAAAAGAGCAGCCGCCATGCTGATTGTGTTTACCCAGGGTTTTAAACACACACAAAGCCACCGTCAACTGATCAGCTTTGCGGGCCTTGCACCCACCCAATACAGCAGCGGTAGCAGTATACAGGGCAAGCCAAGAATTTATAAACGTGGAGGTAAAAATTTACGGGATGTGCTTTATATGTGCAGTATGAATGCCATGAAAACCAATACAGCCTGCAAAACACTTTATGAAAGATTAAGGGCTAATGGAAAAACAGGAAAACAAGCTTTAATAGCGGTATGTAACAAACTTTTAAAACAAGTATTTGCGGTGGTAAAAAACAACACACTGTATCAACCAAATTATTGCTCAGCTAAACCGTAAAAAAAGATCAAAATTTGTTTGGTTTTTTACACAGTTCATGTTGCCTGCAGGTTTATGTTAGGGTGGTCGTGTAGTCACTCATTTGCTCGTCAATAAAGTCGCCCCAACTTTCCCAGGAAAAGTAACTGCTTGGATGTTTCATAAAAACAAGTTTGCATTTATAGCCATCTTCGCATTCTACGTTTGCAATTCTTGAGTAAGTATTGCCAACCATCTCAAGCCACTTTATACCTTCGGATTTATAATTATTATTTTCAAGTGCTTTTGTAAAATTGAAAGAAAAGTTTGATGCTTCAACGCCACAAAATAAGCAGTAGTCTGGTTTTAGAATGTTGATTACTTTGAAAAATGTGTCCCAACCGATTGAATAGTCTAAGTCATTGGGACGTTCCTGTCTGCTTGATAAAATACGTTGAACAATGTTGAAATACCCATTTGATTTCCAAAATGAAATTTTTTGTTCGTTGGTTGGATTGCCGTAAAACAAAGCCCTCTCTGTATTTCGCAATACATTCATTGTCGCATTGGGGTTGTCAACGGTGTGTCCACTTATAAACCACCTTGTAAATTCTGGATACTCCAAATCATCAAGTGCACCTTCTTCGCCCCAGTCATAATGACTTTCAGCAACTAAAAGAAGTTTTTTGTTTTCGATGTTGGTATAATTTTTACCAACCCACGGAAGCCATTTAAGTGTTTCTATCGTGTTGAATTTTTCGTCAAACGATGTATTTATATGTTCTGACATTTTTATGATTTTGTGAACTCAAAAGTAGTTTCAGATAATCCAGCTCCTGACAAGTCTTTAATACCATATTTTCTTGTCAGAGCCTGTGCTATTTCTTTAACGAAGGGCTTACCTGTACGATTTTGAACAACTACTTCAACTTCCATTCCTTTGGCAACTGCCGACCAGTCTTTAATTGCTTTTACTTTCCATAAAGTGTTACTCATAAAATTTAGTTTTTATTTTTTGAAGTTTAAATCGTCTATAAAGCTGTTTAGTTTTTTTTCAATGTCCCTGTACAACGCTGCTGTTTCAAAGTCTTTATTTTCTAAAATAAATTCCTTTTGAAGTTTGATTTTTTCTTTCTCAACTTGCATTAAGTCCTTTAATTCTTTCAGGTATTGATGTGGTGATATTTGTCCCATAGTAGAGTGCTGCTTAAAACTTGCAGGCAACGGTCGAGGCTTTGTGCAGTTGGGGAATTAACCAACTGTCTGCCCGGAACTGAAGCTAAATTTATAACTAAAAGCCGAAGTTTAGAACTACTGCCCGGCAGAATTCCGTCCGCCGAAACCAAAGCCTGGATATGCACTG
>JANNMN010000022.1:0-239005 GCA_031397865.1 Chitinophagaceae bacterium
GTGTCAGGCTGGCTCCTTGCGGATAACCTTGCTGCTTCATCATTTCTTCTACGCCGGTCACATCTTTCTGAAAATCTTCAAAATTGATACTGGTTCCATTTACACTTCCGATGGTTTTAGAGCCACCGCCACTCATACCGCGGGTTTTACCTGCAAAATAATCGGTGAGTATAAATCCAAGCAGGGCTAAAGCAATCAATACAACAGAAATTTTTGCACCCTTTTCCCTGATAGTTTGAATAATAGACATAATATATATAGCTGTTTAAAAAGGATGGCAAAAATAGGGCTTTTGGGGAAAAGAAGTGAGTAATTGGGGAATTCAGGAAATAGTAAACCAGAAAACTTTTATATAGTAATCCTTGGCTTAATTGCCAAGGATTTTTTTGAACACGGATGACACAGATTGAATAGATTTTCACGGATTTTCAATAAATCAAATAAACCGTGTAAATCCATCCAATCCTTTTCAATCCGTGTTCCCTGTATTTAATTATAAACTATAAATAACCAGTTGGCGGAGTTAATCTTCTTAGCCTCGTAGAGGCGAAATATTGGTAGAAAAATGAATCATTTTTAATTTGCAGAGCCCCATCGGGGCGAAATATTTTTACATGTCGCCCCGATGGGGCTTGAATATGATGATTACAAATCGTTTCTACCAAAATTTTGCCCCTCTGGGGCAATGAATTCCACTCTAAAAAATTAACTCCGCCAACGGGTTATAAATAAGACGAAAATAGGATTTCAAAAACCTAATTCCTTAATTACCAATTACTACCTCCCGAAAACCTTTTACTTCTTCTTTGGATGTACCAATTTCATTTCCTGTACCAGGTGGGTGGCGCCGGCATATTTGTCTACTATAAATAATACGTAGCGGATGTCTACCATTATATTACGGCAAATAGACGGGTCATAATTAATATCACTCATAGTGCCTTCCCACACCCTGTCGAAGTTGAGGCCCACCAGGTTTCCATAAGCATCCAAGGCGGGGCTGCCGGAGTTGCCTCCTGTTGTATGATTCATGGCAATAAAACAAACAGGCATTTTCCCTTTGCTTCCATACTGGCCATAATCTTTGTTGGCATATAATGTTCTTAATTTCTGCGGCACATCAAATTCATAATCTCCCGGCTTATATTTATCCATCACTCCATCCAGGTAAGTATAGAAATCAAACTTTACCGCATCCCTTGGATTATATCCTTTTACATTTCCATAGGTAACTCTTAATGTGCTGTTGGCATCTGGGTAAAACTTCTTTTCCTTCATCACATCCATCTGTGCCTGCATGTAAGTACGGTTCAGTTTGTTGATGTTGGCATTAAGATCTCCCAATTTTGCCTGCACCTGCGTTTGATAGGTTTTTAAAATATCTGCATATAATTTTATCAGCGGACTGTTTTTTAATTCTGCTGTAACTTCTGCAGATGATTTATTTAATAAGGCCATGATGGATGCACTGCTTAAAAATTTGTCTTCATAAATTTTAGTAGTTACTCCTTCAAGCTTTCCGCCGGCATCAGCAAGCATCTGGGCTAGTAATGGTGATGTATATTTTTCATCCTGATCGTCTTTATACATCGCCATTAACACTTCAAACAATTTTTTATCAACCGATGTATTGTATTCATCAAAAAAGCCATCTATGTTATCTTTTACCACGGTTAATCTTTGCTGATAACCTTTGTCGCCATCTTTATCAAATGATGTTACCAATGAATTTAATTGCGCAGCCACGGTAAATAATTCCACCTTGCTTACTATCTCTGAAAAATAATCCCTGGCATAACCAAAAGGTTTTAGCTGGCTGTATAAATTACCAAGATCATTCAGCACCGTTCCATATTTTTCTTTCCATGCTGCATTGGCATTTACTCTTTGTTGAAATAAAGTTTCATAAGCTCTTTTCTTTGCCAGTGCATTGGTACTTGTTAATCCCAGCACTTCGCCCTGCCATTTTTTATAGGCGTTTTGAATGCCTGCATACTTTGCCGCATATTGAATTTTTATCTGCTCATCTTTTCTCATATATCTATCTATTACTCCCAATGCTTTTTCACGGATGGCAATTTTTGCAGGATCATTCACGGTCATTATTTGCTCCACCGCAGCGGAGTGCAGGTATTGAGTTGTTCGTCCTGGGAAACCAAACACCATGGTGAAATCATTTTCATTTACCCCATCCAATGAAATGGATAAAGATTTTTTGGGTGTATAAGGAATATTGTCGGGTGAATAATCGGCCGGCTTATTGTCTTTGCCTGCATAAATGCGGAACATAGAAAAATCGCCGGTATGGCGTGGCCACATCCAGTTGTCGGTGTCTTTACCAAAGTTGCCAATGGAAGCAGGCGGAGCACCTACCAACCTTACATCTTTATAGGTTTCTGTTACAAAAAGAAAATATTGGTTTCCTTCAAAAAAAGGACGGATAAAATTATCCTGGAATTTTTCCTTTGCAGAAGCAGCTCTTATCTGGGCAATATTTTTATCGATGGTTGATTGTCTTTCACTTTCACTCATAGTAGTGGTTACTCCATTCAGCACCTGCTTACTCACATCATCTATCCGTACAATAAAGGTGACAAACAAACCCGGATTGGGAATTTCTTCTGCTTTATTTTTTGCCCAAAATCCATCTCTTATATAATTATGTTCAAGTGTAGAATGATTTTGTACTGCATCAAATCCGCAGTGGTGGTTAGTTAATACCAATGATTGTGATGAAATAACCTCACCGGTACAGAAGCCACCAAAACTTACGATAGCATCTTTCAGGCTTCCTTTATTTATATCATAGATATCTTTTGCACTTATTTTCATTCCCATCGACTTCATCTGCTTCTCATTTAACTGTTGCAGAAACAAGGGAAGCCACATTCCTTCATCTGCTTTGGCAAAAAGAGATAAAAGGGATAGACTACAAACAATAACGAGGTGTTTTATATACTTCATACAACAAATTTTTGTGGGTTTAAAATTAAGCTATTCCATTTTATCCGGTTTTCACTCAACATAATTTTACGTTTATGTTCGAAAAACAGCTCCTAATTAAAGCAACGTCCACCTTTTTCTCCCCAAGCCTATGTTAATGAACAAAATTTTATGTGGATATCCCAATGTGAAACGTGGATATGAAACTGCATCATTAGAAACGAAAATGTGAGTTTACCTGGTTTTGGAGTATTTGGTGATTTAGTGAACCAATTATCCTATCCTTATTCACAATTATATTTTCAACATACATCAAAAAGTTTTTATTCTTTATAATTAACAATGCTGTGGATAATGTAGCTCTGATTCACTGTTATCAGTAAATCAATATGTGGATTACGATGGATTGAATGTTAATTACTGTAATTAAGTAAATTTGTAAAAGATATTATCCACGAATCCACAGCTGTAATAATAATAAACTCTTTTTTATAAAAATATATTATTACTATTATTGTATTAAGACAGGGTTTAAAAAATTTTCTTTTGAAAAGTTGTGAGAGTTGTTGGAATATTGCTCCATCATCCTTCGATAAAATCAGGATGACAAATTTTTGAAAATGAACAACGACACTATCACGGCGGCAAAAAAAAATGTTGAAAGCAGGGGTTTCCTGGATGTTGACCTTGATCCTACACTGGACCTCTTTGCCGAAATAGAACGGTTGAAAAAAGAAAAAAATGCTGTGGTGCTTGCTCACTACTACCAGGAGCCAGACATTCAGGATGTGGCGGATTACATTGGCGATAGCCTTGGTCTTGCACAACAGGCAGAAAAAACTTCGGCTGATATGATTGTTTTTGCCGGAGTGCATTTTATGGCGGAAACAGCCAAGATTTTAAATCCATCAAAAAAAGTGGTGATACCGGATCTGAAAGCCGGATGTTCTCTCAGCGATAGTTGTCCGCCAGCTTTATTTAAAAAATTTAAAGAGCAACACCCGGATCATGTGGTGGTGAGTTATATCAACTGCAGTGCCGGCATCAAAGCATTGAGTGATGTGATTTGCACCAGTAGTAATGCTAAAATAATTGTGGAGAGTTTTCCGAAGGAGCAAAAGATAATTTTTGCGCCGGATAAAAACCTGGGAGCATACATCAACAAAGTAACCGGACGAGATATGCTGCTATGGAATGGTGCCTGTATGGTACATGAAATTTTTAGTTTGGAAAAAATTACCAAATTAAAAGTTAGGCATCCGCAGGCAAAACTGATTGCACACCCGGAGTGTGAAGATCCTATACTTCGTATGGCGGATTATATTGGTTCTACCACAGGCTTATTAAAGTACACACAAACAGATTCATCCACCGAATATATAGTGGCTACAGAGACGGGTATTCTTCACCAGATGATGAAGGCTTCGCCGGAGAAAACATTTATACCTGCGCCACCCAATAATAGTTGTGCCTGTAATGATTGCCCGCACATGAAATTAAATTCCCTCGAAAAGTTATACCTCTGTATGGAATACGAAACTCCGGAGATCACTATGGAAGAAGGATTACGATTGGCTGCTAAAAAACCAATGGATAGAATGTTGGAGATTTCTAAGAAGGCAGGATTGTAGTTTTTAAGGGAAGTAATAATTAAGGCATGTCGATATATTTTTTAAAAAATAATTTTTAATTTATTATAGTTGACATATAATATCATTGATTATCAATATAAGTTCGTCTAGCTTTTGTTTGCTAACCTATACTTTTATATATCTTTACTCAGCAGCGGTTTCGGGCTGGACGAGCAATGAATTCCAGCCCTGCAGCAATCCCTGATAGGGGTGTGTAATTATGGAAAAATAAATAAATTTTAAATTCCTAGGATGAATGATGCACAGATTGGAATAATAGCTACCATAATTGGAGGTGGCATCGGATACTTCCTAAAGTTCTATTTGGATCGAAAAAAAGAATATACGACAGAAGTTTATAAAGAACGCCGAGAAACATATCAAACATTCGTTGACTTAATGCTTGATCATATCGGCAAAACAAAGACGTACACTGATGAAAATCTCAGAAAGGAAATTTATAAATTCTATAAGAAAAGCATCTTGTATGCCTCTCCAAAAGTTGCGAAGGCTTTCGCTGACTTCTTCCAGAGTCTCTATGCTACTAAAGAAAATTTAGATGTCAAGACTATTTTATTCCTTCTCACTAATATCATTAAGGAAATGAGAACGGATTTGGGACTCAGTAATAAAGATCTCGGTGAAAAAGGCGAACTTCTTATCAGACCGATGATATCCGACTACGATTCTATTATGAACGTTAAAAGCTAATTTCTGCACACAACACGAACTGTGTTTTCTGGTATGCTGGCTGAAGAATATGTGCTAATCATCCCTTTGTATTGTACTTAAATAATTTGACTAAAAAATGTCACATATTTTCTTTTTGGAAATCGATGCTGAAAAATTAGGCGAACTGTGTGGCTATATTTTTATTGGTATAGTAATTTACCTGCTTGTAAAAAAGAAAAAAAGATAGAGTTACCCCCTTCTCTCCAAAAATATTTCTGCCATCATACATCTCACACTACCGCCTTCTATTTCTTCAATTGTTGGTACTGCTATAGGTAATAAAGTAGCATAAGCTTCCAGCATTTCTTTTTGTTCTTTTCGTAAAGAACTATTAGCAGTTTCGCTTAGCACTAAATATTTTTCGCCTTTTGTATTTGTTACTGGCAACATATTTCCTGCAAAGCAATGCATCTGCTCACGGGTAATGGCTATAATATTATGATTGGTTGATTCTAATAACTGCCTCACTGCAATCAATTCCCATTCTTCATCAATCGCTTCTTCGCAGAGTACACAAAAATCTTCACCAAGTGTCATCACCACATTAGTATGATAAACCGGCATTCCGTTTTTATCTGTTGCCAAAAAAACAATGGCCTGGTAATGATTGGTTGCTGCATATTTTTCGAGTACCGATAAATTTGTTCGTTCGGATACACAGGCATAGATCATTTTATGTTCATGATCCATTACCATACTACCTGTACCTTCAAGGAATCTTCCTTCCACTTCGTACTCACTCCAGTCCTGCACATCATTTACTTTGAATGCTGCGGCTATTTGTTGCACTATCTCATCTCTTTTCTCTATTCGCCTGTTGGCTGCGTACATAGGAAATACAGAAAGAATTCCGCCGGGAGAAGTGCTGAGCCAATTGTTAGGAAAAATAGCATCAGGCTTTGGAGGTTCTTTCGTGTCTTCAATTACCAACACATCAATATGGTCATTGCGAAGGGTTTGCACCATGTTATCAAATTCTGCCAGAGCTTTAGACTGCAACTCTTGTTTACTAATGGCAGGGTGTGATTGAAAATAATTATTGGCTGCAGTCTCCTCATTAAAACCAAAGGCTGCAGGTCGAATCATTAATATGGTGGAAGCGGAAGGCATATAAACCCCAACCCCTAAAGGGGCTTTGCCAGTCTTTTAAGATGAGAAAATCCTTTAAGTATGTAAGGAGTTAAATTGTTTTGATTCATGTAATCTGCATAATTATAGAAGAGAATCAATTTTTTTTGAGAGTTTATGGTCTTTCTCTGTTACTACATCACCTGCATCATGAGTATTCAGCCAGATCTCCACGGTATTATACACATTGGTCCATAGCGGATGATGATCCATCTTTTCGGCTTCCAGTGCAACTCGGGTCATGAAGGCAAATGCTTCGCTGAAGTTTTTGAATTGAATTTTTTTATACAGCTTATTATCTTTTTCCTGCCAACCCCCAACCCCTAAAGGGGTGTTATCTGTATTCTTCATATAGTATATTTTTAAAAAACTAAATGTTCTTTATTCTTTATTTTTTCGTTAGTCAGTTCAAGCACCAGTTGCACACTATTTATTGATTTGATTGTTTGAATTGTTTCCTGCAGCGATTCATCGCTTACTTCATCTCCTTTCATCAGCCACAAAAAATCAAGATGTTTGAATTCGGGTAATAAATATTCTCCTTCAAACTGGTTATTATAAACGTAATGCGATAAGAACCGGGTGGGTTCGTTGAATTCATACACGGAGAAATAATAACTGCGTTTCTTTTTGATGAGCTTGATTTCAATATCGTTGTTCATTCGGAAATCAAGACCAATGTTGGTATTGAGATGCCAGCAGAACTGGTAATCTTTTACCGGGGCCATAATGCCAAGCAGGTGGGTGTCAGAAAAGAATTCTTCTGTCAATTCTTTGGTATCTAATACAAGTTTATTGCGATCGGCCATAGAAAGGTTTCAACTGTAAGTTACAATTTAGAATTCAACTGTTGTTTCAAGGGTTTCGTTTCCTCTTTTGAATTTTACTTTTGTTTTTTCTCCTTTTTTGAATTTGCCGAGAGCCTGCATATAATTTTCAAGAGAGGAAATATTAATATCACCCAATTGTATAATTATATCACCGGCTTTTAATCCGGCTTTTTGTGCTGGTTTACCTTCGCTTAAACCATCTGCTCTTACACCAGTGCCCGCATAAGTATAGTCGGGCATAATACCCATCGAAACGCTGAACCTTGCACTGGTAGTTGTTTGTGTTTCTCTTGTTTTTAGAAAAGCAAGTTTTCCGCTATTATTCAATGATTCTATAAGATTAGATATGTGCAGAATAATTAGTTTTTCTCCTGCATAATTTACTTTATCTGCATCGTCAGATGGTTTGTGATAATCTGTATGCAGGCCGGTGAAATAAAATAATACAGGAATATCTTTTCTATAAAAAGATGTATGATCACTGGGGCCGGTGCCGCTGCTGTCGTATTTAAATTTCAACGGAGGTAATGCAACTCTTCCAAACCAAAGTTTTTCTTCCGCTTTATAATATTCTCCCCATTTCGAAGAAGTACCATAACCACCAACTGTCAAAACTTTTGTACTATCATTTAATCTTCCCACCATGTCCATATTGATCATGTAGTTCACAGTCTTTAAATCAATGGTTGGGTTCTCTGTAAAATACTTGGAGCCAAACAAGCCTAATTCTTCGCCGGAAAAAGCAATAAAGAGATAGTTATTATTTTTTGCTTTGGATGATTTTAATTTTCTTGCCAGCTCTACTAATGCTGCTGTACCACTAGCATTATCATCAGCACCGTTATGAATATTTTTTTCTCCTGTTCTTATCATAGAGTTGCCATCTTCGCCATAGCCTAGGTGATCGTAATGTGCACCAAGTATTACCGTAGTAGCGGCGCCATTATCTATATATCCAATTACATTGTGGCCAATCCTGTTTTTTTCGCTGATGGAGATTCTCAGTTTTATATTCAGCGTAGCAGCTTTATCAGTAAAATATTTTATTGCTGATTCTTTTGATACATACAAAACAGGAATTGACAACTGTTCTGTTTTATCCTTACCATCAAACAACAACTTATCATCTGTATTTGATGTATTGTATAATATAACGGCGGATGCGCCACGGTCTTTTGCTTTTTTAGAATTGGTGCGGATGTAATCTGGTAAATCAAAATGCGGATTGGTTTTGTTTTCATCCAGGGTTTCTTTTAAATCAAAAAACCAGGGCATGTCTGCTTCCTGCACAGATATGGCGGGCAATGCTTCTAAATTAATGGCGGGGCTAAAGGGAAAAGGAAAAAAATCTTTCCCTATTTGTAATTTATTGCCATTAATGATTAGCTCTGTTACAGAATCTATTTGCTTTCCCTCATTTACCGGAAAGCTCTGCGGATAATATTCCGTTCCCTTCGGTGTTAATCCAATTTCTTTAAACTGGTTGCTGATATATTGCATCGCTAACTCTTCTCCAATAGTTCCTGTTCTTCTTCCTTCCAATTTATCATCGGCGAGGTATTGAATGTGAGTTTTAAGGTTATCTACAAGCTGTGTATCTGTTTTGCTGATGTTCTTTGGCGAAGAACAGGCGACAAAAAATAAGGCTGCTAAAATGACTTTTGTAAAATGAGAATACATATTTGGTTGTTATAGGGCAAAGGTATTGGAGTGGGTACAGCTGCCGGAGTATTTTATTGTAAAATTTTATAGTAAGCCTGGGATTAACACCAATTTGCATTGATGTTTGACGGGTAAGTTATAAGACCTCACCCATTTTAACTCCGTGCATTTGTAAACCCCGATTCTTCTCCTTAGGCAGAGGGGCGGCGGTGTCTCTGATAAAAAAGAATGATATTGGGATGAGGCATCGTCATTGATGCCCAAAGAACTGGAAGATGAACGGAGCGACCCTTCGTTTCCTCAGGGTAAACTGCGACGCTGTGATCATATTATTACAGAAAGATAAACGGAGCGTCGCAAGGGACGATGCCCAATGAACGGGACGACGGGTAAATAATTTTTCTTTTTATTAATGGCCGCCGACGGGGCTTGGAGTTTCTCCCGATAGAGCAGTCTAAAAATCGCAATTCGTAAGGTGGTCTGCCGTCGCCATTTTACATTTGCAGGATTACTTCTGGTGAAAAAAAACAAACTTCATATTGCATTGGTGGGTAATCCCAACAGCGGAAAAAGTTCGCTGTTTAACTGCCTGACCGGGTTGAAACAACAGGTGGGCAACTTTCCGGGTGTGACGGTTGATAAAAAAACCGGCGCCACTTCGTTGTCTGCAACATTGAATGCCGAAGTGATTGACCTTCCCGGAACATATAGTCTATACCCACGGCGGCAGGATGAATGGGTGAGCTATAAAGTATTGCTGAACCAGGATGCTGATATAAAAGCGGATGTGGTGGTGGCGGTGGCAGATGCGAGCAACCTGAAAAGAAACTTACTTTTCTGCACACAGATAATAGATCTGAAAGTTCCGGTGGTGATTGCATTGACGATGATGGACCTTGCGAACCGCAAAGGAATTAAAATTGATATTGCAGCGTTGGAAAGAGAATTGGGTGTGCCGGTAGTAGCAGTAAATCCAAGAAAGAGTAAGGGCATTGCGCAATTGAAAAAAGCGATTGAACAAACGGCACAGCATTTATATCAATCGCCGGTTCGGGATTTTATTGACAATAAAGCCCTGGCTGAAACTTCTATTGAAGATGTAAAACAACACTTTCCCGAACTAAGTGATTATGGCGCCATTCACTATCTCATCAATCATGAATCTTTTTTGCTGGACGATGCAAAGCAAAAAACGATTGAAGAGATTGAGCTGAAAAATAATTTTAACCCGACTAAAACGCAGGCGGAAGAAATACTACAACGATACGGACGCATCCGGCAGGTATTGCAACAGGCGGTGTCGGAGCCAGACCCATTACAAAAAACATTGTTTACAGAAAAGCTGGATAATATTCTTCTACATCGGGTTTGGGGTTATGCTATTTTACTCGGCGTTTTGTTTTTATTATTTCAAAGTGTATTCTGGCTGGCGCAGTTTCCGATGGATTGGATTGAATTAGGATTTGCAAAACTTAGCCAGGGCCTTTCATCTGCATTACCCGATAACCGCTGGACAGATTTATTAGTTAATGGAGTGCTGGCAGGATTGAGCGGTATATTAATGTTTGTGCCACAGATAATGATTTTGTTTGGGTTGATAACATTGTTGGAAGACACCGGCTATATGGCCCGTATCAGTTTTTTATCCGATAGATTAATGCGCAGCGTAGGATTGAATGGCAAAAGTGTGATGCCGATGATAAGCGGATTTGCCTGTGCGGTGCCTGCTATTATGAGTGCAAGAAATATTGAGAACAGAAAAGAAAGGTTACTAACGATATTGATAACACCATTGATGAGTTGCTCGGCAAGATTGCCGGTGTATACAATTCTGATTGGATTGGTAATTCCCCAAACTTATTTGCTTGGCTTTCTCGGAGTGCAGGGGTTGGTGATGATGGGATTATACTTGCTTGGGTTGGTGATGGCATTGATCGTTTCGTATATCGCTAAATGGTTTATTAGAATAAATGAAAAGAGTTTTTTCATTTTAGAATTACCAACGTATCGTTCGCCCCGTTGGAATAATGTACTGCCAACGATGATAAGTAAGGCAAAGATTTTTGTGTTTGATGCGGGTAAGGTGATAATGGTAATAAGTTTGATATTATGGGGACTTTGTTCTTTTGGTCCGGGGAATAAGATGCAGCAGGTAACTGAGCAATATGAACGATCCAAATTGCTGCCTAATGCTAATGTATCGCAACTGAATAAAGTATACCAGACTGCAAAGCTTGAAAATTCCTATGCCGGTATATTGGGAAAAGCAATTGAGCCAGCCATTGCTCCGTTGGGTTATGATTGGAAAATTGGCATTGCATTAATCACCTCGTTTGCAGCAAGAGAAGTTTTTGTGGGTACGATGGCCACCATCTACAGTGTAGGTGATAATGATGAAGGAAGTTTATTATTGAAAGAAAAAATGAAAGCAGCGGTGGATAAAGAAGGCAAACCAGTTTTTAATTTAGCTTCCGGTTTATCGCTGATGATATTTTATGTGTTTGCTATGCAGTGCATGAGTACACTTGCTGTGGTAAAAAGAGAAACCAGAACCTGGAAGTGGCCGGTTATACAATTAATTTATATGACGGGCTTGGCTTATGTCATGAGTTGGGTGGTTTATCAGTTGTTTAAGTGAGAAAATTATTTCATTCCATAGTACTCCCACAACATCTTAGAAATTTTTCTCGCCATTGCCCAGGCTTCATTCTCATCTGTCCACCTGATGTCTTTGTTGTTCTTGGTAAAAATGCAAAAGATATAAGGATTGTTCGGAGCATTCACCAGCAACACTTCGCTTCTTGAAGCATTTACACAGCCGTTTTTACTAAACACTTCTATCGTAGGTGGTATTTGCGAAATGGCTTCAACTTCATCCCAATAATTTCTGCCGAGGCAACGCATCATTCTTTCGCAGGCAGTGACAGAAAAAATTTCATTGCGATAAATTTTTTCAAAGATGGCTCCCATTTCTGCCGGAGTGGTTTGTCCCCACCCGTATTGTGTCCTGTTATTTTCTCTGCCGGGAGTTCTGGAATTTACTTTGGTGTTTTTCATTCCAAGACTGTCTAATATTTCATTTATTCTTGTTCCCTTACCGGCAAGGCTTTGCAACCATAGGCTGGCAGTATTATCGCTGGTGGTTAGCATCAGCATAATAACTTTCTTCAGTAGTATTTTTTCATTGTTTTTAAACGAGCCAAGTATATCGGAGCCTTCATACAGCAAAGAATCCTTGTATGTCAAAGTAGAATCGTATTGCAGTTCGCCTTTATTTATTTTATCCATAATACCCAGCAGTATAGCCACTTTTACAATACTGGCTGTTGGAAAAATAGTATCGGCGTTAATAGAAACTATTTTACCGGTTCGCAAGTTCTTTACATAAATACCAATGTCGCCGTTGAAGCCAGCGATTGCTGTTTGCAATTTTGCCTGTAGCTTTTTATCAGTCTTTTGTGCTGCTGCAAAAAGAGGGAGGAAAAGGAAGATTGTAATTATTATGTTTTTCATATTGCGTAGTTTGTTGGCCACGAATTACACGAATGTCACAAATAAGAGAAAAGAATAAAATACAGATTTGTATTCAATAGTATTAATTAGTGCTATTGGTTTAATTCGTGGCCAAGCCTTATTTCATATTCATATAATCAAAAACCAAAGCACAAAAAGCCTTCACCCCCGTTTTCATTCCACTATCATCCACAAAAAAATCTGCGGTGTGATGTGGCGGAGCTTTCTTTGGGTCATTTCCTTTTGGCATACCGCCGAGATAAAAGAAAAAAGCCGGGGCTTTGGTTCCATAGTAAGAAAAATCCTCGGCACCAGTCACCCATTCTCTTTCAGAAACATTAGCTGGACCTGCGGCTGATTGGAGTGATGGAATCATTTTCTTAACTAGTTCTGGTGTATTGTAAGTAACCAAAGTTTTGGTATCAATTGTTACTTCAGCCGTTGCCCCGGAAGCCTCAGCAATTTTTGTAGCAGTAAGTTTTATTTTTTCATGCACCTCTTTTTGCATGTCATTGTCAAGGGTTCTTATGGTTCCATCCATGATACATTCTTCGGGGATAATATTGTTTCTAACCCCCCCATGAATTTTTCCCACCGTAATAACTACCGGAGCTTTTGTCAGCATTGATTGGCGGCTGACTATATTTTGCAACCCTTCAATTATTTGTGCAGAAACCTGTATGGGATCCACTCCTTTCCAGGGTTGTGAACCATGACTTCCTTTTCCTTTTACTACAATATGAAACCAATCTGATGAAGCCATAAAGGCCCCGGATTTATATTCAATTTTTCCAACTTCAATATCTGATTCAATGTGCATTCCGAATATAGCATCTACTTTAGGATTGTCCATCACTCCTTCCTTTACCATTAGTGCAGCTCCACCTTCTTCACCTTCGGGAGGTCCTTCCTCAGCCGGTTGAAAAATAAATTTGATGGTGCCTTTTATGTCATTCTTCATTCCAGAAAGAATTTCTGCAGCAGCCATCAGCATCGCCACATGTGTATCATGTCCGCATGCATGCATCACTCCCACTTCCTGTCCGTTATATGTTGTTTTTTGTTTTGAGGCAAAAGGAATGTTTACTCTTTCCACTACTGGCAGTGCATCAATATCTGCCCGCAGGGCAATACATGGACCGGGTTTTCCACCTTTTAAAATTCCGACCACTCCTGTTTTTGCAACACCTTCTTTTGTTTCTATTCCCAGTTTTCTCAAATGGTCGGCAATAATTTTGGCCGTTCTTGTTTCCCGGTTACCTAGTTCAGGGTTTTGATGAATGTCTCTTCGCCAGGCAACACATTTTGTTTCTATTTTATCAGCAGCAGCGGCGGCTTTTTCTTTTAGTTTTACAATATCGCTTTGTGCGGATAGAGATTGTACTATAACAATCAGTAGTAATAGCAAAAGCTTATTTTTCATTTTATATTTTTTATGAATTTAGCAGAAAAGTTGTTTTATTTCTAATCATTCTTGCCTTAGCTGAATTTATTTATATTTAAACATCCATGCTGCTGCGCCATGTTCCATTTCTAAAGGCTGTTTTTCTTCACAGCGTTACTGCTTTCGGCGGGCCACAAGCACATATCGGGATGATGATGAAAACTTTTGTTCATCAAAGACCTTATGTTACGGAAGATGAGTTGATGGAATATAATGCCTTCTGTCAATTACTTCCTGGCGCATCTTCTACACAAACTCTTACACTTATTGGTTATAAAAGAGGCGGAGTGCCACTGGCGGTAATAACATTGTTAATATGGATCTTACCCGCCTGTATTTTAATGGGAGCACTTTCTTTTTTACTTCCCTTTATTGATAAAAAATATTTAGGAAATGATATTTTTAAATTTATCCCACCTATGGCTGCTGGCTTTTTGGGCTACGCCGCTTTTCTTGCATTTCCTTTAGCAATAAAAAATACGATTACCTGGATTATAATGATTGTAAGTGCCGTTGTCACATACTTACTATTTGGAACGCCTGGAGTTATTCCTGTATTAATTATTACAGCAGGCCTTGTTACAAATCTTAGTTTAAAACGTATTCCGCAGGTAGAACAGAAGCCCAAAAAAATCAGGTGGTGGAATTTCTGGTTGTTTGGAATAATATTTATTGCAGCAGGTATTATTAGTGAACAAGCAAGGAAAGACGATTGGACCAATAGAAAACCGATCAATCTTTTTGAGAATACTTACCGGATGGGTAGCCTTGTATTTGGGGGCGGACAAGTACTAATGCCTATGATGTATGAACAATGGAGTGTGAGACCCGAAGCGATAAAACAAAAAAACCCCAACGCAGTACAGATTGATGAAACCGATATGTACACCGGTATGGGAATAGTGAGAGCTGTGCCAGGTCCGGTTTTTTCTATTGCATCTTTTGCAGGAGGAATGGCATTAAAAGATATGGGTATGGAAATGCAGGTGGTCGGTTGCCTGATTGGAATGATTGCCATTTTTCTTCCAAGTGCTCTGTTGGTACTTTTCTTTTTTCCTATTTGGAATAATTTAAAAAAGTATGCGGCAGTATATCGGTCGCTGGAGGGAATAAATGCTGCCGTTGTAGGTATAATGATTGCTTCTACTTTTTATATCATAAAAGATATTTCCATCAGCAGCCTGGAGACGGTAAGTTTTATTAATATAGGTGTAATACTTTTTACTATTTTACTATTGAAGTTTACAAAACTTCCTGCACCGTTTATTGTATTGGGTTGTTTGTTGCTGGGTTTTTTATTCTGATTTTATTTTTTATAATAGCCACCCTTTTCAATTTCTTCTCTTACATTCTCCGGAACTAAGTATCGGATAGATTTTCCCTCCTTTATGTATTGACGAATTTGCGTAGCTGATAATTGTAGTAGCGGCGCATCAACAATATTAAGTTTTGCATTTACATGATTGCTTATTTCAAACCCCGGGCGCAGATAAACATACACTTGATATTCTTTAATAATCACTTCATAGTTTTTCCACTTGTGTAAGTTTTGAAAACTATCGCTGCCCATGATGATGCAAAACTCATGTTCGGGATTTTTTTCTTTCAGATAAGCAAGTGTTGCTGTAGTATAAGATGGTTTGGGCAAATTAAATTCTATATCGGATGCCTTTATGCGATTGTCATCTTCAGTTGCTGTTTTTACCAAATGCAGACGGTGGTACTCATTCAACAGAGATTTTTCTTCCTTGAAGGGATTTTGAGGAGACACTACGAACCAGACTTTTTCAATATCGGTTTCGTTCAGAATTTGATTGGTAATAATAAGGTGGGCAACATGAACCGGGTTGAAAGATCCAAAATATAAGCCGATTTTCATCAGAAGCTGATAATTTATTATGGCTAAATGTGACTGGCCATATTGTTTAAATATTTAATAATCAATGTTATATGTCAACTAAAATATGTTCTGCTTCGTTTAGCCTTAAGCTAAGATGATAGCCGGATACATTTACCGAAATTGGATCACCTAATGGAGCAATTTGCTCCAGCAATATTTTTTCGCCGGGCACACAGCCCATTTCCATGAGTTTCAGAGAAATCTCGTTACTGTTGAATTCTTTTATAACTCCTTCCTGTCCTGGTTTTAACTCTGATAGCCTGACAATCATCTTTATTTATAGTACTCTATTAAAATTCTGAGTACAAATGCAAAACTACCCTTGTTAGGTTGTTTTTGTTTACGAATTTTGAAAATATGCCTCTTTCTACTTCAAAACCAAAAGTTTGCTTCTTTTTCCAGGAAGTAAAAGTTAATCTGGCTCAACGAACCGAATTAAAGAACTATATCCAAATCATTTTCAAAAATGAAGGAAAACGGCTTGAGTCTATTAACTACATCTTTAGTAGTGATAAAGCTTTGCTTGATATTAACCGCCAGTTCCTGTCACACGACTTTTACACTGATATTATCACATTCGACCTTTCAGAGTCGGATGCTATTCGATCTGAAATTTATATCAGTGTCGACAGAGTAAAGGAAAATGCCTCCCAGCTTGGAGTCTCCATCAAGTCAGAACTTCACCGGGTTGTTTTTCACGGAGTGCTGCATTTGTGTGGATATAAGGATAAGACAAAGGGGGAAAAAGAGGAAATGAGGGGTAGAGAGGAGTTTTATCTCACAAAGTACTTCCACAAGCTGCCCTAACCGTTTCCCGTGAAACATTTCAATGGGTTGACCATGCTGTTTCCCGTGAAATACCCGGCCTTCAATTCTCCTTAAATATTTGTTGCGAAATCCTTTTAATCCACAAATCCTGAAATCCGTGGTTTACCTTTGCCCACATATGTTTCCAGAATACGATGTAATAGTGGTTGGTGCCGGTCATGCTGGTTGTGAAGCGGCAGCAGCGGCGGCCAATTTGGGTTCCAAAACCCTATTGGCAACCATGAATATGCAGACAATTGCCCAAATGAGTTGCAATCCTGCCATGGGTGGCATTGCCAAAGGGCAGATCGTAAGGGAAATAGATGCCATGGGAGGATATTCCGGAATTGTGACTGACCTGTCTATGATTCAATTCCGGATGCTAAACCGGAGTAAAGGTCCGGCGATGTGGAGCCCCAGGGCACAAAATGACAGGATGCTCTTTTCTATTAAATGGAGAGAAATGCTGGAGCAAACTCCCAACCTGGATTTCTACCAGGATATGGTTAAAGGTTTACTTATTAAAGATGGAGTATGCTCGGGAGTTGTTACCGGGCTTGGACATGAGATAAAGGCTAAGTCGGTGGTGCTGACCAACGGAACCTTTCTTAATGGAATAGTACATATTGGCGAAAAGAACTTTGGTGGAGGAAGAATGGCGGAAAAAGCAGCTACAGGTATTACCGAGCAGTTGGTTTCGTTGGGTTTTGAAAGCGACCGGCTAAAAACGGGTACACCTCCAAGAATTGATGGCCGCAGCCTGGATTATAGCAAAATGGAAGAGCAAACAGGCGATGAGGAAGTAGTCGGCTTTTCTTACTTAGATATAGAGAAACCCAAAACACAACGGAGCTGCTGGATCACTTACACCAACCAGGCGGTGCATGATGTATTGAAAACAGGATTTAGCAGAAGCCCCATGTTTGCCGGTAGGATAGATGGAGTGGGACCAAGATACTGCCCAAGTATAGAAGATAAGATCAACCGATTTGCAGAAAGAGAGAGACATCAACTCTTTATAGAACCTGAAGGTTGGAATACCGTAGAGATTTATGTAAACGGATTCTCGACTTCGTTGCCTGAAGAAGTTCAATACGAAGCTCTTCGTAATATAGTGGGTTTTGAGAAAGTGAAGATGTTTCGCCCGGGATATGCGATAGAATATGATTTCTTTCCGCCGACACAATTAAAATATACTCTTGAAACAAAGTTGATCCGGGGCTTATTCTTTGCCGGACAAATAAATGGAACAACTGGTTATGAAGAAGCCGCCTGCCAGGGATTGATGGCCGGTATTAATGCGCATCAGCAAACAAGAAATCTTGAACCCGTAATATTAAAAAGAAGCGAAGCATATATTGGTGTATTGATTGATGATCTGATAAGTAAAGGAACGGATGAGCCTTACCGTATGTTTACATCGAGAGCAGAGTTCAGAACATTGTTGAGACAAGACAATGCAGATCTGCGATTGACAGAATTAAGTTACCGCCTTGGTCTTGCATCACAAGAGAGAATAGATAAAGTGATTGCCAAAAGAAATGGAGTAGAAGAAATAAAGACAATCCTGAAAGATTTTGGCGTTGAGCCGGAAGAAATAAATTCCTATTTCTCTTCTATTAATTCATCCCCGATAACAGAAAAACAAAAGGCGCAAAAAATATTATTGCGGCCTGATGTAGAATTGGATGAGTTTGCCGCAGCCTTACCCCGGTTGAAAGAAGTATTAAAAGGTTTCTCCAAAGATTCAATGGAACAGGCTTCTATTCAATTGAAGTATGATACCTATATAACTAAAGAAAAAGAACTGGTTCAGCGAATGAGCCAGTTAGAAGAATTGGAAATCCCCGAAACCTTTGATTATAAAAAAATAGCCTCTCTTGGAAACGAAGCAAGAGAAAAGCTTAATAAAATAAAACCCAGAACTCTTGGCCAGGCCAGTCGTATCTCCGGTATTAATCCCAGCGATGTTCAGATATTGATGGTGTTTATGGGGAGGTAGATTTTCCTAATCGAAAAAATTACGGGTAAGATAAGTTTGCATAAAAGCAAAACAATGGAGTAGTATACCATTGCTAAAAATAATTTAATCTTCCTTTTTATTTCTGATTGATAATCTCCCATCTATTATTCAGTAAAAATATCAACCGATATACCACAAAAGGGTCATTTCCTGAATTATCTTAAATAAGTAACTTTATTTCAAACTTATTTATATGAAAAAGCTCTTGTTTCTGCTATTAGCTGTTGGGCTTATTATTATCGGTAATGATGCCTATGCACAACAATACAAACTGCGCCAGGTAAATAATATGATGGGAATGAAAATGGAATCTACCATCTATGTAAAAGGAATGAGGAAACGGACAGAAAGTGCCGGAATGATGGGAATGCCTGCACCACCCATTACTATTGAACAATGCGATCTGCAACGCACCATTAAAATAAACATCAAGAAAAAACTTTACTACATAGAGCCATTTGTAAAAGAAGAAGTGATTGAAGAAGAGGCCAAACCAATTCCTGCTAAATCAAAAGTTACACCCGAATCAAAAACAAAACCGCAAACTGGTGGCGTTGTTTATATGTGGTATAACATTACGGATACCGGGGAAAGAAAAAAAATGAATGGCTTTACTGCCCGGCATGTATGGACCACACAGAAAATAAAACCGAGCCCAGATGCCTGCTATATGAAAGACAGCATCATTATTAAAACAGATGGCTGGTATATTGATCTGCCACAATTTAATTGCCCGATAAGATACACACCATCTACGAGTACGATGCCCAATAATAGAGAACAACCTGATTGCAAAGACCGGTATGTTACCCGCCGGAGTGGAAAAGGAAAATTAGGTTTTCCACTTACAGAAACAAGAACGATAATAATGGGAGATGGAAAATCGAAGACCAGTGAATATGAAACCAATCTTGAAACCTTGGATTTTTCTTCGCAGAAATTAGATTCCATACTTTTTGAAATACCGGTTGGCTATACACAAACAATGAATGAAAGTGACCTGGAAGATAAAGTGGATATGAACGAGATGATCAACCAGTATAAGAATATAAATAAAAATAGCAATGAAGAGAATACGAATGCAACCGAAGAGAAAAAAGCTGGGATGATACGTATTGGTGTGTATGAACCAACTGGTGACGGACAGGTGCAACTAAATGAATTACAACAATACGAAGTGAGGTTACTGACAAGTGGAAATGTAGAGGCTATTGCAATTACTTCTTTGGAAGATGCTAAAAAATACAATTGCGATTATACACTGAGTACTGATTTTGTAAAAATAAAGCAGGCTAGTAAAGTAGGCGGATTAATAAAAGCTATTAAGAATACTGATCCATCTGCAGCCTCTGCTTATAATATTGAAGCGAAACTAACATTGGTGAAAGTGATGGATGGCTCAACTAAGTTGCAACCCAACGTTAGCGGCAAGTTTGATGGAAAACCAGACGATGCTGCAAGAAAAGCTTTGGATGATGGATGCAGGCAGATATTAAAAGGAATAAAATAGAATTTTTTATAAAAAGAATTACAAACACAACAACAAACCTGTTGTGTTTGTAATTAATAAGAGTATATAATTTATGCAACCTCTTTTACCAGGTGCAGGGGATCTGGTTTTCCCAAATCATCTTCCTGCAATTCTATTCTTCTTGTAATATCATGTAACGAAGAAAGACGTTGTACGGTATAGGGTATGGTATCAAGTCCAGAAACAAAGCGTTGTATATAACTATAAATTCCAATGAGGGTACCGGCCTCTATACCTGAGCCGGCTGCTTTATTAGTAATTAATAATGACAAACCAATAACTACCATTACCATTATTTCCATGATGCCGAAGTTCCATGCTTCCTGATCGCTGATGCGAACCTGCCATTTTCTTAAATTATCATAGTGTTGATGAATGAGATGATTGTTACCAGTGGAAATAATATCTACTTGTTTTTCTAGTTCATCATTTTTTTGTTTGTTAAGACTTCGCATTTTTTTGCCATAGAAATAGCTGAATCCGATTACGGGCAACAGGATACTTAAGCATACCAACACTACGGATGTATCATAAAAAAATAATAACAACAATGAACCGATGATACTATAAAATGCCTCTACCACATAGGCCAGATCAAACTCCAAAAAATCAACAAACTCCCTTGCCAGTGTGGAGTGTGCACTTAGTTTTGAAATGTCTGCTTTATTATATCGCCGGGCCAAAAATTTTGTAACCAATGATGAATAGATGGCCGTATATGTTCTTGTATCCATTCTATGCCTTATCGTGCCGATGATAAGCCAGGAAAAATGTACTGCAGAAAGTAAGATCAGCCCTTGATAACTTCCTTTTACCAGATCATTTACCGCCATGCCCAAAAAAAATGGACGCATCAGGTTGCCCAGCATTTCTAAGGAAAAAAGAAAATAGGTAAGCACCAACCGGTAACGGTGCTGTAGCATTATTTGTTTGAGTATGGCAAAACGGGACATAGTTCATCTATTATGATAAATCATCAATTTTTTTTGTGGACAGCATGCTATCCACAGCCTGTCTTAAAATTTAATGGAATTGGGTGGCTGAACCAGCTGGATAAAAGGGTTTGGGATTAGTGGTTAACCTTTTTATCCTTTGCAGTATTCAGTGCTGGTAGTAAGACCCGGCACAACCTCACTGGTTTAACCGCTGCAAATTTACTTCCCGATTGGTTAATGTGTTGTTCCGGATTCCGGAAATATTACCGCGGCAAAGTGACGAACCACATTGACAATCAAAAGGTTCCATATTCTCATCCAGAAAGTCGGCATAGTCCAAAGTAAGTTCCTGTCCTTTATAGATATTTTTTAATGCTAATACATTTAAGCCTTCGAATGCAGTATTGGGTTCGCAGCAATGATTTTGCGGAGCCCACTCAGAAGGGTCATCATCCCAGAGAATAAATAACTCTTCACTTACCGGATACGCATAGCGACGGAAGTGTAGTTTCTCATCTTCGTTCCAATTTTTTTCTACAAACCGTTTGGTAATGATTCGCTGTGCCCGGCCTTCGCCTTTAAAAATTATTTCGCCTTCTTTTATATTTCTATTGGCATAGATGCCATAACCAGCAATAGAATTCCCTTTCATGATAAATGGCTTCAGCTTTCTTTTATGCCGGGCAATGCCTTCGGCAATCATGTGCCGCAAAAAGCCGGCCTGGCCAATACCATCATATTTTATTATAAAATCTGCAGAGCCTTCGTAGCCGTCTTTATAAAATACAGAGCAGGTAAAATTTATTTCTAAGAAATAGATCTCGTTCTTATCATTTACTCTAAAATCTAATCTTGCATAACCAACACCATTAAATCCTTTAAAAATTTTCTCCGTTGCCAGGCGAAGTTGTTTATCTAATTCAGGATCATCGCAAGGCACATTACAATCAGGATGCAGCTCTGATGTTTTTAAAGCATAAGTTTTAAATTCTCTTCCTTCGGGAAATAAATATTCTACTGGTTTGAAAACCGTGCAGCTATGTATATCAACATCAGCAGCTACCAGCACGGTAAATTCTCTTCCGGCAATATATTCTTCTACCAGAAGCGGACCATATTCATCCAATATGCTGATGCATTTTTGCTGTAGTTCAATTTTATTATGTACCAATGAATGTTCATCTACTCCCAGGCTATCACCTGCCTTGGATGGTTTTACAAACAAAGGAAATTTTAAATGCTTTACTGCATCATCCACATCATTTAGTTCGGTGATGAGTGCATAGCCCGGTGTTTTTACTCCTTCGCAATAGGCGAGGTACTTCATTAATTCTTTGGGAGGGTCGTATAGTTTGGTAGTTGGTCCGGTGAAGGGAAGGTTTAAAATCTCCAATGTATAAATAACATCAATGCTGGGTACTTCCCATTCCAGGTAGCCTTCGCAAAGGTTTACAAAAATATCATAGCCTTGTTTGCTGAGTTCTTTCAGTTGTTTGTAGGTAGTAAGTTTATTGAGAAAAACGGTGTGTACTTCGGCTTCGGGAATTAATACCGACAAATCCCGGGGAGGATCGTAGTTTTTATAATCTACTCCGGTAGTGGAGTAGTCGGGTTGCAGTACACAAACTTTCATGATTACGAAACTATAGATTATGTTTTAAGTTTAGCCACAGATTACACGGATTTCCACAGATTGGTCACTAATTGACACCACATTCTACAAAACACTTTTTAATTTATTCGATTTACTTAACCGTAACGGTCTTTTTGGTTGTAGTTCTTTTGCCAGTAGTTTTTTTCACCGGTACGGTTTTCACTACACTTCTTCTTAACGCATCTTTTAGAATCTCTCCAATCACTTCTGTAAAAGAAACATTGGAGGCTTTGATGATGGCGCCTATAGAAGTATAGTTTTCATCTTCACTTAATCCGCACTGGGCATTGGCTTCCAGCATATATAATTTGCCGGTACTGGCATCCTGGCGGATGTCGATACGGGTATAGCCTTTTCCACCGCAGGCTTTATAGGCTTGCAGACTTAATTTTTTTAATGCAGGTATCAATGCTGGTTCTGCAGGGCCGTATTCATAAAAATTTCCATTCTCCGGCATGGGTGTTTCATCTTCATATATTTCCCACAACCGATCGAAGGATAAGAACTGCTCGGCTGCCGGTAATGATTCATGAAAAATTCTTTTTACCGGCTCATACACGATGCAATTATCACTATCATCGGCAGAGCCGGTGATGAACGTTGTGTATTCGGGCCCGGTTATAAATTGCTCTACAAATAACCCATCTACCAATAAATTCCATCCACGATAACCTTTATAAATTTCTTCTACCCGTTGATTTAATTCTTCTTCTGTTTGCACTACATTTTTTACTGACACACCCATACTACCACCGGAAACGGCAGGTTTAATAATAATAGGGGTTCCTACTCTTTTACAAATTCCTTTAGTAGAACCTTTTTTATTGGTGATCACTCTCCAGTTGGCTGTGGCTACACCGGCTTTATCAAAAGCCTTCTTCATCGGTATTTTGGAAGTAGTAATATCATAAAAATGTGCATCGGAACCGGTATATATCAATCCATGCTTTTCTAACTCATGAATAACAGATACTCCAGGGGTGCCATTTACTTCATCACCATCACATAAATTTAATACGAGTGGAGTTTTGCCATTTTTACTTTCAGCAATGGAAGCAATAATGGATTTAAAATTATCCATCGTTACAGGTTGCCATTTCCATTCGGCCTTCAGTTCTTCAAATACATTAGTGTATTCTTTTATACTTTGGGTAAAATCGTAATAGTGTTGAATATTGGGATCATCTGACTCCAGGTGTGGAGCCAAAACCCAAATGATATATGGTTTTAATAACCGGGTGGCTTCAGAAGTCTTCATACACTATGCTACTTTCTTCCTGGCTGGCCGCTTTGCCAGTTGTTGTTGAATAAAATCGGTGAAGCGATATGTTGACTGTGCTTCTCTTGATAAATAAGCGGCGCCTTTTATTTCTCCAATACAATGCTGACTTCCGCAATAGCATTCGAATGATTGTGTCATCTTCCATTCGGTAGATGGATAGAAGAAAGTCATTTCTTCCTGCGGATGCAATGGTTTTAATGCTACCAATTGCATAGTGGTAGTATTAAAAAATACATTGGGGTCGCAACCATGATTAATGTACTGCAGAAACTCCGGTTGTAAAGTAATATGCTTAGTAATACCTACCTGTACAGTGAGGTATGTTGGCTCTGCGGAAATAGTTCCGGCAGAAAAGTCAGCAATCACTTCTCCGGGTTGATAGGAGCGAAGTGCAAACAATGCATTCTGTCCGTTGGATAATTTTTGCCGCCGCTCAGCAAACACATGGTTGCTTATAGTGCGGTAAGCAGGGGTTGTAAGGGTGTCCATAAAAGTGGGTTAGTAAGTAATTAAATGAAAGTTATAGATAAACTTTTATTCAAAAAATTTATAGCCGTTAAATGTGAATAATTAATGATTAATGTGAACTATGATATCCAATGCCTGCATTAGTTTAATCCAATACTATACCAAACAGTAGTATCAATAATATTGGAATGAATATCCATTATAGTGTAGCAATAAAAGAAAAGGGAATGAAATAATATGTTACTCCGCTATTTTTTCCAACTCAATACCAAGCCCTGCCATTACCAATCTTATCTCTCCAAAACTTACATCATCACTCAATTGTTTTTTTACGGGAGTTATGGAACTGCCTTTGAAGTCGGTTAATGCAGCTTCGATGAGTACCAACTTCTCCCTGCTGATTACTTCTTCTATTTTAATATCGCCCCAGCGGACAAACCGGGTGAGATGTGTTTCAATAGTGCTAACAGCAAGGTTTCTTTCTGTAGCGATCTCTGCAATTGTTTTACCTTCTTTAAATAAGCGGAAAGATTCAGTATGCGTTTCGCCTTTCTTTTGACCTGTGGCAGATCCTTCACTTTTACCTTTTCTTTCTCTCTTCGGTGTTTTTTCATGTATCAATGAGGACAGATTGTTCTCTTTGCTATATGCAATGATAACATCTAAGAACTGCTGACCATATTGTTTGATCTTGGCATCGCCAAAGCCGCTTACCTTTCTAAGTTCTGCTAATGTTTGTGGCAGATACATGGCCATTTCATCAATTGTGCTGCTGCCAGCTACAATGTAAATGGGCATGTCTTTCTTTGCACAAATAGCTTCTCTTACTTTTCTTAATTGAAAATGCAGGTTAGGGTGTGGACTATCCACCCTTTTTTGAGAAGCACCGGCATATGCATTAATGGAGAAGGAAGGCAATACAAATTTTTGTTTGTGGCGATGAAAGGCTTCCATATTAAACTGGCCATTGAATCCCTCGAGTATAAACTTCCTCATTGCCAGTTGTGCAAACACTTCTTTGATGCTTTCATTATATTCTTTGGAATGAAGACGGCTATCGGTAACGGCGGATGATTGCTGAAGAAATTGAACTAAAGAGCCAATCTCTGTTACAAAATAAGTGGCTGCTGCTTTTATTCTTTCTTGCAGCGGTTGATTTTCTTCCGGCGATCCTGCCTGCTGAAAAAGAAACTGTAACTGAAGTTGAAACTTCTTTGCAGTATCCTGTATTTTATCCAGTTTAGCTAACAACTCATCTGTCCAGCTAAGAGATTCCGCATTGAAGGAAGATGTATGTTCCAGTAAATACTCCTGCAATTCTTTTCCGCTGTTGATGGCGGAAATAAAATCAAAAGTGGAAATCAATACGGTTTGCTGGTAATGTTTTTTTGCTATGGCAAATTCTTCTTGCAGTTGGGTACTGGATGCACTTCGCTGAGAAAATTCCACAATTCTTGCATCGCTGGAAAGACTGTTGGCATTTACCCGGCTTTGCAATACCATTCCTTCTAAACTTGTGCAGCGGCTGAGTGCTACATACACCTGCCCCGGTGCAAAAGCTGCACCAGCATCAATGATTGCTTTTTCAAAAGTTAGCCCCTGGCTTTTATGAATAGTGATGGCCCATGCCAACCGCAATGGATATTGAGTGAATGAACCCAGCACATCAGAATCTAATTGCCGGGTTGTTTTATTTAATGTGTAGCGGATATTTTCCCATTTTTCTTTTTGCACTTCTATTTCAGCAGACTCTCCTTCGCATTGCACATATATTTTATCGGCTTCTAATTTAGAAACCGTTCCGATTTTTCCATTGAAATATCTTTTGCCTTTATCGGCTGCATCATTGCGGATGAACATTACCTGTGCACCTACTTTCAAATACAGAGTTTGCTCTGCCGGATAGGCCCGGTCCGAAAAATCTTCCTGTACTTCTGCTTCGTATGAAAATAGTTTGCTATCAATATTGCCCAGCTCTCTTGCATTTATTTCGCTGGCTTTATTATTATGAGTAGTTAAAATAATATATCCATCCTGTTTACTGCGTCGAAAGGTGGGTTGAAAACGGGATTCTAAAATATGCACCCCGTCTTCATCCAGTTCA
Source organism: Chitinophagaceae bacterium (assembly GCA_031397865.1). Taxonomy (GTDB): domain Bacteria; phylum Bacteroidota; class Bacteroidia; order Chitinophagales; family Chitinophagaceae; genus JJ008. The sequence continues at coordinate 26,588 of JANNMN010000022.1, forward strand.
TTATTGCGAACCTGGTTTAACAGGTTGATAAATTGTTCGTCCCGCTGCCTGTATATTTTATTGAATTCAACATAAACCGGCGGGTCTTCCAGCAATACTTTACTATCAAAGAAATATTGGCCGCTGTAATATTCAGATAATAAACCCCATTCCTGTTCTTTGATAACCGGAGGCAGTTGCAGCATGTCGCCAATAAATAATAATTGTACACCGCCGAACCTTTCGGATGGACGCTGCCGAACATGGCGCAACACAGTATCTATTGCATCCAGCACATCACAACGAACCATACTTATTTCATCTATCACTAATATTTCTAATTGCTGCAATACTTTTTTCTTATCGCCATTAAAACGTAGTCGGCTGATGAGGCTGTGCTTGTTAGAAATTTCCTGGCCAGTTGATTGAAAACCGGTACCTCTTGTTTCGGGAATAAACGGAGCCAGGGGTAATTGAAAGAAAGAATGAATAGTAACACCGCCTGCATTGATAGCTGCCACACCGGTTGGTGCTACTACGGCTATTTGTTTGGGGCAATTTTCCCGGATGTATTTTAAGAAAGTTGTTTTGCCAGTGCCGGCTTTGCCGGTAAGGAATATATTTCGGTTGCTTTGATTGACAAGTTGGATTGCCAATTGAAACATTTCATTGTTAGTATCTGGAGTGAATGCTGCCACAGTTATGTTTTTAGCCACGAATTACACGAATGCCACGAATTGAATACAATGCAATACAAATAATTGATATTAGAAAATAACTCTTTTATATTCTAATTTTCTTTTGCCGAAGTTAATAATTAGGCCAATTCTATAATCAGAAGCTTTTAGATAGTTGATAGTTTGGGCAAGGTCTTCTTCACATATTCCATCTGCATTTGTCTTTACTTCAACAATAAGCTTATCAAATAAAGTAAAGTCAGTGAAAAAAGTTCGTTTCAATTTCCTGCCCTTGTATATTATTGGAAATTCTTGTTCTCTGTAATGTTGTATGTCATTTTCAAAAAATTCTATTTCTAAAGCATCTTTATAAACTATTTCAAGAAAACCATATCCAAGGTTATTATAAACATCCATACAGATGCCGACAATCTCATACGCTTCATCTTTATATAATATGTCTGTCATAGCTATTTGTTATTTGATTTAAAAGGCCACGAAATAAACCAATATCAAGAATCCGAAATACAATCTTGCCAAAGGCAGTAATTTGTATTTATTCGTGACATTCGTGTAATTCGTGGCCAACTCTACTTAATCTTCCGCTGCCTTTACTCCCAGCATCAGCAACTCATTCACCTGTATTTCGGTAACGTATTTTTTGTTTCCCTCTTTATCATTATAGCTGCGGTTAATGAGTTTGCCTTCAATGGCTACTTCTTTTCCTTTTGCCAGATATTTTTCAACTATCTCAGCCACCTTACCCCAGGCTACCAGGCTGTGCCATTGTGTTTCTCTTATTTTCTCGCCTTTGGCATTGCGATAATCTTCGCTGGTGGCTACGGAGAAACGGGCCATCTTTTTTCCACTTTCTAAAGTTTTTACTTCCGGTGCATTACCGAGGTTGCCAATCAATTGAACTTTGTTTTTTAATGCGTACATGATGTTTTGTTTTGTGCCTCCGTGTCCGCCATTTAGCGGATTTTACGGAAACGGGTTTTTAATTTATTTCAATCAACCGGCCATTTCCGATTGACAACACAAAGATGATAGCAGCACCAAACGACAGTCGGTTTTTAACCCATTGCTTACGGATATAACCGTTTTTAAACGACTATACATACAAAATAAAACTGTATCTTAACCCGATAAATTTCTAGTAAATAATATGTTACAAGCAAAACAAGAAACAAAAAACTGCCAATGCTGTGGTAAGCCGGTTAAGGGACGTTCAGACAAAAAATTTTGTGATGACTACTGCCGGAACAATTATAATAACCAATTAAAAGGTGCCGACAGCGAGATTGTAAGACTTATTAATAATACCCTCGGTAAGAATCGCCGGATATTGCAAACCATTTTGCCATCTGATAAAGACACGGCAAAAACAAACAGGGATCAACTATTGCTAAAAGGATTTTCTTTTAATTATATCACACATATCTATACCACCAAAACGGACAAGACATATTATTACTGCTATGATTATGGCTACCTGCCGCTGGAAAATGATTGGTTCCTGGTGGTAAAACAAAAAGAAGAAGGTGCCCAGTGAAATTCACCAGCACCTTCTTCCCTTTAAACTGTAAATATACAAATCACTAAGGCCTCATTATTCTTTCTTGCCACTACCTTTAAGTAAGGCTACCAACAGTAAAATGAATACTGCGATACCTACTATCCAAACCCATGGCTGTGTATACCAGTCGCTGTCACCTTTATTTACATCAAGGTCCACATCAACTTTTTTGGTATCCTGTGCCCAAAGGGATAGTTGCAATAACAATAACATGATAAAACTTCCGGAGCGGAGGAGAATCGATTTCATAATTGTTGGTGTTTAGTTGTAAATCCTTTTTAAAATATCATGCCAGATAAATTTGTAGCATAAACAAGCAATCTTAATTACTTACTACAAAACAGCTGTGGAGTTTATTCCACTTTTTGAGAAAAGACCACTTTTTTTACCTGCAGCATCTGTTACATTTGCAGCATGCAAAAACCTGTTATCTGTATCGGCGCCGCTTTGGTAGATGAACTGTTTCATGCTACCGGCAAACTATTATTATCAACTACTACCGATGCTACTGTAACCAAAACTGCCGGCGGTGTAAGTCGCAACATTGCCCACCAATTGGCATTATTAAATGTGCCGGTTCAGTTAATTACTGCTGTAGGAAATGATAGTGATGGAGATTGGCTAAAACAAGTTTGCACTTCTGCGGGTGTAAAATTAGAAGCTACTATTACCCGCAAAGGATTATCTGGAAAATACACTGGTATATTAAATATGGATGGATCCCTTTACACAGCATTTCTTACCAATGCGGCCAATCATTTAATTACCCCAGAGCATTTAGAAAAGCATATTGAATTGCTTAAAACAGCTTCTTATCTTTTGGCCGATGCTAATATTAATGTAGATACCACCGAGTGGTTGCTTGCATTTAGTATAGAAACTGGAATTCCCTTTGTGATAGAACCGGTATCTGTGCCACCTGCCAAAAAATATAAAGGAGTAAATCTTAGCGGCCTTCACCTGATTACACCTAATGAAGATGAACTGCCGGTACTTTGTTCGGGCAATGCATTTTTTACACAACAGCAGATTGAAGAGTTGCTCGGAAAAGGAATTCAAAATATCTGGCTGCATAATGGCAAGCACGGCTCTGCGCTATATAATAAAGAAAAAGCGATAACACTGCATGCACCATCTATCGAAGTAGTGGACTGCACCGGTGCTGGTGATGGTTCTTTGTCAGGTTATATTTTAGGTAAGCATTTGGGCAAAGAAGATATTGAGTGCTTGAAGTTGGCGCATACCTTATCCGCAGAAATTTTACAAGTCAATGGTGCTATTGCCACACACATTAACCAGGAAAAATTATTAAGCTTAGTTACCAGGTATTATCCCAATTAAAAATTTTATGAAACCAACTGTAGTATTTCATGGCATCACCCGTTGCGTCGCACTATTCATCGTTCTGTTCATTATGCATCAATAAAACTATTAATGAATTCATTCCTTACCATACAGCCTGAAGTACAAAAAGCATTGAGTAATAACAAACCGGTAGTTGCTTTGGAGTCAACCATTATTTCTCATGGAATGCCCTATCCAAAAAATGTAGAGACGGCATTAGCAGTGGAAGAAGTAGTAAGAGAAAATGGAGCAACGCCGGCTACTATCGCCATCATGAATGGAAAATGCCATGTAGGATTATCAAAAGAGCAATTAGAATATTTTGGTAAAGCTACCGATGTATGGAAAGTTAGTTTGCGGGATATGCCGTATGTCCTTAGTAAAAATTTATACGGTGCAACAACAGTAGCGGCAACGATGAGAATTGCAGACATGGCAGGTATAAAAATATTTGTAACCGGCGGCATCGGTGGTGTACATCGTGGTGCAGAAACAAGTATGGATATTTCTGCCGACTTAACCGAAATGGCACAAACATCCGTAGCAGTAATATCTGCCGGTGTAAAATCTATTTTGGATATTGGATTGACATTAGAATATTTAGAAACCAAAGGAATACCGGTTGTTACTTTTGGCCAGCATGAATTTCCTAGTTTCTATTCCCGCAGAAGTGGTTATACTTCTCCGCTGCAATTAAATACAATAAAAGAAGTGGCGGTACTACTGCATACCAAATGGCAATTGGGGTTAAATGGTTCTGTATTAATTGCCAATCCAGTTCCTTCCGAACAGGAAATTGCCACTGAAGAAATGGAAATACATATTCTTCAAGCATTGAATGCAGCCAAAGAAAAAAATATCAGCGGCAAAGAAGTCACTCCATTTATATTACAATACATTGCCGCACATACAAATGGCGAAAGTTTGGAAGCAAATATTGCATTGATAAAACATAATGCGAAGGTCGGGGCGGAGATTGCGGTAGCTTATTCGGTATTCAACTAATACCTCCAGAAATGATTTAGCTTTATCCTAAATAGAAAAAGTATGTCGAAACTTACTTTCACCATCATACAAACCAACCTCCATTGGGAAGATAAAAAAACCAACCTGCAAATGCTGGAGAATAAAATATTATCGCTGGCAGATAATACAGAAGTAGTTGTGCTACCCGAAATGTTTAGCACAGGCTTTAGCATGAAACCGGAAATGCTGGCAGAAACTATAGATGGAGAAACCATACAGTGGATGAAAAGAATGGCCGCAGCAAAAAAAATTATTTTAACGGGTAGTGTAATTATAAAAGAAGGCGAACATTATTATAATCGGTTGATCTGGATGTTACCCAATGGTCAATATGGGCAGTATGATAAGAAACATTTGTTTGCTTATGCTGGCGAACACCTGCATTATACTCCGGGCAATAAAAGATTAATCGCATCAGTAAAAGGATGGAAAATAAATTTACTCGTCTGTTATGATTTGCGATTTCCGGTTTGGGCAAGACAATCTCCCCTCGCCGATGCCGGAGAAGCCGAGTATGGTGTATTAATATATGTAGCCAACTGGCCGGAGAAAAGAAATCATGCCTGGAAAACTCTCCTACAGGCAAGGGCTATCGAAAATCAATGTTATGTGATCGGGGTAAACCGTGTGGGTGATGATGGTAATGGCATTCATCATACCGGTGATAGTATGGTGGTAGATGCAATGGGTGAAGTACTATATACCAAAAGCGAGGAAGAAGATATTTTCACAATCACACTCAGCAAAGAAGAATTGAACTCGGTACGGGAAAAACTTCCTTTCCTGGAAGATGCGGATGATTTCAGAATTATGGAAGAAGGATAGTGTGAAAATTTGGTGCGATTAATTTTTTGAACCAGCTTTATCTTTATTGATCAGCTCCATTGCTTTTTCCACTTTAAAATCACTATTATTTTTTATTGCTTCTACTGTGGGCAGTGCTTCCACTTCTGGTTGCACACCCCGACCATTTTTCGGAATCTTATTATCAATAACCAATCTGAATAAGGGCAGGCGAAAACGAATTCCTGTTTCAGGCAATTGTACATCTGGTATCAACCAGGCAGAGTTTCCATAAGCACCACCACCAGTTTCTTCACCCACCACCATTACGTTTTCCTGTTTGATAACTGATGTAGCAAATAAGGTAGTTGCCGAAAAAGAATTGCCACCGGTTAATATATACACTTTACCATCATAGTGGTTCGCTTTCTTTGGTTTAAACTGGTGCCGTTCGAAATAGCCAAAATGATAGTTGCCATCTTTTTTCTTTTTCGTTAAAAAAAAGATGAACAACTTATTCCATAAATGATTGTCGATATATTTCTGGTACTTACTTCCCTTTTTAATGGCATACAACGAATCGCTGATCTTAAAACGTTGATTAACCAGGTAGCGACTCAGCAGGGTAGAGCTGGTTACACTTCCACCACCATTACTTCTTACATCTATTATTAAATGAGTGATGTTATTGCTTTGTAATGCACGGAAAGAGTTGCGAAAAAATTTTCTTAATCCATAGCCACGGCCAAAAGAAGCAAGATCCATCATGGCGGAATGATTAACCGTATCTATTTTTAACAATCGTACAGAGTTAAGTCGCTGTTGTTTTATTTCTTCTTTGGTCGGTTGCTGCGTAGGACGAAAAGTTCGGGTACCGGTTCTAAAAGCAGTATCTGTTGCGGGGTTGTAAACCGGAACTGTAATAATTTTTGTGCGGCCTGTGCTGTCTTTATATTCTATTGTATATTTTTCTGAAAGACCAAATAGCATAGTGTAAAGTGAACCAAAGTATCCACGGTTACTAAGGGTCTGGTATTTATGTGTTCTATTATAACCATCTGTAGATATATAGTTAAACATGGTATCAATCAAAAATGGTTTTGTTTTCCCATTGATAGCGGTGATGATAGTACCTCTTTTTAAAAAACTATCCCGCCTATTAAGATTACCAGTTACAAGCATAGCATCATCCCAAACTTTTACACTAATTGGAAAAATTTTTCCCAGCCGCACGGTATCGCTGTATTTACTCCATGCTTTAGATGACCGCACTGTGGTATGACCACAATTTATTTTAGCTGTTACATACGTCAGCAGTTTACGAAAGGCCGGCTCTGTCATAGAATCTTTTAACTGCTGCCGGCCTTCGTTAAAAAAATAATCCATGCTGTCTTTGCTGGTGTACCAATACAAACCGGGGTGATGTGTTTCTAATAATGTTTCGTAGATGGAATAATCTTTTTGCAACTGCTCCGGCGAATACTTTTTTCCGGGATTAAATGCAGATTTGCTTATGCCGCAGGATGTACTTAAAAAAACAATAGACAATAAGCAATAGGTAAAAAACCCTACCGGATTGAGACTTACTTGCTTATTGCCAATTGCCAATTGCTTATTGCACATTTCTCAATTATTATTTTAAATGATTCCATCCCTGCGCCGTGATCGGATGTTTGCTTCCACCTTTTGTAATAATATGTGCGCCTGCTTCCACCTCTGTCATATAGCCTATTACACTTATTTCTTCATTCAACACCAGCTTATCATAATCTGCCTGCGGAAGAGTAAATAATAATTCATAATCTTCTCCGCCACTTAATGCACAGGCCGTAGGGTCAATTTCAAATTTGTAAGCCGCTTGTTTCATTTGTTCTGCCACCGGAATTTTTTCTTCATATAATACACAACCCAGGTTGCTTTGTTTACACAGGTGCAATATTTCTGAGCTTAATCCATCGCTTACATCTATCATGGCTGTTGGAGTAATTTCTTCATTCGCAAAAAACTCAATAATGTCCTTTCTCGCTTCTGGTTTCAACAGTTTACCTATAACATACGATTCTCCTTCCAGATCAGGTTGCACTCCGGGGCTTTCTATATAAATTTTTTTTTCTCTTTCTAAAAATAAAAGACCTACATAAGCCGAGCCAAGAAAGCCGCTTACACAAAGCAGATCACCTTTTTGTGCGGTACTTCTTTTTACAAATTTATCAGGCGATACTTCGCCGATAGCCGTAATGGAAATGATAAATCCTTTTTGGGATGAGGTCGTATCGCCTCCCACTAAATCAACTCCATATTTTTCACAAGCTGCATATACACCTTCATAAAAATCATCCAGGGCTTCTACACTAAATTTATTGCTGATACCAAGGCTGATCGTTATTTGTGTAGGTACTGCATTCATAGCATATACATCACTCAGGTTTACGATCACACTTTTATATCCTAAGTGACGAAGCGGTGTATATATTAAATCAAAATGAACACCTTCTATCAGCAGGTCAGTAGTTACTACGGTTTGTTTTCCAAAATGATCCAGGACGGCTGCATCATCACCAACGCCGAGTATCGTAGATACATTTTGAATTTCAATGTTTTTGGTAAGATGATCGATAAGACCAAATTCGCCGAGACTGCTTATTTCTGTACGTTCCTCATTCATGAGTTTTTTAATTTTGGGTTTTTGATTGAAAAATTATAATGCCCCACCATTTATTACACGAAGCATATCATCATGAATTTTTCCATTCGTTGCTAATACCCGGTGCTGATACACCGAAAATTTATTTCCTTCAAAGTCGGTTACTTTTCCACCAGCTTCTTCTACAATCAAATAACCGGCCGCACTATCCCACGGCTCCAGTTTATGCTCATAAAAACCATCAAACCTGCCTGCAGCCACCCAGCATAGATCGATAGCGGCTGAACCCAATCTTCTTACCGGAACTCCTTTGCGAATGAAACGTTCAAAAATTTCCAACGGACCATTCGGCATATTGATATAAGTGTAAGGAAAACCAGTTACGAGGCAAGCTTTTAATGTTTCTGATTGCTCACTTACATGAATAGGTTTGTCATTCAACGTTGCGCCTTTTCCTTTTTCTGCAAAAAATAATTCATTCATATGCGGATTAAAAACAGCAGCCATTACCATCTCACCATCTTTTTCTATACCGATAGAAACACAGTTGAGTGGAATGCCATGGGCAAAATTTACCGTACCATCAATTGGATCAATGATCCATTTGTAGGAGGATGTATTATCTATTACACCTACTTCTTCACTCAATATCTGGTGATCAGGCAAAGCTGATTTTACTACATCGATAATCGCTTTTTCTGCAGCATGGTCTGCTTCTGTTACTAGGTTGTTGATACCTTCTTTATTGCTAATTTTATACGATTGATTAAAAAACCGCTGCACTTCTTTTGCCCCAGCCTGAATGGCTGTTAATAAGGTAGTTTTTAACATGCGGCAAAGATAAAGAAGGTGGCAACGCTGCCACACAAATTAAACATGAGAAGTAAACCAATTTCAAGGAAAGAATTTTTAAAATATACCAGCATGGCCGGCGGCGGGCTATGGGTTGGTATCGGTGCTATTGCACAAACAATTCCCCAAAGTTTTACGGAAGTGATAGCTGATGAAGATGTTGTTTATTTTAAGCAAGGAGACTCTCAATACGATAAACTGCGGCATGGGTTTAATAAACGAATAGATAAAAAACCACTGGTGATTGGTCTTTGTAAAAATACCGCTGGTGTAGTAGCGGCAATTAAATATGCTAGGGCCAATAAACTTCCTGTTGCTATAAAAAGCGGCGGTCATTGTATGGAAGGATTTAGCAGCAACAACGGCGGTATGGTCATTAATCTTTCCCTCCTAAATAAAATAAATTGGATAGACGCCAATACAATTACAACAGGGCCAGCTCTGCAGTTAAAAGATCTATACAGTTTTTGTTTACCTAAACGAAAAATATTACCGGGGGGTAGTTGCCAGTCTGTTGCCTTAGGTGGATTAACACTCGGTGGTGGTTATGGATTACTAAGCCGGCAATTTGGATTAACCTGTGATAGCCTTACTAAAATAAAAATGGTGGATGGTAATGGTAATATTATAACATCTGACACGGACAAAGAATTATTATGGGCTTGCAAAGGGGGTGCCAATGGAAATTTTGGTGTTATAACAGAAATGAATTTTACCGTATACAAAGCACCGGCTGTTATGCAAAGTTTTCGGTTGCGATACAGAGATATTCCACAAGAAAAAATTATTCCTTTGCTGGAAACATGGTTTACTGTCGCAGCTACATTACCCAAACAATGTTTTTCAGCCTGTATAATAAATAATAGAGCTGCTTATATATTAATAACCACCACCCGGCAAAGCATTGCTGATATACAAGTACAATTAGATAAGTTGAAGGCAGTAACGACCAGCTTTCAGCATAGTAAACCAAAGCCATTGGCAGAAGCATTGAAAGCTTATTATGCACAAGGGCAACCAATCTATTTTAAAAATGCATCGGCAGGCTTGTATAAAAATTTTGATGATATAAAAAAATGCATGCCTGATGTAATTGCTGTGCTGAAAAAAACAGCAGGCATGATTTACCAGGTAAATACATTGGGGGGTGAAGTACAGAGTAATTCATTTCAACAAGCATCTTCTTTTCCTTACCGGGAGTATAATTTCTTTTCAGAATTACAAGCATATTATGATACACCTGCACAGGCTGCTAAATTGTTGACACAGTTTGAAGCAATACAGCATATTTTTGAAAAAAACGGGGTTACTGCGCAGTATAGAAATTATCCCGATATTAATTTTAAAAATTCTTTGCAGCAATATTACGGAGCAAGCCTGGAAAGATTGAAGCTGATAAAAAGGAAATACGATCCGGAAAATAATATTCGTCACGAACAAAGTATATCATAATTGCAGATTTCTATTATCATAGTTAATTATAACGTTAAGCATTTCCTGGAGCAATGCCTGTACTCTGTGCAAAAAGCTATTGCAACAATGCAAGGCGAAATAATAGTAGTAGATAATTGTTCCGCCGATAAAAGCATGGAATACCTGCTGCCAAAATTTCCTTTGGTAAAATTTATTGCCAATAATGAAAATGTTGGTTTTGCAAAAGCATGTAACCAGGGGTTAAAAGATGCTACGGGGAAATACATTTTGTTTTTGAATCCCGATACTATTGTGCCCGAAGATTGTTTTCAGCAATGCATTAATTTTTTTGAACAGCATAGCCATGCCGGAGCTGTAGGAATAAAAATGCTGGATGGCAGCGGACGTTTTTTAAAAGAATCAAAAAGAGCTTTTCCATCGCCACTTACTTCTTTGTATAAATTATTTGGCCTGGCCCGTTTATTTCCTAAATCAAAAACGTTTGCTAAATATCATCTCGGACATTTGGATGAAAATAAAAGTAATGAAATAGATGTGCTGGCTGGTGCATTTATGCTGATAAAAAAAGAGGTGCTGGACCAAGTGGGCAGTTTTGATGAAACATTTTTTATGTATGGCGAGGATGTAGATCTCAGTTATCGCATACAAAAAGCAATTTCACCAGCCACAGGAAAAAATTACAAGAACTATTATTTTGCCGGTTGCCGCATCATACACTTCAAAGGAGAAAGTACCCGCAAGGGCAGTATGAATTATGTGCGGATGTTTTATAATGCGATGAGCATTTTTGTTCGTAAACATTATGGTGGTAGCACTGCTGGTATTTTTAATTTTCTGATTCATGTGGCCATCTGGTTCAGAGCGGCACTTACAGCCGTAGGAAGTTTTATCCGTCGTATTGGTTTACCATTAATAGATGCAGGATTAATTTTTCTTTCCTTCTGGATGATGAAAACCATCTGGAGTCAATATATCCGCACAGATATTCAGTACGATAATAAATTACTATGGATAGCTTTTCCAGCCTACACTATTTTTTATCTCATCACTGCATACTATGCCGGCCTGTATGATAGATGGTATAAACGATCAGAGCTGGTTCGTTCATCTGTAATAGCCACTATAGTTTTGCTGGCGGCCTATGCATTGCTGCCGGAGCAATATCGTTTTTCAAGAGCCATCATTTTATTTGGTGCCTTGCTGGCATTTGTAGTTATTAGTTTACTACGATGGATTTTAGTTAGTACGGGAGTATTAAACAGCGATAAAGAAAAACAGGACAACCTGAATACGGTTGTTGCCGGAACTATTGCCGAGTATAAACAAACACTGCAAGTATTAAAAGATGCCGGTCAGCACCAGAGAGTGTTGGGAAGATTATCAACCGGCAATAATGACGCCTCAGCCATCGGGCACTGGAAAAAACTCCCCCAACTTTTATCAGCTATTCCTTTTAAAGAAATTATTTATTGCGCCGGCACTTTATCATATGTAGAAATATTAAACGAAATAAAACAACTACCAAAAGGTGTGGTGGCAAGGATACATGCAGCAGGAAGCAGCAGTATAGTAGGGAGTGATTCAAAAGATTCTTCTGGCGAAGCAGTATCTAAAGAAAATGGTTATAAACTAGCTGACCCTTATAACAGAAGATTAAAGAGATTGATTGATACTTCGGTCGCCTTTTTTGCACTTATTACTTTTCCACTTCATTTATTACTGGTAAAAAAGCCATTTTCGTTTTTAAAAAATTGTGTGCAGGTTTTCTTTGCACAAAAAACCTGGATCGGCTATACAGTAGAAGAAAAAAACTTACCACAATTGTATCCGGCAGTTATAGCTTGTAACGGCGTTCCCGTTTCTGCCGGGCAGCAATTGCCAAAAGAAAGTTTGCAGATGGTTGATTACTGGTATGCCCGGGATTATGAACCTGCTGCTGATTTAAAATTAATATGGCGGCTATACCGAAAATTAGGCGGGTAAACAATAAGGCCCTTCCTTCTTATATTCGCAACTATTACCAATCACATTCAGTAACTTTAAGTACATCATATAGCAATTCATGGCGACCATTATCGATATAAAACTTCCAAGAGCTATAGCAGCAGCATTAAGAATCCCTCCCAATGATCCACGGCGCCAACAAATAACGGTGTTAAAAAAATTATTGAAGAAGGCGAGATTTACCGAGTTCGGCCAGCAATATCGGTTTGATGATATATTATTAAGTAAACATCCCGGAAAAAAATTTCAGGAGCTGGTGCCAGTACATGATTATAATAAAATATATGAAGGGTGGTGGAAGAAAACATTAGATGGTGTGCCCGATGTAACCTGGCCCGGAAAAATAAAATACTATGCACTTAGCTCCGGCACATCAGATGCGGCGAGTAAATATATTCCTGTAACCAAAGATCTTTTAAGGAGCAATACCATTAACTACCTGCGGCAATTACTAAGTCTTATTAAATATGAAGATGCCAATAAAAGAGCTATGACCAAAGGTTTTTTAATGATTGGCGGAGCTACTGATCTTAAAAAAGGAGAAGCAGGTTGGTATGCCGGTGATCTTAGTGGAATACTGGCGAAGAAAAGACCATTCTGGTTTCAAAGTTTTTATAAACCCGGTGGCCGCATAGCAGCCATGAGTGATTGGAATCAAAAGCTGCATGAAATAGTAGAACATGCAAAAGAATGGGACATTGGTTATATAGTAGGTGTACCAGCCTGGTGCCAGATGTGTATGGAAATGGTGGTGGAGCATTATAAAGTAAAGAACATACATGAGATATGGCCCAACTTCAGCTTTTTTGTACATGGCGGCGTAGCTTTTGAGCCGTATAAAAAAGGGTTTGAAAGATTATTAGGGAAACCCATTGTTTACATAGAAAATTATTTATCCAGCGAAGGTTTTATTGGTTATAAAACAAGGGAACATGCAAAAGGTATGCAGCTCATCACCAACAACAATATATTCTTTGAATTCGTTCCTTTTGATGATAAGAACTTTGACAGCGATGGAAACATTGTTGATTTTCCAGATGCTAAAATGATACATGAAGTGGTGGAGGGAAAAGAATATGCACTGCTGATGAGTACCAATGCCGGTAGCTGGCGATATTTAATTGGTGATACCATAAAATTTGTAGACCTGGAAAAATGTGAAGTAGTGATTACCGGTCGTACCAAACATTTTCTTAGCCTGACTGGCGAACACCTTGGTGTTGAAAATATGAACAAGGCTATTGAACTGGTAAGTGAAGAATACAATATCAGCATACCGGAATTTACTGTTGTAGGATTTCCGTATGAAAACTTTTTTGCTCATCGCTGGTATATTGCAACGAATGATAAGGTAGATGCAAAAAAATTGGGCAAGAGCATTGATGAACATTTACGTAAATTAAATGATGACTATGCCACAGAGAGAGACAGTGCATTAAAAGAAATTTTCCTGGAAGTATTGCCGGAAGAAAAATTTATGAAGTTCATGGAGCTGAAAGGTAAATTGGGCAGTCAGCATAAATTTCCCCGGGTAATGAAAGGAAAAATGCTGGATGAGTGGAACCGTTTTTTACAGACCGGTAAAATTTAACTCTACTTAGTTTCTATAATCTTGTTGCATGATTGAAGCAATATTAAAAGGACTTGGTTTTGGATTGTTGCTAAGCATGGCGGTAGGTCCTGTACTTTTTTCTATCATCAAACAAAGCCTTAACAACGGGCATAAGGGTGGCTTTGCATTTGTGTTGGGTGTTTCTGCCAGTGATGTGGTGCTGGTATTGATCTGTAATATTTTTACCAATTTGTTTGAAAGCCTGCAGGCACACAAAACGACCATCGGAATTGCCGGTTGCATCTTCCTTGTGTCAATGGGTATTTACTTTTTGTTTTTTAAAAAAATAAAAGTGAATGAAGAGGGCAAGCAGGTTTTCAAATTCAGGAAAAGAGATTATGCTCAAACATTTCTTTCCGGTTTTTTTATGAATACGTTGAATCCCGCCATTTTTATTTTCTGGATCACTACTTCTACCGCTATCATCGATCATAGCATTCGGGAACGTATCATTATTTTTACTACTTGCCTGGTATGGATGCTGGGCACCGATATTTTAAAAGTGTTGCTGGCTGGCAAGATCCGCAACCGCCTTACTCCGCATAACATTCATATTCTTAACCGCATTAACGGGATCATTCTAATTGTTTTCGGTATTGCATTAATCTCGGGGCTGCTGTTTTATGGCAAAAAAGGCTGACAAAAAATCTTCACCGGCAAAAAGATTTTTGCAAAAAACCTGGAAGTGGACCAAACGGATCTTTCTTTGGATCTTTATATTTCAGTTATTCTATATCATTTTATTAAAATGGGTAAATCCTCCCATCACTATTACTCAATTTGTAAGTTGGGTAAGTGGTCATGGACTTAAAAGAGATTATGTAGGTAGAAATTCAATTTCTCCTAATGCAAAACTGGCGGTTATTGCTTCAGAAGATCAGTTGTTTCCAGACCACAGCGGTTTTGATTGGAAGAGTATTAAAAAAGCAGAAAAATATAACCAACGAAAACCCGGACGAATAAGAGGCGCAAGTACCATCAGTCAGCAGGTGGCAAAAAATGTTTTTTTGTGGCAGGGCAGAAGCTGGATAAGAAAAGGGCTGGAAGTATATTTTACTTTTATGATAGAAAAAATTTGGGGTAAAAAAAGAATACTGGAAGTGTACCTCAATGTGATTGAAATGGGAGACGGAATATTTGGAATAGAAATGGCGGCCAATAAATATTTTAAAAAGCCGGCCAGCAATCTCAGCAGACAAGAGGCGGCAATGATTGCAGCTTGTTTGCCCAATCCAAAACGATATTTAGTAAGTCCGCCTTCCGGCTTTGTTACTTACCGGGCCAATAATATTGCTCGTCAAATGAATAACCTCTCAACAGATGCGGATATACAACGGGTGATTGGGTTGGGACCACCGGGAAAGAAATAAATTAAATTAGAATTTTATCAACCGCCTCAATTGCTTTTGCCAATCTTTCATCATGATTACCGCTGATGTTTACCCACGGCGTAGATTGATTCATCATATTCTCTTTGTAAATATGATAAAGTTTTTTCCGGGTATGCAGATCAGGATATTCTCTTAGTTCATCTTCCACCCAGGGCAAATCAATATTGCAAAGCAGGTACAGATCGTATTCCCGTTCTTTTAATTGCTCTATAATAAAAGGATGGCATTTGTTGAATACAAACTCACACCACACTTTCATTACCTGCATATTTGTATCTATAAATAATGGAAGATGACCGCCAGCTTCCAGCATGGGTAATGAATTTCTTTCGAGGGTAGTGTAATATTCATCTTCCAATGCAAGTTGCCCCTTAGCAATTGTCAGCAGATCATCATACTCATAGTTAATGCCATTGGATAATAAATATTCCCGGGCATACTCTGGGCACCAGGTTGTTTCATAGTGCTGTGCCAGTTGCTCACACAAAGTACTCTTGCCGGTACTTTCTGGCCCGATGATGACGATTTTTTTAAGCATGATGTTTTGTTGCTCTTTTTCTCCATTCAATTAAACCAAATACCGCCATGATCAACAACACAAAATAATATACACTGGTAAACACTAATCCTTTTACAAAATATAAGGGGATTGATGCAATGTTCGTGGCAATCCACCAGTACCAGCTTTCTACTTTTTTCCTGGTCATCAGCCACATACCGGTAAAGGCGGTGGCAGAAGCAAAAGCATCAGCCCATGGTATAGCACCTTCAAAAAAGTTTTCTTTTAAATAGACCAGTGAAAAATAAATGGCTACATAAAAGAACAGGAAAAACAAAAATTGGTTCACCCACATCTCTTTATTGGAAAAAGAAACATGCAGAACTGTTTGTTGCCGGGTATCTTTTTTTAACCATACATACCAGCCATAAAAACTCATGATGGTGTAATAAAAATTTACACTGGCTTCGCCGGGTAAATGAAACTTGAAGCTTAGATAGATGTAAATGATGGTATTGATAAGACCGATTGGATACACCAGGATGTTTTCTTTTCTGCTAAACCATACACTGGCAATGCCCGCAAATACAGCAATGTATTCCAGCCAAGTAGTGTTTTGTATGCCGATAATAAATTGCTGATATATTTCGTGGAGAGACAATAATGTTATTTGTTCAAAAATAGGGATACTTCTTTCAAAAGCTAGGGCTGTGAGATGGTGGCCTCCACCTTTAGGGGAGGTCGGGTGGGGTTATGTTCTTATACTTTCCCCAACTTCTAAGGTATTTTATTCCGGTTGAGGTCTGAAACCTGGTTGGCACCTGCTGCCAGTTACCATTTTTATTGGTCCAGACTAAAAAATGTAAGTGTGGGGATAATGCAAAACCTGTTTTACCGCTTAATGCAATCACCTGTCCTTTCTTTACGGTATCGCCAACATTTACCAATGCACCGTTGTGTTGCAAATGCCAGTAACCGGCCCGGGAGCCATCGGCATGTTGTATCACAATATTATTTCCATGCGACCGATACTTGCTTTTCAAACCACCAAGTGTGCCATCTTCTTTTGCTCTTACCACTATACCTTCACGGGCGGCGGTAATTTTTGTTCCCCGCTTCATATTAAAATCCAGCGCAGCTCTTTCTTTATGTGTAAAACGACTGAAGTAGCCTTGTATCACCCGAAAGGTTTTTCCTTCTTCGTATGGCAATGCATATACATAGCTGGTATCATCCTTAATAATACCTTTTTGCAACAGCTTAACCTGTTTGCGCAACGGATTTTTGCTGACGGAGCAGCCAATAAAAAATGATAAGGAAATAAAAATAAGGAGGAGGGCTACAATTCTAATTTTCATATAAATACTATTTGTAAAAATAAGTCCATCCTTAAAAAAATCCGGTCATAATTATTTAATTTTTTGCCAAATAGAAACGATGTAACTTTTACAACCTTATTTTAATCATAAAAACTACAATTATGTCAACACAAGAAGCAGTAATGACAACTCAGGAAGTTGCCAACCGGTTTAATGAAATGGCTAAAAACGGACAATACGACAAAATTCAGGAGGAACTATATGCTGATAATGCTGTAAGCATTGAACCTGCATCTGCCGCTGCTATGGGAATGGCAAATGCAGAAGGTCTTGATGCCATTAAGAAAAAAGGCGCAGCTTTTAATAGCATGGTAGAAGAAATGCATGGAGGATATTCTACTGAACCTGTTGTTGCAGGAAATCATTTTACTGTAGCGATGGGTATGGATGTTACCATGAAAGGAATGGGACGCAGCAAGATGGATGAAATAGTAGTGTATGAAGTAAAAGATGGGAAAATTGTGAAAGAACAGTTTTTCTTTTAAAAAGGATTTATCAAAAAGGGTTAGTAAGTCCTGTCATCCTGAGCTTGACGAAGGAAGGCTGGACTTATTTATTTTTACACCTCATTCAATACTATGCATAAAAAAATATTGCTGCTCGGCAGCGGCGAACTCGGTAAAGAATTAGTCATCTCTTTAAAAAGATTGGGACAAACTGTAGTAGCAGTGGATAGCTATGCTAATGCACCAGCTATGCAGGTGGCAGATGCATGTGAAGTGATTGATATGCTGAACGGAGAACAGTTGGATTCCATTGTGGCCAAACATAAACCTGATCTAATAGTTCCGGAAATTGAAGCGATACGTACAGAACGTTTTTATGATTATGAAAAACAAAATATACAGGTTGTGCCGAGTGCCAAAGCCGCCAACTTTACGATGAACAGAAAGTTGATAAGAGATATGGCAAGCAAAGAACTAAAGCTACGGACTGCGAAATATTTTTATGCTACTACGTTTGCTGAATTTACAAAAGCTGTGGATGAAATTGGGTTGCCCTGTGTAGTAAAACCGTTGATGTCTTCATCAGGTAAAGGACAAAGTGTATTGAAAAATGAAGCGGACAAACAATCTGTTTGGGAATATGCCATCAACAATTCAAGGGGTGATATAAAAGAAGTGATCATTGAAGAATTTATTTCTTTTCATACAGAAATAACTTTGCTGACGGTAACGCAGAAAAATGGAACCACTGTATTTTGTCCGCCAATCGGTCACAGACAAGAAAGAGGCGACTACCAGGAAAGCTGGCAACCAGTTGCCATCAGCCAAAAAGATTATGATGATGCCTGCGAGATGGCAAAAAAAGTAACTACTGAATTAACTGGTGCAGGATTATGGGGAGTAGAGTTTTTTTTAACAGACAAAGGCGTTTACTTTTCTGAATTAAGTCCCAGGCCACATGATACGGGAATGGTAACACTGGCCGGCACACAAAATTTATCTGAGTTTGAATTGCATGCAAGAGCTATTCTAGGCTTACCTATTCCTGAAATAAAATTAGAAAGAGCTGGAGTAAGTGCAGTAGTGCTGGCTAATAAATCTGCAGAGCAATTTACTATTAGTGGTATTGAAAAAGCATTAGAGCAACCAAATACCGATGTAAGAATTTTTGGAAAACCTACAACAAGACCTTACCGCAGAATGGCGGTTGCATTAGTGAATGATGCTATTGATGTTGATATGTATGTGCTTAGGGTAAAAGCAAAGACGGCAGCGGATTATATTTCAATTCAATAAAAAACTCTTGAACCACATAGCCACAATAGAAACATAGGAATACAGATAGGTAAACTATGTGTGTATTTCTATGTGTCTATGTGGTTCAAAAAAAACAAGCATTAAGTTAATAGCATGGAAAAAATAAACCTTGCCGAAAAGCTTTCATCGTTCAGTGATTATTTCAATCCGAGAATAGCAGGAGAGTTAAACGGCCAACAAGTTAAACTTGTAAAATTCAAAGGAGAATTTATCTGGCATCATCATGAGCATGAAGATGAATTATTTTATGTAGTAAAAGGAAGTTTTGAAATGCACCTGCGGGATAAAATTATTACCGTGAATGCCGGAGAGTTTTTAATTATGCCCCATGGCGTAGAGCATAAGCCTGTAGCAAAGGAAGAAGTAGAGATCATGTTGTTTGAACCTGCAACAACATTAAACACCGGTAATGTAGAAAATGAAATGACGGTGAAAGAATTGAAGCAAATTTAAAATTCAATAAAACTCTATATGCTGTGCAGTTGCTACTCCCCGAAATCCATTTCCCAAATCCTATAATCTGTGATCAGCTCTCACACATCTTCTTCAAATTCTCCAAACCGATACCAAATTGATGGTTCAGATTTTTAGTGATCATTGGTCCCATCAGTCTCGCCATAGGCCATGGTAATTCGCCACTGTTTTGCCAGGTAATTTTTGTTTCACCATCACCCCATTGTTCAAAAAGCCAATTATCTTTTGCCTTTGCTTTCCATGGTTTTAAAAACTCGAGGTCGAAATGAATATGTTTATTGTCAAGACTATTAATAGTTAAACTACCCACTCCGATTTTTTTTCCCTGCCATGCATATTTATGTCCCGGAGTGTTGGGTGTGCCGGTAATAGTTTTGGTGGAAGTAGGTTCTGATTGTTGCCACGGATTCCAGATGGCATATTGATTAAGATCGCCAACACGGCTCTTAACATTCTCAGAAGATTTTTTAATGATCATTGTTTTTTCTACGTTGTACGACTTCGGCATCATGAATGCGGTAAGCAATAGAAGTACAATAAGTGCCAGTAAAATATAAATGATGATCATGGCGGAAGGTTTAGAACAGTTAAGTTACCACCTTATTACGGGTAATAAAAACCGTTTATATATTTTAATGAACGGTTCGGTAAAATTTTCCTGGCCGTAGATAAATAATTCCTTCCTTAGTATAAAACCTGGTAGGTAGTTGTGTTGTATTGCCCGATGCATCAGGCCCCTGCACTTCAAAATGCAAATGCGGAAATGCAGAGTAACCGGTGTTACCACTAAGACCAATTACTTGTCCTGCAGTTACCGTGTCGCCAATATTTACCAGCACTCCATCTTTTTGAAAATGCCAGTAGTTAGCAACAGAACCATCATCATGTTCTATAAAAATATAATTACCATCGGATAAATTATCCGGCTTCAATCCGCCAATATCAGAATCTTTTCTTGCAGCTGTAACAACACCGCCTCTGGCCGCACAAACTTTTGTACCATTCTTTACTTTAAAATCCAATGCTCTCTCGCTTTTATGACTGAACATACTTTCATACCCTTGAGTCAAAAAAACTTTCTTCTTATGTTCAAATGGTAATGTATAGATATAGCTACTGTCTGTTTTGTTTTTACCGTTCTTTAAATCGGTGGTAGAGTATTGCTGTTGAGCAGAAGTAAAAAAAGGAAGTAGTATGAAAAAGAAAATAAATCGCATAACAAAATTTTATTTTAATAATTCCTTTGTTAGGGTTCTATTTATCAAAACATTCTTTCGAATTATATGAATGATTGCAAAAATTAATCCTGCCAAACCACCGATATAACTAAAATTATGAATTGACCCTACTGTAATAAAATCACTTTTGTTTATGACATCTTCCGGAATCCACAGGCCTACTCCTTTATTTGATAAATAAAGCTTACCAATAAAAAAGCCGAGAATTGCTGAAAATATTGTGGTAATAAAAATAATTATAAGCCCCTTTTTTATAACATTTCTCATTTGGACATAGCTGCTAAATACTAGGGAAGAAAAACCTAGAACAATCCCAATAACCAAACCAACCCACCATGTAGCCAGGAAACCAATTACGGTAACTGTTTGCCGGTGGCCGTTAAACCAAATAGGGTCAAAACCAAATTGATGATACTTAAATTTAGTAAAATACTCAGGCGATATTGAATAGGTAACTTGGTCATGAATGATTCCATAAATGCCTGCCAGCAGCATGGAAATAAAAATTGTTGCAGATAAGATTCCAAACTTTCTCATGTTGAAAATATCTTTTTCTCTTTAGGGGTTAGACGCATACAACCCCATCAACACTTTTTCCGGCGTCATAGGCGCATCATACGGAATATCAGCTGCAGGATTAAATGCTTTTACCGCTTGGCGTAATGCAAAGTATGCTCCGATGCCATACATCAGCGGCGGTTCACCTACGGCTTTACTTCTGAATATTGCCAGGTTATCTTTTTGCGTCTCTAAAAAATGAATAGCAATTTCTTTGGGTACCGAATAAATATCAGGCACTTTATAAGTGCTTAGTGCATTTGATTTTAACTTACCATCTTTATCATACACAATTTCTTCCATCGTCATCCAGCCGATGCCCTGCACCAGCGAACCCTCCACCTGGCCAATATCAATAATGGGGTTCATACTCTTACCAAAGTCATGCACAATTTTTACTGCATCAATTTCATAAATACCCCTCATGCAATCCACCGTAGTGGTAATAATAGCAGTACCATACACATGATATGTAAATGGATGTCCTTTTTCTTTTTTATTATCAAAATAAATTCCCGGTGGCGCATAGTGGGCATGTTCGGAAAGACTGACTCTTTTTTCAAAAGAAGCCCAGGCTAATTTATTCCATGCCCAGTCTGTTTTCTTTCCATCAATATATAACCAGTCATCTTTTATTTCTACTGAACTGAGGTCCACTTTCCATTCATCTGCCGCCACCTGTTTCATTCGTTGTAAAATGGCCAAACAGGCAATCTCAGTTGCTTTGCCATTCAGATCAGATGATGCACTTGCCGCAGTGGGTGATGTGTTGGCCACCCGGTAAGTGTTGGTAGTATTTATTTTTACTCTTGTAGGATCAATAGAGAGTGTAGCAGCAACCACTTGCAACATTTTTGTGTTGAGTCCTTGTCCCATTTCCACACCTGCTGTACTTACTCCCACACTGCCATCATTATATACATGTACCAATGCCCTTGCCTGGTTCATATGTGTTTTGGTAAAAGAAATACCAAAGCATATTGGCATCAGTGCCATTCCTTTTTTATATAACTTATTGGATTCATTAAAATCATCCACTTCCTGTTGCATTTTTTTTACATCATATAACTCAACCGCTTTGTTCCAGCATTCATTCGCTTCGCTTTGTGCAATTTGGCCGTAAGGAAATTCATCACCACTCTTTAATAAATTTTGCTGCTGAATCACAGCAGGAGAAATTTTTAATTCCTCTGCTGCTTTTACGATAGCGGCTTCTATTACAAACATTCCCTGCGGACCACCAAAACCACGGAAGGCAGTATTAGGTGGCAAGTGAGTTCTGCAACTATAAGCCGTTGCTTTTACATTCGGAACAAAATAAGAATTGGTGCAATGAAACAATGTACGTTCCATCACCGCCGGAGAAAGATCAGCAGCAGCTCCTGCATTTTGGTAGAATGTAGTTTCGTAAGCGATAATTTTTAATTCTTTATTCAAACCGATTTTAAAATCGGATGAATAAGGATGCCGCTTACCTGTCATCCGCATATCTTCCATGCGGTGCAGGCAATACTTCACCGGTTTTTTTAAATGATACGATGCTAATGCACACATCAATGCCCAGGTAGTGGCCTGATCCTCTTTACCACCAAAGCCACCACCAAGCCTGGTTGTATCTACCTCTATAAAATTCATCGGCATGTTTAATATCCTTGCCGTAGTTCGTTGTACAGCAGTGGGGCCTTGTGTGGAAGAATAAATACGTAAGGCACCGTTCTCCTGCGGCACAGCATAAGCACCTTGTGTTTCGATGTATAAATGTTCTTGTCCGTTTGTTTCTGTTTGCCCTTCAAAAATATATTCGCATTGGCTCCATGCAGTTGATGTATCGCCCAACTGAAATGTTCTTGGAGGAACTATCAACTCATTTTTTTCTTTTGCTTCTCTTGGATCAGTAATAATTGGTAATGCATCTATCTCCACTTTTATTTTCTTCACGGCGGCTTTAGCCGCTTCATCAGAAGTAGCGACAACCAATGCAATAGGCATTCCGCAGAAATGAACATGCGTTGCAGCCAATAATTCTTCATCAGGAATAATACCACCGATCTGGTTTTCACCGGGAATATCAGCAGCAGTAAAAATCTTTACCACACCCGGCATCTTCATCGCTTCACTGGTATCTAATGATTTTATTTTTCCATGCGCCACCGGCGAATCAAAAACAGAAGCGAACAATGTTCCATTCACCAATGGAATATCATCGAGATAAACCGACTCGCCTCTTACATGTGTATATGAATCTATATTCTTCATAAATAATAGGAACACTGATTTTTAAGATAGTGATGGTCAACACTGATCATAAAAGATCTTAATCATCATACGAATCTGCGTTCATTAAAATGTGCTTTTATCAATTGCCCCAGCAATAACGTTTTATATTCCTTACTTCCCCTCGCATCGCTTATCGGCGAAATTTCTATTTTCACTATTTCAATTGCTGAAGCAATTAACTGATCAGTTATTTTTTTCCCTTTTAAAAAATCAGATGTCTTTTGCAAATACATCGGCACCGGACCTACACCACCGGCTGAAATACCGGCCTTCTCAATTACATCACCATTCATCGTTAAGCAAACAGCAGAATTTACACTGGCAATATCCAAATGTGTTCGTTTGCTTACTTTTTCAAAATGGAAATAAGTGTTTGGACCAGGCAATTCAAACGAAATGCTGCTGATAATCTCTTCTGGTTTTTTATCTAATTGTTTATATCCTTTATATAGTTTTCGTAATGGCAGGGTGCGGCTTTCCCCCGTCCCCCTTGTTGAGTTTGTCAGGGTGAGGTTAGCATCCAACGCCAAAAAGAAAATGGTAAAGTCGCCAATCGGTGACGCATTAATAAAATTCCCTGCAATGGTTGCCATATTTCTTATCGGCGTAGAAGAAATTAATTTGGCATACCGTTGAAAATCGGGAAAGGCTTCATTAATGATTGATGAATTTTTTAAATCACTTACGGTAACAGATGGACCGAGGATACACTTATTCCCTTCTTTGCGAATTTCATTTAATGCAGAAGCATCAAACATAAAATTGATTTCAGCATTCGTCATCTCTTCATGCTTCTGCACATATAAATCAGTACCACCGCCAACGGGAGTGAATAGTGATTGGTCAATAGTGTTCGGAGTTCTTTTCAGATTCAATAACCTTTCCTTTATACCAGTAAAATATTCCGGGAGAATTTTTTGATTTACTACAAAAGATGTTGTCTCTTCATCTTTTTGATTAGACATAACTTCTGCCACTTTACCGGCGGCCCTTTCTATAGATTTATAACCCGTGCAACGGCAAATATTTCCATCAATAGCTGCAATAGCATTTTGTTGTGTGGACGTAGCTTCACTCAAACAAAATCCTGCCAGCGACATGACAAAACCCGGCGTACAAAATCCGCATTGCGTGGCACCAGCATCAGCCATGGCCTGTTGTATCGGATTCAGAGTATCAGAAAAATTAATTCCTTCAATAGATACAATATGTTTTCCCTGCGCATTGCCAAGCGGCATCAGGCAACTGGTCATGGATTCATATTGCAATTTGCCATTTACCATTTCACCTGCCAATACTGTACAGGCGCCACAATCACCTTCCCGGCAACCAATTTTTGTTCCCATTAAATGCTGCTGGTAACGGATGAAATCAAGCATCACCATACCCGGTGGCTGGTCGGTTGTAATCTCTTTGTCGTTAAGAATAAATTGTATCAAATTAATTTTTTGATTGACTTTTAAAGTTAATGCAATTGGGCTGATGATAAAACTGTTTGCTTTGTTTTTATCATATAAATAAAATCGGGGTAACTTTAATTTCGGTATTTATCATCCATGAAAGAAATAAAAGATATCATACTGGCTTATGACGAAGCTATAAAACAGGGAAGGCAAACTTCGTTAGCTACTGTAGTACACCTCGAGGGTTCTTCTTATCGCCGGCCCGGAGCAAGAATGCTGATAACAGATGATGGGCAATTGACCGGTGCTATCAGTGGCGGATGTTTGGAAGGTGATGCATTAAGAAAAGCATTGCTGGTGATGACAGAAAAAAAATCGAGATTGGTTACTTATGATACCATGGATGATGATGACGCCAAGTTTGGTGTTGGATTAGGATGTAATGGTATTATACAGGTGTTGATAGAACCTATTGATGCATCCGATCCGGATAATCCAATCCAACTCTTGAAAAATATTACTACTAGAAGACAAAATGCGGTACTCATCACTTTATTTTCTTTGCAGGATAAGAAAGATCCGCAGCCAGGCACATGTTTATTAGTAACGGAAGATGGAAATATAATTGATAAAGCTCCTCTTTTGAATGATGTTCTTATCAATGATGCAAAAGATAGTTTCAACAAACAATCATCCGCTTTCAAAAATTATGTCAGCGAAAAATTTAATACAACTGCTTTTATTGAATTCATCAAACCTGCTGTTTCTTTAATTGCAATTGGTGCTGGTAATGATGTAATGCCGTTGATACAAATGGCTGATGTCCTTGGATGGGAATCAACCGTGGTGGATGGCCGGGCCAATTATGCAAAACAAGAACGATTTCCATCATGCCAGGTATTAGTTTCCAAACCGGAAAATGTGCTGGAGCAAATTACGATGGATGATCAGACTGTTTTTGTATTGATGACGCATAACTATAATTATGATATGGCCATGTTGAAAGCATTGGTAGAAAAAAATGCGATTTACATTGGTATGTTGGGCCCAAAGAAAAAGCTTGACCGCATTCTCGGAGAGTTAAAAGAGAACGGATTGAACCTATCAGAACAACAGCTATCAACCATTCATGGCCCGGTGGGTTTGGATATTGGTGCAGAAACACCCGAAGAAATTGCTTTATCTATTCTTGCGGAAATAAAAGCGGTGCTGGCCGATAAAGAAGGCAAACAATTAAAGAACAGCGGCGAAGCCATTCATACAAGAGCTGCTTTTACAATAGAAGAAGTAAGAATAACATCCAAATAAAATGAAAGAGGGCTACAGCATTATTTTACTTGCAGCAGGTTCATCAGGTCGGCTGGGCAGCCCCAAACAATTATTACCGTATAAAAACAAACTCCTGTTGCAATATTTGATTGATGAAGCAAGTGCATCATCAGCAGATTCAATATTAGTTGTTTTGGGTGCAAACGCAGAAATTATACAAACCCAACTGCAATTAGAAAATATACATATTGTTATAAACGATGATTGGAAAGAAGGAATGGCATCCTCTATACGATTTGGAATAAAAGAATTACAAAAAATCAACTCTGCCACTGATGCAGCTATACTTATGGTTTGCGATCAGCCTTTTGTTGCAACATCGTTGCTCAATGATTTAATAACTACTCATCAGCAAACGGGAAAACCAATCGTCACGAGCAGTTATGATAACACTACCGGTCCACCAGCTCTTTTTCACAAAATCATTTTTCCCGAACTACTGCAATTAAAAGGTGATATTGGCGCAAGAAGTATTATACAAAAACATCCTGATGAAGTCGTTTCTGTTTTATTTCCACAGGGAAATATTGATATTGATACAGCAGCAGAGTATAATAAACTTCAATTGAAAAACGGCGATTAATAGTTTCACTTAAAAGTAAAAGAACAAATTGATTATGCATAGAGCTCAATTATAAAAACTGCTATTGAACTAATTTGTTTTATTTTGAAACATAATGAATGGCAAGGCAGATAAAAATTTTAATTATTCCTCAGAGGTTAAGGGCATTTATTATCGCCTCATTGCTTTGTGGGTTCTTTGCGAAGCCATGGTTGGTGGCATCATTCATGGATTTAAAATTCCGGTATCAGGATTAGTAGTTGGCAGTTGCGCCATTATTTGTATCTGTCTCATCGCATGGTACGTTCCCAAAAAAGGAGCCATTATCAAAGCCACTATCATTGTTGCTATATTCAAAATGATGCTGAGTCCGCAGGCACCGCCCCCAGCTTATATCGCTGTATTCTTCCAGGGATTGGTGGGAGAATTATTATTCTGGAACAGAAGATTTTTTAGACTCTCCTGCATAGTCTTAGCTGTACTCGGTTTATTAGAATCCGGATTGCAACGAATACTGATGTTGACGATTGTTTATGGCAATGATTTATGGAAAGTGGTCAACAACTTTATTAATGGTCTTACCAAACAAAAAGTAAGTACTAATTATAGTTTATTAATTGGCGGAGCTTATGTGACCCTTCATTTTATTACCGGAATAATAGTTGGCTGGTGGGCATCCATTTTACCAAAGCGGATAGAAAAGTGGACCAAAGATGAAAAATATACGATTAGTATAAATAAAGTAACAACGAATACTTTACAGGAAAAAACAAAAAAGAAGAAACGGTTAAAGATTGGATTGTTTATTATATGGATACTGCTGATAGGCTTGTATGTACAATCGTATTTTAAAATCGGCACACCATTATTACCTGCTCATATTTCATTGAAAATATTATTACGATCCCTCATCATTGTGCTGGGCTGGATATTTATTATTGGTCCGTTGTTAAAACAATTACTGCACTGGTGGTTAAAGAAAAAGCAAACCAAATCGCAACGGGATGTAGAGGAAGTGCTGCGGTTATTACCTGCCACACAACAGTTAGTTGCACAAAGCTGGAAACATTCGGCGGCCTTCAAAGGATGGAAACGAATCAGCATAGCCAGTAAAATAATTTTAGTGAGCAGCCTTACTTCTTCATCTTTAAGAGAGAAAGAAGTCTATATTCTTACAGCACCCATCCAAACTGGCAAAACAACATCGTTAGTAAACTGGTCGGAAAAAAGAAATGATGTGTATGGAATACTTACACCAGTAGTGGAAGGAAAAAGAATGTTTATGAATGCAAATAACCGCCAGTTGTTTTTAATGGAAGCAAAAGATGGAGAAGTAGAAACACTGAAGGTTGGACGTTTTATATTCAGCAAAACTAATTTTGATAAAGCCATTCAAATCGTCCGGGAAAGTATTAATAAACAAGGGTGGCTGGTAATAGATGAAATCGGTCCGATGGAAATACGGGGCGAAGGCTTTAGTAATGTGTTAAAAGAAGTGCTGGCAAATCGGCAATATAAAACCTTAATCGTAGTAAGAGATAAAGAGGATATGGTGGAAAAGGTGAAAGAACAATTTGAAATAAGCAATGCGATAATTATAAGCAGTATCGAAAAAACAGCAGGGTTGTAATAGAATGTAAAAAAGCCACCTTTTTAAAAGTGGCTTCTCTACTATAAGCATCTATATTCTTTAAACAACGTCAAACTCCAAACGCCAGGCTCTTACAACGTGGCCATATCAATCACAAACCGATACCGCACATCACCCTTCAGCATTCTTTCATAAGCTTCATTGATGTCTTTAATGTCGATCAGTTCTATATCACTTACAATATTATGTTCGGCGCAGAAGTCCAGCATCTCTTGTGTTTCAGGAATACCACCGATCAATGAACCAGCAATACTTTTTCTTCCAAAGATCAGGTTGAACGCAGGCACCTGTGCTGGTGAAGGAGGCGCACCCACACAAACCATTACTCCGCTTGTTCTTAATAAACCGAGATAAAAATTATAATCATGATCAGCAGAAACAGTATCAAGTATAAAATCAAAATAACCCATCACCGTTTTTATCTGTGCATCATCACTTGTTAATACAAACTTGTGTGCACCCAATCGCTTCGCATCTTTTTCTTTGGAGGGGGAATGACTCAGCATTGTTACTTCGGCACCCATGGCCACGGCGAGTTTTACACCCATATGCCCAAGACCACCTAATCCCAGCACTCCTACTTTAGTTCCTTTGCCCACTTTCCAATGGCGAAGAGGAGAGTAAGTAGTAATGCCTGCACATAATAACGGTGCCACTCCATCCAATGGCAATTTATCTGATATGTGTAATACAAAATCTTGATGCACCACTATGGATTTGCTATAGCCTCCATATGTATTTCCGCTTCCATCTTTTTGCTGACCATTATAGGTACCCACCATACCGTTGCTGCAATATTGTTCCAATCCTTCTTTGCAATTATCACATTCACGGCAGCTATCCACCAGGCAACCCACCCCAGCCAGGTCCCCAACTTTAAAATTCTTTACGTTATTACCCACCGCCGTTACACGACCTACTATCTCATGTCCCGGTACACAAGGATACACGGTACCACCCCATTCATTGCGGGCAGTATGCAGATCACTATGACAAACGCCGCAATATTTTATTTCGATCTCCACATCATGTGGCTTAGGTTGTCTTCTTTCAATCGTTAAAGAAACTATTGGTGTAGTAGCACTTTCAGCACCGTATGCTTTTGTAGCTGGCATTATTATGTAGTTTAGTTGTTTATAAAAGAACAAATTTACCGATAATAAGTTGTGCCGCCAGTTAATTCATCATCAACAATGATAGCTGTGGTTGTTCCGATTCTGTGACAATAATTCTTTTTGTAGCTAAAATTATTTTAGTGAAAGATGCCGGGTAGAGCCCGGCAAGACGTGACTCCGTGAGATCAATGAATAAAAACCTTACACAATCCCCATCCCGGAAACAAGACCTGATCTGGAATCATACTCTATAGCATAAGCTCAAAAAAAACTCCGCTTCATCAAAGACGAAGCGGAGACCTGGCAAAATTATCAATCATTAATAATTATGTCTTCTATCCTGGAAATCCCGATCATCATATCGCTGTTTGTATTTAAACTGCTGATACACTCTGCGGATCTCCTGCCTGCGTTGATCTTCCAGGCGACGGAATAGTTTATCTTTTTCCCAACGACTCGTGTAGCGATCGTTACTTACCCGCTGCATTTTATAATCATATTCCCTGTTGATCTGTGCAATCTGTACCCGCATTCTGCGTTCATCGCCAAAGCGACTGTTGCCATAGCGATTACCATTTTCATAACGATCATCATTGTCTCTGTCACGATGTTCATATCTATCATCGTCCCGGTCTCGTCTATCCCGGCCGGGCTGGGCCTGTGCGACAGTAAATAATCCTACCGCAAACAGTAAAGTAAAAATCTTTTTCATACTGTACGTTTTTTAAAAGTGATTAATAATATACATATGATACAAACTAAGAACCAGTGTTTACAAAAAGATTGTTAATGGTATTGCAATTTCCGTAACCTATAAAAAGAGTAAGGTGAAATGAATACAGGAGGTGAAAAGTGCTACATCATTCATCCACTCTCAAAGCTGCTTTATCCACTTATTCTATACGTTCATCAACTATTAGAAAAACAAAGAAGGAGGCATAGGATATTTGCAGCCCGATAGTCAATAACCATTACGAAGTTTTGCCACCATTTACTACCGTCCATTGTGGCTAACCATTAAACACTTCCATTTATTAAGCACCACTGCACCACCATGCAGGCGGTGCTTTTTTTTGCGGGCAATTTTATTTTGCAGCCCTGAGCCGGCATCTTTTTAGGACCAGCTTTCATACTCTTCCATACCTACTATATGCACCTCTACTGCTATGGCCATACTCTGCTGATACTGTTAGGATGCTTGTGGTATGCCTGAGGGTAGCTTGTTTTATACTCGGGTAATACATACCTGGTACTCACCTCATACATACCTGATACATACTTCATACTTACCTCATGCTTACCTCATACTCCTTTCATACTGTTTTCATGCTCTTATCATACTGTGCTGATACTGATTTCATACTGTTTTGACTCGTCCTTGCCTCGTCCTAAAATAACTATACAGGTTAATTCATTTTTGTACATGGCTGTTTCTGGCATGGCCATGAAGGGTGCAAGTATTATGTAGTACCTAAACCCATAACGGACTGGTGGCTGAATAAAATAAAAAGCAACAAAGTCAACAATACAAAAACGTTGAAGAAAGATGGATGAAAAGTGATTACTGTTTGGGAGTATTAAAGCCATCATAACAGGCAAGGACAGTAAATAAAATTTTAGAAAACCTTTGCTGTTAAATCTTGCAGCACCCGATAATTTTTGTAAATTTGTTTCAAATGGGAAAAAGTAAAACCATACAGAAACCACTAAATTCTAAAGGGGCTTCCATTTTTAAAAAAATGCTGGAGGATAAAAAAGCTATTCATCAACATTTGCAAAAGGGTGGAAAGCTGTCTGATCTAAAAGACAAATACCATTTTGTAAAGCCCTTCTCCATTTCATGTATTTGATAATTTTTCTAACAGGTGTTTAAAAAAATGCGTATAGCTTCACCGCTTGATTATTTGTACCATCCACATCCGGTTTGCGCAAGTCTGATTAAAATGGTAAATTTGAAATATGCAGGATAAAGTGTTACATATAGATCCAGAAATTTTGGGAGGAACACCAGTTTTTTATGGAACAAGGGTGCCGATCAAAAATTTGTTTGATTACCTAGAAACAGGTGAAACAACAGAAACCTTTTTGAAGGATTTTGAGAGTGTTTCCCATGCACAG
This sequence comes from Chitinophagaceae bacterium, assembly GCA_031397865.1. GTDB lineage: Bacteria > Bacteroidota > Bacteroidia > Chitinophagales > Chitinophagaceae > JJ008. Next base: position 58,279 of record JANNMN010000022.1, read on the forward strand.
GTATTAAAAGTGCTGGAACTCTCTGAGCAATTAATTCAATCTTCAAGTACCATTCTTCATGAAAATATTACTTGATGAATGCGTTACCAAACGCCTCAAGCCTCATCTTCCACTGCATGAAGTATATACTGTTACAGAAAAAGGATGGAGTGGGTTAAAGAATGGTCAGTTAATGACAGCTGCTTCCATTGAAGGGTTTGATATTTTGCTAACAATTGATAAAAATCTACAGCATCAGCAAAACGTTGGTCAATATCCATTGATAGTGGCTGTACTAAACAGCCCTTCCAGTAAGCTAGAAGTAATGATAACATTTCTTCCTTCATTTGAAAAACAACTTCCTTCTTTTTTAAAAGGACAAGCTTATCTTGTAGAAAAATAATCCCTGCATTCCTTTACTCTATCTGTATTAACAATATCCACTCCCAACTCAAACAATCTTTTCCATTCAGCCGCAGTATCCGGATGGCCCCAGAGCCGCAATAGTTTTTGCATACCATGCACTTTGTTCATCAGGGCTTCAATGCGATGGGTACTATCATCTCCACTTACATAATTTTTATACACATCACTTATAAAAGCCACCCGGCTGAGTGCAGTGCCACTATACACTTCATCCGGGCGGCCATCAAAAAAAATATAGGAAGGATAAGAAGGCCATTTATTAATAGCACCTCTATCGCCACTTAACACCAATTGTACTGCCAGTGGATTACTATTTCTATCAAACACGGTGGTATGTGAGGCCGTTAATACAACGAGGGCAGGTATCACTGCTTCGCTATTATCTTTTATATCTATCATCAGCACCGGTGCATAATTTTTACTGCGGCTGATGCGGCCAAGGTGTTTTGTAAACAATGTAATAATGGGCTGCAGGTATAATGCCTGCAGCAGCGGAGCGGTAGCCGTATCTTTTTTATCATGCGCCACTACCAGGCCACGAGAGGTAATAAACACATCTGCTTCTATAGAAAATACTTTTTGTTTGAGAGCATTTGTAAGCGGCCGGCCCTGTTGGTAATCATTGTGACTGTGGATGCGTTGGGCGGCAAGCTTAGCAGCTAATGTTATCAGCAGCATGCAAAAAAGAAAATGCTTCATGGGGTAAAGGTCGGAAGTTGCTCAAAACTTTCGGAGGGTTGTCTTGCCGGACTTGAGCCGGAATCTTTCTCTAAATAAAAAATTATAAGAAAATCCTCAGCAGCTTGTAGCGCCGTTCTTTAGTTCAATAAAAATTCCACCCTTTCCTTAACCTTAAAAATGAAATCGATTAAAAAGAGATAAAAAAAACTCCGCTTCATCAAAGACGAAGCGAAGCACTGTAAAATTATTTATCATTAAAACCTATTCCTTCTTACTGGAGCATCCCGATCTTCAAAGCGTTGTTTAGATTTATACTCCTTCTGTATCCTGTTAATTTCCTGGGTACGTTTATTTTCTAAGCGGCGAATTTGTTTTTCTTTTTCCGCACTGCCCAGGTAACGATCATTCCTTACCTGCTGTACCTGGTAATCATATTTCCGGTTGACCTCTTCAATCTCCAACCTCATTTGGCGTTCATCACCAAAGCGGTTGTTACCATTATGGTTTCCGTTTCTACGACCATTATTTTCTTCGTATCGATTCTCGTTGTCTTTTTTATGTTTGTGTTTAGCTTTATTTTTTTTCTTATCCTTATTCTTATAACGATCATCATCATCATCATCGTCGTCATTATCATCTCTATCCCGCTGCTCATACCTGCGATCATCCTTATCCCGTTTATCTTTTTTAACAGACTGGGCCTGTGCCATGGAAAACAATCCTATTGTAAAGAGTAAAGTAAAAATCTTTTTCATACTGTATGTATTTTAAAAGTAAATAATAAAATACAGACGTTGCAAATAAAGAACCGCTGTTTGCAAAAAGAACGTTAATATACAAATGCAATTTTTAACAATTAACAGTCGGCACCGCAAGTAATATAAAGAACAGGTAGATAAAACGAACCGGTAATAATGCGGGTTAAAAGAAAACTTATCTTTCCTGTAATTAATTGAAACCACTTTATATCTTTTAATTATGGCAGTTTATTTCAACGACCAGTTTGTAAAAAATGAAGAGGCTCTGCTGCATGTGTCTGATCTTTCCATGCAGCGGAGTTATGCCATCTTCGATTTTTTCAGAACAGTAAACGGTGTTCCACTGTTTATGGAAGATCACCTCGACCGCTTTTATACTTCTGCCAGGGCCATGCATCTGAACATTGGCAAAAGCCGGGAAGAAATCCGCAACATTGTACAGGAGTTGCTTCAACAATCATCTTTGTCTGAAGCAGGCATCCGGTTAATGCTTACCGGCGGCTATTCCACCGATAGTTACCATCCTGCTGCACCCAACTTGCTTATTACCTGTAACCCGGTAAAGACCGCTACACCCAATGATTTTGAAAAAGGATTTTCAGTCATAACCTACGAACACCAACGGCAACTACCCCATATCAAAAGCATTAATTATTTAATGGCCGTATGGCTGCAACCATTGCTGAAGGAAAAACAGGCAAATGATATATTGTATTATAATAAAGAAAGCATTACCGAGTTTCCCCGGTCCAATATATTCATCGTAACAGCCGATAATAAATTAGTAACACCGGCACATAACATATTGTATGGCATTACCCGTAAAAGTGTTATCAAACTGGCTGCTGAGATAATGCCGGTAGAAGAAAGAAATATTCCGGTGGAAGAACTACTCAGTGCTTCCGAAGTTTTCTTAACAGCCACCACCAAAAAAATAATACCGGTAGTAAAAATAAATGAACAACCTGTTGGCAATGCTAAACCGGGACCTGTTACTAAACAACTCTATGCAAAATTTATGAACCTTGAAACAGCAGTCGGCTTATCTCGTAAGCCTGTAAATAAGTAAAGCCGCCCGTTTAATGAGTTTAGGATAGTCCTGCAGGTTGATGATCTCTCCGGGGGCATGAGCACCACGACCCGATGCTCCCAATCCATCCAAACAATCAAGGTAGTTGGCCACATAAGAAATATCACCGGCACCTCTTGATCCGGGATCACCAGCGGTTACTTCGCCCAAGCCCATAGCTACACTGATATCATTTACCCTTTTCACTAACGAAGCATTACCATTGGTGGGTGGCATAGAAGGAATACCATCTTTGAAAAAAATGTTTGCATTCGTACCGCTAAGATGCTGCGATACGATCTGCCGCATATTGTCTCTTGCTTTTTCTTTTTGTTCTTCGGTTAGAAAACGCAGATCACCGATCACCACTGTTTTGGGAGATATGATATTGGTCTTGCCCAACACTTCTCCTTTTTGTGCAGCCGTATCATAATTTACTTCCGATCCGCCGATGAACAGACCGGGATTGAAAGTGAGGTATTTTTCATTGCTTAATTTTTCCCGGAATTCGTTGATGATGCGGGAAGCCTCATAGATAGCACCAAAGCCAGCCGAACCAAAAATACCGGATGAATGTGCCTGTTTGCCTTCCACTTCCAATCTCCACTCACTGGCACCGCGGCGGGCCGTGGCTACGGTACGTAAACCGGCTGCCGTTTCAAATCCCAATGCTATATCATGTTGTTTGGCCCGTTCAATAAAATCGCCCCGGCTGACAGCTCTTGGGTGGCCGGCATTTTCTTCATCGCCTGTAAAATAAATGGTGATGCTAACATCCTCCAGCAATCCTTGTTTATGTAATGCTTTCAATGCCGCTATCACCAGCACATCACCCCCTTTCATATCATTTACTCCCTGGCCGGTGGCCGTGGTATCGCTTAGCATGGTAAACGGATTGGGCGGCATGTCTGGTTCAAATACGGTATCGAGATGACCGATCAGGAACAATTTTTTCCCCTTCTTTCCTTTTCTGTAGGCTACCAGGTGACCGGCTCTTTTTAAAGAATCGGGCATGGTGATCCACTCTATGGTAAAACCCAATGCGGCCAGTTCCTTACCATACAAGTCACCCACTTTTTTAACGCCGCTAAAATTATACGTACCGCTGTTGATGTTTACTGATTCTTTCAGCAGTTGAATACTGTTGGCATAATCCGCTTCTATGTTTTTCAGGATCTGCTGTTCGGTTTTTGTCAGCGGTTGTGTTTGCGCCGTTACGGCCATTGTAAAAAGGGTAAAGACACTGATCCATTTTTTCATCCTGCTATTTTTTGAGAGAAGAAAGATAAATCTTTTATTACTAACTTTTGTTTCATTGGGCATCGTGTAGTTCAGCAGTAACTTAGCAGGATGGCCGATGTGCATGATAAGAAGACCCGTAGTTATAATATGTCGCAGATAAAAGCGACGAATACAAAGCCAGAATTACTGGTACGAAAGCTCTTGCATGCACAAAGCTTTTGTTATAAACCTTACAATAACTCTTCTACACCACAGGATTTTAAGTAATCATAAATTGGATTATAGAATTCGGGTAACCGTGTTGCGTCTTTTTCATCTCCCGGCGGAACAAAAATTATTATTCCTTCTCTGGCTCTTGTTAGTAAAACTCTATATGTGTTTAGTAAGAATTGTTGTTCAGCAATAGTATTTGTCTGTTGCCATTTAGTTCCAGAGAAATTTTTAAAATCCCATTCATTATTAACTCTTCTTAAATCAGCATCCCAGCAGATGCCAACCCAATCCAATTCAAGACCTTGAACTTTATATTCTGTAGCTGCTATTTCTAAATAATAGGAGGACCGGATATCGGTTTCATCATTTAGGAACCATAATGCCTCGTCTATCTCCTCTCTAACATGAATCCCATAAGGTTTAAGTCTTAAGCCACCAGAGCTAGCAATTAATCCAATTCTTTTTGTACCTGCTTTTCGTTTTCTCAACCAATCTTTTGCGGTATTAATATCTCTGGTAATAAAAAGGGGGTAAGCTTTTTTTATTGAATCGGATATTTGAGCAGCTTCACTTGAATCGTTATTAATTACAGCATTCACCCATTCATTAAGTCGGGAAGCTTTGAATGAACGCTGACTTACACTTAGGTGTAAATTTTCATCAGGATGAATAGTAACATGAGTTGGTGTCTCAACAAATAATTTTTGATTAGCAGTGGAGGAATCTCCGGATAATAACTGTGGCGAAATGTGTATTTCCCAATTTGAATATTTGTTTTCAATGGCTTTGCCCCACTCTCCAATTCCGCCTTCCCCCGTATTAATTTCTTGTCCACCTCCAACCAAAGCAATGATTACCGACCATCCATCATGACGGTTCATGAATTCAAAAAGCATTTCAGCTTCTGATTTTTCTTCAATTAGAAAAAGAGTTTTCTCCCGATTTCTATTTTGTTTTGCTTTATTACTGAATTGTTTTGCATCCCAACAACGCTGAGCCTCATCGAAAACAACAACCCTTTCGTCTAAATACTTTTTTTTGCTTAGCCCGTCTTTAATAATCTGATGCAAGTTTTGAATTTTCGATTTAATTTTCGATTTTGAAATTTCTCTTTTAGGTTTAATGTTTATTTGTTTCGATTTATATAAATTTTCTTGGCGTTGATAATCATCTCTACTTAATGACTCCCTTAAAACCTTAATTAAGGGACCATTACCGGAAAAGTATGCTGAATTGAAATCCTCATTCCCAAAAGCTTCTTTTTCATGAATTACGTTGAGCCCAACTAAAGTCTTGCCGGCCCCCGGCACTCCTGTTACAAAGCAAATGACCTTTTTATTATCTTCTTTTGCTGTCTTAATTATATTAATTATTGACTTACATGTTTTAGAAAGATTATCAGCACCATATTTTGATATATCTTCTACCTTTTGCCCGGCAAAGAGTGCATTAGCTGCCTGTATAATGGTAGGAGTTGGCTGATATTCGCTTTGTTCCCATTCAGCAGGATTTATATTTTCATCAAACTCGTTATGAAAATTCAAATACGCATCATAAATTATTGTAGAGAGATTATCTGCGTTAGCCTTAAAGCATGGCAGAACATTACTCCTATTGGTTAATTTAGAATCTTGAGAAATATGTTTTGCAAGAGGGGCTAATAAGATTGGGATTATTGTTTTTTCTCTGCTTTTCAGGTGAAAATCAAATAAGTCAAGAGCATAGTCTTCAGCTTGTCGTATATCTGCTAATTCATATTTTTTTCTTTCAAACTTAAATTCGATAACGAAAATTATGTCGTCTGCGAGAATAACAGCATCAATTCTGCTGTTAAGACGTGGAATTTCATATTCAAGTAAAACATGCCAGCTATTTGCAAAGGAATTCCTTTGAATAATTTCACTGAAGGAGTTTTTCAAAATATGTATACTACTATCCCATGAAACGGTTGTCATTGTCCATTGACTCGCAAAGTCTGTTCCTGCTAAATGTAGCTTCCCAATTATTTCTTCATCTCTTGTTTTTATAAAAGACTCCAACGAGTCATTATAGTAAGCTTGTTTCATTTCCTGAATTCTTTTGAGTTAAAAAATTCAGTGATTGAAACTTCAAGTGCTTTAATTAACCGTTCAAGAATTACTATTGAAACATTTCTACGTCCATTTTCAACATCGGTTACATAGGTTCTGTCAACTTCAGCTTTTAAAGCAAGTGCTTCTTGCGATAGGTCAAGCTCTTTGCGTAGAGTTCTTATACGTTGACCCACCTTGTTCTTTATATCCATACCTGGAAGGTCACCCTTTGTGGTCTTTAAGTCAACGGACTTTAAGGGTCATATTCTTATTTTTGCAAAAAGTTATTATATGGAAAAAATCACTACAATTGAGCAATTAAAGAAAGAAGCTGCATATGATGATAAAAAAGGATGGACTGAGTTTTTTATACTCTTAAATTTCAATCTTCGCAGTAGTAAACGGATTTGCTATTATCCTGATACTAATAAGTTTGATGTGCATAATGAGATTGACGATTCATATGAAGAAGATTTAACTGAAGAACAATTGCGAAATGAAACTCACATTGTTTATGCAATTGAGAATGGGGCTTTCTTTAAATATGATTTATAAATTAGGAAATAGATTTCAAAATTTTATTACTGCTTTCAAAATGAATAATATTTCTGTATCAAATAGATTTTTGATATAGTTGAATATTATCTTTACAGATTTATATAATTATTTTAAACCGTAACATGAAACTAATAAAGCCTAAAGAAATTTCAGGGGCAATAATGACATTAATTGAAGAGGCAGATGAAAAGGTAATAATTATAAGTCCTTATTATAACATACAACAGTGGAAAAAGCTTTTGAATAGCTTATCTAGCCTGAAAAGACGAAATGTTGACATAGAATTTTATGTCCGTGAGGGAGAGGTTAATAGTATTAATGAATTAAAGTGCCAAGGATTTTCCGCCATACCGATTTCAAACCTTCATACTAAACTATACTTAAATGAAAAGGAGGCAATTGTATCTTCTATGAATCTTAATATTAGCTCTGATACAAATTCATTAGATATAGCTTTAAAAACGGAGAACAATGAAGAATACAAAGAGCTTTACCAGTATTACAATAGGTATATAAAAAATACTTTAAGCAAAAACACTGAATATGTTGATGATTCAAATTGGTTAGAAAGTATAGATAAAATGCTAGCAAAAGAGTTTCAAATAAAAGTTTATATACAAGAATTGGAAGGAAAAATTGTAATAAATACATTCAATAGGTATGAGTGTTTCATTTTTAATAACAAAACAAATGAGTTGAGAATTTCTGGTGTGCTAACCAATAAAGAATTTATCGCTGCCAATACAAAAAGTTATTTTCAAAGTACAAATATGAAAATAGAATTAGTTAAAGGTGGTAATGGTAATTATGATACAATTTGGGGTACTGTGACTAATTTAAAGAGCAGATCAATAAATGAGTTATATAAAGAGGATGAAAAAAATGTTATTGATTCTATACTGGGATTTATTGTCGGAGTAGAAAAATTTAAAAAAATGTTTTATCAATAGTCCAATAGAATTACCGAACCCCGAAGTGTTCGACGCAACGAAGATGATAGTAGTTCTACAGCCGGGCAAACAAACCTCATCCCTTCCCCCTCTCATACTGCACCGGCCAGTTTACATCCACTCCCAACTCCTTAGCTGCATGCAAAGGAAAATAAGGATCTCTTAATAATTGGCGGGCTAAAAAGATAAGATCGGCTTGCTCGTTTTGTAAAATTGTTTCAGCCTGCTGTGCTGTGGTTATTAATCCAACGGCACCGGTAAGTATATCGGTTTGCTTTTTTATTTGCGCAGCAAAGGGCACCTGGTATAATGGGGTAACGGTTATTTTTTGCGCCGTGGAGTTGCCACCGGAGGAGCAATCAATCAGGTCAACGCCTTTATCTTTTAGTATGGTGGCCAGTTGCACGGAGTCATCAATGGTCCAGCCGCCGGGCACCCAATCGCTGGCGGATATGCGGATGAACAAAGGAAGATCGGCCGGCCATTCACTACGGATGGCAGCTACCGTTTCCAATACAATGCGGATGCGGTTATCAAACGATCCACCATATTCATCATTGCGATGATTACTGAGCGGCGATAAGAACTCATGAAACAAGTAACCATGTGCCGCATGTAATTCTATTATTTTAAATCCTGCCTGTAAGGCTCGTTTGGTAGCTGCTTTAAAATCATGCAGTAGTTTATCAATCGCATTTTTATCCATCGCCACCGGCAATGGTTCATTTTGTTTATAAGCCATAGCACTGGGTGCAAGGGTGGTCCAGGCTCCTTCTTTTTCATTGAGTGCATGGGCGCCTTTCCAGGGACTGTGGTGACTGGCCTTGCGGCCGGCATGTGCTAATTGTATGCCGGGCACGGCACCTTGCTGGGTAATAAATGAAGTGATGCGCTGCAGCATCTCTATGTGTTCATCCTTCCAGATGCCCAGATCATCAGGGGATATTCTTCCTTCGGAAGAAACGGCGGCGGCTTCAGTGAAAACCAGTCCGGCCCCACCCACTGCCCGGCTGCCGAGGTGTGCCAAATGCCAGTCGCTGGCAAAGCCATCTACACTGGAGTATTGACACATGGGTGATACGGCAATGCGGTTTTTTAATGTGATGCTGCGGAGGGTGAGGGGGGAAAACAGTTTTGACATGGGTAAATATTATTAATTAGGGTGTAATGACAAAATGCAACTATTTGTCAAATATGTATCAAAAGGGATGAAAATTGGGTTAAATGAAACGAATATGACCCAAAAAGTATCAAAAATGGGTTATGTTTAAAAATAACATTCCGCTTTAAGTAAAACAAATGAGGGCAAAATGAATGCAAATTTACTCTCGTATTTTATATAAGGTCATCAAATGGCCTTATCTTTATAACGAGGTCATTCAGCATCAAAAAATGACTTCGTTAGAACTGTGGACATTTTCAACAGAACAATACCGTATAATGATTTGCCCGATCTGCCTCCCAAGGTTCAGTTGGAAACCGCTGGTATTTTAAAAAAAACAATACAGGCCAACAGGGCATTGGCCCGGCTGGATGCCACTTCCAAAAGACTTCCTAATCAAACGTTATTGATAAGCTCTATCAGTTTGCTGGAAGCAAAAATGAGTTCGGAGATCGAGAATATTGTTACTACTAATGATGAATTATACCAGGCTTTTTCTTCGGATAAAATTGTAACCGATGCTGCTACCAAAGAAGTATTACACTACCAGGAAGCCTTATGGCATGGGTTTACTTTTGTAAAAGAAAAAAAATTTCTTAGCACCAACCTTTTTATTGCCTTATGTAACATCATAAAAGAAACAAATGCCGGTATTAGAAAAACTACCGGTACAAAAATCTCTAATACAACCACAGGTGAAATTCTATATACACCACCCGAAGGAGAAGAGGTGATCAGGCAAAAATTAAAAAACCTGGAAGACTATATTAATAACCCGGATGATGATACTGACCCACTGATAAAAATGGCGGTAATACATTACCAGTTTGAAGCCATTCATCCTTTTATAGATGGCAATGGAAGAACGGGTAGAATATTGAACATTCTTTATTTAATAATGCAGGAGTTGCTGGAACAGCCAGTCTTATATCTTAGTAAATATATTATAGAACACAAAGCAGGTTATTACAATGGCCTGAATAAAGTGACAGAAAAAAACCACTGGGAGGAATGGATTTTGTATATGCTGGATGCCGTAGAAAAGACAGCAGGGGATACCCGGCAAAAAATTGAAGCAATAATAATATTGATGGAAAAAACCAGTGAAAAAATAAAGCATGCAGCACCGGAAATATTTTCAAAGGAATTAATAGAGACTATTTTTCAACAGCCTTATTGCAAAAGAAAATTTTTGGAAGAGGCCGGCATTGTAAAAAAGAAAACGGCCGGTATTTATCTTTCTAAGCTGGAAGAAATGGGTATTATGCGAAGTATAAAAGCAGGCAAAGAAAAATTATTCATTCACCAGCAGTTATTGGATTTGCTGAAAAGTTGAGCAGTGTGCGGCCATTCTATTAGTTCAATGCCTGGGTTTTAGTGACAACTAAATTTTTATCGTACCTTTTTCCCAAAACAAATCTATGCGCAGCATATTCCTTGCATTATTTATTTTTTGCAGCTTCATCATCCATGCACAGCTAACGGCTATCAAATGTGGTAAACTTATTAATGGCAGAAGTGATCAGCCATTGCTTAATAAAGCCATCCTCATCGAAGGCAATATTATAAAAGATGTAATTGATCAATCGGCCATTCCAAAAAATGCTACGATCATTGATCTTAATAACAAAACTGTTCTTCCCGGTCTTATCGATTGCCACACACATGTATTATTGCAAGGCGACATTACCGCTGAAGATTATGATGTGCAATTGCTGAAAGAAAGTATTCCGTACCGTACACTGCGGGCCTCGGTGGCTTGTAAAATTGCCTTGATGAATGGCTTTACTACTATCAGAGACCTGGAAACAGAAGGAGCCATGTATGCCGATGTGGATCTTAAAAAAGCCATCAATAATAATATCATTCCCGGTCCCCGGATGTTTGTATCCACCAGAGCAATTAATACAACCGGCCACTATGCTATCGGCAATGCAGAATATAGTTGGGAGTTGCACATGCCGAAGGGTATACAAGAAATAACCGGTGCGGATGAAGCAAGAAAAGCAGTGAGGGAACAAATAAGTTATGGTGCTGACTGGATAAAAATTTATGCCGACAGAAGTTATTATCGTTTACCTGATAGCAGTTTTCGCAGCCGGGTCAATTTTACCAAAGAAGAAATAGATGCGGTGGCAGATGAAACGATACGGTCAGGAAAATTTTTAGCCTCTCATGCTATAACCCGGGATGGAATTATTTATTCATTAAATGCCGGTGCCAGAACTATTGAACATGGTTTTGCCATGGATGAAGAATGTATGGACCTGATGATACAAAAAAATGCTTACTGGTGTCCTACGGCTACGGTTTTAGATTTTGTGGCAGAAGGAAGAGCAAAGGCCGGTAATTCTATTAATAAACAAATGCTCACCGTGCTGCCAGCTATATTTAAAAAGGCCTTGCAGAAAGGGGTAAAGATCGCCTTTGGTACTGATGCCGGTGGGTTTGACTGGAGTGCTCTCAACCAAGCCAAAGAATTTTCTTATTATGTGCAATGGGGGATGACGCCGATGCAGGCTATTAAATCTGCTACTACCGTTGCCGCTGAGCTGCTAAACAAACAGGGAGTATTAGGCGAAATAAATAAAGGTGCCATGGCCGACATCATTGCTATTGACGGCGATCCGCTGCAGGATATAAAACTATTAGAGAAAGTAAGTTTTGTGATGAAGGATGGTAAAGTGGTGAAGCAGTAAGTTTCGCAGCAATAAAAAAGAATATCCCTTTACTCTCAAAAAATAATCGCAGTACCTTTCATCTTCATTCATTACATATGAAAAATTTTTTCTTCAACATAGCAGCTACGGTTTTTTTAATAGCAGGTGTAAGTACTCATGAAGCTCCTCCAAAAAAATGGATCTCCTTATTCGATGGAAAAACATTCAACAACTGGAAAGTAGGTAACAATGCCGGCACTTTTACCATAGAGAATGGTGCCATCGTAGCCCATGGTCCTGTTGCCCATTTATTTTATATGGGTGATGTGGCCGATCATAACTTTAAAAATTTCGAATTCAAAGCGGATGTGATGACCACTCCCGGCTCCAACTCCGGTATTTATTTTCATACCACTTACCAGGAAAGTAGCTGGCCACAAAAAGGATACGAAGCACAGGTCAATAATTCACAATCGGATTGGCGTAGAACCGGCAGCCTTTATGCCATACAAGATGTAAAAGAAGTGTATGTGAAAGATAATACCTGGTTTACAGAACATATAAAAGTGCAGGGCAAACGCATCATCATTAAGATCAATAATAAAACCGTGGTGGATTATACTGAGCCGGATAATATAAAACGGGCAAAAGGAATGGAAGGCCGGCTATTATCCGGCGGCACCTTTGCTTTGCAGGGGCATGATCCGGGAAGCAAAGTGTATTTTAAGAACATTATGGTGAAGATGCTGCCGGATTGAGAATGGCTCTTGTAAGTTATGGCCCAACTATTTTTATAAAGCAATCCCGCAGGCCACACTATTTCTACGTACTCCCGGCGGCTCAATGTAGAACCAATACACCTGCCTGATGTATATCCCTTTCCACCAGCGGTTAATATATTCCAAACATTCCACCTTCCTTTGTGTAAAATCAATGCATCATGAGAAAGAATGTATTTGCCATGCTGGTTGCAGCAATAACTACCAACGCAGTATACAGCCAGGCACTACGTATACCCGATACTACCAACACAGTAAGTATGATAGGTCGTAAACTGGGTGTGACTGACATACAAATTCATTACAGTGCTCCGGGTGTAAAAGGCCGAGAAGGAAAAATATATGGTACCAGTGTTGTGCCTTTTGGTTACACGGTGCTGGGCTTTGGTTCCAATGTAGCATCGCCCTGGCGGGCCGGTGCGGATGAAGCTACAACCATGTCTTTCTCCACCGATGTTACCATCAACGGGAAAAAACTGCTTGCCGGTAAATATGCTTTCTTTATAGAAGTACAGCAAGACAGCAGTGTGCTCATCTTTAATAAAAACACTAAAGCATGGGGCAGCTATTTTTACCGCCCGGAAATGGATGTGCTAAAAGTGCCTACCCTGCAACAAAAAAAGCTGCCGCTGCTGCAGGAAAGATTGCTGTATTATTTCTCCAATCAAACGGATCATGCGATTGATATCAACCTGGCTTGGGAGAGATGGAGTTTTCCTATACATGTGGAAGTGGATTTGAAGAATACGATACTGGAAAGTATCCGGGAGCAGATGAGTGGTGCCATCGGTTTTGATCCGGCCAGCTTAGAATCTGCGGCGCAATGGTGTGTAGCCAATGATATCAATTATGAGGAAGCACTGAACTGGATTAACTCGGCTACCAACCCGCAACTCGGCGGCCGCAATACTTTTGCTGCTCTTTCTACCAAATCAACGATCTTAAAAAAAATGGGGAAGGAGAAAGAGGCAACCGATATGATGAACATGGCCATGGAAAATGCCACCGCACAGGAACTACATGGCTATGGCCGTCAACTACTCAATGCAAAGAAACTGCCCGAAGCACTGGAAGTGTTTCAAAAAAACTATAAAAAGTATAAAGGTGTATGGCCTACCAATGCAGGTATGATGAGAGTGTACTCAGCCATGGGAGATTATAAAAAAGCATTGGAGTATGCTAAAGCCGCTTTAGTGCAGTCCCCGGATGAGCAAACTAAAAAATTTCTGGAAGGAGCTATTAAAACACTCAGTGAAGGCAAGGCATTGTAAGAGTTGACCATATACCACCACCTTTTTTTTATAATATATTAAACCGATAATAGGTATTACAGTCTGAATGTCCTTATTTAGTAAGGCATATATGAGAAAAATAACCACCACCCTTGCCATTCTTATCACCCTTGTGATCCTGGCCATCAGTTGTTCTAAAACAGATACCGGCACCGGCACTACCGATCCATATGCCGCCATCAAAGCAGCGTTTGGTACCAATATAGACCCCGCCAATCCGGCCAACTATGCTGGTCAAAGCAAACCAGCCTATCTTAATCCGGCAAAAGACAATACCGGTGGCAATCCCATTACCAATACGAAAGCCACACTGGGCCGGGTATTATTTTATGATAAAAACTTAAGCATTGATAACTCTATATCCTGCCGCAGTTGTCATAAGCAGGAGTTTGCCTTTAGTGATACAGCAATTGCAAGCAAAGGTGTAGTAGCTGGAAGTACCGGAAGGCATTCTATGCGATTGGTGAATGCACGGTTTGGAGTAGAAGCCAAATTTTTCTGGGATGAAAGAGCCGCATCATTAGAGCTGCAAACCACCCAGCCTATAAAGGATCATGCAGAAATGGGTTTCAGTGGTCAGTCGGGCAGACAGGGTATTGCAGACCTGCTTACCAAATTGCAAGGCATCAAATATTATAATGAATTATTCAAATGGGTATATGGCGATGTAAATGTTACCGAAGCAAGAATGCAGGAATCATTAGCTCAGTTTATCCGTAGCATTCAATCATTCGACAGTAAGTATGATGCGGGAAGGGCATTAGTAGCAAACGATGGACAGCCATTTCCCAACTTTACCGCACAGGAAAACCAAGGCAAGCAGGTATTTATAGCCGCTCCTGTTTTTAATGCTAATGGTGTAAGAACTGCTGGCGGTGCCGGTTGCAATGGATGTCATAATGCGCCGGAGTTTGATATTGACCCCAATACAAGGAACAATGGCATCATTGGAAAAATTGGTGGTGGGGGTATAGATATAACGGTAACAAGAGCCCCAAGTCTGCGCAATGTGGTAAATACAGCTGGAATAGAAAACGGACCTTTCATGCATACCGGCAATCTTGCCACCTTGCAAAATGCGGTCGGGCATTACAATACCATCAATCTTGCCCCCGGCAATACCAACTTAGATCCACGGCTTAGGCCCAATGGTTTTGGACAACAGTTAAATTTAACCGGAGCGGAGATGAGTGCACTGGTTGCATTTTTAAGAACATTATCGGGTGTAAGCGTTTATACAGATACTAAATGGAGTAATCCTTTTAAATAAAAATTACTTAGCAATCATTCGTGTAAATTGCTGTGAATTAGTGGCCGCCTCATTTCGCCGAAGGCGAAATTGTAATTCATATTTAATTTGTATTATTAGTGACATTTGTGTCATTAGTGGCTAACTCAAATTGCGCAGCAATAATCCGTGTTAATCCGTGCAACCTGCCTGCCGGCAGGTAGGTCTGTGGCCAACCCCTATTCAACCCTCTCACCTCAATCATTTTTTCTTTTTATCCTTTTCCATTATTTTACACCCCATAATCAATGCACCCATGGAAGAAAATCAACACAGCCCACAGCAAGAACAACACCTCTTCGATAATTTCGAATACACCCTTACTCCCGCCAGTACCGGAAAGCGGTTTGCCAATTACCTAATCGACCTGGCATTTTTTTATCTTTTCATGATCTTATTCAGCTTTGTTTTAGTAGAAATTAGTTACGATTTTGCGGTGGTGGTATATGGCGAAAGCGAAGACGGCTTTGACCTGGTGAGTAATATTATTTTCTTATTATTCTATGGTATGTTCATGGGTATAATAGAAGCTATATTTAAAGGAAGATCATTAGGAAAAATAATTACCGGCACTATTGCAGTGAATGAAGATGGCAGCCGCATAGGCGGACAAACTGCTTTGCTTCGTGGGCTTTGCCGTGCCGTGCCCTTCAATGCATTCAGTGCATTAGGTTCTCCATCTTATCCATGGCATGATAGGTGGACAAAAACCAGGGTGGTAAATGTAAAAGATCTGCGTCCGCAACCATAGTGCAGGTATACATTCCTGTTAGTAAAAGAAGACTATAAAAAAGTAGCAGTGTTACTATATACATTCGGCCGTTTGTCCTACACAGTTATTTCGTATATCACCGCAGCAGCAGTACTCCCGGCACTTTATCCGGCGCTGCCAATCGTAGAAAGAAATAGCCAATACCACTGCTGCCTAGCATAAAGTCTGGTGTTTCATGTCCGCTTTGCAGGCCATTAGGTACAGGTATTCCCTTTTGCAAGTATTCAGTTATACATTCTTCGGCGGCAGCCGTGGAGGAATCCAACAGTGCAGGTTTCGCCAGCACTTCGGCTGCATAGAGCAGCAATTCTGCATTGCCAAACACACCATGGCATAGCGAATAATTGCCCAAGGCCATTACCGAAAGACTTTTTAATGTAGTATCCACTGCAATGGAAGCACCCTGTGCAAAGAAGGGATCATTTGTAAGTTCCAGCATACGGAGGCGAGCCAGACCAATACCCGGCGCACCATGGCACCAGGCAATGGAACATACCGTCTCCACCGGTTGCGGGGCAGCACCAAAGCTGCGGAAATCGGGCCAGTTTTGCTGCGGCGCATGAAAGTGGCCATCCTCATAGCTTACTACCGATTTTGCTATTTCCAGATATTGTTTATTGCCGGTAAAGGCAAATAGCTCCGCAAAAGCGGCGGCAAAACCTGCTGCACCATGGCCGTAGCCGGTTAGGTTATTTGTCCGCTCCTGCATGGTATTCCAGCTCCAGCCGTTGGGCTGCTTGTCTGCTTTTTCAATCAGATAACCGGCGATGGATAAGATAAAATCCTTCAGCGATGGCATTGGTATTTTTTTGCTAAGCTGTATCAATGCCGGAACAGCACCGGCTGCCCCATCTATTAGATCCAACCCCCACCAGGCTTTATCCAGTTTTGTTATTTTTTCCAGCAGTGCCAGAGCAGCCTTGGTATATTGTTTATGTTGCAATACATCACCGGCATGCCAAAGCACCCAAACCACTCCTGTCCATCCGGTATGAAAGCCCAGCTTGCCCATTAGTTGTTCGCCGGTTTGTTTTTTTCCGGCTTCTTCGGCCACCAGTTGGTCGAGTACACCGTACAATGTTTTTTGTACCACGGCATGTGGTGTCACAATATGTGTGTGCAATAAAAACCATGCTATGCCGGCTATACCATCATAGAAATAGGGATTTAATGCCCGGGCATAGCCACGGGGCATTCCATAATTTTCTTCGCTGCCGCTGCCAATCCAGTTGCAGCGTTTATCCTGCCATACCGCATCCCGGCAAATACCAAGGGCAATGGAAAGGGCTGCTTGTTTACAGGCATTTTGTGTTGTTGTGGTTTGCATATATCAGGCAGTAAATTGAGGAAAGTGGTAAGGAAATTTTGTTTTCGGATTCAGGTACAATACATCCATGCTGGCATAGCCATGCTTTTGCTCTATAGTGGTTTTTATTTCAGCAAACCAATGCGTAGGTGGCTGGCCTTTGGTGTAAGCATTCATAATTCCCTGTGCAATCATTTTACTGCAATGGGTGCCAAAACTTTCATCAGATTTAAATGGATTTTCTGCAAAGGAAATTCCAGACCCGAGTTTTTTTGTGAATGCAGGGTAATCATCATTCAAATATCCTTTTATGGCGGGCCATATCATTTCTAATAAATCAAATACCGGCGGACTGTATCGCTTATCAAAGTAAAGTACGGCCGTATCGCAACGGGTATAATAAAATGGATGTTGCAGGCATTTAAAAGAAAAAGGAATTTGCCGTTCATTGAGGTGTTGCGTTAGCAGCAATATCAATGCGGCTGCACCAGTGGGTTGTAGGTTGAAGTAAACCCGTACTAACTGGTCCATATTATCTTCTCCCTGTGTGCGGCCAAATACATAATAAAATCCTGCGGAAGGGTCTTTATGTTCTTTGCGGGCAATTAGTTTGATACCGGCGTTTACCATCGGCTTTTGATGAAACATGGTGCTGCTTACAAACTCGCCGGCATATACAGACCGTTTCAGGTTGCCCTTGCGGGCAATTATTTGTCCCTGCATATCTATGTTTTCTATCGTCCAGCCTTCATCAAATCCTTCTGTGGTGGTATTGTGTGCAGAGAGGTTGTTCATAAAACTCATCACTTCTGTATAAGCTGGTGGTTGTGTAGTGGCAGCCGTACTGTTCTTGTTGTAATATTCCGAGTAAATCAATGATTCCAGTGACTGGAAAAGCATTTTGGTACTGGGCTGTTGTATATATGCGTTGTTAAATGTGCCGCCATAGGTTTTGCCTTTGTGCAAAATATTTCGTTGCGGGTCTATGGTTATTTCCCGGATGATTTGTTGTATGTATTGTGTGTTGGTCATGTTGTATTTTTCTTAGTGTATGCCAAATAATTTTATAGCTGCATCAGCCGGATTGCGAAGTATATTAATGCTTACCTGCAGCATCTTTACTGTTACCGGTTGCAGTGTATTGCCCTGTGCAGTGGTTTCAAAACAGGTATGTATCAATTTTAGTGCACAGTATTGTATCGTTTTTATCAGGGCAGTTTGCCTGGCAGCCGCATTCCACTGCATCAGTTGTGCATAGCGATTCCATAGTTGTGCTATACAGGGCTGCACAAGCTCCAGCGGTATTTTTTTGATATAGGCTGTTTGCTGCGGATCGGGTATATCGGTTGTCAACCAAAGGGAAAGATAGTTTTGCATAACAGAAGCCAGGTCCCATAACGGATCACCCATATCGGCCAGCTCCCAATCTATCAGCTTTACAAAATTAATATGCTTTTTTTCATAATCATATCCAGCTAAAAAATTATTCAGTTTGGCATCATGATGTACGAGGCTGGTAGGTTGCCAACCTGCAGCAAGTGGCGCAATTAGTTGTAGTAGTTCGGTGTTCTTTGTTATCAGTTGCATCAGTTGCTGGTCGGCAGTAGCAGGAGCATTATTGATGGCAGGTGTATTGGCAATAGTAAATACCCAGGGCATTTGTTTACGAAAATGCTGCATAGCCGGTTGCTGCGGTGTGTTGCTTATAGTGGTATGGTAAGAAGCCAGTATATCGGCCAATTGTGTTGGTATGCTATTGGTAAAATCTGCTACCTGCAAATAGTAATCATGCACGGAGATAGCATCTTTTACCTGCCCGGTTACCAGTATATGATGGGTGGCATCATAATGATGGAAAGGGGGTAAAAAATTTTTCAGTGCCTTATAGTTGGCATCGTTATTCGCCAGCATATAAGCAGTTGCTTCTATACGCATGGTTTCAATTTTTTCTGCATCAGGTGCCTTCACCTGCTTGATGAAAAAAGAATGATGATCGTATTCTTTGTTCACCAGAAAGTTGTTATTGCGACTGTCGCTGCGTCGTACGGTGAATGTTCCATTTACGACCGCACTGATGTCCACCATTCCTTTATCGAGTAAGTAATAAAATAAATTATGTTCGGTAAGCAACATGAGTATAGTTTTTAAAAAGAGTGCTATCGTAAAATAGCACTCTTTAAAGTAAATAAGAAACGGTTAATATCCATACTCATAATAACCGCCGATTCCTCCGGGGTTAATCGTATCAGGATTAATCGTTCTGGTAAAATCTGTTGCACATCCAAACTGTGATGGGCAACCATCTACTGCACTTGGAAAAGTGGTAGTGCGGATAGTACCAATCGTAGTTGTTTGTATTGTCCTTGTTATTGTTACATGACAAGGAATACAAAGAGACCGATGTCGCTGTTGTGTAATACAACGATACACAGGAACAGAAAACCTGCAAATAACAGGGCTGCTTGGTTGACATCCTATATGGGTTATCCGAAGGCATTGCTGCGGACTGGTAATAGTCGGTGCAGGGCCGAAAGCTTCATTCCCCCCACCTTCATAACTGTTTTGCATGTAGTCATTGTACATATCACCACCGGCATAGTCAGCTCCAAACTGTGCACCACCTGTACCGGGATTAATAATTGTTGTACCGGTTTGTATTGTCTGCGTTCTTGTAAAGTCTGTAGCACAGGCTAGACTTGGCCATGTTGGTCGCACTGTTCTAAATTGACAGGTAACAGGCTGGCACAATATCGGTCGGGTGACTCTGCAATCCCATACTCTTAATGATTGCCTGCAGATAATAGGGCTGCTTGCGCAAATAATGCGTACACTAGGATAATTGGTTGTAAGGGTTGGCTTTACACATATCAATGGAGTACTTACCCCTCCAAAACCTTCACCTTCACCACCACCTTCATAGCTGTTTTGCATGTAGTCGTTGTACACATCACCACCGGTATAGTCGGCACCAAACTGTGCGCCACCTGTGCCGGGATTAATAACCGTAGTACCTGTTTGAATTGTACATCCCCACTGCGATGGGCAAGCATCTACCCAGCTAGGTTGCGGACACCCAGCCAGTGTAGGTTGCGGACAGCCCAACCTGGTCCGTGGTGGTAATGTACAAATAACGAGACGGGATACCGGTGTGGGGCAAATAAATCGGGTTGGCCGGCATACCGGATTTCGGGTTAGCGGTGCAATAGTACAGACCAATGAGGCTGCATGGCCCATTGCTTCTGCACCGGGACTGTACTGGTCGTTCATGTAACTGTTATACATGTCGCCCTGTGCATAGCCCTGCGCATCCGCATAGTTTAAATTTGCACTTTGTTTTACCCACAGTCGGCTGCCGCCCAGCGGGTCATCGTTGTTAGGCAGACTGTACACCACATCTGCTTTTGCAATGTCTGCATACTCCATGAGGCTGGCATCACTGTACAGACGAATCTTATCATCTGTAACAGAGGCCCCCACATAACCATGCAGCAACACCACCTGTTCGGTGGACCCTGGGTCAGGCTTTACGATCTTTACAAAATCGTCGTACCGGATACCGGCACCCCCTTTTTTTTCAGTTGCCATTGTTAAAGGTTTTAATGATTAAATAGAATTGATTGAGAAAACTTTATCTATAGAAAATGTTGTTGATTTTACCAATAGTAAGCAGGTGTTACCGGGGCAGGTGTCGGAAATGTTTTTCGTACGGCTGCCAGTGCATTTACCAGCCCATACCCTGTTGCCAGATCCGGACCAGCTACAGCAGCATGACCGCCGGTGTCAATAACACAGTTACCTGCTTTAACATCTATAGCGGTAGCCATCAATATTTTTCTTATTTGTAATGGAGTAAGTGATGGTGCCGCCTGTTTTAATAAAGCACAAACTCCTGCAATCTGCGGTGCGGCAGCACTGGTGCCACTAAAAGCAGCCCATCCATCATTCTGTGTTGTCTGATCCTGATTGGGGTGTGTACCTACTGCACCCATTTGCATATCTATTTCATCTCCCGGCTGTACGGGCAGCATTATATAAGCTGCTTTTGGTTTCATGCCTACCAATCCGCAGAGGTCGGGTACTTTGCGGCCCAGATAAATATTACTGGCAAAACCGCTGGCATAGTCGCTGGCCTGCAGGTTCAGATTAGCATCCATATATACTCCACCGGCACTTATCACATCCGGGTGCTGGCCTGGAAAACCCCAATGTCCATTTCCTGCTGCAAACACTACTGTGATACCACGGCTTACGGCATTAGCAACGGCAGCAGAAAGCACCATTTGACTGGCTGAAAGTGGACCGTTTTGTTTACTGCTTCCCCAACTGCAACTAATAATTTGTGGGTTCATTGCTACAGCAGCACTAAAAGCACCAGCACTGTCGACGAAATTCATTTTCACCATGCGAAAGTTTACATCTGGTGCCACGGCCAGTAGATTAGCACTTTCTCCGGTGCCATGTCCTGATGCATCAGAAAGCGGATCGGCGGTAGCCGGGCCTAATACCACTTGTCCGCTACGGTAGCCACGGCGGGTGAAATAAGGATGACGATACCAGCCACTATCCACCATTACCGCATTTACACCACGACCGGAAATACCCATGCGGTGTACCGGATCTGCATTTACTCCGCAGGATATATCACCCGGTACATTGAGGTGCCAGTAGTTTTGCTTTGGGGCAAAGGGCTTGTTCATATAATACACCGGCTCATTGATAGATACACCCTCCAGCAACTGGTTGAAACTGGTTTTCGAAACATTGATCATGCCTCTTCTATTTCCTTCGCCCGGCAAAATATAAGTGGCTTCTTCTTCCACACCCAGGCATTTAATGGTGGGAATTTCTTCTGTATGCAAATGAGTACCGAAGGCTTTTTCATAAACTTCGGCGGGAGCACCAATGGAAATAGTAATGCCATTGGTACCCATAATGCGGAAACCGGCATTCCGAAGTTTTATTATTGCTTGTTTTATTAAATAACCGTCGGAGAAAAAACCGGCCACATTCTGGTTAGTAATGAAATTGCCAGCATCAAATAAAGAAGTGCCACCTGCAGAATGAACAGATGCATGAGCAAATACTTCAGGGGGTAACGCAGATGGAGACGGCGATGCAGCCTTCTTTTTAGTAGGCATAGTAATAGGTTTAATGGTTAATTATTTTTTAAACACTGTTACTAATACAAGAATACCTTATCCAAAAAATTCCATAGGGTCGCTGAACACAATAGTTTTTACAAAGGGCTTTAATGTTGCTGGGATGACGGGATTAGTGGTGGCAGTAGCATAGGTAGAATTGTTGACTACTTTCAATACAATAGAAAACTTAAATACTTTTTCGAATAACCCTTTCTTTCCGTCTATTGACAAAGAAGGGCCTTCACCATATACACTGAATCCTTTCTTTATTAAAAAAGAACGGGCTGCTACTATTGCTTTTGAGGTGGGTTGCAAAGCAGCCAGATTTTCCGTGGTGGCTGGTTCATCAATAATGGATTTTCCGGTGGGAGAAATTAAAACAACTGTCGCATAAATTATAGTGCTATCGTCTTTCATGTCATCATCTTTTCACATTGTTGCAACATCGGCAATTACTGGAGACGTTGTTTTAAAAGCAAGGTAAGTTCTTTTAGCAATGCTGTCAATACCATAAAAATGGTATTTTATATTTTAGCAGCCTGAGTAAGTGTAAGCACTAGGTAAATCCTGGTAAAATGTGATCTGCTGTTTCATTGGAGTTGTGCAAAAGTAACTAGCTGCCGTCTCTTGGCTTATGCATCCCTGTCAATCTGGCAAAGCTTCCCGCATTGGAACAGCTATTGCGTACCTTGCGGAGCTATTAAAACCTAAAAAATAAAATAACTATATGTTACAGGAAAAAGGAACTATTTCCATCAATACCGAGAACATCTTCCCCATTATTAAAAAATTCCTTTATTCTGATAATGAAATATTTCTGCGGGAGCTGGTGAGCAATGCAGTAGATGCTACGCAAAAAGTAAAACGTCTTGCTTCTCTTGGTCATTATAGCAAAGACCTTGGAGACCTGAAAGTAAAAGTGGCAGTGGATAAAGATGCAAAGACCATCACTATTTCAGATAGCGGTATTGGTATGACAGCGGAAGAAATAAAAAAGTACATCAACCAGGTGGCCTTTTCCGGTGCTACAGAGTTTATGGAAAAGTTTAAAGAAGCTAAAGATGCCAATGAGATCATCGGTCGCTTTGGTTTGGGTTTTTATTCCGCCTTTATGGTGGCTGATAAAGTGGAGATACAAACTCTTTCTTACCAGGAAGAAGCAGAGCCTGCCCGTTGGATATGTGATGGCAGTACATCCTTTGAAATAAGCGAAGGCAGCAAAACAGAAAGAGGTACTGATGTTATTCTTTATATCAATGCAGAATCTGAAGAATTTTTGGAAGAGCAACGGATCAGCGATATATTAAATAAGTATGCAAAGTTTTTACCAGTGCCGGTACAGTTTGGTACTAAAACAGAATCGGAGCCAGATGGGGAAGATGAAGAGGGTAAGACAAAATATAAATCTATTGAAGTTGATAATATCATCAACAACACAAATCCTATCTGGACAAAAGCACCAGCTGATTTAAAAGATGAAGACTATCTTGATTTCTATAGAGAGCTTTATCCTTTTTCCGAAGAACCATTATTCTGGATTCATTTGAATGTTGATTATCCTTTTAACCTGACTGGTGTTTTATATTTTCCGAAACTGAAGAATGATTTTGAAGTACAGAAGAATAAGATCAAGCTATTCAGTCGCCAGGTATTTATTACTGATGAAGTAAAAGATATTGTACCCGAATTCCTGATGTTGTTGCATGGTGTTATTGATTCACCAGACATTCCACTCAACGTTAGCCGCTCTTTTTTACAGGCAGATAGTAATGTAAAAAAGATCAACAGCTATATCTCTCGCAAAGTAGCAGATAAATTAGCGGAGCTATTTAAGAAAGACAGAAAAGGCTATGAAGAGAAATGGGATGACATTGGAATCTTTGTAAAGTATGGTGCTATCAGCGATGAAAAGTTTTATGAAAAGGCAAAAGAGTTTTTGTTATTGAATAATACCAATAAAGAAACTTCCACACTGGAAGAATATGCTATCAAGGTAAAAGATTTTCAAACAGATAAAGAGGGACAACTGATATATCTCTACACAGTTGATCCGCAGGCGCAGGATAGTTATATACAGGCGGCCACCAAGAAGGGTTATGATGTATTACTGATGAACTCGCCGATAGATACTCACTTCATTCATCACCTGGAAATGAAATTGGAAAAAACTTCTTTGAAAAGAGTGGATGCAGATGTAATAGATAAACTGATTGTAAAAGAAGATGCGGCTAAACATCAACTGACCGAAGAAGAAACTACCAAACTAAAATCCATATTTGATAAAGCCATCAGCAATCCAACGATGAAGGTGGAAGTGGAAAGTTTACCGGCTGATGCAATGCCTGTTACCATTACCATGGAAGAATGGATGCGCCGCATGAAAGACATGAGTAAGATGGGCGGCGGTGGGGGTATGAATTTCTATGGTTCTATGCCGGATAATTATAAAGTGGCTATCAATGCTAATCATAAGATCATAACTAAAATATTAAGTGCTGATGAAGGACAACAAACAGCCATGGCTAAACAAGCTGTTGACTTAGCTATGCTGGCACAGGGCTTATTAAAAGGCGCAGACCTTACTGCCTTTGTGGAAAGAAGTGTGGAGGTGATTTAATATTGCCTTCGGCAATTTTTTGGCCACAGACCTGCCTGCCGGCAGGCAGGTTGCACGGATTAACACAGATAATTGAAGCTGCGTTAGCTGCTTTTTTATTTGGCCACGAATTGACACCAATTTACACGAATGAATACAATGACTGACTTTGCATCTAAGCTGTATGATTGTGTGTTAAACTGTGTTTTACTTTTATTAATCTTTCTTGGTATCCTGTGCCAGCTTAAGCTCGGTATTGAATACTAAAAACTCAGGCGGCTCGGGTGACATCTGTAACATCTCCCTGTATTTTACTTTAAGGTGGCGTTTGAATTTGCCAAGATAGCCGGGGATTTTAAGATCTTTATCACTCAGCGCTACAGACTCTATCAGGTCGTTGCCGAGGTACATCATTAGTTTCATGGTGGTTGGTATTTGATATTGGAAAGCACAAAAAACTAAATTTTCCTTTTACCTGCAATACCATAATTACTCTTTTTTATTCAATGTATTTTTACGGAAGCTGCAGGAAAAATACAGTCTGTAGTACTAAATAATTATTCTTCCGCCCCTTTGTATGCACAGGTGTGGATATTCATTTGGCATAAAGGCTTGGGTTTGTAAATTATATTGTACAACTTCAAGTACACTAAAACCCTACCGGATGATAAAACATTTACCCCAGTTGGCTATTGCCTTTATTGCATTGCTAACAAACAGTTACTCCTTTGCACAGGTTAGCATTACATCAACAGCTACACCTTACACACAAAACTTTAATACACTAAGAGCTACTGCAGGCACCTCTACCACATTGCCTACTGGTTGGCGATTGCTGGAGACAGGCACTAATGCAAACACTTCCTATACAACTGATGCTGGCAGCAGCAGTACAGGTGAAACTTATAGTTATGGTACAGGTACTGCTACCGAAAGAGCATTTGGAGGCTTACGTTCTGGTTCGCTTATTCCAACACTGGGTGTGCAAATACGAAACAGTACCGGCTCTACTATCACTTCTATTACTATTAGTTATACTGGTGAGCAATGGCGTTGCGGTGCAACCGGCCGGGCAGATCAATTAGATTTTCAATACAGTTTGAATGCTACTTCACTTTCCACCGGTACATGGACGGATAATAATACACTGGACTTTGCATCACCCAGCACAACTACCACCGGTGCAAAAGATGGTAATGCTGCTGCTAACAGAATAGTAAAGACAGCCGTGATAACGGGGCTTAGTATTGCCAACAATACAAACTTCTGGCTTCGCTGGAATGATCTTGATGCAAGTGGTGCCGATGATGGATTGGCAATAGATGATTTTTCTATACAATTAAGCGGCAGTGATGTAACTGCCCCAACTGTTTCTACCTTTAATCCTGCTAATGGTGCAACAGGTGTTGCACTCAGTGGCAATCTTGTTGTTACTTTCAATGAAAATATTCAGAAAGGCACCGCAGGAAATATTACAGTGAAAAGAACAAGTGATAATGCAGTGATACAAACAACAGCTGTGACTGCTGCAGCGGTAACAGTAAGCGGCGCAACAGCCACTATGCCATTCAGCAGTTTAGCAAACAGCACTGGCTATTATATAAATATTGATGCCGGAACATTTAAAGATATTGCCGGAAATAATTTTGCAGGCATTTCTGCAACTACAACCTGGGCATTTACCACACAGGCACCACCTGCAGCCACCGTCACTGTTAATCCTACATCCCTGGCATTTGGATTTATAGCAGCAGGCTCATCATCCACTGCGCAAACTTTTAGTTATACCACAACTAATATCACTTCATCTTTTACATTAACAGCACCAGCAGGTTTTAATCTGTCAAGAGATGGCGCAGCTTATACTTCTTCTATTGTGTACACACAGGCAGAAGCACAGGCGGGACAAACAGTGTTCGTTCGCTTCTCTCCACCATCTGCTAATACTACTTACAGCGGATTAATAAACTTTACCGGTACCGGCATTAATGATAATAAAGTAAGCCTGAGTGGTAATAGTAATACATCCACCACATTAAATCATTACTTCGGCAATATGCATGCACACAGCAGTTACTCCGATGGTAATGCTGATAATACAGTTATGATACCTTCTGATGATTATGCCTATGCAAAAACTGCCTTGTGTATGGACTTCCTGGGCATCAGCGAACATAATCATGCAACAGCCGGTATGAGTATTACCAACTGGCAACCGGGAAGAGCACAGGCAGCAGCAGCTACTACTTCTTCTTTTGTTGGTATGTATGGAATGGAGTGGGGAGTTATCAGTGGCGGCGGCCATGTAATTGTATATGGTATGGATTCATTAGTAGGATGGGAAGCTGGCAACTATGATATATTCGTTGCTAAAAGTGTGTACAGGGGCACCGGTGGTTTGTTTGATATATTAAACCGTCATGGTAATAATGCATTGGCATACTTAGCTCATCCAAACAGTACAGATTATAACGATGTACTCAACAGCACATTCGATGTGGATGCTGATAATGCTATCGTAGGTGCAACGGTAGAGAGTGGTCCTGCCTTTTCTACGAATACTACTTATACTAATCCGGGTACATCTATGTCGTACCTCACTTATTATAAAAACATGCTGGCAAAAGGTTATCATCTTGGTCCAACGATTGATCATGATAATCACAACATGACCTTTGGCCATACAGCTAAAACAAGATTAGTGATACAGGCACCGTCTCTTTCCGAGAATGATTTGCTGCAGGGTATGAGAAATATGCGTTTCTATGCATCACAGGATTGTAATGCTAAAATTAATTTCAGTATCAATTCAGAGTATATTGGAAGCATTGTTACAAAAGCCGGTGCACCTGCCATAACGGTAAGCACATTGAGTACTGCATCAGCTATTACTTCCGTAGCAGTAATGTCTGGTGTACCGGGAAGCGGAACTGCTGCCACACAACTAACCAGCAATGCATCGGGCAACTTTACTTATACGGATAATACATTGGCCAACGGAAGTCAGCGATATTATTATTTAGATATAACAGAAGCAGATGGTTCAAGAATTGTTACATCACCCATCTGGTACACCCGGAATGATGCCGCACAAAGAGGTATGCCTTCCCCTATTACATCATTCTTTACAGTAAATGAAACGGACAGGGTAATATTAAAATGGACTACCGAGAATGAAGAACCTGAACAGTGGTTTGAAGTACAGCGATCAACTGATGGTGGTAAGACATACAATTATATGGGTATCATGAATGGAAAAGGAATTACTGGGAATGTAAATACCTATGCACATAATGATGTTAACCCATTTAATGGAGTGGCTTATTATCGTCTTGTACAAAGAAACAGGATGGGTGAAATTCGATTTACCGATGTGAAAGTGGTGAGCCGCAGTGCAGTGCCGGATTCATATTATACTATTTATCCTAATCCGGTACAGGGCATATTGAATATAAAAGTATCTGCTGCCAATAGCGAAAGAACAACTGCAGAAGTGTATGATATGAATGGAAGACAACTAATAAGCCGGGCATTCAATATAATTGCCGGAGAGCAAACGGTAGGTATGGATATGAGCCAACTGGGTACAGGTACCTATGTATTAAAAATTACACTGGATGGAAAAACAACAGCACAGTTGGTCAATAAATTCTGATAAATAATTATTCTAAAAGAAGCCTCATCTTTTAAAGATGGGGCTTTTATTTTGTAGAGGCACCCTGTTCAATCCAGCAACGAATAGTTTCTCTTTCCTCGGGAGTCATATTTGTTTTATTGTTCTGCGGCATTGTTTTAGTAATTACTACCCGTTGCATGATCAGTTCTTTCTTCGCTGCTATTTCCAGCGGTGTATCATACTTTACTCCATTCGGGGCTGCCGTGTAAACTTCATCTGTTGGTTTGGATGAATGACAACTTACACATCGCTGCTGAATGATCGTATTTACTTCAGCAAAACTTACTTCCTTGCATTTGGTATTAACAGGTTGCGGTGCAGTAACATAAGCAACAGCTAATAATAAAATAACTGATGCCGGCATTATCCATACACTTAATCGTCCCTGTTCTCTCAGATTGAGCCAATGCTTGATACCTGCACTGCCTATACTGATAGCAGCTAATACAATCCATTGATATTTATTACCGAAGGTGGAAGGAAAATGATTGCTTACCATTACAAACAAAACCGGCAATGTAAAATAGTTGTTGTGTATAGAACGGAACAAAGCATTCTTTCCCCGCTGCGGGTCTGGCATTAATCCTTTCTTCGCTGCACTTACCATAGCCTTTTGTGATGGGATGATAACGAAAAATACATTGGCGACCATGATGCTGCCAATCATGGCCCCAAAATGTATAAATGCAGCCCGGCCACTATACACATGACTGTAGAAGTATGCAAAACCAATTAATATAATAATACCGGTGAGTGCAAAAAGTATTGGTTGCTTACGCATTGGGGATTTACAAAGCAGATCATATAAAATCCATCCCACAATAAAAGAACCGATGCTGATACCAATGGCTTGTGCAGTAGTCAACTTCATCACATTATTATCAATCATCATGGCCGATGCATTGAAATAATATATGATAAACATTAAAGCAAATCCGGATACCCAGGTAAAATAGGCTTCATACTTAAACCAATGGAGATGTTTGGGAATGGTCTTAGGCGCAACTTTATATTTCTCAAGATAATAAAACCCGCCCCCATGCACGGCCCACAGGTTGCCGGCCAGCTCATCTCTTACATTATCTGTTCTGTTTAACGCATTCTCCAAAAAAACAAAATAGAAAGAGGCTCCAATCCAGGCAATACCAAAAGTGATATGCATCACTCTTACAACTATGTTCAGCCATTCCATCAGGTGCCCTTCATACACAGTGCCCTTCACCATAAAATATATACTTGCAATGATGGCAAGGATGATTAGAATGATAGCAGCATATATCCAGCTTTGTATCAATCCGGATTTCTCCTGTTGTTCTTCATCGGTTTGTTTTTTGGTAATAGCATGGAGCCGATACGTCATGATGATTAGCATCACGAGGATAGAAAAAGATAATATGAGTAGTATGGCAGGCATTAATTATTTGTCTTGGCAGGAATCTATCCTCAAAGTAGAAAATTGTTTTCACCTGTTCATTTTTATTTGATGTTTTTTGTCAGTTGTTATTCGCCACATTTTATTGCTTTATAAATGTTATGGCTCATTTCATTAATTTTATACAATCACCATTATTAAAAGAAACTTCATGATAGATGCTGCCATAATATCCAACCGTACCATTACTCCCGATGGTATTGAAAAGGCAGTCATATTAATAAAAGCCGGAAAGATTGACGACATAGTGAATGAATTACCCAATGGAAATTTTCCGGTAACAGATATTGGCAACAATGTATTGATGGCAGGTATTGTTGACCCGCATGTACACATTAATGAACCAGGAAGAACCGACTGGGAAGGCTTTGATACAGCTACCAAAGCTGCGATAGCCGGTGGTATTACTTCGTTAGTGGAAATGCCATTGAATGCTTCGCCGGTTACAACAACTGTGAAAGCATTTGAAGAAAAAATAAAATCGACGGAAGGTAAATTGCATACTAACTGCGGATTCTGGGGCGGCATTATTCCTGGTAATGAAAAAGATATTGAACCATTGATTGAAAAGGGAGTGCTGGGCTTCAAAGCATTTCTTACACATTCCGGCATTGATGAATTTCCAAATGTGACGGAAGATGATCTAAGAAAAGCCATGCCCATCATTGCGAAGCATAACCTTCCCTTATTAGTTCATTGCGAATTAGAACTTCCCTCATCCACACTTCGACAAGCTTCCACGAATCAAGTTCGGTACAGGCAGGGTGACAATCGATACTATAAAAACTACCTTTCATCAAGACCAAAAAAATGGGAAGATGATGCCATTGCATTGATGATTCGATTATGTGAAGAGTTCAAGTGCAAAACACATATTGTGCATTTGTCTTCAGCTGATTCCATTGAACAAATTGCAAAAGCAAAACAAAATGGATTGCCACTAACTGTTGAAACCGGTCAGCATTATTTATATTTTAATGCAGAAGATATAAAAGATGGACGAACAGAATACAAATGTGCGCCACCCATCAGAGAAAAAGAAAATAATGAAAAATTATGGAAGGCATTAAAAGATGGTATCATCGACTTTGTTGCAACCGACCATTCACCAGCTCCACAGGCAATGAAAGAGTTAGCTTCAGGTGATTTTATGAAAGCATGGGGAGGAATTTCCTCTGTTCAATTTGCCTTACCTGTTCTCTGGACTACTGCAAAGCGGCATGGTTGTAATGTAAACGATATAGCAAAATGGCTATGTGAAAAGCCATCATTATTGCCACAATTGAAAACCAAAGGAAAGATTGCCAAAGGATATGATGCCGACTTTGTAAACTGGAACCCGGAAGAAAAATTTATCCTGAAAGAAAATATGATTCATCACCGGCACAAAATTACTCCGTATCTTAATGAAGAATTATACGGAGTGGTAAAACAAACATGGCTTAAGGGAGAAAAGGTTTTGGATGAAGGAAAATTTTTACATTTGAATAGAGGGAAAGTTTTGGCCACGAAATCACACTAATAAACACGAAACTTTTTTGTCTGATTTTGTATAATTCGTGGCCAAAAAAAAATATATGTCTATACCAGCATTTACACATCTTACAGACCTCGCATCCGAAAGACTCGGCGGCAAAGTATTAAACTGTACTGATGATTTTTTTGCAGAGAAGGAAAATCTTATCAAACCGGGCCGTGGTGTTTTTATTCCTGATAAATATACCGACCGTGGCAAATGGATGGATGGCTGGGAAAGTCGCCGCAAAAGAACCGAAGGAAATGACTGGTGTATTATTCAACTGGCAACATCCGGAAAAATAAAAGGATTCGATATAGATACCAATCATTTTTTGGGCAATCATCCCCCTTTTGCATCGGTGGAAGCGGTATATCATCCCACTTCAGAGTTAATTGATTTGGAAAACCTTCATTGGAAGGTTATTCTTCCTCAATCAGCATTGCAACCTGGCTCACAAAATTTTTTTGAAATAAAGGATGACGAAGTGTATACTCATATCCGGTTGCATATTTATCCCGATGGTGGTGTGGCAAGGTTGAAAGTGTATGGCGAAGTATTCAAAGACTGGAATACAGTTGATGGAAGAGAAATATTAAATCTTGCGGCTGCAACCAATGGAGCTAAAGCAATTTTATGTAATGATATGTTTTTCTCTCACATGGAAAATCTTATCATGCCCGGTCGTGGTGTAAATATGGGTGATGGTTGGGAAACAAAAAGAAACCGAACCCCGGGAAATAAAGATTGGGTGATAGTACGGCTTGCACATGCAGGAACAATTGATAAAATATTAATTGATACAGCACACTTCAAAGGAAATTATCCGGATAGTTGTTTGCTAGAAGGCTGCTCCATTACAATCGAAGAGGAAAATAAATTAAATTCGGCTGAAATAAACTGGACAACGATTTTGCCTCAAACCAAGTTGACTGCCGATGCGGAACATAATTTTGAAAACGAAATTATAAATCAAGGTCCCTTCACTCATGTGCGGTTATCTATTTTTCCGGATGGCGGCATCAGCAGGATGAGGGTGTGGGGAAAAGTAAGCCGGGAGTCCTGAGCCGTTAGTCAGGAGTCAATAATAAAACCCTGTCCTCCTAAATATTATTGGGAGAAATAAACAAACGATGCGAAACATTATAAAAGCAAGGGATGTGTCCGGTTCCTCTCCCTTGGGAGGGTCAGGTGAGGTTTTAATAAATCGAAATAAGGTGATGCTGCCAAAAATTTTATGACACTACACGAATTAAATACACTCAGCCAACCGCAACTCAAAGAAGAGTTGATGAAATGTTGCGGCTCCGCATCTTGGGTAAAGATGATGATGGCTTTTTTTCCGGCAGATGATATGGTGGAATTATTGGAAGATGCAGAAGAAGTGTGGTATCAATGCAGTGAAGAAGACTGGAGAGAAGCATTTGCACATCATCCTAAAATCGGTGATGTGGATTCGCTGACCAAAAAATTTGCTTCTACTGCTGAGTGGGCCGCCGGCGAACAAAGCGGAATGAATGCAGCTTCCAAAGAAACAATTGAAGCATTGGCGGCAGGCAATATAGAGTATGAGGCAAAATTTGGTTATATCTTTATTATATGTGCTACCGGAAAAACAGCGGAAGAAATCTTGGCTGATTTGCAGGTAAGATTACAGAATAGTCCTGAAGTAGAAATGGAAATAGCAGCCGATGAACAAAATAAAATTACCAAACTCCGAATTGAAAAACTGCTAGAATAATATGAGCCAGTTAACCACACATATTCTTGACACTACAAAAGGAAAACCTGCCCAGGGTGTTGATATTGTATTGTTTCAACAAAGCAATGACAACTGGAAGGAACTGACTACGGGTACTACCAATGCCGATGGCCGCATACCCAACCTGTTGAAGAAAGATGTGATACTGGAACCGGGTAACTATAAATTAAAATTTGAAACCTATCCATATTTTGAGAAACAAGGCAGTCAAACATTTTATCCTTTTGTAGAAATCACTTTTACAATATCAGGTAGCGAACATTATCATGTACCGCTTTTATTAAACCCATTCGGATACTCTACATACAGAGGATCTTAATAAATAATAACTACTCTCTACTTCTATTAGGGGTTGGGGGTTAACTTTTTTACTATGAACTTTTCCATTGCCGACATCGAAAAAGAAATACTGCTCAACTCATTAAAATCACCCAATCTCAAATTCCAGCAAACTTACCCCGGCGATAAACCGGATAGACAAGCAGTACATACTGTTTATGGAGGTGCCAATTTATTCAAATCAGACACCTGTGTAAAAATGGGAGAGATAGCATTGAAGAATTTACAAACTTATGCACCTGATTTTATTACACTGGCCAAAGTGCTAAAGATGGATGGCCATGAAGATTTGCCCGATGATAAAAAGAAAATAGAAAAGCTTAGCAAGAAGCTGGGCAAGATGAGTGAAGAAGAAAGAAAAAAACATCCCGCCTGGCTTTCCTATACTGTTTATAATAAGATCATCGAAAAATTAATAACAGAACCTGTTGAAGATTTTAGAATTGATTTCGAAGATGGCTTTGGCAATCGTCCGGATGAAGAAGAAGATGCAACTGCCATCAAAGCTGCTGAAGAACTGGCTATGGGCATGAATGAAAAAACAATTTCTCCATTTATCGGCATCCGCATAAAACCCTTTACCGAAGATTTAAAAAACCGTGGTGTAAGAACCTTAGATATTTTCTTAACAACACTGCTGGAAAAAACAAACGGGAATCTACCTGATAATTTTATTGTGATGTTGCCAAAAGTTACCATACCCGAACAGGTAACTACCATGGTTCGTTTTTTGGAGATCATTGAAAAGAAAAATAATCTTGCACCCAGCGCATTAACAATGGAAACGATGGTGGAGGCCACACAAATTATTATGGATGATGAAGGAAGAAATCCATTAATGAAAATTATAAAAGCAGGTGAAGGAAGATTGATTGCTGCACACTTCGGAACATATGATTATACAGCCTCTTGTGGCATCACGGCAAAGTATCAAACGATGGCACATCCTGTTTGCGACTTTGCACATCACATGACGAAGGTTGCACTCGGCGGCACCGGAATATTTTTATCCGATGGTGCTACTAATGTAATGCCTGTTGCTCCGCATCGTGGTGATGATTTATCGGCCAAGCAATTAAAAGAGAATCGTCAGTCGGTACACAATGCATGGCGCATTGGTTATAATCATTCTATGCATTCACTCATCAATGGATTTTACCAGGGATGGGATTTAAATCCTGCACAACTGCCTATGCGATATGCGGCTACTTACAATTTCTTTTTAAGCAGTATCACCGATGCTACGCACCGGTTAAAATCTTTTGTTGACCGTGCCGCCATCTCCACTCTGACCGGTGATATTTTTGATGATGCAGCAACAGGTCAGGGATTATTAAATTTCTTTTTAAAAGCTATGAACTGCGGCGCCATCACCGAAGCAGAAGCAACCGCCACCGGGTTAACAATTGATGAAATCCGCAGCCGTTCTTTCTATAAAATTTTGCAAGGCAGAAGAAATAAAAAGGGTTAGCCACGAATTACACGAATGCCACGGATGATACTTCGACAAGCTCAGTACAATTAAATACAAATGTGTTTGCCTTCGGCAAATTGGCCACTGATTACACAGATTAACATTGACGAATACAATTATATAACCAGCTTCAGTT
This sequence comes from Chitinophagaceae bacterium, assembly GCA_031397865.1. GTDB lineage: Bacteria > Bacteroidota > Bacteroidia > Chitinophagales > Chitinophagaceae > JJ008. The sequence goes on from JANNMN010000022.1 coordinate 93,558, forward strand.
CCCTGATCATCGTCCCTTGCGTCGCACACTTCAGCTGCATGAATTCTACTGGGCATTTTGCAAACACTTTATAAATGAATCATTCTTTCATCAAAAATCTAGTCGGCTTAGTTTGTATAATTTCGTGTCTTAATTGTACTTATTATCTGTGTTCATCCCTTTAATCCGTGTAATCTGTCTTCTGTCTTCATTTGTATTAATTCTTATTTGTGTCGTTCGTGTAATTCGTGGCCCCCTCCGTAAATTTGCACTCTAAACTTTTCTCTATGATGATTGCCGTATTAGGAGCCGGAATGATTGGCCGTACCATTGCAGAAGACCTTGCCAAAGAACATACCGTTACCTGCTTCGACCTTGATGCACAAAATCTCGATGAAGTAAAAAAAAGAAATGCCGCCATACAAACTGTCGGTGCAGACCTTTCTCTTTTTGCAGAATATGAAAACTGGTTTTCAACCTTTGATATAGTGGTAACAGCAGTGCCCGGCTTTATGGGTTATAAAACACTGGAAGCAGTTATCAATGCAGGTAAAAATGTGGTAGACATTTCTTTCTTTCCAGAAGATGCGTTGCAATTAGATAACCTGGCAAAGAAAAAGAATGTGACAGCTATTGTTGATTGTGGTGTAGCTCCCGGCGTCAGCAATTTTATCATCGGCAGGTACAATGAAGAAATGAAAATTGATTCTTTTGAATGTTATGTAGGAGGATTACCCAAAGAACGAAAACCGCCGTTTCAATACAAAGCACCCTTCTCCCCAGTGGATGTGATACAGGAATACATTCGTCCTGCAAGATTGGTGGAGAATGGAACCATCGTTATCAAACCTGCATTAAGTGACCGTGCGATAATGCATTTTAATGAAGTGGGAGAACTGGAAGCATTTAATACAGACGGACTTCGTTCATTGATATTCACGATGAATCATATTCCGGAGATGAAAGAAAAAACATTGCGTTATCCGGGACATATTGATCTGATCATCGCCATGCAACAAGCCGGATTTTTTGATACCACTCCATTACGAATAAAAGAAGTTGACATCACTCCATTGGATTTTACATCAAAGCTATTGGTCAATCAATGGAAACTGGAAGCAGAAGAAGAAGAATTCACCGTTATGAAAGTGATTGTAAAAGGTGAGGGCAAAACTATTGAGTATAATTTATTAGACCGGTATGATGCTGTTACCAAAACATCTTCTATGGCAAGAACAACAGGCTACACTTGCACAGCAGCAGTTAATTTAATTGCCAAGGGTTTATTTAAAGAAGAAGGTGTGTTTCCACCTGAGTTAGTAGGTAAGCATAAAAACTGTTTTGATTTTGTGATGGGGTATTTGAGGGATAGAGATGTGGAATGGGAGAAGAAAGCAGATTAACATGGCTATTACCAAATTATTCAAGGATTTTTTTGAAAGTGAAAAAGCAGGCGGACTTACTTTAATAGCCTGTACCATTGTTTCATTGCTGATTGCCAACTCCACCTTTGGTGAAGGATACCATAATTTTTGGCAAACACAATTTGCGGGGCATAGTATCGAACATTGGGTGAATGATGGACTGATGACCATTTTCTTTTTACTGATCGGGTTAGAACTGGAACGGGAAATATATAAAGGCGAACTTTCCAATTTGAAAGATGCTTTATTACCAATTTTCGGAGCATTAGGAGGAATATTAATTCCTGCAGGAATTTTTATGCTCTTTAATTTTGGAACTGCTACACAATCGGGTGCTGGAATACCAATGGCTACTGATATTGCTTTTGCATTAGGAATTTTATCTTTATTAGGTAACCGTGTGCCTACATCATTGAAAGTATTTTTAACTGCATTAGCTGTAATTGATGACCTTGGAGCAATAATAATTATTTCTATTTTTTATACGAAAGCACTTCTTTGGACAAATCTTTTTATCGCTTTAGGAATTTTTGCATTACTGCTGGTTCTCAACCGGCTAAAAATCAGAAACCTGATTCCTTATTTAATTGGTGGAGTGCTGATGTGGTATTTTATGCTTAACTCTGGTGTGCATGCCACCATTACCGGTGTTCTGTTGGCATTTGCCATTCCGTTTGGTAATGGAGATGAAAAATCAAGTTCTTATATCTTGCAACACTACCTGCACAAACCTGTTGCCTTTATCATTCTGCCCATCTTTGCATTGGCCAATACAGCCATCGTATTAAATAGCGATATTGCGCAAACACTAACACAAAACTATAGTTTAGGCATTTCGGTAGGATTGATCGCTGGCAAACCATTAGGTATTTTTCTATTTACATTTCTGGCTGTAGCCTTTGGATTTTGTAAACTACCAGCAGATATCAGTTGGAAATCAATTTTGGGTGTGGGTTTTTTAGGTGGCATAGGTTTTACTATGTCAATATTTATAACACTGCTTGCTTTTAATGATGCGACCATCATCAACAATGCAAAATTTGTAATTTTAATTTCATCACTAATAGCTGGGTTGATTGGATTTATAGGATTGAGATTGATATTGAAGCAAACAGTAATGGAGAAAGAATAAGAATGACTATTAAAATTAGCTATCATTTTTATTCTCCATCAACTGTAGTTCGGTAATCAGAAAGACTGATATAAATTTCTGGTGATTGTCTAAAAATAATACCAGTTGTTGTGTATAATTATGAGCTAGGTGCACCACTGTCGGACACACCCTGCTACTTCTAAGGTATTCCTTAATCAACGAACATTCCACGGGACAATCAACCCTTCTTTATACTCGAAAATACCAAATCATTTAAAAATAAAATTATATCCGACTCTTCTTTATTCTTTCCAAAGTCCGTTAGAGAAGGAAGGTTATTCATGAAAAAGTTTTGAAAATGTGCCATTTCAATAATAGTAGTAGCCAAAGACCTTGGATACTTATACTTTGGGCTACATTCTAAAATAATATTCCCAATAACAGCACAAAGGTCTTTGTAAGGCTTAAAAAACTGGTGCTTATTATCTTCGCCAACCTGCTTGGTTAGGTATGCTTTTGAACCCTCGGAAATAATTATTTGATGCAGTAGGCTTTCATTTACATAACTTGTTTTGGCATCGTCTTCTACCGTTGTTCCCAATAGCTTTATTACCTTTTTTAATTTGACAACAGGGTCAGTAACATTATTAGTTTGAAAACTTATTTGGTATTCAAGCCAGCCCCAATACCAAGATATAATGTATAAAAGTACTCGGTGCTTATTTTCAAAGTAGCGGTAAATCCCAGCTTCTGTAGTACCAATATCTTCTGCCAGCTTCTTAAAGGTAAAAGCCTCAAAACCATCTTTCTCAATCAATTGAATACTATGTTTGATGATGTTCCTACCCAACTCTGTATGTTCTGGATTACGGAGAAATAAATCCTCATTCATTTTTATTTGTAGTTGCAATTTCATTTTTGTTTGTATTTAGGTTATTTACTGAATACGGAACAAAGTTATGGGAAAATTATTTTACAACTATTTATGATAGTAAAGCTATCATTTAAAGCAATATCCCTATCTTCGCCAAATAATCTAAAATTATGAGCCAAATAAACTTATTCAAAAACTTAAAGAACGATTTACCTGCCAGTATAGTGGTGTTTTTTGTTGCCGTTCCACTATGCCTTGGAATTGCATTAGCATCAGGAGCACCATTATTTGCAGGTATTATTGCAGGTATTGTAGGTGGTATTGTAGTTGGCGTTGCAAGTGGTTCACCATTAGGCGTAAGTGGCCCAGCCGCGGGATTAGCAGTTATAGTTTTAACTTCCATTGCAACACTTGGCGGTTCTTGGACGGCATTTTTAACTGCTGTTGTTTTAGCAGGGGTGTTTCAATTGATTTTGGGGTTTGCAAAAGCTGGCTTCATAGCCTACTTCTTTCCATCATCAGTTATCAAAGGAATGCTTACAGGTATTGGGCTACTAATAATTTTAAAACAAATACCCCACGCCTTGGGCTGGGATAAAGATGCATTTGGAGATACTGAATTTTTTCAGGCTGACGGAGAAAATACTTTTTCCGAAATTTTTAAAGCTTTTGATTTTGTAACACCGGGTGCGATAATCATTGGTGCGATTTCTTTAGCAATTCTAATATTGTGGGATAAAGTATTAAGTAAAAAACATAAAATTTTTAGCATCATTAATGGACCTTTTGTAGTAGTGGCATTTGGTATTTTAATGTTTAATTTATATAACAACGGTATTCTTGATTTTAGTTTAAATGCCAAGCAAGTAGTTGCAGTACCAGTACCACATTCAATTTCAGAGTTCTTCGGACAATTTACTTTCCCTGATTTTTCAGCACTAACAAATTTTGAAGTTTGGAAAATTGCAATTGTATTAGCAATAGTAGCAAGTTTAGAAACATTGCTTTGTGTAGAAGCCACTGACAAAATGGACCCCGACAAAAGAATTACACCAACAAACAGGGAGTTAAAAGCTCAGGGTTTAGGAAATGTAGTTTCAGGCTTAATAGGCGGGTTGCCTGTTACACAAGTTATTGTACGTAGTACAGCAAATATATCTTTTGGTGGCAAAACAAAATTGTCTGCCATACTTCACGGTGTTTTTTTATTACTAAGTGCGTTAACAATTGCAAGTGTATTAAATATGATACCCTTAGCAAGTTTAGCAGCCATACTTTTAATGGTTGGTTACAAGTTAGCAAAGCCAGCACTCTTTAAGGATATGTATAAATTAGGTTGGGAACAGTTTATCCCTTTTACTGCAACGGTTGTAGCAATTTTATTAACCGATTTATTAAAAGGGATTACAGTAGGAATACTGTTTGGCATCTTCTATACGCTACGCCATAGCTATCGCAATTCACATCATTTAAAAGAAACAGAAACAACCGAAAACGGGCAAGAAGTTCATCACATAGAACTTGCACAGGAAGTATCTTTTTTTAATAAAGCAAGTGTAATGAGGGTTTTAGATGAAATACCTGCCAATTCAAAAGTAATTATTGACTGTTCAAAATCTAAATCCATTGCTTACGATGTAATTGAACTGATAAAAAACTATGAGATAAATGCAAAAACAAAAAGTATTACTGTTGAGAAAATAAATTTTATTGAACCGTAACCTAAAATTCAAAGAGACCCCAAATGCTTAAAACAATCGCTTTCCTATTTTTTACTATTCCTGTTAATACGCAAAAAAGCGATGTGGGTAACTGGTTTATTTTTTTTGGAAAGCAGAGCTAGGCCTTATGGCACAAACATTAGAAACAAGTAACACAAATCAATTTAAAATAGTAGTGTTCAACAATATTCCTTTCACTAACAATTAAAAAATAAAAAATGAAGACATTAACAAAAGAAATGCAAAATGCTATAACGCCAACAATGGCTTTAGAATTATTAAAAGAAGGTAACAAAAGGTTTGTAAATAATCTTAAAGTAAACCGCAATCTTTTACAACAGGCAAATGAAACTTCAGACGGGCAACATCCATTTGCAGTAATCCTCAGTTGTATAGACAGCCGAACTTCTGCGGAATTAATTTTTGACCAAGGTTTAGGAGATGTTTTTAGTGTTCGTATTGCAGGCAATATTATCAATGAAGATATTTTGGGCAGTATGGAATTTGGTTGTAAAGTTGCTGGCTCAAAAATTATAGTTGTTTTAGGACACACCAAGTGTGGTGCAGTTAAAGGTGCTTGCGACCACATAGAAATGGGCAACCTAACAGCATTGTTAACCAAAATAAGACCTGCAGTTGATGACGAACTAACAACGACTGAAAACAGAAATTCAACCAATGGTGACTTTGTAGAAAAAGTGGCGACAATAAATGTAAAGCGGACTGTAAAATCTATTATGCAACGCAGCACTATTTTAAAAGAAATGATAGAAAAGGGAGAAATAGGAATTGTTGGCGGCACACACGACATTACAACAGGGCAGGTAACTTTCTTTGACGATACAATAATCGTAACCAATTAATAAACGTTTTTGCAAGAAATTGAAAGACCGAAGACAGATTAAGGTACGACACCTGACATTGTATAGGAGCCGGCCTCAATAGGGCTGATGAATAATCTTCGTCAGCCTTTTATTTAGTAATGCTTAATGTTAACTTTAATAAGAGCAGTATCATTATGTAAGTGCCTTTTATGCAACAAGCAATCCTAATACAAAATATAAGCATAGTAAATGAAGGACAAATTACTACTACTGACCTTTTAATTGATAATGGGGTTATTCAAAAAATCGGCAATATTAATACTGGTATCAATACAAAAGTAATTGATGGAACAGGTAAACACTTATTTCCAGGCATTATTGACGGACAAGTTCATTTTCGAGAGCCGGGATTAACTCATAAAGGAGACCTCTATACAGAAAGTAAAGCGGCAGTAGCTGGTGGGGTTACTTCTTTTATTGATATGCCAAACACAGTTCCTAATGTTTTGACAGTTGAAATTCTTGATGAGAAATACAAAATAGCATCTGAAAAGTCTTTAGCAAATTTCGGTTTCTTCTTAGGCGTTAATAGCGATAATATTGATGAAGTTATCAAACTCGACACATCAAATTTATTAGGCATTTCGGACGATGGCCTTTATTTTACAAAGAAAGGTAATCTGCTTTCCGACAATCCAGAAACAATGGAGAAGCTATTTTCCAAGTGCAAATCAATCATTGCCATTCATTCAGAAAAAGAACAGATAGTGGAGGCGAATGAAAATGTTTACCGTACTAAATATGGAGAAAACGTTCCTATTGAATGTCACCCACTCATTCGTAGCGAAAAAGCTTGCTTTGATGCAACAAAAGGAGCTATTGAATTAGCTAACAAACACAAGGCAAGGCTACATATTTTGCATTTAACAACAGAGGCAGAAACACATCTATTTAGGAACGATATTCCTTTAAAAATAAAAAACATCACAGCAGAAGTATCTGTTCATCACCTTTGGTTTTATGATAAAGACTATCAGCGTTTAGGGAATTTAATTAAATGGAATCCAGCAATTAAAACAGAGAAGGATAAGCAGGGTCTTTTAAAAGCATTATTAGATGATAGAATTGATATAGTTACCACTGACCATGCACCACATACATTAGAAGAAAAACAAAAATCTTATTTTCAGTCATTTTCAGGAGCACCAATGGTTCAACATTCATTGAACATTATGCTTGAGTTTTATAAGCAAGGACTTATTTCTTTAGAAAAAATTGCAGAAAAAATGTGTCATAACGTTGCGATACTTTATCGAATTGAAAAAAGGGGATTTATCCGGGAAGGATACTTTGCAGATTTAACGGTTGTTGACTTAAACTCGCCTTGGACAGTAACTAAGCAAAATATATTATACAAGTGTGGCTGGTCGCCATTGGAAGAGACATATTTTCAAACCAAAATAACACACACTATTGTAAATGGCAATATGGTGTATGACAATGGACTGTTTAATGAATTTTACAAGGGTAAACGATTAGAATTTGTCACAGATAACTTAGAACAGGTTAGGTAAGAATTTTTGACAGCACAATAATTATAATTTCTTAAAAGACACATTCAACAACAAATAGGAAGACCACAGGCGACGAAGAAGGGTATGCACCTAACAAGGCGTTCTATATGGAAGCTTTACGAATATATTCTCATCGATATATCGTTACTCAGCGACATATCCAACTAACGAATAAATTCAAGCTTTAGGTTTTATTGGTGTTGCATTCCGTGTCAGCGACAGTAATACAACTTATGAAAGTATTTACATCCGCCCAATGAATGCAAGAGCAGATGACCAGGTACGGCGAAATCATTATATTCAATATTATTCGTATCCCGATTATAAGTTTGACCGGCTTCGAAAAGAATCACCAGAACGGTATGAATCCTATGCTGATATGGAGATGAATAAATGGATTTCTATCAGGATTGAAGTGAAAGATGCCCAAGCAAAACTTTTCCTCGATAATAATAAGCATCCATCATTAATGGTAAACGATTTAAAGCATGGAGCAGATTTATCTGGAAGTATTGCTCTTTGGGTCGATATTGGAACGGAAGAATATTTTAAAGACTTAAAGATTACTAAGTATTAAAAAAATAACAACTATTCTAATCTGTGGCCAATAAAAAAGCCGCTTCAAGCGGCTTAATCCTAAAATCTTTTAAATCCAACAATCCGTGATTCTTACTCCGCCTCCGCCACCACTTCTTTCACTTCAGGTATCATCCGTTTCATCATTCCTTCTATACCGGCTTTTAATGTGATCATAGAAGATGGACAACCACTGCAACTTCCCTGCATAGCAAGATTTACGGTGCCTGCTTCATAACTTTTAAATTGTATAGCACCGCCATCCATTTCTACCGCAGGACGAACATAATTATCTAATAGCTCTTTAATTCTTTTTACTACATCATCATCATCGGCACTTACTTCATTGCTGCTGGTTTGTTTTACTGCCGCCAGTTCTTCTTCATTAATCACCGGCTTACCTTCTTCCAGATATTCTTTTAAAAACTGCCGGATAGAAGGGATCACATCCTGCCAATCGGTTTCAGCAGTTTTTGTCATCGTCACAAAATTGCTGGCGATGAAGATGGCCTTAATAAAAGGAAAGCCAAACAGCTCTGTGGCCAGTGGAGATGGTTTTGCACTTTCCGCATCCGGAAAATCAATGCTCTTACCAGGATATAACAGCTTGTTAGCCACAAACTTCATCGTCTCCGGGTTGGGAGTCATCTCTGTATAAATGCTGATAACGGGATTGCCTGTTTTAATCATAGCTCACTAATTAGGGTGTAAAAATAACAAGATTTTCCGTGCAAAGTTTACGAAGGCGGGAAAGAGGGTTTTTGGCCACGAATTACACGAATTGCACTAAAAAGACAATTAAATACAAATCAATCGACTGCGTAATTTTTTATGATAATATCAATATCGGCTAATTGTTTTTAGCCACGAATTACACGAATTGCACTAAAAAGACAATTAAATACAAATCAATAGACTGCGTACTCTTTCATGGAAATTGTAATCGATGATTTGTTTTTGCCGAAGGCAAATGAGATTTATATTTAATAGTACTGAGCTAGTCGAAGTAGCATTCGTGTAATTAGTGGCCCCCTTTTTTCTTACTCTTTAAACCTACCCGTCTTTTTCAAGTAGCGGATAAGAATATAGATAAGTAATAAAACTCCGAGGCAAACACCTATTAGCAGGTTTCTAAAAGATTTATCATACCCCGTCAATTCAGGATAATTTAATAATAACAGTAAGGTGATACCAATCAGCCAGATAAACTGTGTGGTATGTTCTTTCAATATCCATCGCTTCCAGTTGAATTGCATACTGCCAAAAGTTTTTCCAATGCCCCGTAGGTTTGGAAACCAGCGGTTTACTTTTTTGCAGTATTCATCAAAGCCGGACCCGAATTTTCCTCGTAAGAAATTTTCTTCTGCCAACACAATTGCCTGGTAGATAAATAAGAAAAGAGGAATCATTACTGCCACATAAAATAATGAGTTGGCCAGAATGCCTACACCCAGCAGCATCAAAATATTTCCAACATACAAGGGATTGCGGCAATGATTGAAAATTCCTTCTGTCACCAAGCCCTCTGCATAAGGCTTGCCTTCCTTACCACCACGAACAATATAAGCCAACCCGATGGTTAGTCCTCTAATTAACTGTCCGAGACAGGTGATGAATAATCCCAACCCAATTGGAAATAAATAATAGGGGCTGCCAATTTCCTTTGAAGAAAACAATGGCCATGAAGGAATAAACAACGCCGCATAGAATAAAATAAAAATCCAGTTGCGATACTTAAAAAAGAAATTGCCGATTGAAACCATAATGTATTTGGTAAAAATAGTAAGTGATTTTCCAAACAGAAAAAGACTTTGTAATAACTCCTTCTCTCTTTTTTCTCTTGCCCTCTCTTAGTCTATTTCTTCACCGCCACCAGCCCCGCAAAATTATACCACTTAAAAAACACTTCACAGTGAGCAAAACCTTTATCTCTTAGCAAAGTAATATTCTCACTTAGCTTATAAGGTACCAGCACATTTTCCAATGCCTCTCTCTTTTGTGAAATTTCCATTTCGCTATATTGATTGCGGCGTTTGTAGTTGTAGTAGTAATCAATAAAGTCCCGGTTGAAATTACTTTCCTCCGCCAATATTTTTTCAACCAGTATCAATACCCCACCGGAATTTAATCCATCATAAATATTTTTTAGTAATTGCTCTCTGTAAATGGGTCGAACAAACTGCAACGTAAGACACAACACCACCACTGAAGCATTTTCAATTTTAATTGCTTGTCCAAGGTCGGCGCAGCGTAATTCATAGTCACGGGAAAAACCAATCTCCATCAATTTCGATTTACATTTATCCAGCATCTCCTGCGAGTCATCAATACCAATAAATTTTATCTTTTGATTCACCATCGTATCCATCCCAATCATGGTAGTGCCGGTAGAGCAGCCAAGGTCATACACATCGCTGCCTTCCTTTGCATGGTCGGCAGCCAGTTCGGCCATCATCCTTTGTATTTCGCCATAGTAAGGCACCGAACGGTTCACCATATCATCAAACACTTTGGCCACATTGGCACCAAATTTAAAATCGCTGGCCTTTTCTATTTCCCCTTTGAAAACTTCATCTTTGCCCATAGTAATATTTATGAGCCACAAAGTAAAGCATTTTAAAATTTATTAAACCAACGGACATTTCTATTGTATAAGAAAGAAGATGTTGATACCAGCGACATATTTTCATGGCCTCTTAGTTGCGTCGCTCCATTCATCGTTCGGTTCATTGGGCATCATTTAACAGCCAATACAAAAGCATCAGCATGAAAAAAATATATCATCTCGCCAAGTGTACCACCTGCCAGGCTATCATTAAAGAAACTGAAATAGATAAGAAAGGATTTACCATGCAGGATATCCGCACCCAAAAAATAACAGCAGCACAATTAGATGAAATGAAAAAACTGGCCGGCAGTTATGAAGCATTGTTTAGCCGCAGAGCTATCCTGTACAAAGAGCTGGGTTTAAAAGATAAAAAGCTGGAAGAAAAAGATTATCGTAATTATATTCTTGAACAGGATACTTTTCTAAAACGTCCGGTCGTAATCATCAAGGATAAAATATTCCTCGGGAGCGATAAAAAAAATATTGAACTACTGAAAAATGCTTTATAGATGAAATGTTAAAAAACTCTGTTTCTCTGGAATGTCTTTTGCCTGACAGCATAAGCCCCTCAAACAGCAATACCTTGCACCTGGTTTAAAACCATTGGAGCCCTAAATACGTTTATTATACAAACGAAAATCATTTTTATGCGACAGTCCATTTTTTCATTATTGATTATCACATCATTACTCTATGCCAGTTGCAGCAATGCACAAACAAGCAGTGATAAAACAAAACCGGCAACCACCAAAAAAGAAAAGCAAACCTATCCCGATCCTCCTATAGCTACTCATAAGACAGTATATCCAATGCAGCTCACCGAAGCACAATGGAAAGAAAGACTTACTGAAGAGCAATTTTACATATTAAGGGAAGATGGTACAGAAAGAGCCGGCACAGGTAAGTATGATAAGTTTTATAAAAAAGGAACTTACTACTCAGCAGCATCATTGCAGCCGTTGTTTAGTTCAGATACAAAATTCAATTCAGGTACAGGGTGGCCAAGTTTTTATGCACCCATTACTGCTGATGCAGTAAAATTGATAAAAGATGAAAGTTTTGGAACAGTAAGATGGGCAGTAGTTGATAGCAAAAGCGGTTCGCATCTTGGTCATGTATTTGATGATGGTCCCGACCCTACAGGTAAAAGATATTGTATGAATTCAGCAGCATTGATTTTTGTACCAGAAGGCGGAAAGCCACCTGTCAGTTCAAAATCTAATTAAGTCTGTAAAAGAAGAATAGCAATTTAAGAAGAGGCTGGTTGCAGCCTTTTTTCTTTTTCAAGCACTATCCATGCTATCACTAAACTGCAGATCATAAATACAGCCGCTAATAAAAAAGATACTCCCGGAAAATGAAACGGTGCTTTTTTACTGGTAAAAAAAGTAAACAGGTTGTTCATCATCAGCGGTCCGATGATAGTGGTAAGGCTCATCAAACTTGTCAATGCTCCCTGCAACTCTCCTTGTTGCGATGGTGATACATGTTGTGATATTGTTGCCTGCAAACTTGGACCGGCAATACCACCCAAACAATAAGGAACCAGGAAGGCAAACATCATCCACCCTTGTGATGCAAATGCAAATAAGAATAATCCCACAGCATATAAAAACAAGCCGAGGTAAATACTTTTTTGATTTCCGATTTTAGGATTGACCACTCTTGTTAATCCACCCTGCACCGCACCTACCAATAATCCTACTACTGCTAATGAAATACCCACCATTCCTTCACTCCATTGAAATCGATAGATAGTAAAAAAATTCCAGTTGCCCTGCACAGCCTGCCCTGCCAGGTAAATTAAAAAGAAAGAAAAAGCAAGAGCACCAATGCCCGGGGTTTTTCTTAAAAACTGTAAAGAGCCAAATGGATTAGCTCTTCTCCATTCAAAAGGTCTTCTGTTTTCTTTAGCTAATGATTCAGGCAAAACAAAATATCCATACAATGCATTTAATAAACATAAACCTGCCGCAGCATAAAACGGAGCTCTTACACCAAAGCCTGCCAGCAAACCGCCCAATGCAGGGCCAATTACAAAACCTAATCCGAAAGCGGCACCAATCATTCCAAAATTCTTTGCTCTTGTTTCTACTGTACTTATATCTGCAATGTATGCAGTGGCAGTAGTAAAACTGGCACCCGTAATACCTGCTATTATGCGACCAACAAATAACCAACCATACGTAGGAGCCAATGCTAAAAAAATATAATCAATACCAAAACCTAAAAGTGAAAAAAGTAAAATAGGGCGCCGTCCATATTTATCACTCAGGTTGCCGATAACAGGTGCAAATACAAATTGTGTAACCGCATATACCGACAATAATAAAGCACCATAAGAGCTGGCTTCATTTACAGGAATGTTTTTTAGGTCAGAAATCAATTTCGGCATTACCGGAATAATAAGACCCCAGCCCATTACATCTATTAATAAAGTGATGAAGATGAACCCAACTGCTGCCTTACGATTAACTGCCATACCTGGAGAATTAATCTTTCAAAGGTGTAAGTTTTTTTATTGTTCCCGGTATTTTTTACCTAAACGGTATGTTTTTACTGTAAACAGGCAGCAGCAGGAAGAGGTGAGTATAAACCTATTGGAGAAAATAGTACACCGGGAAAAGCGATGAATAGAAAAACTAGAATTGTAATACTTCCACAGTTAGATCAATTCTTTCAACTACTTGAAACAAAAAATAAGTAAGAAGTATTAATTAAGTATCAAGTACGAAATATTTTAAATTGGAAACGCCATTCAAAGTTGAATGGCGTTTTGTTGTCTGCATATATATAGAAGAGTCCGGGATTAATTCAATAAGAATTCAAAACAATTAGTATCCTCTGTCGTCTTTAATTACAGTTGTACGGGTTACTTCTTTTTTATCGGTAGAATTTCCACGAAGTAGTGCTACCAGGATAATAAGAAAAACTGCACCGGCTACTACCCACACCCATGGTTGAGTGTACCAATCAGTTGTAGTAGTGGTTTCGCTGGTTGTTTTTACAGTACGGCTGGTAGAGCCAGTACTATCCTGCGCCCATACCATTACATTCATACAGGCGAAAAGAAATGTCAGAAATAATTTGTAGCTGTTGCTAACACTTATTTTTTTCATATTTGTTCATTTAAGTGAAAAAAGAATAATGATCTCTTTGCAGGTTCTTAAATAATCAGGCCAAAAAAATTTATACAGAAAGTTTAATACTTAAGGGTTTTTCGGGGAAAATATTCTACAGTTTTTGCAAAAGAGTTCTTTTACAATCTAGTTTATGCAATAAATATATTGAATGTGCAAAAGTGTTGCAGCAATTACAATAGAATTAGTTTTTAAAAGCGGAGAAATGTTTATGGGAGAAGTAAACTGTAAACAAGATTATACCTTCGCAAAAACTGGTGACAGGCAATTCTATACCTGCAGATCAGACCACTGGTGGGCTTATCAGCTTAAATCCTTCTTGTTTTACATCATACTAAAATAGATGGCTTAATCATTGACATTACTATTACTCTGCTGTAAAGCAATCTCATTGATTTATGGAACAAACCATTCTTATAATTGAAGATAATTTAGGTATAAGAGAAAATACAACTGAACTGCTTGAACTTTTCAATTATAAAGTATTATCAGCCTCCGATGGTGAAAAAGGTTTCAATATTGCCATACTTCTTATACCTGATTTAATTTTGTGTGATATACAAATGCCTGTAATGAATGGCTACCATTTATTAGAACATATCCGTAAACTTCCTTCCCTTGATAAAAGCCGCTTTATTTTCTTTACTGCTTCCTCCGAAAAAAAGGAAATTGAAATGGGCCTATTGCTGGGCGCAGATGATTATATAATAAAGCCCTTTACCGAAAATGAACTTATGGATAAAATAAAAAAGGTCTTGCTTCAGGACTATTCATTTGAACAATCTTTATGAAGGAGAAGAAGATGTTCCTAATTTTTTGATTTTTACCATTTGGAAAATGAGGTAAATAATAGTTCCCCATACGCCAATTACAATAGAATATGCCATAAATAATAACCAGAAAGGTGTTCTGAAGCGAGTTGACCAAAGAGTTCGCTGTTCAAAGAAATTTTTTTCAAACTTTTTATCTACTCCCCAGTGAACAGTTTTTTCAATGGATAAGTTTCCATACAGATCGTTTTCTTCCACCTTTGCTACCAGCACAATATTTCCTTTTTCATCTCCCGGAAGGCTATCTTTTTTCAGCTCCACCATCACCATTCCACTGGAGTCAGTAGTATAAGTTTCTTCATCCCCTGCAGAAAGAATACCACCATGGCGTTGAATGCCCACTTTCATTTCTACCTCATTAGCTGGCAGCCATTCATTATTTTCAAATTTCATTACCTGCACAGTGATACTTCTCACTCCTTCTTCTGAAAGGGTGTCAATTTGAATTTTTGCTTTTGTTATTTCAAGTTCTGCCACCGGATCTTCCTCTTCTTTACCTTCTGCTACAACTATAAACTTATGTAAGGAGCTTGTTGCCCATACTTCTTTTAATGATGGTGGTATAATGGCTTTTGCTTTACCATTCTTATTAGTGGTAAGCTTCGCAATCAGGTTTTCGATATTAGTGCTGTCCAGGTATATTTCAAATTTTTTATTATTCAGGGGTTCTATCTTATTTCCGGTTTTCAATGAATTTTCAAGCATAAGAAATTGTACGCTGTTATTATCATTGAAGTATTTCAGCTTCACTAGTTCCTTAGCAACTACGGAATCTTCCTGCGCAGCTACATTGTAAGTAACCAGTGTAAATAACAGTGGCGATAGCAAGAGAATAAAAGCTTTATAATACTTTTTCATTTTATTAATTTTTTATTGCTGTTTAGCTAAAACATCTGCCGGACTTATTCCGGAATTGTATTCAACCTTTACAGGCTCATGTTCCATTTCTTGTCTTTCATTTATTGTTTCCTGTATCGGGATGATAGGATATATTCTTGCAAAAAAAGTGATGACCAACAACGCACCAGAAAGTGAACCAATGGCAATAGCCCACTCTTCCCAACTTGGAAAATACTGATGAAAATTTGCAGGCACATCCTGCATTGGCAAAAACGGATGGAGTAAAGTAGGTGTTACAATCAGGTAACGTTTGAACCATGCCCCCACTACTATCATAATGCCCGCAATGAACATGGGTAATGGCTTTCTTCCTTTTTTGAATAACAGCATAAAGATGGGAATGATCATACCCACTACTATCGCAAACCAAAACATCAATGCATAGTCACCTGTAAACAACCCTGATAAATGCGCCTCTTCCGATTTTTTCATCTTGAAAGCCGGCACCATGTATTCATTGATATTAAAATACAGGTAAAGAAGAGAAAGCATCACTACAATCCTCCCCATTTTTTCAAAGTGCATTTCAGTGATATATTTTTCAAGACGATAGTTTCTGCGAAATACATACATAGCCACTACTACTCCCCCAGCTCCTACCAGGAATGCACCTGAAATAAAGTAAGCACCAAAGTTGGTACTATCCCAACCGGCCCGGTAAGTAGTCGCAAACAACCAGGATGTAACGGTATGAATACTGAAAGCAACAGGAATGATAGCTATGCAAAGAATGGTAATAGCCCTGTCACAAATTTTAAATTGCTCCTTAGTTCCTTTCCAGAATGAACCTTGGAAACGGTATAATTTATTCAGTGCTTTGCCAGATTTTTCTTTGAACTTAATAAGTATTTTAAGATCTGGTAATAAAGGAAAATATAAAAGCAATAAACTAATGAAGAAATAAGTGCCAATTACAATTACATCCCACATGATGGGAGATTGAATACGGCCATGAATAAATAAATTGAGCATCCTATCCGGACGGCCCATGTCAACAATAATAATAAGCGAAGCAAATACGATAGCAGATACAGCAATGATTTCGGCAATTCTTGTAATTGGTGTGGCCCACTTTACATTGGCCAGTCGAAAGATAGCTGTGATGAGAGACCCTACCAAACTAATGGCCACAAAGAATACAAAGTTGGAAATATAAATACCCCAGGAAACATAGTCGCCCATATTAGTAACTACAAGGCCGTTTCTTAACTGGCGATAATAGGCAAAGGCTCCAATTAAACATAGAATGATAAGCAGGCCTGTCCATATCATTCCCCTTTTTCCAAATTTTTGTGGAAGCAGGTCGCTGGTAATTTGTTCGCTTGATATTGATGATGAATTTTTCACTGTCAATAATTTTAATGATGTAGCAGATCAGCAGGATCTTCATTTTCTAATCCTGATTCGTAAGGGAAATTCCGGCCAACCGGTGGCAAATAATATACTCTTGGTTTAGTACCCAGATCTTCCATCAGCCGGTATCCTGATTTATCTTTTATTAAATCGCTGAAACGAAATGTTTCTGTACCATTGGTTACTGAATCTTCATTCATATCACCAAACATAAATACACCGTTGGGACAAGCTGTTACGCAGTGTGGCAATTCACCTTTACGGGCCATGTCCGGACAAAAATCACATTTGCTAACTGTACCTAACTTTTGCGGCATACTTGTTTCGCAAGAATATGGCTGTGCAGCTACTGCTTCTTCAAGAATTGGTTCCTGCCAATTAAAAACCCTGGTAGAGTAAGGGCAGGCCGCCATACAAAAACGACAACCGATACAGCGGTCACTGTCTATCAAAACAATTCCATCCTGTCTTTTAAAAGTGGCATCTACGGGACAAACTTTTACACAAGGAGGTTCATCACAATGCATGCAGGTAGTAGGTTGCCAGTAAGGTGCGGTTTTATCTGCATCCTTCATGGAAAGTACTTTTATCCAATTTTGTCCGGGGTTTAAACCATGTGCATGGTTGCAGGCAGTTTTACAAGCCCCCACATTTTTACAGCGGCTGAGGTCAATGACCATGACAAATTTTTTTCCTTCAATCCCTTTTCTTTCTTCGCTGTTTGATACACGGGGAAGATCCGGAACAGGTTTTAAAAATGCTTTATCCATTTCGATGATCTCTCCATCTACTGATAATAACTTCACTGTTTCTCCGGAAGCTTTTACATCATCACCTGCATAATTATCAAAAGGATTTTTTTTAGAAGAACAACCTGCAGCTACACCGGCAAGGATGCCGGCTGCCAGGAACTGTCTTCGGGATGTATCTTTATTTTCCATAATTCAATTTTAAATTACCCGTTCACATTATTTTGTTTGCTATTGACCCAGTTTTTTAACTGATCATCACTTACTTTTTTTCTTTTACCGCAAGAAATTTTTTCTATATCCACTTCTACCAGCTTACCATCTTGTGTTAGCATTTTTACTGTTCTACCAGCTGGTACATTTAGTTGCTTCTTGTTGCCCGGCAGAAATTTTAAAATAGTAAGAGATGAAAGAAGTGTGGCACCCCAGAGCAGAAATTTTTTTCTGTTCGGGGTTTTGGTTGTTTGTTCCATAATAAAATTTTCGGAATTGATTTGATATGGCAAAATAAACCGGGAAGAATAAGCACAGCAGTACATTCATCAAGAGCTAATATGATTTTTATCATCTATACAAATGCTCAGATTTTTATCAATAGTTATAAATAAAAAACCGGTACCATTTCAAATGGGACCGGCTATCAGGCAAACCTTATGAAGGTTTACTTTTTTAGGGTTCTCATAAAATTAACAACACTCCACCTGTCATCTTCATCAGGTATTTTCTTTTTGAAACCAGGCATATCATCACGGCCTTCTGATGTTTTATAGAACAAACTACCATCAGTCTGTTTTTGAAAAGCTGCGGATGAAAAATCACCTGGTTCAGTTTTTAATTGAGCTGCTTTGGATCCGTCGCCCAATCCTTTGGTGCCATGGCAGGATTTACAATGTGTGCTATAAAGAGCTTTACCGGTGGCAATAGTCTGTGCATCTGATGGCACAGGGTTTTTCTTGTTTTTAGCCACATCCGGAACAACCCAGGGATCTTTTGCCTTAAAAGTTTCGAAAGCTGAAATCATGCTAAACATAAACAAACCTGAGAATGCCAAAATAAGTGTTGGTAATATTTTCTTTTTCATATTGATTAAATTAAATTATTTCAATTTTAAAATTCTCGCTGTTTCAGTACACAAGATATTTTAGCGGGGCCGCATTGATATTGATGTGGGTAGATAGACAACATGATTTTAATCATGTGGGGTAATCAGCATCAATAGAAATTTTATGTAAAGACTAAAACGGTGTCAGTTTGTAAAATAAAAACCAAGGGCTGAACCTATATTCATCATGTCGGCCAGTTCAGGCTCTTTTTTCCCATCAAATAAAAAGAGACCACATATATCTTCTTTGGTGTTCAGGTCAATAATAGTTTTTGTTTTATCGGCCTTTATAAAAAGTAAATACCGGGCTTTGGTAGTTTCAATAATATGAATTTTAGTCCAGTATTTTTTCAATACTATCCGTGCATTTCTCATCTGGTAAAAGCAATTATGGACATCGGCTTCGTAATCATTCTTTGTAACTGTTTCTTTTATTTTTAGCAGTTGCAGGCTGTCGGGATTATAAAAAACAGCAGAGGGAAAATGAATAGTGAGAGTATCTGAAAAACTGCTGGGAGGTTTTTTTCTTATAGTATCCTTATTCTCCCGGGTATTTTCTATTTCAATATTTTTTTTAGCCGGTTGAGTACATGAATGCATAAAACTAAAAAAAAGGGAGATAAATAATCCTGGCAGGAATGGCCCGGGCTTTGAGATTTTTTTATACATATTGTAAGTATAAAATTGCTTTAATTAAAACTAATTTAATAATAACAAATCCCCGGATTTTATTCCGGGGATTATCTTTAACCATATGTTTCGCTACTAAGTCTTATCTATTATTAATAATTCCACAAACGGGTAATATTAAAACCGATCAGGAACCGGCCTCCTTTTACTTTGCTTTCATCAATAGCTGTGTTGGGATCATTTGTTATTGATTTATCATTGTATGTAAAGGGGTTGTTGCTATTATAAAGATTATTTATAGCAGGGTTCAGATAAAAGAAATTAGTAAAGAACAACTGAAAAGAGTGGCTGCTGGTATTAAAATCTACACCAAACGAAAAACTTGGATTGGGATTACTAGTGGCATGTTTTGTAATAGGCTGGTCATAATTAATCATCAATGAAGTAACATCAGTTAATTTATACCGTGCTGATAGAGCAATTGCGAAATGCTCAAACTGCATCGAACGATTTATTTTCAAAGTTGAATCGTTCATCTTTGTGAAATAGCCATTTACAGCGTTATGATGTGAAAGGCTTGGCGCCACCTGCACAGATAACTTATCGGTAATTTTTCTTGCAATTAGTAATTGATGGAAATAAGTAAGACGGTCGCTCCAGTTTCTGTAAACATCCTTATTCTGATCTTTCTTCGTGTTGTAGCCTGCGTTTATATAATAGCTTACACTAACCGGGTATTTGCCTTTCGTTTGTGTGATAATTGAATATTTCAAATTTCCATCCCATAAAGGACCTGAAACTGATGAAATGCCCGACTGGGGAATAACACCGGCTGTTGTTTTGGTAAATCCTATTCCAACATTTAATTTATTAATTGGAACGTAGCTAACACCTATCCTGATATTAGATGGAGCAAAGAAGCCCCAAAAATCTTCATACCCTTTATTCCATGTACCGAAACGGTGCATGATGTCCATTTCCATGGTGCCTTTAACTGGCACCATCACAGTTTGATTATCGCTGATCCAAACACTTTCGAAAGTATTTTTTACAGGTTTGACTTTGGCAGACGCTGCTGGCTCTTCTGCTACCGCCGTGCTGTCATCTTGTGCCAGCAAGCCTGTGTTCAGCAGTAGCATGCATATAAATAGTATTGATGCCCTCAACCAACTTTTTGCATCTTTATATATTGTAAGTTTCATTTGATTAAATTTTTAAGTCAGTTAATTATTAGGAGCTCCATTTCTTATCCAGTCATACACTTTTTGCCTGTCATTAGCTGCAGGCATATATTGTTGCATTTCTCCGTTAATCATTTTATAAAGTATACTTTGTTTGGGCAAAGCCAGGTTTATAAACCCTCCATTTACAATTTGCTGATAAGACACATCGGGAGTGAGATAAGGTTTGTGTGCTCCGGATACATGACAGCCTGCATCCGTACAATTTGCAGCAAACAAGGTTTTTAATTCACTACTAAAACTTACTTGTTTTGGGGGTGCATTTGGATCTACGGGCAAGTCAGGTTTGATGATATCCTTATAACAACCGGATAAGCCGATTCCAAAGGTTAGTATCAAAAAACTATATATTAATAAACGTTTCATACTATTAGTTTTGAGTGATTATTTATTATGGAAATTCATATTGCATTCAATATCTATTTTGTCTGCAATACTGGTACTGGTAATACCAAAATCACGGCAGTTGAATTGAAATTTGAGTTGAAGTCCAAATACTTTATAAGGAGTAGCCGCATTAATAGTGGACATGGGCACATAATTAAGCTTACCCACATAAGTTTTAGTAAGCGGAGCTGCTAATTTTCCCTGCCAGGTCATATCCAGTGTTACTATATATCCGTTACTGGTTGGATCTAATTCAACCTTGATTGATTTTATTTTCGCAAGATTGGTAACACTAAGGTTTTGTGTACCCGGAATAATAGCAGTAGTTCCCAAACCTGAAACATTACAACCAGCATCTCTTCCTGGTTCTCCTGTATTGGATTGATTCATCTGCACATAACCATTAATGAAAGTCTGTGTTGGATCGGCTTCATTAAATCTCCATGAATTATCTAAAAGAGGTTGACCAGTAGTAACATAGCTAGTCATTTCTGCAGTAGTTACATCATGTGTTCCAAACTGGTTAAAACGACCAGTAAGAAGGCCAGATGCTCCAACATAATTGGTAGACCAAAGCACACTGGAGTGAGATTTATCCAGTTTCCATTGGGTGGGGTCTCCCACTGTCATAGTACCCGGAACATGAATATTGGTACCTCTGTTAGGAGCAAATGGTTGGGTTAATTGAATAGGCACAATCAAATCGTTATCCCGGGTGCAACTGGCTATATATCCATAACCGCTGATAAGAATCAAAAGAACCATCAATGTTTTGTTATTAAGCAGTTTCATAAACTATATTTTAAGTGAAGAAATTATTTAACTGATGAATGTAAAAATATTCAGCACGGCATGACGATAGCATGACCTTTGTCAACAAAAGGAATGAGTTCTATCAGAGGCATAAAAAAATAGCTGCATCTTTATTACCGGCTTTACCAGAAAATGCTGATTAAGAAGAAGGTGAATAGATATTATGGGTGAGAATTTTTTTTCTTACTTGTTAGTAGAAAAAAAATAAAACTAATAAAGGCCACTGCAATAAATGAACAGGCATTTACCAGCAAGCTGTCGGTATAAACTTTCATATCATTTTTAATAACCAGCCTATCACCACCGGAAGCAGAATGAATTATTAAATCTTTCAGAAGTAAGAAAAAGAAAACAAGACTGTGTAATAAACTAAATACCGGTCTTTTTGAAAGTGCAGGAATCCAGAAGAGAAAGGCCAGTATTCCCCATATTTTAAGAAAAGGCTGCGCAAAGAGCTCCTGTATATTTTCTAAAGAATAATGAGGGTATAAATTTTTTAATTGCAGGCCTATATATAAGGTAGCTACCAATGCATATGCAAAAGGGAGTGCTGCTACAATTCTTTTTTTAAAATGATTTCTTAGTGATTCTTTACCAGCAATGGAAAGTACAATAGTATAAAGCAAGGGATAGCCAGAGAAAAAAGCTATCAGCTCAAGCTGCTGCAGGTATGCAAAAAAACTACTGTCCATATTGAACGACTCTTCAATTTGCAGAAAGAATCGAAAACTAAATTATAGGCTTTAATGCAATAATTATATTCTATTGTAATATCTGTTTTAATGTCCGTTGCACATTCTTATCATTTATCAAATGGATGATCAATTCGCCTTTATATCCCCGGAATTGAGTAGTAACGAAATTAAACTTATTAAAGCCATTATTGATTTTGATATTTTGCTTTAATAATAAATGACCTTGTATATCAAAAATTTGTAAAGAAGCTTTTTGATCCTGATCGGCTGTAATAGTTAAATTAAAATCATATACAGCCGGATTAGGATAGGTCTTCACTGTTAATCCTGCATTTTCTTTTACCTGCAATACTACCGGACCATACAATCTTCTGCTGCCATTAAAATCAACCTGCCATAGCCGGTAAAAATTTCTGCCAAATACCAATTGTTTATGTTGTAACGTATATCGTTTGAGAGTTGTGGAATCGCCACTGCCACTAACTACACCAATGCTTGTCCAGTTAATACTATTAGTACTATGCTGAACTTCAAATTCTTTGCAATTACTTTCGGTGGCAGTCTCCCATAGTATTTCACCATTACCATTTGGTAATAAATAAGCCCTTAAAGTAACTAGTATAACTGGCAGTGTTATCTGATCAATATAACAAGATGGCTGTGCCACATGAGTAGCTGCTATTACCGGAGCTTTTGTTGGTAAATATGCATTCATTCTTGCAGCAATCATCGGATTAAGGCCATGGCCCATAAAATCTTGTAGTATGCTGGCCCATACCCTGCGGTAATCAAATTGTAAATCAGTCAGGCCTCGTTGACTTACTTGTGTAAGATCTATCGGAATACCTGTGACACCGGCTCTTACTCCTTTGCCAATAATAAACATGGTACTTACGCCGCCATGGTCTGTACCAAATCCTGCATTCTCATCAATCGTTCTTCCAAATTCAGAATGTGTGGTAGTGATTACTCGGTCTTCAAAACCAAGTACTGCTATATCATCCTGAAAAGCTTTGATGGCCTCTGTCAGATCTTTTAATAAATTGGCATGTGTACCGGTAGTTGGGTTACCAGTTACCACTTGTGAACCATGTGTGTCAAAACCATATTGATGCACTGTGTACATACTTGATTTGCTTCCCCCTTTTATTAAACGGGCCACTGTTTTTAATTGATTGGCAATATTTGTATTGGGATAAACAACGGTGCTGTTATTGCCAGCATTAAAAACAGTTTGTATCCGCTGTGCATATACATTGCTTATCTTTTGTATGTCGTCCACATATTTTGTTTCCACACCATGGTCGGTAGCAGGAAAAGTAGCTGGTCCCGGACCACCAACGGCTATCAATGTATTGTAATAAGAAGAAACATTAGTAGAAGTGAGTAATACCGAAGAATTATTATTGGTAGAAGTTTGAAATAAAATAGAACCGCTGGTAGAGCCTAATTCAATACAAGGCGGATCGGGCATTTGTGGAGAAGGATTGCCCAGCAAACCCGGGTAGCGGTATTCAAATAATTGACCCGCCCAACCACTGTCGAAATTAAAATTTGCTGGTGTCGAATCGCCTGCTGTATTCCACAAATCATCACTTTTAAAATGGCTTCTGTTATTATTAAAATAACCTACGCCGTGTACTACATTTAATTTTCCTGCATCATACAATGCTTTGAACGGTGTCATTATCGGATGCAGTGCAGTAAGTTGATTAGATGGCAATGTCGTATCCAGATTGATGTATGCATTTGGTCCTGTATCAGGTATTCTGATAGTAGGCCTGTTGGCCGCATAGATACTATATTGTTGAATAGGTACCACTGTATTCAATGTATCATTGGCACCAAATAAATTTACCATTACCAGTATTCTGTCTTTTATTTCCTGGCAGGTAAATGCAGGTGGTATGGCGAGTCCTTTAGCAGGAATGCCATTGAGCAGTATAGTAGCGGCGGTAAGCTTACCAGTGTTTTTAATAAATGTTCTCCGTTGCATAGTATTAAATTTTGCAGTCTATTGTAATTGGTATTCCTGTGAAAATAGAATGGCTTTGAATAGTAATTCAAGCCGTGGCTTAACTACCGTAACAGAGCCGGTGTTTATGTAATTATTCCATTCATTATTCCAATTTATCAGGCTGAGTGTGCCAAGCAATGTTTGGTTTAAGAAATAAGTTCGCCGTGCGGTGTCTGGTATTTCGGGCAATAAATAGTTTACTAATTCATCTACAACCGTATTTCCATTTGCGGGATTACTGATGTTGTTTCTTACCCAGGTTACAATATCTATTTGTACACCAAAAGAAGAATTGCTGTAAGGCAGCCGTTTATTTTCCAATAAGCACCTTCCTATATAATATCGTTGTGTGATGCTGCTCGTATCAAACCAATGTCTGTCCCACTTGGGTGCAGCATAGTAAGCCGGAAACCCTGCCACCGTAGTGGTGCTGAATAAATACATATCGGAATTCTTTAAGAAAGTTTCCCTTAAACCAACCCGATAAAAATTTTCCCAAATAGTAGTTGGTGTAGCTCCTGTTAAATTAAATGGAGAGATGCTAAAGAAACGTATGCTTTGCATCATCAGATCAAGCGGAGATTTAACCATAGCCCCGATTTTATTATCAGTTGCCAATGTATCATCCAGATCATAAAAATGTTTGCTTTGCAATAATTGGCTTAATACTGTAGATAGATTATAGTTATTTGCTTGTAACGTAACTGCCAATGGTGCAATGATATCTGCTTCCACAGCAGGTGTAATATCTCTGTACACAAAATAGCGGTAAAGCTTGCGGCATATATTTTTTGCAGTTTCAGCCTGGTTAAATACCATAGTTACAAACTGGTCAAGTTCTGCTAACATACCCGCAGTGGTAACCGGAACAGGCCCATTGATGGATGTATTTTGGAAAGCAGCAGAAAAAACTTTAGCAACTGAAGAATGCCTGCTGGTAGTGGTTTTACAATACCTGATAGAAGTGTCAGCATCAAAATTTGTATTACTCAACTGGTATTCATACCCACTTAATAATTTTGCGGCTGCCTTTATATCATCTTCTGTATAATTAGTATAATTGCCCGGCCCTATTTGCGGTCCTTTACCAATAGTAAATAACTCCAGAAATTCTCTTGCATAGTTTTCATTAGGGTTGTTACCGGTATTTTGATAACCATTCAGGTAAATAAGCATTCGGTTATCACGGCACATTTTTTTTGCCAATAGTTTATAACTGCCAAGACAGTAAAATTCCAATAGCTTCAGATAGTCGTACATGTTATGGCTACTCCAGCTTTCATCATCCACCATCCAGTTTTGATGAAGGAATAAAATCATTTTGCTTCGCAAAGTATTATCAGTACGGATGTTGTCGAGCATCCAGCCAATAACATAGCCACGAAAAAGTACATCATCAGAAGCAGGTGGAGTAGGAATCACATCCACCCATGTTGCATTGGTGATGGGGTCTATTGGTTTATTTGTAATGGCATTAAAAGTAAGTAGCTGTGCAACGGCTTGAGCTGGTGTTTTGGAAGCAAAGTCTAAAATCTGTGCTTTAGTAGGACCGAATGTGCTGCGCCGTAATAAATGTGCAGCTAACCGGTTGCCCAGTACGCCGGTATAAGCAGTAATGTCTGGCATAGAAGATTAGTTGTGTGTTAATAAATAAGACTGCAGATAAAATTCAGTAATCAGCAAAAACTATGCGAATGCGAATAAATGTTATTAAGTTTCTCTAAAATGAAGTAGAAGTACCAATACATTTTTCGTACTTACACATGTTTGTAGAATAGTTTTTAGTAGAAAACATTTTATTACTTAAACATAAAGTCTGTTTGGTTTATATAATATCCAATTTTATAACACATAGAAAATTTGTGTTATCGTGGTAGGAGAAAGAAAAAAATTTTGTACCAACAGTAGCTGAAAAGGTAGCTGAGTCAGTTCTTATACTTTTCAGGTTTTTTGCAAGGGCACATCTTTGTAATTGCACATTCAATAGTAAATAGGTAAACTTTAAAACGAAAAAATGAAAAATTTAGTAATACTTCTTATTCTGGCAATCACATTTTCTTCTTGTGCTCTTACTTCAAGAACTGTTATAGGTCCTCAAAAAGCTTTTGAACTAGGTGATGGTAAACATGGAGCTTTTAAAGCAGTAGTTAAGAATGATTGCGATGTAGCAGTAGATATATACCAGGCTACTGCTGGCGGTACAGAATCTAAAATCATCACTTTACAACCGGGGAAAACGAAGACAGTAAAATTTGATGCTGATACAAAAGCAATATTCAAAAATACCAGTGATAAACAAGCAGCAGTTGTGTTGAAAGTAACCGGCGATACAGGACTAAGTATGGGTGGTCCTAATTATTAAATTACTTCACCTCTTCAAACATTCCAGTTTGTTTGTTCTTGCGAACATTATTTGCATGAAAGTATCGGCCATTCATGGCTACATACACACCGGCAGGTAATGTTTGTACAAATGCCAATGCACTACCAAGGTTGAATAACCCATCGCTACTACCAAATTTAATCGGTATCATGGCGCCGGTTAGTACTATGGTTTTATCTTTTACTTTTTGTGCAAGAATTTTTGCGGTGTCACTCATCGTATCAGTTCCATGAGTGATCACTATTTTCTCTTCATCACATTGGTTACATTGATAAGCGATCAGCTCCCTGTCTTCGTCAGTCATCTCCAGGCTATCCACCATCATCAAAGTTCTTATTTCTACTTCTGCTTTATTACGGCCCATTTCCAGCAGATCATGCATATGAGTGTCGTTGAAATATAACTGACCGGTTATTTCATTGTATTCTTTATCAAAAGTGCCACCTGTAATAAAGATGCGGATTGCCATACATGATTGTTTTATGGCATGAAGATAATCAATCACTAACTCAACGATGTATGGCATGTATTGAGTTTTTTCAATAAAAATGAATCAATACATAAAAAATTTAATAAAGAAATAGGATACTGTTTGCCAGTATTAATAAATTGTTACATTGCAGTGCCAAAATAAAAAAAGGTCCTTCCGTAGAAACGGACTGACCTCTAACGATTGCTTGCCATATGAAAATCTTCGAAATGTAGTGTGTTGATGATGCACTGCTAAGGCCTCTACGATTTGCTTTTTCCACTAACGATTGCCTGCTGTCTGAAACCCTGCATCTTTGTATATCAAAAGTAGGTGCTACCGGCTTTTCATTCAACCCAACTTAGTATGGATTTGATGATGCCTACGGGTTATCTTTTTGTGAAAATCCTTGCTGGACCTGCATTTCAGAATAAATTTGCCATGATGCCCAACCGACCGACAGATATATTATTTCAGCTCATAAAGTCCCTGGAAAAGGCTGAAAAAAGGCATTTCAAACTGTATATAAAAAGAAGTTCGGGCAAAGAAGACCTTAAGATCGTTCGCCTCTTTGATGCACTGGATAAACAAAAAGAGTACGATGAAAAAATATTACTGAAAAAATTAGATGATGTAACCAAGCCACAACTGGCTAATCTTAAAACACATTTATACAAACAAATAATGGCAAGCCTCCGGTTGCTTAAAAGTACCGACAGTCTTGATTTGCAAATCAACGAGCAGTTTGATTATGCACATATATTATATAAGAAAGGATTGTTTCAGCAAAGTCTGAGGATATTGGAACGGGCCAAGGAAATAGCCAATACCAATCAAAAGTTTAATTTTTTACCACAACTGATTGCACTGGAAAAAAGAATAGAGAACCTGCACATTACCCGCAGTATGCAGGATAGAGCCGAAACTCTATCTGCAGAAGCTAATGAAGTAAGCAGGCACATTGATATGGTAGCAAGACTTTCCAATCTGGCTTTGCAATTGTATAGCTGGTATATAAAACATGGCCATGCCCGCAATGAAGAAGATGAAGCAGGTATAAAAAAATTCATGAAAGAAAATCTTCCACCGGATGTTTTTAAACAAACAGGTTTTTATGAGCGGCTATTTCTTTACCAGAGTTATGGATGGTATGCATTTATCCGGCAGGATTTTTTGCAGTACTACCGCTATTCAAAAAAATGGGTGGATCTTTTTACTGAACAACCTTTAATGGTTCGGGTAGAAACGGGTCACTACATCAAAGGATTGCACAACCTGCTCAATGCTCATTTTGATTTGCGCAATTACCGGGAATTCGAAAAAACATTAAAGAAGTTTGAGAAAGTAGCATTGACGGATAGAGTAAAGCAGCATGACAACTTCCGAATACAAGCTTTCATTTATATCAGTATTGCCCGCATCAATCAGCATTTTATGTTGGGCACTTTTCGCCAGGGCCTCACACTTATTTCCGGTATTGAAGAAAAGCTGGAGAACTATCATCTATTTATCGATCATCACCGCATATTGGTATTGAATTATAAAATAGCCATGCTGTATTTTGGCAGCGGTGATTATAATCGCTGCATTGATTACCTGCAAAAAATAAT
The DNA here is from genome assembly GCA_031397865.1 of Chitinophagaceae bacterium. Classification (GTDB taxonomy): domain Bacteria; phylum Bacteroidota; class Bacteroidia; order Chitinophagales; family Chitinophagaceae; genus JJ008. The sequence continues at coordinate 122,550 of JANNMN010000022.1, forward strand.
TAATGATAAAACTGATCTGCGATACGATCTGCAATGCTATGCACGGCTGGTACACCTGATGGCCCATTATGAATTGGGAAATGATATGCTGATGGAATCTTTGACGAAATCGGTATATCGATTTATGGCAAAAATGAAAAACCTTACAGCAGTAGAAGAAGCGATGTTTAAATTTTTGCGACAATCAATGCCACTATCTCCCCGGCAACTGCGACCTGAGTTTGAAAAATTATTACACACCATCAAGCATTTGGAGAAAAATCGTTTTGAAACCAGATCCTTCGCCTATCTGGATATCATTTCCTGGGTGGAAGGGAAAGTGTATGATAAGCCGATGGGAATGGTGATCAATGAAAAGTATTTGGGGAGTATGAGGAGGAAATGAAATTCAGCAAACTTTCAATATTATAATACACATTCAAATATCCCAACAACTTTTAAATTGTTTAACTCATCTTCATCTAATTGAATGTCTTTGAATTCTGAATTTTCTGATAATGGTTTTAGAATTATTGATTGATGGCTCCATTGGTTTTCATCAATTGTTTTTTTGCTGCGATATTCTTTAATAGTAAATCTTGATCCCGATTCTGAATCTTGCTTGTTATATAGTTCTATAAGTACAATTTTCCCATTTCTACTTCCTCCTTCATCTACTCTAAATAAGCAAAATGAATTATTGGGTATTTTCTTGTTCATGGATTCACCGACAACCTTACAAACAAAATAGCCTTTTTGGGGTGTCATATTAAATGGCAATTCTATCCATTCAAAATCGGAATGTATTTGTAAGTCACTAAAATTACCAGCAGCGGCAGAGATATCAATTAATGGTACAGAATTGACATATGGTTTTACGTCTTCGAAATGTAATATTCTAAATGGAATTTCTTTTTTAAAAGTAGATATATGTTTTTTTAGGTATTCTCGTAATTCTTTATTACACGCATAAATAAAAGCCCCCTTTATTCCTCGATACATAATTGTTTTATATATATTGATGATATAGGATTTCAAATGTTCATTATCCTTGACCCCTATTTTTCCGTATGTATCAAAATACATTTTAGAATCAACTTCTATTGAGTTGGTTAATTTATTGTAATTAATTTCCTTTCCAAAAATAACTCCAGTATAATTTAAATCATACCCTTGAGTTGTGTGAATACAGCCTATTTCTTTAAATGCGTTTGGTGAATTAATCCAATCTTTGTCTGTTTGGTTCCATTGAAATTTCATCCCTTCAATTTCAATATCTATTGCGGCTTTATCTTCTTTGGAAGACCAAGGCCAGGAGTAACCTGCAACTAGCCTACATAGGCCATCTAAATTTTCTCTCTTACCAAGCTCATCATATAAATCAATTAAAGAATCAAAAACGAGTAGTTCGTAATTCTTTCCGTTATAGGTATTTTTTATAGTCCTTTTAACATGAAGTAAGTCATCAACAAATTTTATATAATTATTACCGCCCAGAACCCTCATTTGAGATATAAGTTCAAGTTTTAAAGTATTACTGTCGTTCAACAGGACGTTAAATTTATCTTCATCAACATCTGACGGTTTTACAGATTGTGCAGAGTCATAGAAAAAAATTTGATTCTTACTGTTTGCAATAATCCAATCCAACTCATTGCCAGTATCATCGAGACCTAATTTGCGATTATTCTTTTTGAATGCTCCTCGCCAACTAATGTTTTTATATTGGCGTAGTCTATGTGCTTCATCAATAATCAATAAATCGTATTTTTCTTTTAGTTTAAAAGTGTCTGAAGGATTTATTATCATTGAAGCCTTTAACCCAGGTATTTTTTTAAAAACATTTTCAAGTGACTCTCTTAGTGATGTCATTGCAATTACAAGCCCAATTTTCGCTTTTGGATATTTCACCTGAAATGCTTTGATATAATTGACTTCTTTTAGTTCGTCATCGTTGAACTCTTCGAAGTTTGAATTAGTAATATCTGAACTTAATAATTTTATTAAGTAAGTGGCCAAAATCGTTTTACCCGTACCTGCACTTCCTTTAACAAATATTCTATTGGAATTTTTTACTGTCAATCCCTCAAGAATTTCGAGAACTGAATTATACTGATCCTCATTCAAAGATTTGTAAGGCGAGTATTTAAATAATTCAGAATTTTCTATTTCTACCAGTGATTTTGTAACAAATTTTTTCTCGATTAGTTTAGTCCAAATTTCTTTGAAAAGGTCTTTATATAAATCTTGTTGATAATAGTTGTGATTAATTAATCCATAATTCCCATTTTGTAAGGCATAGGTTCCTTCGGCAGTAATATATTGAATTAAATTAGACTCAATATCTAATGTAGCAGACTTATTAAATTTATCAGAACCAATTATAGAGATTTTATTTAATTTCCTTCTTTCAGGATTTGCGAGATGATTTATTATTCGACTTGAAGCATTTGTGGATTCTCCTACGTATGCTAAGCGTTCAGTTTCGTTTTGTATAAAGTATACCAAAGGCCATTGATTCTTTACCCAAGGATTTAGTTCAATTCTTGCTAATGATTCCCTATTGAAATCATATTGTTCAGAAACTTCAATCGATAATTCAAATGATAAACTCATAATTCATCATATTTTTTTGCTGTTCCTTTTGCCTTGTCAACAGGATATTTTTCTTCATTCAACCTTATTTTATCAAGAACAATTTGTTTTACATCCAAGCCATAACTGTCAGCCAATAAAAATGCAAACGCAAAAACATCAGCCAACTCCTCTTTTACTTTCTCTTTATTAGCATCTGCTGCATTTTTCCAAAGAAACAATTCAAGTAGTTCTCCAGCTTCAACATTTATTGCCAAAGCAAGATCTTTAGGGTTATGAAATTGCTCCCAATCCCTTTCATTTCTGAATTTTATTAGTTCCTGAATTATATCTCCGATGTCATTCATCCTATTTTGGTTTATGCATTAATATTGCCAATTTGTATTCATCGTCATACGGCAAATGAAGTTCTGAAACCATTTCTGGTATTGCCAGCATCCAGCTAACATAGTAGTAAGCCAAAATGTGGTAACCACTAAACAATTTGCCGGGTATAGCACTAATGCGGTAATCGTTACCATCAGGCCGGTAACCTTGAGTGCCATTCATAGCTATTTCAACAGCTATTGCCTTTATTTTTTCTTTAGGTACTGTTTCAAAGTATTGTAATGCATCTACCATAAACATGGTAACAGCCATATTTGTCCCAATTTTTTCTTGGGACTTTTGAAACTTATTCATTTCCCTTTCTTTATAAGGGTCTTTGAATTCTAAGTCGTAAGGATCTTTTTCAATTGAAGTAAGAAGATTGTCTATATCAGTTCTTTTAGTTCTGTATTCAACTTCGTTAACGAGTTCAAAGTTTTTATCAAGTTTTAAATCTTCTGCCCAGTGTATAACCATTTCATACTCTTCGGCAGGTTCTTTATCATCTCTGTATTGTAAGTATTCGTTGTAAAATTCATTAGCATGTTTTAATTCAATGGGAGATGCCTGAAAATCTTTTATCAAGTCCAACCCAAACAAATCCTTGAATTGAATAGCACTAACCAAATTGTATATTTTGCTTTTAGAAAGAATATCTTTTGGGGATAGGTCAACTATTTTTTTATCAGTTACTGCCTTTAAACCTTCCTGAATCAAAGCATACAGAGAAAGAAATTGATAAGGTCTTAATTCAGAATATTCATTAAAAAGGAAGTTTTCAATAAAAAGATCAATTGGAGTATTAAAAATTTGTCTGTTCATTCCATCGAAAAGACTTGAGCAATAACTTGCAATTGAATTTTCAGGAATACCCATTTTATTAAACTTCTTAATTGTTGGTTCAAGTCCTTTTATAAATTCAGATTTATTTTCTTGGGTAGAAATAAAGAGTTGATTTAATTCTCCTTTCCTTGCTTCGATTACAAAATCTAAGTGAACCAACTCATGCATTATTAAATGCTCTACTGCTGGATAGTTTGGTTTGTATTTTACTATATGTTTTTGTTTGTCATAATTTTCTGCAAACTCTATTTTGGCAGCTGTTGGAATTTCTGTATCCTCTACAATATCTATTTCTTTGCCCCCTTCAAATTCCAATTTTTTCCTGTATTCCCTGAATATTTTTTTCCCTTCACCCTTTTCAATAATTCTTGTTGCTATACCAAATGCCTGCCGTACAGAATTTTGATAAAGTACATCATTGTTTTTATTAAGTTTAATTGCCTGTATTGTGCTATAAAAAGAAGAGTGTAAATCATCCTCTATTTCTGCAATCATTCCTAATGCAAAATGTGTATTTGGATATTTGTCATTAATTTTTAATGCTTCCCAAAAATATTTTTTTGCTTCTTCAAGTTTCCCTTGTTGCATGAGATTAGCACCTATATTATTTATGGCAATGTTATCGTTTGGGTTGGCCAGCAATGCCTGGTCATAATATTGCATGGCCGTTGGCACATCATTTTTGGACTTGGCAAAAATGTTTCCCATCATTAGCAGGGCATATCCGTTTTTGGAGTTCCACCGGAGTGCATCTATTAATGAGTTGATGGCTTCTTCCGGGTCGCCTTCGTCAGAAAGTATTTGCCCCATTATCCGGTGGTATTCGGACTTGGCAGGGTTCTTCTCTATTAATTTTTTAAGAATTGGTTTTGCGTCGGCATAATTTCCTTTTTCGCAAAGGGCTACCGTTTTGCGGTAATCGGCTTCCTGAGAGATGATGGCGGAGGTATCAATGTCAATGGTGGCCCAATCTTCAGTAATAGAAACGGTGGGTTTGTAAGGGCCAAAGCTATAATAATCTTCTAACTTATTGATTAATAGGTCTTTACCCCCCCCCCCTTAATTCGGGGAAAATAGTATAAAAGAAGTCGTCTATCTTATGGGTAATCTGCATGGGTGTTAATCTCTTTATTCAAATGTCACAAATATTTTTCAAAACAATTTTTTTTATAGCGACTCCTACAGAAGAATAAAAGCATTTACTTTCCAGTATGAAAAAAATCTTGGTTTACTTTCTCATCATAAGTTTCAACGCTTCCGCTCAAATAAACCCTGCCAACATAACTATTGCAAGAGATAGCTTTGGTGTACCGCACATATTTGCTGCTACTGATGCGGAAGTTGCGTACGGACTTGCATGGGCACATGCCGAAGATGATTTTGCCACTATACAATTAATGATATTAAGTGGTAAAGCAAAATTGGGAACTGGGCTTGGCAAAAAAGGCGCTGAAGGAGATTATGTAATTAATTTATTACGCATCAGAAAAACGGTAGATGAACAATGGAGTACTCTCAGCCCTGATTTTCTCAAATTGATAAACGGATATGTGCAGGGATTGAATGCTTATGCAAAAGCTCATTCATCAGAAATAAAATACAAGAAGGCTTTTCCATTTGATCAGAAAGAATACATGACCGCAGTAGTTTTTTCTACCAGTCTTTTTTGTGGAATAGATAGAGTGCTACCGCAAATTTTGGGAGGCAATGTGGCAACCATTCCAAATTTTAATCCGCAGGGGTCTAATGCTTTTGCAATGAATTCAAACAAAACAATCACTGGTGAAAGTTTTCTGGCTATAAATGCACACCAGCCGCAGGAAGGTCCGGTAGCTTTTTATGAAGCACATCTGCAAAGCGAACAGGGATGGAATATGTTGGGTGGTTTATTTCCCGGTGGCTGTTTAATTTTTCATGGCACCAATGAAAATTTAGGTTGGGCACATACAGTTAATTACCAGGATAAAGTGGATGTGTTTCAACTTGAAATAAATCCGGCAAATAAAAACCAATATAAGTTTGATGGTGAATGGATAGACCTTGAAGAAAGTAAAGCGAAACTGAAAGTCAAAGGAATTCCCATTACCATCGGTAAAAAAATATATTGGAGTAAATATGGTGCCACGGTAAAAACGGATAAAGGTATTTTTTCATTACGAGTTCCTGCTACAATGGATATAAAAGCATTGGAAGAATGGTACCGGATGAATAAGGCAAAAAACTTTACGGAATTTTACAAAGCTCTCAGCATGACAAGTCTGCCCATGTTTAATATTATGTATGCAGACAGATACGATACTATTTTCTATATAAGTAATGGAAAAATGCCGAGGAGAAATCCTGATCCGAAGTATAATTGGAAAAGTACCGTGCCGGGAAATACATCTTCAACATTGTGGAAGGAGTTTAAATCAGTTGCTGAATTGCCGCAACAAATAAATCCTCCGTCTGGTTATTTGTTTAATACTAATCATTCACCGTTTTTAGCTACGGATACAAAAAACAATCTTGATCGAAATAGGTTTGATAAGAATGATGGATATGAAACTTATCACAATAACCGCAGCCAACGGGTCACTGAATTAATTGGTGAGAATAAAGTTGATTACAAAACATTCAAACAAATAAAATTTGATCAGCAATTGCCTCAAGAATTAAAATATACTTATGCCATTGATACAATGCTTGGTTTGAATGCCAATGATCACCCGGGGATGAAGGATGTAATTACAAATTTTAAAAGCTGGGACAGAAAAGCCATTACTACCAGCAAAGGGGCTGCTATATTTTTATTGGTGTATGATTATGTGGCAAAAAAACTGGCCGGTGTTCCTGCAAGACAATTAACCAAAGCAGAATCAATAGAAACTTATCAATATGTACATGATTATATGATGCAGCATTTTGGTAAAACAGATTTGGTATTAGGCGACATACAAAAATTAGTAAGAGGAGATGATGTTCGTCCGTCATGGGGATTACCCGATGTGCTCACAGCTATTTATACAGAGCCATGTAAAAATGGTACAAGGAAAGTTATTTCTGGCGATGCTTATATCTGTTTTGTCCGCTATCCAAAAAATGGCGGATTGCCTATTATAGAATCAGTTAATACATTCGGGTCATCTATGCATCCGGATTCACCGCATTACAAAGACCAGATGACAATGTTTCAAAATCAACAAACCAAACCTATGACGTTGGATAAGAAAGAAATATTGAGAACAGCAAAAACTATATATCATCCTCAATAAATTGTAGCTTTAAAATATAAACCCCACTTATGAAGCAAGTAATCTTCGCTATATTTTTGGTATGTATTTTTTCTACTACTACTGCACAAATAACCCGGCCAATACAACCCGCAACAAAAGTAACCCCGGTTAATCAAACTACTGTTGTTAAAACAGATACCGTTCCTGCATCTCAAAACCGGGGTTCGCAAAAAAGACTGGTATTACCGAAGCGAACAGGAGTAACAACTGCAGCAAATGTAACAGGCAATTACAAGTTGGCAGATTCGTATATACTACCCAACCTGAAATGGACAGAGACCTATCCCGGCGATGTAGATAATAAAAATGCACCGTGGATTACTAATTATTATGCTGGTGAAAAAAAATACATCACCGGAAAAACGGAAACACCACAGTGGCAAAGCGATTTTTTATGGCACCATATTCCAGCTAATGCTGCTGCTGCCAGGTTCGAAATTTCAACACTGCCCTTTCCTCTTACCGACGAAAAAGATTTTACCGGCATTATAGAAACAAGAACGATTACTAAAACCAAAGCAGATAGTGTAAAATTCAGTATCAGCTTTAAGCAGCAGATAAAAGGAATACAATACAGCAGAAGCAGGGAAAAAGTAAATACCAGATATAGTAACAACACCGGCTTACAAGTAAACAATGCAGCAATATTACTGGATGCCTTAAAAACCTATGGCACTTATTATGTACGGTTGCTGGTATTGGATGGGCGGGGTAGTGTTATCAGTAAGGCCGTTAATACGATTAAGATAGTTCCAGACTATATCAACTTTCCACCACCACCTGTACCTACCAGCGAAGACTCACTGGCATCTGATTATGAAATAACGGCGGTGAATTATATACAAATGCATTATCCAGAAGCCGCTTTTGTTAATTGCATAGTAGTTACTGGTTATCCTGAACCGGAAAAAAAGGATGAACAGCCCGACTATTTTAGCCCCATGGGTATTAAATGGAAACAAGAAGAAGTACAGACTTTTAAAAATACCTTACCAATAGGAACAATCATCTGTCCATCACCACCAAAAGAAAAATCCTGGTATGAAAAAGTATTTAACTCGGCAATAGATGCCGCCGCCTGGGGAGTAAACGGTGCCAGCAAACTCTACAGCGAAACGAAAGACTATTTGAAAAGTAAATTCAGTGAGTACATGTGCAACTATGACCCGGTAACCAGTGCCAATAAAAAACTGATAGAACAAACAGGATTGGATAAAAAGAAAATTGATGAAGGGTGTAATGTGTCAACGGGGGTGGCTTTTGAAATTGCTATGTCTTATGCAGGTATGCCACCCAGCATTCCCAACTTTGATGAGATGTGTAAATTGGCTGAAGGGCAAATAGTGCAGACGCTGATACAGAAAGCCGCCGAACAAACCGGCATGCCTTGCGATGAAATATGTGTAGAACTGATTGCAAAAGGATTTGAGAAAATGGTAGAGGAGAGTTCGAAAAAGAATATGCAGAATGGCGGGTTCTTTACTTATAAGCCAGACCCAAGAGGCCAATACCGGATGCCTTATGTAGAAATAGAAATAACCCGGAAAAGAAATACCCAGAAAGGAGGGCAATTATTTACCAATCTGTATTTTACTCCTTCTGTACAAAAAATTTATTCGCAGTCTGATGCATACGGACAACCATATACCACTAACATAAACACCAGTGATGTGTATGAAAAAATCCAACTACCGGTTCCATACCTGCACCAGGTAGGAGATAAAATTAAATTAATAGCAGTACTTACTCCAAAATTTGCTTTTATACACACAACCTGCAGTGATAATAAAATAATCGGCGTAGTTCCAAAGCAACAAGTATGCGCCGGTTGGAATGTGATGGAACAACCGGGAGAAGACCCCAATAACAGCAGCGGTTATAAATTCATGGTAAAAGACGCAACTATATCTATCAACCCGGCAGGAAAAATTAAATTAGCTAACAACGTAAATACAAAATTTCCACATCATCAATAATTATACATCATCATTCAGAAAGAAGACAGATGAAGACGGTAACTTGCACCCATGATTGATTACTTAAGTGGATTAAACGAACGGCAAAAAGAAGCCGTACTACATAAAGACGGACCGATAATGATAGTGGCCGGGGCCGGCAGCGGAAAAACGAAAGTGCTGACAACCAGAGTAATCAACCTGATGTCGGCATATGGTGTTGATGCTTTTAATATATTGGCTCTCACATTTACGAATAAGGCCGCCAAAGAAATGAAGGAAAGAGTGGAGAAGATTTTGGGCAATGGCGAAGCAAGAAATTTATACATCGGCACTTTTCACTCAGTGTTTGCGAGAATACTTCGGTTTGAAGCGGATAAAATTGGCTACCCCCGCAGCTTTACTATTTATGATACGGATGATGCAAAGAGTGTGGTAAAAACAGTTGTTAATGAATTGCATCTTGATGATAAGCATTACAAACCCAATATTGTTTACAACAGAATATCGGCAGCCAAGAATGCATTAGTAAGTCCGGAAGAGTATAAAAATGATTACGGGCTGCAGCAGGAAGATATGCGAAGCAATCGTCCTGCTATCGGGCAGATATATGAGGCTTATGCAAAACGTTGCTTTAAAAATGGGGCAATGGACTTTGATGATTTGTTGCTGAAGTTTTACGAGTTATTAAAAAATGTTCCGGAAGCTTTATCTAAATACCAGCATAAGTTTAAATACATTTTGATTGATGAGTATCAGGATACGAATCCTGCGCAGTATGAAGTTATCAAACTACTTGGTGCTATGCATGAAAATGTATGTGTGGTAGGTGATGATGCACAAAGTATTTATAGTTTTCGTGGTGCCACCATTGAAAACATTTTGCAGTTTCAAAAAGATTATGATGAGGTAAAGCTGGTAAAGCTGGAGCAGAACTATCGCAGCACACAAAGTATTCTGCATGTGGCCAATGAAGTAATAAAAAATAATAAAAGCCAGATAGAGAAAGTATTGTTTACCGAAAATGCAGAAGGAGAAAAGATAAAACTGGTGCGGACGATGACCGATAATGATGAAGGAAAATTTGTGGCCGATAGTATCCAGGAACAAAAGCTCCGCAATCATTACAGCAACAAAGATTTTGCAATTCTCTATCGCACCAATGCACAGAGCCGTGCCTTTGAAGAAGCATTGCGAAGAATGGGACTGGCCTATACTATTTACGGAGGTATCAGTTTTTATCAGCGAAAAGAAATAAAAGATATTGTTGCTTATCTCCGCATTATTGTAAATCCGCAAGATGAGGAAGCCTTAAAACGTATTATTAATTATCCGGCAAGAGGAATTGGTAAGACTACAATTGATAAACTGGTATTAGAAGCAAATACAGCCAACATCAGTATGTGGCAGGTGTTGGAAAAAGCAAATGAGTTTGGCTTTCGTGCCGGTACATTTACGGCACTTGAAGAATTTGTTACTATGATAAAAAGTTTTGGCAGTATGCTGACAAAACAAAATGCTTACGAAGTGGCTTTTCATGTAGGCAAACAAACAAGCCTCGTAAAAGAATTGTTCAATGATAAAAGCACAGAAGGAGTGGCCCGGTATGAGAACATACAGGAATTATTAAACTCCATTAAAGAATGGACGGAAAGTCCGGATAATGAAGATGGTGAGCTGGTGGATAAAAGTCTTGCATCTTATTTACAGCAAATTACTTTGCTAACAGATGCAGACGATAAAGACCCGGATGCAGATACAGTAAAATTGATGACCATACATGCAGCCAAAGGATTAGAATTTAGCTGTGTGTTTGCTGCCGGTTTGGAAGAAATGCTTTTTCCAAATGCGATGGCCATTAATACAAGAGAGGAACTTGAAGAAGAGCGACGATTATTTTATGTGGTGATTACAAGAGCCAAGCAGCGGCTATGGATTACTTATGCTAATACCCGTTATCGTTTTGGACAATTAGTACAAAATGAACCAAGCCGGTTTATTGAAGAAGTGCCCGAGCAATATATGGATAGAAGTTTTGCAGGTGGCGGTGCAAAAAATCAGGTAGGTGGAAGCAAGTGGAACAAGGGTTCAGCATTTGAGAGAATGCGAGGAAAACAAGTGGATGATGGTGAGTCGGGAAAAGTAAGTCATCAATCCGGCACTTATTATAATTCTGGTCCTGCTGCACAAAAATCAGCACCATCTTATTTGCCGCCAAAAGGAGTACCTGCAAAAGTAAAAGAACATGTACCATCTGCAGATTTTGCAGCCAGCGATACATCTGATTTAAAAGAAGGACAAAAAGTGGAACATCAAAAATTTGGATTTGGGGAAGTAATGAAAATGGAAGGAGCTGCACACAATCCTATTGCTACGGTAAAGTTTGAACATAACGGAGAGAAGAAGATTATGCTGAATTATGCGAAGCTGCGGATTATAGAATAGGTATTTCTAAAACTTTTCTTACCTTATGCTATATTTATTCTTTTGCTACCAACACTTTCTGTAATAAGTAAGCCATCATGCTGCTATCGTTTTCCCATACGTATAGCATTTATCCTCTTTTTATTAATTCCATTCTCACATTTATATAGTCAGCAGCAATTTGAAAAAAGATTAATACAAAATCTTAAGCAGGCAAAATCCGATTCGGAGCAAATCGGAATCCTTGGCAAGTTATCGGAATACTATTATGCTAATAAAGATTTTGATACAGGAGACAGCCTAATTGAAAAGCAAATTATGCTGGCGGAAGCTACATTGAAGCAGCATCTGGTGTTAATGGCTTACTTCAACAATGCAGGATTATTAACTACCGGAGCTGGTACAAAGGAACGGTTAAAAACAACCGGAGCTTTTATCAAAAGGGGATTGGAATATGCAAAAGCAAATGAATTGGAAGAATACATAGCCTATGCTAATGCAAATCTTGCACATATCAACAGCTCGGACGGGCAGCTTGAACAAGCATTTAAATTTGCCAACCTTGCTTTTACTACTGCGTTGAATACAAACAGCGATTCTGCAAAAGTGGTAGCCGCATTACAACTGGGAAATATTTATCAGCAACGATCAGATGTTTTAATGGCATTTAAAACATTTACCAATGCGCAGAATATAGCTATTCACCATTCTACAGAAAGTTTGCTGCCAATGGTTTATCATCAGATGGGAATTCTGTATGATAAATTAAAGAAAACAGAAACGGCAAAAAAATATATAAATCAAAGTCTGGCAATTAATAAAAGACTAAAAAACATTGAAGGGCAGATTCTGGATAATATTTTTTTAGCTAAGCTGAATAATTATGTAGCAGGAAAAGCTTATTTACAGGAAGCAATCATGCTGGCGGATTCTATTTACAATCCATTATTGAAAATAGAAGGAGAAAGAATTTTGTTTTTTCATATGCTGATAGCGGAGAAGCCTGCATACATGATTGATTTCCTGGAAAAAAATCCGGAGCTAAAAAATGTATTTATTAAAACGGGTCCGGGATACATAAACTGGATGCTGGCAGAAATTCATCTATATAGTGGTGGAGCAGATAGTGCTTTGTATTATTTTAAAATAGCAGAACCTTTTTTTGAAATGAAGTATGATCTGTGGATTCGTAAAAATTTCTTTGATGAATATGCGGATGCTTTTAAAACCAACAAAAATGTTTCGGAGGCAATTACTTATTACAATAAATCTTTTTTGCTGTATAAAGAATCTTCAGATCTGCGGGGATTAAAATCAATGAGTAGCGAATTGAAAGACTTGTATCAACAGCAGGGAGATTATAAGCAGGCGTTTACATATAGTCTTTTATACGAAAACTATAAAGACAGTGTAGATCTTTTAGGGCGGGAAAGAGATCTGGCATTAATGGAGATAGAAAATGTGGCCCGACAACAACAACGGGAGGAAGACCTGGCTAAGGAAAAGCAAAGAAGAAAATTCAACCTTCAATACATGCTGATAACAATAGTAGTAGCAACTGCCTTTGTAGTAATGATCATTTTTGGAATGTTTAAAGTTTCTGCACTTACCATCCGACTGATGGGCTTTTTATCATTAATATTCTTTTTCGAATTTGTGATCCTGATATTAGACAATTGGATACATCATTTAACACATGGAGAGCCGTGGAAAATATGGCTGATCAAAATTGGACTAATTTCAATCCTCTTGCCGATGCATCATTTCCTGGAGCATAGGCTTATTCATTATTTATTATCCAGACATTTGATAACTGTTCGTAGCCGACTTTCTCTTTCAAGATTATTTGGCAAAAAAAAGAAACCTCTTTCACTGGTAGAAGGTGAAGAAGAGGTTTCTATAGATGAAAAAATAGATTAATCGGCATCACATGACATCGGCGGCGGGCAGATAGTTCCCAAGCTGAAATAAACATCGCCAGCTCCAAATGGAGAGCTATCAAAAGATGAATCCAGCATTACCAACCCAGCTCCTAATAAACTTATCATCAGCTTGCTGGATGAAAAATTTAATGTAGCACCCGAAGCACCTTCAGCAAAGGCTCTCCGCGGCACCCTAAAAACCAGCATCTGGCTTCCTCTCAATTGAGCATCGGTAGCATTGGAGCCCGGATTATTGCTGCGGAACCTCGCAATATCTGATTGACGTAGTGCAACAATAAAAACAGATACATCAGTAATATTATGTGCCATGCAGGCATCCATAATATCTTTCAATTTTTGAACAGGTAGAATAACCCGTTCGGTTGCGTTTTGTCCGCTTCCTCTTACTGTATTTAAAAATGTGTTTTTGCCGCCCATGGCATCATTTCTTGAAACGGTGTCTTTGGCCCATTCAATACTTTTAAAATTTTGTGCCTGGCAAATGGATAATAAAAAAAATGAAATGAAAAGTGTAATGACAGGTTTATAACCTGCAAAAGGTGGTTGTGTCATAACAAAAGTGGTTTGGTTAAAAATGGGGAATACCAATGTAGCATTTATTTACAGTAGTTGCAAAAAGAAAATTTTAAACCTTGCCCAGGCTGCGATTATCTACTCCGCCTTACAGTTATAAGTAATTGATTTCGATATAAACGATAAGTAAATAAGGAATTAATAAATTTTAGTTGTTGCAGCATTTATATTTGTCCCCTCTTGTAAAAAATCAAACCACCATAGCCAAAATGGCTTCCCGCAAAAAAAGAAAACAATATCGCCGTACATTTTTTTCGATGACGATAGCAGCCCTGCTGGTAATCGCCGGATTTTTATTCTGGCAATGGCTTAGCTATCGCAAAATAAAAAATACCCGTTACCCCGAGTTTGGTATTATCATTCCCGATCAATATTCAATTCATGGCATTGACGTTTCTAAATACCAGTCGGTGATTGCCTGGGAAGAAGTGCAGGCTATGAAAGTAAAAAACATTCAACTTGGATTTGCTTTTATAAAAGCAACAGAAGGAACTGGTAATACGGATCCACAGTTTAGGCGAAACTGGAAAAAATCTAAACAAGCTGGTCTTTTCAGGGGCGCCTATCATTTTTTTATTGCTTCAAAAGATGGAAGAAAGCAGGCTGAAAGTTTTATTAAGACAGTAGATCTTAAAATTGGGGATATGCCACCGGTGCTGGATGTAGAACAATTAAATGGTGTATCGGCGGAACAATTGAAAGCAGAGATCAGAGAATGGTTGCTGATCGTAGAAAAACATTATGGGGTGAGGCCTATCATTTATACCAATGTAGATTTTTATAATAGAAACCTTGGTAGTGAGTTTGATAAGTATCCGCTATGGGCTGCACATTATCGTCAATCCGGTAAGCCACGCATTGGCAGAGATTGGCATTTCTGGCAGCATAGTGATGAGGGAAGAGTGAACGGTATTATTTCTCCGGTAGACTTTAATGTGTTTAATGGGGACTCTACTGACTTTGTAAATATGCTGATCAATTAAGGCACAACAATTCTTCTTTTTCAAATGTTGTATTTTACATAACAAATCTTTTATTATGCAACCCAACTGGGATCCCGAAGTAAAAATATTTTTTGTAAAAATTCTTAACTCAATTTCACTGGGACTATTTTGGATGATAGCATGTGCCACAGCAGGCCTTTATTTTGAGCTGGGATATGCAAATGGCAAGCCCGTTATCTATACCATTATATTTTATGTGGTTGCGGTTATCAGTCTATTCTTTTTGATCAGGCATTTGTATAAGATCTGGAAATAAAATAAGCAAGCCATTTAATTCTTTGTATCCAATATTACCGGGGCATTACCTTTGCCCATTACTATTACTTTGGAGTTGGGAGATTTCGCTAATTCCAGATATGCTTTTATCTGCTCATACTGCAATTGTTGATCGGTAAGGCCAATATTAATAATACGTTGATAATCGGCAATGCCCTGGGCTTCTACTCTTTTTCTTTCAGCCTCTTGTTTTTCTTTTAATAATACAAACTGCATTTTTTGTGCATCCTGTTCGGCATTTATTTTTTGCTCAATCGTAGCTTTTACAGATTGTGGTAATGTGATATTTCTTACCAGCAATTGTTCCAGTATTAATCCTCTTTTTTTAAAATCATCTTCTATGCTTTTAAAAATTCTCTGTTGAAACTCATCCCGTTTATTGGAATAAAGAGCCACTGCATCATAATAAACAGAGTTATCCCGGATTTTTGTTCGGGTAAGTGGCCGTACAATTTTATCGGTATAGTCATCACCCGTTTCTCTCATCAACCTGGGAGCTTCGGATGAAAGAAGTTTATAAAGCACTGTAAGATCAATCGTTACTTCCAGCCCATCTGCCGTAAGTACACGGATTGCATCATCTCCTGATTTTTGGCCTTCATCATGAATGCCACTCATGGTGTAGTTCTGGGTTTTAATATCAAGTCGAGTTATTTCGACAAAGGGATTTATAAAATGCAGGCCGCTGCTCAATACATCATTTTGCACTTTACCAAAAAGAGATTTTACCCCCACCTGCCCGGC
The DNA here is from genome assembly GCA_031397865.1 of Chitinophagaceae bacterium. Taxonomy (GTDB): domain Bacteria; phylum Bacteroidota; class Bacteroidia; order Chitinophagales; family Chitinophagaceae; genus JJ008. The sequence goes on from JANNMN010000022.1 coordinate 138,527, forward strand.
ATTGATCTGTACTACACATTTGCTTATTACCCCTGCCACTATCAGCAGCATTGCAGTTCCTCTTACGATTTTTGAAAAACGACCAAACTGATCATTGTTTTGAATAGAGTATCCTGCTATCAATGCAATGATGCCAAGAATAATTAAGGCCATGATTTTATTTTTAAAAATAAACTAAATAGTAAACTAAAAATTAGCTGCTGTGATCTGAAACAATAACCCAGCGGCCATTTATTTTTTTGAATAGTAAAGTATAATGACCGCCTACATCGCCAATGCTGCGTTTTAAAAACCATTTGCCGGTAACATGATAATATTTTTTGGAAAGCTTTTTTACTTGAATCAATGTAAATGAAAGTTTTCCCATGGAAGCTGTGTCAGGATATCCTTTTTTATAATTGTTCAATGTATTTACCCAGCCATAAGTAACTCCGCTTTTTCCAATAAACATCAATGAGTCATTTTCCCAATAGCCTTGCATAAAGCTGGTAATATCGCCGCTGTTCCAGGCATCGGTTTGCTGCGACAGTATATTACGGATGGCTGTTTCATCCCGGTTGTATTGGGCAAAAAGATTGACAAAAAGAAATAGAAAAAAGAGGATAAATAGTTTTCTCATAACAAAACTTTTATTCAAGGTAAATTAAAATAAGTAGAAAAAAACTTAATGGTCGCAATCATCTGCATGGGCATGGTTGTGCACCCGGCAGGATTTGTAATTAATAAGATGTGCAGTAATGATGAGAACAACAGCCGGAATAAGCATCCATTTTTCGTAGGCAATAAAAAACTGTTTCAGTACTAAAAAAATAAACCCGGCAAAAAAAAGTGTGAGAGGCAGCAAGCTATGATGATGTTTTTTAAAACCATGATAAAGAGAATAGGAGCCAATGCATAAAGCCAGCAATATCATTCCTGCTTCGAACAAAGTGTTGTGTATTATGTTTATACCAAACAAAGGAAGACTGGTAAGAAATAGCGGTAATAATGCACAGTGAATGGCGCAGGCCAGCGAAGCCCCAATCCCCAGTGCATCCCAATTTAGTTTGATCTTCATGAAGCTGACAAAGCTACCAAAAAGCAACATAGTTGCAAAAGAAACTTGTGGTTTGAAGTATCAAACTTCCCGTAGCTTAACTTTGCCCCTCAATTTATACTGATGCCGAGAAAGAGATGGTTATACCTGGGATTTTTTGCAACACTTGCCGTAGGTTTTTATTTTGCCCTTACGTTGATCATTCCGGATTTTGCTAAAAGAAAAGTAAACCCGGTAAGTACCGTACGGCCCTTTGCTTTTACTAACCAGGATGGAAAGAAGATCACCGAGAAAGATGTGGAAGGTAAAGTGTATGTGGCTGCATTTTTCTTTACCACTTGCAAAACCATTTGCCCCATCATGAATAATTACATGAAGCTGGTGCATGATGAGTTTAAAAATAATAATGGCTTTCTTATCTTATCTCATACCAGCGATCCGCAAACAGACTCCGTAGCTCAAATAAAAAAATATGCAGACTCGTTGGGAGTGAATACAAACCGCTGGATGTTTTTAACCGGAAGAAAAGATAGTTTGTACAATGCGGCAAGGGTAAGTTATACGTTGGATGATCCGGCCAATAATCTACAAAGCATCAACGATCAGTTTATGCATACACAACACTGGGCATTGGTAGATAAAGAAGGCTACGTAAGAAAAATATTTGATGGACTTAAGGAAAGTGAAGTGAAGGACCTGATAAAAGAGGCGCACAAATTATTAAAAGAAATGCCGGAGTAACAGCTAACCTGATATGGCAGAAAAAAACGACATAGAATTATCGGCGCAGGTAGAAAATCTGCTGAAGCGGAATACCCTGAGTGTTACGGACAGCCGTAAAAAAATCCTTCAACTTTTTTTGGAGCAGAGTGGCGCATTGGCACATGGTGATATAGAAAATAGAGCCGGAGAAAAATTTGACCGGGTAACTGTTTATCGAACCTTGCAGACATTTGTTGACAAAGGAATTATCCATACCATTCCTACGGCAGATAATTCCATCCGCTATGCATTGTGTAAAGATGAATGCGGTGAAGGTCATCATCATGATCATCATATACATTTTGTTTGTAATAATTGTAACAACACCTATTGCCTGGATGATGTGGTAACTCCTGAAATAAAATTACCCAAAGGATATTCTGCTACTCAAGTCGAAGTAGTAGTAGAAGGTGTTTGTAAGAATTGTAAGACCCTGTCCCTAAAGGGAACTTAGGTCAAATAGTTTTTATGGTAACTGAATTTCTAAAAGAAGATTGATTTTTATTTTGTTACCAGCTACATTATCACAGATGATCGTCCCTTGCGACGCTCCGTTCATCTTCCTGTTATATTATCAACATTAGCGTCGCAGCTTACCCTGAGTAAAGCGAAGGGTCGCACACTTCATCTGCAGTAATTCTAATGAACAGAACAGCTACTCTATTTATAAGAATATATTCTTTATAGCAAATTCAGAAATAGTAAAAGTGTGTTCTAGCCTAAGTTCCCTTTAGGGACAGGGTTTTTAAAAAATAAAGCCCCGGTGTGGAAACATCGGGACTTTTTGGTTAAGGCTCTGATTAGTAGCTATTTTTTACTCCAGTTTTTGTAGGTAGTAAATATGTTGTATGCAATGCTGCATTTAATTCTCTATTCCAAAAGTAAGTGCAAACCCTCAGATTTCGAAATTTTGTCCATACCACTATAAGGGTATTTTTTTGTTTAAAGGCTATCCGTTTCTTTTTTAACAAATTGCATTAACTGGCTGATATGCTCAGGCGAAAGATCAAAAGTTAAACCTGCCGCCTTAAACAAGGCGGGAAGTGTTTTCTTGCCACCCAATTGTAAAGCCGATATATAATTAGTAATCGCCATATCAGAATTTTGCTGGTATTGCTGCCACAAACCTATAGCACCTAATTGCGCAATGCCATATTCTATATAATAAAAAGGTACTTCGAATAAATGCAACTGTCGCTGCCATGCAAACTGGCGGTATTCATCCAGCCCTGAAAAATCAATAACTGGTGATGAAAATTCTTCAAGTATGTTAATCCATTGCGCAGCTCTTTCTTCTTCTGTATGATTTGGATTTTCATACACCCAATGCTGAAATTTATCTATCGTGGCTATCCATGGAAAAATGGTGATCACTCTTTCCAGTTGTTGTTCTTTAGCTCTTTTCAATTCATCTGCTGTATCAAAAAATACTTCCCAATGGTTCATACTAAAAAGCTCCATGGCCATACTGGCCACTTCAGCAATTTCTGTTGGATATTCTTTAAAACCATTCAACTCCAACTCATGCGATAAAAAAGAATGAATAGCATGACCACCTTCGTGTACCATCGTGGTTACATCATCCAACTGTCCCGCTGCATTCATAAAAATAAATGGAGCACCACTTTCTGCCAGCGGACAATTATATCCACCTGGAGCTTTTCCTTTTCTGCTTTCCAAATCAAGGTGGCCCATCTCTTTCATTTTTTGAAGACAATCGCCAAAGAATGGACGCAGCTTATTAAAACATGCAATTGTTTTATTGGTAAGCTCTTCACTGTTTTTAAAAGGACGAAGCGGTTCTACTCCGGCAGGTTCTGCTTCCACATCCCAAGGACGTAAAGTATCTAACCCAAGTCTTTTCTTTTTTATTTCATAAATCTGGTTTACCAGCGGCATTACATGCAGCTTTACAGCTTCATGAAATTGAAAGCAATCTTCTTTAGTATAATCAAAACGGCCAAGCTCTGCAAAGCGAAAGTCACGGTAGTTGGAAAAACCGGTATTAAGTGCTACCTGGTTTCTTATTTTTAATAAAGAAGAAAACAGATCGTTCATTTCTTTTTTATCCTGTAATCTTCTTCTATTTATTTTATGATAAACTTCTTCCCGTATTTTTCTATCTGGATCTTCTAAAAATTTAGCGGCTTGTTGTAAAGTATATTCCTGTCCATTTACTTCTACCGTCATCTTACCGGAGATAACACCAAACTGCTGTTGCATTACATTCAGCTCCGCATTCAATGGAATATTTTCTTCTCTGAATAATTCAATGTTCTTTTTTACATTTCTCAGGTAGGTGTAATATTCATCCCGGTTTAATTCTTTAGTGAAAGAACAATCCAACAACTTTTTATTCAGCTTATCAGCATACGGTTGAATCTTTGGTTGAATCTCCATCATAAAAAAATTGAAGGACTCTTCCAGTTGTTTGTTCTCTGTATCACAGGTCATTTTTATTTGCCGCCAGCAGGCATCTTCGCTTATCACAGCTTCTACCTCACTTGCATCTTTCAACCACTGATGAAGTGCACCAGTAGAATCAATTACTCTTTCATCCAGATTTTTAAAATATGGTTCAAGGCTTTGCCAATCAGTAACAGTAAAATTTTCTGGCAAAAAATGCCGCGGTAGTTTTTTTATATCTGCGGAGTAGTTCATAAAAATTTTGTATTGATTAAATGAAAAAGCTACAAACAGCAAGTAATTTCTTGTGCCTTGTAGCTTGATCCTAAAATTACAAATTTATTCAGCCTTTTTCTTCCTGGCTGTTTTTTTAACAGGGGCGGGGGCTTCCTCCTCATCAGTGGTTGCAGCCTTCTTTTTGGCCGCCGTTTTTTTAGCCGGCTTTTTTTCCTCTACTACTTCCACTGTTTCTTCTTCTTCCTCTTCTTCAGGTATCTCAGATAATTTTATTTCTACATTATTTTTTTTCAAAACGTCAAACCACTTTACCATTTTCTTCATATCACTGGCATACACTCTTTCAAAGTCCATATCTGGAAATACTTTCTCAAAATATTTTTTGATAGCAGCGGCATCTTTGTCATCCGGTAATTTTTCACCGGCTTTATCCATGGCATTTAAAATATCCACCAGGTTCACATTATCCCGAACGGTGTAAATTTCTATACTCTCCAGGTGAGAGAAATTATGAATGCGGCTTGATACAAAACGGGTAGTATTATCAGCCAGGGAGCGAACAATAGCTCCGTCTGTTTTACTGTTTATCAACTCAAATAATCCCGGCAATCCGGTAACGGCAACAAGTTTACTGTATTCCATATGTTTAATAATAATTAAGGAGGTGCAAGATACTTGAGTTCGACCAAATGGGTGATTTTGAAAATAACTTTTCTGCCTCCGAACGGTTTTCGGGAAAAGACCGTCATATTTAGCTAATCTTATTATTTTAACCCAAAAATAGAATATGAAAAAAATGACATTATTATTGGCAGGCTTGTTTGCAATAGCTGCTATTTCTTATGCTCAGCCGGGTGGTGGTGGACAACGCAAAACAGCGGAAGAAAGGGCGGCCGCCATTCATCAAAAACTGGATAGTGCTTTCAAGCTGCCTGCGGCAAAATTGGCTCCCCTTGATACAGCTTTGACAGTTTTATTCAAAGCACAAGACGACCGAATGAAAGAAATTTTTGCCAGCGGCGAAAGACCTGACCGGGAAACGATGATGGCGGAAAGAAAAAAATATACTGATGCAAGAGATGAAATGATAAAAGCGATGCTTACAGAAGAGCAATTCATCATCTGGAGAGATAAGATAGAACCATCTATGCGGCCACAGCGACCAGCAGGTGGTGGTGGAATGCCCGGCGGTAATAGGTAATAATAAATTTTAAAAATAACAGGCACTCAATGGGTGCCTGTTATTTTTTGTGGCTAATTCAAAACTTACTTATCCTTTAAAGTTTGTTTACCAGATTTTTCTTCCTGCTAAAACTTGCTATAGTTACTAATCCCATCAGGCCCAGGGCTGTTATTAAAATTCCATTACCACCTTTTGATTTTTTGCGAACCGTTGGCGCAATAGATGCATAACTGGCTTCTGTTGGAATATATTTTTCCTCCGGCTCATCCATTACCACATCCCAATCGCTATAGGTTTTGCCTGTGAGGTAAGTAAGCATTTCCATTTCATCTGCACGGCGTTCTTTTAATTCTTTCAAGTATTTTTTACCAGCTTCGCAATTAAAATCACCAGTAGCCGGATGTGTGATGACATAACGGGCCTGGTAGTTTTCTGTATTTGGAGTAACCTGGAACATCAGATCCTGCGGAAACTTTTCTCTGTTATACCGAACATGCAGACGGGTAAAATAAACATTGTCTGTATAATCTTCTTCTTCAGCATCCACATCACTGTAATCATTCCAGTCACGGTTTATCCACCACACTCCTGCCTGCACCAGATCTTGTGTGGATGGTGCCGTGGCTACACAAGGATCACACTTCACATAATTTTTTGGACTTACATCCCAGGCATATTCCAGCATGGTTAATGCTTTACCTTCTTTGCTCCATTGATTTTGAAAAAGATTGGCATAAAAGTTTCCAAAATTATTTTTTACAAACAAAGGAACTTTATTTCCGGTAGGTAAAGATTGGGTGCGGTAGTTAGTACATTCTATTCTTCCTTTTTTGGTAAAGGCATACACAATCATATCCTGGTCGCCATCTGCATTGGCCATGCCTAATCGTATGGGTAGCATAAACTTTGGAGAAGTAAAACTTATTTGCAAAGGCCGTAAAAAATTGCCCGGCAATTTTTTCTTTTCTTCCTCATTTACTTTAACCACAAAAAATTTCAGGTTGCTTTTGATGTATGGTTCTAATACTTCATTTGCACCTGCAGGCACTTTATATCCATTTTCATCCAGCCATGTTTTTAGTCCGGAAGATTCTTTGGCAGATAGAATAAGAATATCGTATTCTCCTACGAGATATTGGGCTTCAATTTTTACTCCAAGGTCTTTATTTCTTGAAGTAGCAAGCCCAGTAACTACGACTTCTGATAAACTATTTGATGATTTTTGCATTTTAATCTCATATTCATAATTTGAACAGGGATTTTGATCATAATACTCCACCAATCTCGGTTTGCTGTAATCATTAAGGGTATTAAAAATTTGTTGGTCCACTACTTTTATATCACTCTTGCTCAATACTACCGGCACGGGAACCACCATAGCAAAATCTTTCAGGTTGCCTTTAAAATCATTGAACATGGTTATCACATTACGGTTGCCATCCCGCACCAGTATTACCTGCGATGTTTTATTTTTTAATGTACCATCCGCTTTGCTCACATAAAAACCACAGAAGGCTACTGCTTCATGGCTTATCATGGCTGCAAGTATTAATACCGCAGCTCCTTTTTTCATCATTGGTTTCATGACTAATTGTTTAAGGTTTGAAATAATATTAAAATGAAGAACAGAAGATTTCCAGGTAAAGTCTTTTGCTTTAAATATTTTATCAAGCAATGGAACCAACGGTGCGGCAGCTACCAGCACCCAGATGGCGGTATTATATTTCCATTTAAAAGTGGTTAAGTAAAATGCCACTGCTGCTATAGTTACTGCCCAAATTATTCTTGCCACCGGATGATTGGGCGATGTTCTCGGATCACTTATCATAAAAAAAGTAAAGAGTAATAAGCTTCCGGTACTTACTGAATGCATAAAATGATCTATCGGCCAGCCAAGTACATACACCTGCCGCCAATACATCAATCCAATATAAGTTATTAAGAAAGCTAAGGATACATCCAGCTTTTGCACTCTTGTCACTACAATTGTTCCAAGAGTGATAGCACCAAATAATATAACTGTATTGCTTCCCCATTGCCCCGGACTTAGCCATGCATTATTGGTAAAATAAATAGCACCTACTATACCGATGGCAGAAGGATTGAAAATATGTTTATGATTAAAACGAAAAATATATTTTGACGCAACGGTAATAAAGGCTGCCAGCAAACTGATGTACCAAAAATTTACTTTCAATAAAAGACAAAGACTCATAGCACTTATTAAAACACTAAAGCCCCAGTGATTAAATTCACCAGGCCTTAAAAATCTTTTAGCTTTAATTGAATCTGCAGCATACTGAAATAATAGACATCCTCCTATGCTTATACAGTAATGTATCCACTCGGCTTTCCAATGAAGAAAAAAAATGCCATAACTTAGAAAGATGGCCTGGAAGATAACCTGGAAAAAACGAGGGTCAAGCCTGCCTGCCGCATAGGCAGGGGCAAAAGATTTCTGTTGCATTGGTTACATCATTTGTTGTATGATGTGTTCCGGCGAACGATTACACAGGCTTTTGTAAAAATTTATTAAAATAAAAAAAGTAAAGACTTTGAATATGGAAAATCGGGTCTGGTGCTTCCTACTTGATTTTCTTTGACTTAAAGAAGGAAAGTGAATTGATAAGCGGTACACAAGGCATCGATAATTTTTGTAATTTAAACGTCCCAAAACTTTTCTTTATGCGATATATTCTTTTGTTGCTGTTTCCCGCAATAATCTTTAGCTGCAATTCCACCCATTCTGATCAGAAGCAAAAAGTACTTTCAGTATTGATTCAGCAAGAGCCCATATTATAAAAATGAATGAAAGCTACAGTGAAAGATTTATTACTAATGATACTGCTTACTATATCAGCCGTTATTGTAAAGATGCACAGGTTTATTCTCCCGGAATGCCTGCTGTTGTAGGAAGAGACTCTATCATTAATTTTTTTTACCAAAATGGAACTAACAAAGAAGCAAAAATTGAACTACCAGCCGGTAATATTTATGGTAATGAAGAATTAGTAGTGGAAGAAGGAACGTATAATTTTCCTGATGGAAAAGGGGGAAGTTTTGATCAGGGAAAATTCATAGCCATATGGAAACAGGAAGATGAAGTATGGAAACTCTTTCGGGAAATATGGAACTCTGACAGTTTACCCAAACCCTTTAAAGAGTAACTCAAAAAATTAATTCAATTCTTTGTAAATTAAACTCTATTAAGGAAAAGATATAAACCCATTACAATGGCAACTAAAAAGAAATTAGCAGTACTTAAAACCAAAGAGAATAATGCCAGCATAGAAGATTTTATAAAAACGGTGGGCACTGAAGAGAAACAGAAAGATGCGACCGAATTGCTGAGCATGATGAAAAAAATTACCGGCGAAAAACCAAAAATGTGGGGTGCTAGCATCATCGGTTTTGGAAATTATATTTATGAGTCACCGGCAACCGGAAGAAGAGGCGAATGGTTCCTTACAGGATTTTCACCAAGAAAACAAAATATGACTGTGTATGTTATGCCGGGCTTTGGGGCTTACACAGATCTTTTAAAAAAATTAGGAAAGCATAAAACCGGCGGCGGATGTCTTTATTTCAACAAACTTGCAGATGTAGATACAAAAGTGTTGAAAGAGTTGATAACTACAGCGTATAAACAAATGAAAGAGGTATCCAATAAAAACAAATGAGAAATTTTATAATAACAGGCATTATAATTTTATTGTACAATGTAGGCTGTGGTTCTGCAAGTAGTGCGGAGAAAGCTGGGGAACATTCATCAGTACAATATTCCTGTATGCCATGTGGGGCAGCTTGTGATAAGGATGTTTATGATAAGCCGGGTATCTGCTCTCATTGCAATATGGAACTGGTGGGTAAATCAACCATCACTCATAAAAACATTCAACCTGAAGAAATGTGTTCACTGGATACAAGCAAAGTGATATTCTTAGATGTACGAACTCCGGGAGAGTTCAATGGGACAGCACAAAAATTTGGGGCTATAAAGAATGCTGTAAATATTCCTGTGCAGGAATTGCAGGAAAGAATGAATGAACTGGAGAAATATAAGGAGAAAGAAATAGTAGTCTATTGTTCACACAGTCACCGAAGCCCAAGGGCTAGCTATATGCTGACGAAAGCAGGATTTAAAAACGTAACCAATATGGATGGTGGTATGAGTGTATGGAAAGAAAAAGTAAATGAAAAAGAGTGTAACGATAAATTGCATCAACAATAAATATAAAAACTAAAACAACCAACATGGATAATGCAATCAGCTGGTTTGAAATACCAGCCACCGACATTGAAAGGGCTCAAAAATTTTATGAAGAAGTGTTTCAGATTAAAATGCAGCCTATGGATTTTCCCGGTGTTAAAATGCGGATGTTCCCCATTGACGATCCGATGAAAGGAGTAGGCGGAACCATTATCGACACCGGAGGTTATCATAAACCATCGGCTACCGAGGGTCCGTTAATTTATCTTAATGGTAATCCCGATGTGCAACAATTTTTAGATCGGGTAAAGGCAGCTGGTGGCAGCATTGAAGTGCCAAAAAAAGAGATAAGTCCCGAATATGGTTATATGGCCGTCTTCATTGATACCGAAGGAAACAGAATTGCCTTACATTCAGTACCGGAAAAATATTTACAGTAATAAGCAGTTGAACAAGTGAAATAAAGTTTAATAGAATAGATAATTAACCAAAACAAACAATCATGATAATATTGTACATCATTCTCGGCATTATTGCCGCTTTATTAGTTGCAGGATTATTTGTTCCAAAAGGAATGAAAGCCACCCGGGAAATTGTGATCAACAAACCCAATGCAGAAGTTTTTAATTACATCAAGCATTTAAAAAATCAGGATAACTACAGCAAATGGGGTAGTATGGATCCTAACATGAAAAAAGATTACCGTGGTACTGATGCCACCGTAGGTTTTGTAAGTGCATGGGAAGGGAATAAAAAAGTAGGAACTGGTGAACAGGAAATAAAAGGCATTGAAGAAGGAAGAAAATTAGATACTGAACTACGGTTTGTAAAACCATTTAAATCTGTAGCTCAATCCAGCATGACTACACAAGCAGTAGATAATAATAGCACCAAAGTAAGCTGGGGTTTTGAAGGAAATATGAATTACCCGATGAATGTGATGAAGCTTTTTATGAATATGGAAAAAGCAATTGGTAATGATTTCGCCATTGGTTTGAGTAATCTGAAAACTGTTTTGGAAAAATAGCTTTATGAAACAAGCATCCACCTTCTTTTTTTTACTGCTATCAATTTCAATACTTTTTATTCATTGTAAAAGCACAAACAAATCGGCAGAAAAAAATACCAGTCAATTTAACTGGCTATCCGGTTCTTGGGAGATGAAGGACACAGATGGAATTGTTACAGAACAATGGAAGCTGGTAAATGACAGCTTGATGGAAGGAAGCTCTGATTTTATAAAAGGAGATTCTATCATTCCATTTGAAACAATAAAAGTGTTTCGGAGAAATGAGAATTTTTTTTATGAAGCAAAGGCGGCAGGTCAAAACAAAGAACTCCCGGTTGAGTTTCAGCTCAGTTCTTTCTCCGATTCAGGATTTGTAGCTGAAAATCCAAACCATGATTTTCCTAAAAGAATTACTTACCGGCTGGTGAATAAAGATTCTATTCATGCTTTTGTAGATGGTGGTCCGGCAATGCCGGGAAAGAGATCTGATTTTTATTATTCAAAGAAAAAATAAATAGTATGCAATCGAAAGCAGCAACAACCGTAAATGATTACATAGCTGAACTTCCTGAAGACAGGAAAAAAGCAATCAGCGAATTAAGAAAAGTGATTAAGAAAAATTTGCCAAAGGGTTTCAAGGAAGGAATAGGCTATGGCATGATGGGCTGGAGTGTACCACATTCAAAGTATCCGGCGGGCTATCATTGCAATCCTAAAGATCCATTACCGTTTATGGGTATGGCCTCTCAAAAAAATTCCATTAATCTTTATCACATGGGCATCTATGCAGATCCTAAACTATTGAAGTGGTTTCAGGATGAACATGCAAAAGCATCACCCAAAAGACTGGACATGGGTAAAAGCTGTATCCGGTATAAAAAAGCGGACGACATTCCATACAAATTGATAGGTGAGTTGGCTGCTAAAATAACAGTGGATGAATGGATAGAAAAATATGAAACAGTTTTAAAAGACAGCCGGAAGAAAAAATAAAACAGAACATAGAAACCTATAGTATAAACAAGCCAACTCCACATTAAGGCTTAATAATAGTAGAAAGAGTTTGACTAGCCAATATTGAATGATTCATAATACAAAGAAATGAAAGCAATCGTTTATACAAAATATGGCCCACCCGATGTGCTTCAATGGAAAGAAGTAGACAAACTAACGCCAAAGAAAAATGAAGTGCTGGTAAAAGTGTTTGCTTCATCCATCAATTCATGGGACTATGATTTGCTTGATTCAAAAGGATTCCTGTCCAGGTTGCTCAGTGGAATATTTAAGCCTAAACATAAAATCTTAGGTGCAGATATTTCTGGAGTGGTGGAAGCAGTTGGTGAAAATGTTACAGCATTCAAACCCGGCGATGAAGTGTTTGGCGATATTGCCAGTGCAGGCTTTGGAGGTTTTGCTGAATACGTTTCTGTGCCGGAAAAACTTTTAGCAAAAAAATCTACTGCAATGAGCTTTGAACAATCAGCTGCATTACCACAGGCAGGATTACTGATGTTGCAAGGATTACGTTATAAAAAGCCATTGCAAGCCGGGCAACATCTGCTTATTAATGGTGCAGGTGGTGGTGTAGGTACTCTTGCATTGCAATATGCAAAAAACTTAGGCTGCGAAGTAACCTGTGTGGACAAGGAAATAAAATTTGATTTGCTTCGATCACTGGGCGCAGATCACCTGATCGATTTTACAAAAGAAGACTATACCCGCAGCGGCAAACAGTATGATTATATATTAGATGTGACCGCACATCGTACGATTGCTGATTATAAAAGAGCATTAAAACCCGGTGGTGTTTTTTCTATGATTGGCGGCTCTATGGGTGGATTGCTTTTACAGCTTGCATTCTTTGGCAGCTTGATTTCAAAGTTTAGTGGAAAAAAATTGGGCATCATGGGCTATCGTCCATCCCGAAAAGATTTGGAAGAATTAAACTTGCTTTTTGAACAAGGAAAACTAAATCCGGTGATTGATAAAATTTTTTCACTGCAAGAAACAGCTGAGGCTTTTCATTATTTTAGGAAAGGGGAATTTATAGGCAAGATAATTATTGCCATGAATGGTGGCCGGTAATAGGGGATTAAGCACCTAAAAAAATTACCTCATTATGCAAAATGTGGCAATAAAAAACTGATAGCAGAAAAGACATAATAAAAGCCCGGGTATAAATTATTCCGGGCTTTTACATTCTTTATTCGTCAGAATTATTTCTTTCTTTTAAAAGTTCCTTCCATGAACTTTTGCTCACTCTTACCGTCATGACCGGTTCCGTACATACTCATTGTATAGCTGCCGTCATCATGAAATTTTAACTCTTGCCGTATATCGGTTTCCATTTTTCTTCCGGGGTCTGATTGTTTACCCATCATGTTAAGCGTTTTGGAGGCATCATCATAAGTTCCTTCCATTCTTACAATTCCCGAACCCATGTTGTCAATCCATGAAAGAACATATTTCTTTTTCATTTTATCAAAACCCATCATACCATGCCCCATCATGGGTTGCCCCATCATAGTACTGCTGAAATCTGACATTTGATAAAGTCCATTCATGGCCATCTTGACTACATCGGTAGCTTTAGCAGTTGTTGGCGGTTGGGAGGGATCCATCCATTGTTTTACAGAATCACTAACCCAGGTACCGGCATGTTTAGCCATCCAGGCATGTTCAGGTCCGGGTTTTGCAAAATCCATCCAGGCTTCCATCATGGCAGCCATTCCGGCAGAATCTGTTGGGCCAGCAGGTATGGCAGCAGGTGTTTCGGTCTTGTTTTCAATAGTATCAGTGCCATCTTTTTTTGTCTCGTCTGTTTTCTTTTCATTGTTGCAGGCTGCAAAAAATATTGCTGCTGCACAAAAAGCAATCAGTTTCTGTTTCATAATATTTTTGTTTAGAAATAAAAGGTACAAACAAAGTTTTTCCTTCACAAAAAATTTTAGATGAATGGCAAAGATTATCCAGCCTGGATTGTTTTTATCTGCATCACCGTAGCAATGCTGGTAGCTCTCTCTTTGATAATAAATGCATTATCACCGGCAAATAATTCATCCACGGTGGTTTTGAAATAACCAAGCCAGGTTTCAAAGTGATGTTTTGCCAGGGGAGATTTCTGATGCAAATCCATATGCGGCTGCATGGCATTTTTGTGGTAGGTGTCGGAATGAAATAGTATCGAATCCCAAAAGTCAACCAATACAGGAAAATGACGATCGAGATTTATTTTTGCTACATCCGTAAAAAGATAATTAATAGAATCGTCTGATAATAATTTTTTATAAAAAGTTTGTATCAATAGTAGCAGGTCATCACGGTTTTCAATATCTTTTTTTATCTGCATTTTTATTTTTTGTAACCAGCTGCATTACTATGCCCAGCATCCTGCGGACTATCAACGTCTGTTGCTACGCTCAGTTCATCGTTCGGTATTTCTACTCAGCATTTTGCGAAGACCCTGCTATTTCCACAAGTATATTTTCAATTCTTGTTTTTACATCTTCATACGTTGTATATCCTCTTGCTACTAAGTAAAATTTTGTATCGCCTTCCTGTAGCAACACCGCCGGAAAACCGGTGACCTGTAATTGTTTGCACAAAGAAAATTCATACAAAGCTTTTTCTTTATACTCTTCGCTTTTTAGTTTGGTATAGAAGTCTGTGGCATCAATCCCATATTTTTCCAGCAGGTGACGATAGGCTTCATCATCTGTCAGGTCTCTTCCTTCAAAGTGTAATGCGTATTGAAGGTCGCTAGAAAACTCAACCTGTTGCTCCGGATAAATTTCTTTAAAGATGCATAAAGCAATAGCCGCTTTTTCAGAATGTGGAAACCAATCACTATCGCCGGGGTTATTAATATGCCATAGATAGTCGGGGCCAAATGTTACACCAGTCATTTCTTCTACTCTTTTATATCCCTGACTGATGTAGCCTGCCATTGAACTTATTGGTGGTGGATTTTCTGACGGTATCATACCACCCGATAACACTTCAAAAAAAAGCTTGTCTTTATATTCGTCGCATATTTTTTTTATCACCGGGCTAAAGCCGTAGCACCAGCCGCAATAAGCATCATAACAATAATAAATTACAGGTTGCATAAGGTGTAAACTTACTGTAAGTGAGAAGAATGGAATTAATAAGATGCAAAGATTTATGCACTGGCAGCAACGGCTGCAGCAGCAGCAATGCTGGCAGTCTCTGCATCTGTTTGACTTTGATTAGCAAACATTACATAATTATAGCCCCAGCCTTTTAAATCATTAACCCATATAAGTGAACCATCAGACTCCTTAATACATACAAGCTTTCCACTGGCGCCTATAAAAATTTTATCGCCATCTACTTGTATGTTGGCCACTATGGCATTCTTTACCATCGAAACTTCCAGCTTGGTTTCCCAAACGATCTCGCCATTCTTTTTATTGATTTTTGCTACCTTTCCTCTGCTAAAAATATACAAGTACCCTTTTTTCATAATATAGGTTTTAAATTATTTAATGTGCTTCCAGCCAGTTATTTCCTTCACCACACTCAGCCACAATAGGCACCTGGTTAGGTAGGATCATAGCTGATTGCATATTCTCCAATATCAATGGTTTTAATTCTTTTACCTCTGATTTTATTGCATCAAACACCAATTCATCATGCACCTGCAACAGCATTTTGCTTTGCATTTTTTCTTTCTTCATAGCTGCCTGCACTTTTTGCATCGCCAGTTTTATCATATCAGCCGCTGTACCTTGTATGGGTGAGTTGATAGCATTTCGTTCTGCAAAACCACGAACGGTAAAATTGGCGGAGTTAATATCTCTTAACCATCTTTTTCTTCCCATCAATGTTTCTACATAACCCGTCTCTCTTGCAAAGTTGATCGTATCATCCATGTATTTTTGAATACCAGGAAATTGTTTTTTATAATTATCAATAATTTCTTTGGCTTCTGTCCGGCTGATACCCAAATTATCTGCGAGGCCGAATGCACCTTGCCCATAGATAATACCAAAGTTTACACTTTTGGCTTTGTATCGCATTTCTTTAGTTACATCCTTCTCCTCTATATTGTACACTCTGGCAGCAGTGGCCGTATGTATGTCTGTGCCATCCTGAAATGCTTTGCACATATTCGGATCTCCGCTAATGGCTGCTACAATTCGTAATTCTATCTGAGAATAATCTGCAGACAATAAGACATAATTACTATCTCTTGGCACAAATGCTTTTCGTATTTCTTTTCCTCTATCTGTTCGTACCGGAATATTTTGCAGATTGGGATTATTGCTTTGTAATCGTCCCGTTACTGCCACAGCCTGTCCATAAGATGTATGTACCCTTCCGGTTTTTCTATTGATCAGTTGTGGTAATGCATCTACATACGTTGATTTTAATTTTGTCAACTCCCGGAATATAAGAATGTCTTCAACTATCTGGTGTCCCTTTGCTGCCAGTTTTGATAATACATCTTCGCCGGTTTGGTACTGGCCGGTTTTAGTTTTTTTGGCGGAAGGATCCAGTTTTAATTTATCAAACAATACTTCTCCTAATTGTTTGGGTGATGCAAGATTAAAACGTACACCTGCTTGTTTGTAAACACTCTCTTCTGCTGTCTTTGCATCTTTTTCTAATTCTTTAGAATACTCATTCAGAAAATTAACATCTACTTTTATTCCTTCATATTCCATATCTGCCAGCACTTTTACTAATGGACTTTCCACTTCATTAAAAACCTTTTCTACTTCTTTACTTTTTAGTAATGGAACAAAAATATTTTTTAACTGAAGAGTGATGTCCGCATCTTCACCGGCATATTCTTTTATTTTTTCTATTTCCACATCTCTCATATTGCCTTGAGTCTTTCCCTTTTTGCCTATCAATTCTTCAATATGCACCGGCTCATAACCCAGAAATTTTTCACTCAATGCATCCATACTTCTTTTACCATCCGGTTCTATTACGTAATGAGCCAGCATGGTATCGAATAAATTGCCAGCCAGTTCTACATCATACCATTTCAGCACCAGCAAATCGTATTTGGTATTTTGCCCGATCCATGTTTTCTTTTTATCAGTAAATAAGGATTGAAAATGTGCAAGAATTTCTTTTGTTCTTGCCTCATCTGCGGGACAAGGAACATAAAATGCTTCACCGGGTGTTACCGAAAAACTTAAACCTACCAGCTCCGCATCATTTGCATCGATGCTGGTTGTTTCTGTATCAAAACAAATCTCATCATGCTTTTTCAGTTCAGCTACTAATTTTTTTATTGCCGCATCACCTTTCACCGCTTCATATTTATGCGGAGTATTGTTGATATTCTTATCAGCCTGTAAAACATCATCTGAACTATCGGAGTCCGAAGTCCCTCCTTGGGGGGGATTTAGGGGGGCTGTCTCCACAACATTTCCAAACAGATCAGTCTGTACCCCCTGCGGAATTTCTTTATCTATTAATCCTTTAGATGAACTTTCCACCACAATATCTTCACCCAATATTCTTTTTGCCATGGTTTTGAATTCTAACTCGGCAAACACTTCTTTCAACTTTTCTTTATTCCATTCTTTCAACCGGAAATCTTCTTCATGAAATTCTACCGGCACATTGGTAATGATGGTGGCTAATTTTTTGGATAGAATCGCCATCTCTTTTCCTTTCTTCACTTTTTCACCCATCGCCCCTTTTATATTATCCGCATTGGCCAACGTATTTTCCAATGATCCATACTCTGCTAAAAATTTAGCGGCTGTTTTTTCTCCCACCCCTGCAATGCCCGGAATATTATCCACTGCATCACCCATCATTCCTAAAATGTCAATTACCTGGCTTACATCTTTAATATTCCATTTGGCACACACTTCTGCCGGTCCCATTATTTCCACATCACCACCCTGGTAAGCAGGTTTATAGATTTTTACTTTTTCTGAAACCAACTGACCATAATCTTTATCTGGTGTTACCATATATACTTCGTAGCCTGCTTTCTCTCCAAGTATACTCAACGTACCAATCACATCGTCTGCTTCATACCCATCAATGGCGATAACTGGAATATTAAATCCTTCAATAATTTTTTTTATATCCGGCACTGCTGCCCGGATATCTTCGGGAGTTTCTTGCCGGTTAGCTTTGTAGTCTGCAAAATCAGTATGTCGTTCGGTAGTAGCAGCCGTATCAAAACAAACTGCCATATGCGATGGCTTTTGTTTTGTTATTAATTCAACCAGTGTATTGGTGAAACCAAATTGTGCATTAGTGTTTTTCCCCTTGGATGTAATGCGGGGACTGCGGATGAGTGCATAATATGCTCGGAAAACAAGAGCATATGCATCGAGTAAGAAAACTTTTTTTTCCATGCCCCTAAGGTAAAGAAATCGGGGACAGGCAAATATAAAAACAGAATAACCCCTTTCCGGCACAGGCCAGAAAAGGGTGTTGTATTAGCTGCTTTTGCTCAATTAATTAATAGATAGTTTCAGCGCAGTGCTATTTGCTGCTTTTTCTGTTGTTGGCTGAACGGTAGCTACAGAAGTTTGTTCTTTCTTCATATACTGCTCCGGATTTTCTACCAGTACAGTACCACTGAATGCTGCTGTTGTTGTTTGCTGGGTAGTTGGTGCTGCCATTGCTGTTTTATCCTTATGAATAAAATTTAAATACAAAGCAAAAAACAGGAGGTTAAAGGCAAAGAAGTTTGCGATTTTACGAACACGACGTTTCATAATATTGGATTTTTAGATTTTACAAATATTATCCCGTACAAATGAACTGTAGAACGGGAGTACTTTCGGTTTTTCAATGCTAAGATATACAGGCTAATTTCACCCAGCAAGAAAGGAGCTATAGTATTTAATAAAATCAGGCACAAATACTTGACAGCATTTCGTAAAACTACGAGTAGCTTATTTTTTCATCCCTTCTAGTTGATTCTTAAGAAGAAACATCTGGTCTCTAAGCCGGGCGGCTTCCATAAAATCAAGATCCCTGGCAGCCTTTTCCATTTCTTTTTTAATTTTTGAAAGGGCCTTTTCCATCTGTGGAATGGTTTTGTATTCCGCTTGTTCTTCTGCGGCCACTGTTATCATGTCTTCATCAGGCGCAATGGCATAAGGGTTTGCCGGATCGTATCCTTTTATATCCAGTACCGAGGTTTGTGCAAATACTTCTTTGGTTGATTTGATAACAGTTCGTGGAGTAATGTTATGTTCTATATTAAAGGCAACTTGTTTTTCTCTGCGGCGATTGGTTTCGTTAATTGTTTTTTGCATACTATCTGTCATCTTATCTGCATAAAAGATAACAAGCCCATTCACATTCCTGGCGGCACGGCCTGCCGTTTGTGTTAATGATTTTTCATTGCGGAGAAAACCTTCTTTGTCTGCATCTAAAATTGCTACCAATGAAACTTCTGGCAGATCCAATCCTTCCCGCAGCAGGTTCACTCCTACTAATACATCAATAGTTCCTAATCTTAGCTCCCGCAATATTTCTATTCTATCCAGGGTATGCACTTCACTATGTATGTATTTTGATTTTACATTAATGCGATGCAGGTATTTATCCATTTCTTCCGCCATTCGTTTGGTAAGAGTAGTTACCAAAACTCTATCACCCATTTTTATCCGTTTATCAATTTCGTCCAGCAGATCATCTATCTGGTTTACTGATGGACGAATTTCAATCGGCGGCTCCAGCAAACCGGTAGGCCGAACTACTTGTTCCACTACAATGCCTTCTGATTTTTCCAACTCATAATTATCCGGGGTGGCCGATACAAATATGGTTTGATTGGTGAGTGAGTCAAACTCATGAAAATTTAATGGACGATTATCTAATGCCGATGGCAAACGAAAACCATAATCTACCAATACGAGTTTGCGACTTCTATCGCCACCGTACATACCACTTACCTGTGGAATTGTTTGATGGCTTTCATCTATCACTGTTAAATAATCTTTGGGAAAATAATCCAACAAACAGAATGGTCGGGTGCCCGGCCTTCTTCTATCAAAAAAACGGGAATAGTTTTCAATACCATTGCAATAGCCGAGTTCTCTTATCATTTCAATATCATAATTCACTCTTTCACTTAGCCTTTGGGCTTCTATATACTTTCCTTCTTTTTTAAAATATTCGGCCTGTGCTGCCACTTCATCCTGTATTTCATATAACACTTGTTGCAAAATATCTTTTGGTGCCACATATAAATTTGCAGGAAAGATGGCCGCATTATCCATCTTACCAATTCTTTTATTCGTTACCACATCTATACTTTCAATCTCTTCAATCTCATCTCCAAAAAAAGTAATGCGATAGCCATAATCTACATATGGCAGGTTAATGTCCACGGTATCACCTTTAACCCGGAATGTACCACGATTAAATTCTAAAGTAGTTCGGTTGTATGTAGAGTTAACCAACGAGTGTAGAAATGCCTGCCTCGAAATAGTTTGCCCCTTATTGATACGGATAATTCCATTTTCATAATCGGTTGGATTTCCCATACCATAGATACAACTGACCGATGCAACTACAATGATATCCCTGCGGCCGCTAAGTAAACTTGACGTTGCTCTCAACCGAAGTTTATCCAATTCATCATTGATACTGAGATCTTTTTCTATATACACATCACTAACCGGCATATAAGCTTCAGGCTGGTAGTAATCATAATAAGAAACAAAATACTCCACCGCATTATCAGGAAAAAATTGGCGAAACTCTCCATATAGTTGCGCCACCAAAGTTTTATTATGCGTAAGAACCAACGTAGGCCGTTGCACATTTTGAATAACATTGGCTACGGTAAAAGTTTTGCCACTCCCTGTTACTCCTAGTAATGTTTGATGTTTTTCTCCGTTTAATATTCCTTCCGTTAGCTGGCGAATGGCATCAGGCTGATCACCGGCAGGAGGAAAGGGATTATGAAGGTTAAACGGCATAAATGAATGTGCAATTTACTGAAAGGAAGCCTATTTCATTTTGTTAACTGGTAATCAAATTTTTGGGGAACATAAATCTTGACTAATGCCTTCAGAAGCTGCAATTTCCTCCCTAGCGATTGATAACCGGACAACTTTATACGGGAAGGCTTTGATGCAGTCGGAAAATTATTGCATATTGAAAAAATAATAGAAGCTAACTAACTTGCAGCAATGATACAGTATCTGCAACTTGTCAAACACTTTGATGGCCCCACCATGCAGGCCGAGGTAAATCAACTACTGGATGATTGGTGGAAAGAACATTACAATAAAAAAAATTATGAAGGGGGCTGGAGCATCATTCCCTTGCGAGCAGTAGGCGGTAATCAGGAAAATCTTTTTTCTATACATAGCTCCGCCAATGAAGCATTGCAGTACAGTGATACACCATTGCTTGAACAATGCCCGTATTTAAAAAAAGTGCTTGATTTTTTTGAGTGTGAAAAAACATCTGTCAGGTTGATGAAGCTGAATGCAGGCGCAATAATAAAGGAACATGCCGATCAGGATATGAGCTACGAAGAAGGCGAAGTAAGATTTCATATCCCGATTCAAACAAATGACAAAGTGTCTTTTTATATACAGGATGATAAAGTGCCGATGAAAGAAGGTGAATGCTGGTATTTAAACCTTACACTAAAACATAGAGTATGTAACGAAGGCGCCAGTGACAGAATACACCTGGTAGTAGATTGTCTGGTGAATGACTGGGTAAAAAAATTGTTTAAAGAACAGTATAAAGTGAAAAAGGAAATACATGAAGATGAAATAGTGCCAAGGCATACAGCAGAAGAAAAAAATAGAATAATACAACAACTGCGGATGATGAATACCACAATAGGTAATGAGCTGGCAGATAAAATGGAAGCTGAATTATGAATGAAAATGAAATACTGGACAAGGCGATGTTGTTTTTGAAAGAGATAGGCATTCAGGTGAAGTTTGAAGAACTCCATCAAGATTCTTTCTTACCGGGCCTATCCATTGAGAATGGAAATATTATTATTGACAAAAAAAAATTGAAGCACCCCGGCGATATATTGCATGAGGCGGCGCATATTGCCATAGTGCCGGCAGCAGAAAGGGCAACTTTAAATGCAGGGGAGATAGCTAATAGAAAAGATAATGCGGCAGAAGAAATGATGGCTATCGCATGGTCGTATGCAGCGAGTATTCATCTAGAAATAGACCCATATTTTGTTTTTCATGAACAAGGATACAACGGTGGCGGCGGTTATATTGCTGAAAACTTTTCCAATAAAAATTATTTTGGCTTACCCATGTTGCAATGGATCGGACTTGCCGCCGACGAAAAAAATGCTCCTGCACTAAAGGTATTGCCTTACCCGGCAATGATAAAATGGCTGCGGGATTAATTTTTTAAAAACTAAAACTAAAATTAAACCTTACACCTACAAAGACTAATTAATTAACCATAAACTAACACCAATGTAAGGAACCCTTGGCCAAATCCGGATGTTTGCCGGAAATTTGAATCCCCGCAATTGGACATTTTGTAACAACCAGTTGTATAGGGTGTTGGCACCGCATGGATAGAAGCTATTTTATTAGCTACAACGGACAAGAGTTATATAATATCGGCTTATTTGCGAAGAATTTTAGGCGAACTCTAGAAATTTTCACCAGATAACAGCCTAAGGAAACTTTACAACACCTATAAAATAATTAAAGAATAACATTATCTTTAAGTCGCCGGAAAAAAGCCGGCGACTTTTACGAACCATAAACCATAACTAACTGTATGCAACGCAGAAATTTTATTTCAAACCTGGCCGTTATAATTCCTGCGGGAATGGCTGCCCCTAAATTGCTGTTTGAAAACAATGCAGCTAAAAAAAATCTAATCACTTCGAATGTACTGGTACTGGGTGCAGGAAATGCAGGTTTGTTTATTGCGCAACAATTAAAGAAACAAAAAATTAATACTTTATTGCTGGAGCCATCCGGTGAAATAGGCAATGCTGCTGTTTATAATCACCCGGTAAAAGCTGGTGTATTGAAGCAAATTGATGAGCATACTAAGGCCAGTATACAAACAATTTCTTCCAGTCATTATTCTAATGTAGAAGAAACTGTAATCTTCGATTTTCTTCCAACTACTATTACAAGAACAGAAAACGGTTTTAGGGTATCAAACGGCAACACTGCCTACGAAACAAAAAAACTGGTGGTGGCTTTGCCGGTAGAAATGGATTTAACCACTTCTTCTCTTCACATAAAAGTTACGTATCAAAAAAATCCGTTAGTGATTTCCTGCAAACGGAAAAATCAAAAGAACCCTGCAACTATCCGTACCATTTCAGCCGCTAAAATGGATGAAAAAGTAATGATGCAATTTGCCACAGAAAAATCACCCGGCATATTAGCGATATTATAACTCTCTTTTCATGAGTAAATATTTTATACAGATACCGGCTTTATTAAAGCCGGAGGAGATGTTGCAATTAGATGCATTGCTTTCTACAATGGAATTTATTGATGGTAAAGCTACAGCCAGGATGGCTGCAAAAAATGTAAAAAACAATTTGCAGGCAAGTGTAGATAGCGATAATCTATTACAGGTTAGAAATATTATCAGTGGCGCATTAAGTACAAGTCCATTATTTAATATAGCTGCGTTGCCTAAAAATATTATCCGCCGATAGTAAGCAAATACACAACGGGTAAATATTATGGCTGGCATGTGGACAGTCCTGTAATGGGTGAGCCAGCTATGCGGACCGATCTTGCAATGACAATTTTTTTAAGTGACCCATCTACTTACCAGGGCGGTGAATTGATTTTACAAACAGCTTCTGGCAATGTAGTTTTTAAACCTGCAAAAGGAGATGCTGTTTTATACCCCTGCCAGTACCTGCATTGTGTAAATGAAATAACAAGTGGCGAAAGAATAGCGGTAGTTACATGGGTACAAAGCAATATCGCTGATCCGGAAAAAAGGCAAATTCTTTTTGATATGAACCAAGTGCATGCCAGTCTTTATCAAAAAGATATGCAATCGCCGGAAGCCAATCTTTTATTACAAACACATAGCAACTTATTCAGAATGTGGGCTGATGTATAAATGATTAAATGAATGAAACAAAAATGCCTTCCAAATTTTTGGAAGGCATTTTTATTATATGGAAAAATTTTCAGAACTGGGCTGATACAGAGATCTTAGGTTGTGGAGACACTTTGCCAGCATCGATGGCCTGACCGGTGATGCCATAGTCAGCTAACTTAATAGTAAAGTTGGTAGCTGCAGTAGCCTTACCACCTGCAACAGTAATAGTGCCCGGAACTTTAATCATCTTGCTGATACCTTTTACAGTCAAAGTTCCACTTACTGTTACTTTGTGTACGCCGTTCTTATTAAATTTTACTTTAGACAGTTTATCAATCTTACCGTTGAATGTAAATTTTGGGAAGGCGGCAGAGTTCATCCACTTATCACCATTAAAATGATCTTGTATCATTGGATTAGTAAATGCAAAATTATTTACAGCGGCTTCAAATAAGATAGCACCTGTAGTTTTATCTAAAGAACCGATAGCGGTTTTGTTTTCTGCTTTAGGTAATGCGTCCTTAGGCGTAGTAGCATCAAAAGAGATTACTGCTGATGTTGTAGTAAGTTTGTTTTGTGCAAAAACACCACTTGCTAATGAGATAAGAGAAAAGAATAGAACTGTTTTTTTCATTGTTTTGTTTTTATTTATTAAAAGTTGTTCGTTTAAATGTGATAACGGTGGTGCCTAATATTTCGCTGAATATACCCCCGCTGCAAATGCCTTTTAATGAAACCTGATTACCCGGTTTAATGGCTTTTACTTTTTCATATTCATTTTTTTCAAAAGAAAAAATAGCATATGATTTTGTACTATCAGCAAATTTGATAGTGCTGGTAGAATCAGGAAGAAAATCTATAGCCGAAGGTTGTCCGTTTAGCACAATTACTTTTTCCCTGTATTTATTATTAACTGCTGTATCTCCACTGGTAAACTCTTTTATTAAATCGGTAGCATTAAGTGTATAATCAACTTTCACATTTTCTGTTGCCTGGTGAGTTTCACCCAGTACATATTCTTCACCGATTTTAAACCCACCATATGCAAGAACCGGACCTATAATAATCCATAGTAGCTTGTATAAATTGTTTTTAACAGGAAGTGCAGTGACGATAAGGCCAACGGCACAAAATGCATGTAAGTAAGATGCAGGCTTTAACATACTAAATACATTTTCACCTGCCCCGAGATCAATTAATATTTTAGTAAATAAATAATATATACTAACAAGTGCAAGCGATAAAGCACCAGCAAAATAGGCTACTGTTATTGTTTTCTTTTTTAAATAAATAAGTATAACGGTTACAAATGCCAGCACAGGTATTAGCCAGAAAGTATAAAATGCAAAACTGAATTGTGGAAATGGATTGGCTAAGCCAAACTTAGAATTGGAAATAGAAAAGAAATTGCCCGCTGCCATATCTGAACCTTTTACCAAATTGCTATCCCAGGAAACCCAGGGAAGAAAATAAGTAACGATAATACCAATAGCAAACAACAGATGTACCCAGGTAAGGCTGCTATATTTATTGTTTGTAGATGTCATAGATTTTATACTATCGGGTTTTTATACATCAAGGTTGTTGATTGATGGTTTATCAAATATACAATGTTTAAACATTGATTTCATATTATGCTCTTAAAATAATTGTAAAATAAAAAACCGTTCCACTAGTGCGAAACGGTTGTCTACTAACCCATCATTAGTAACTATTTGATTACAAACTGCTTAAGCTGTCTGCATTTCTTTAATTTTCTCTCTTATTTTGGCTTCAATTTCTTTAGCCAATTCAGGATTATCTACCATCAATTGCTTTACAGAATCACGGCCCTGGCCTAGTTTATCTCCATTGTAGCTATACCAGCTTCCGCTTTTTTGCACAATACCAAGCTCGGTTCCCATATCCACAATTTCCCCGGTTTTAGAAATTCCTTCCCCAAAAATGATGTCGAACTCAGCAGCACGGAAAGGCGGGGCCACTTTATTCTTTACCACTTTTACTTTTACATGGTTTCCAATTGCCTCATCACCATCTTTTACCTGCGTCATCCGGCGAATATCGAGACGAACAGAAGCATAAAATTTTAATGCATTACCACCAGTAGTTACTTCAGGATTACCAAACATCACCCCTATTTTTTCCCGCAGCTGATTGATGAATATACAAATGGTATTTGTTTTAGATATAGTAGCGGTTAATTTTCTCAATGCCTGACTCATCAATCTTGCATGCAAGCCCATTTTGCTATCACCCATTTCTCCTTCCAACTCACTTTTAGGAACAAGGGCTGCCACAGAGTCTATTACCACTACATCCAATGCACCAGAAAGAATAAGACGATCAGCAATTTCTAATGCTTGTTCACCATAGTCTGGCTGAGAGATTAATAGATTGTCAACATCTACTCCTAATTTTTTTGCATAGCTGCTATCAAAGGCATGCTCCGCATCTATAAAAGCACACATGCCACCTTTTTTTTGTGCTTCTGCTATTACATGTGTGGCTATTGTTGTTTTACCAGAAGACTCTGGGCCGTAAATTTCAATTACTCTTCCTCTTGGTAGGCCGCCGATACCAAGGGCTACATCAAGTCCTAAAGATCCGGTGGAAATTACTTCTTGCGTTGTTACAGCTTTATCACCCAGCATCATCACACTTCCTTTTCCATAATCTTTCTCCAGCTTATCCATAGTAAGCTTTAGAGCTTTTAATTTTTCACTGTTGTTAGTGATTACCTCGGTTGTTTTTTCTGATTTTGCCATGAGTTAAAGTTATGTTTTTCGTATTGTAAGTCGAAAAATTTCGACCAGCTTCAAAACTAAATGATTTAGCAAATAAAAGCTAATATTTTTTGGAATTTATTTTTCGGTTCCGGTAGATATTTCAAAATACATGTAAAATAACAATAAATATCAAAACATTGTTTTCAGTCAAGATTAGTCACCATGGCTTATTTCAAAAGATTTGATGCTAATCAAAAAGAACGAAAAAAGATTGATTTGAACTATTAAAAAGCCAGTTACGTCGAAAACCAAATTGCTGGCACACTTTTATCACATATCCTTGTGGTTATTGTTTAAGGCATCTGATTAAATCCAATTAAGTAATGAAAAATCTAACGATTGTAGCAGTATTGTTTTGTGTATCCTGTACCAAAGTAAAACAAGAAGAACTAATTCCGGTAATGCCTATGCAGGGCAAACCTGAGGTTTGTAAGTTTGGTCTTACCCAATTCAATACAACTAAAAGAGCATTTATTCAACAAACAGGCTTTGTTGAAAAAGGTCCCGGCGGTGGTGGATCAGCTTCTTCCAATGGAGTGATACTCCTTGATATGGATGGGCATACTGTTTCCAATACCTCCTGGAATGTGAATGGCAATATTGTTTGCAGCCCTGCTAATTTACAGGCAACAGATATTGCTATTATTTTGCAAAGGGTAACAAATGATTTCAGCCCTTTTAATATTACCGTTACTACCAATGAGACTGTTTATAATAATGCACCTATAGCCAAAAGGATGAGAGTTGTAGTAACAGAATCCTGGGAATGGTATGGTCAGGCAGGTGGCACTTCATTTATTGGTTCATTTACCTGGGGCGACAATACTCCTTGCTTTGTATTTTCTTCCCTACTGAACTATAACATTAAAAACATAGCCGAGGCTTGCTCTCATGAACCGGGGCATACGTTTGGTCTTCATCACCAGGCTACTTATGATGCTGGTTGCGTACGAACTTCTGAATATAATTATGGCCAAGGCAGCGGAGAAATTGGTTGGGCACCTATAATGGGTGTAGGATATTATCAAAATCTTACTACATGGCATAATGGTTCTAATCCTTATGGATGCAGCGCTGTGCAAAATGATGTGGGTATAATAAGCGGCATCGTAGGATTAAAAACTGATGACTATACAAACACTATAACCAATGCACCGACATTATCTACATCACTCAATGGAGTTATTAATCATAGTACCGATAAAGATTTTTTTAAGATCAGCTTAACCGCTTCTAAAACTATTAGTCTAAAACCCTCCGCTACCGGCCCCGATAATGCTGGCGGCAATGTGGATCTTACATTAAATGTTTATAATAGTCAGGGAGTATTATTAACTACTATAAATAATGCTTCGGCACTACATGCCAGTACTATTTTAAATGCAGGTACTTATTATGCCTCTGCAAGTACAGAAAGCAATTCCTTTGCAGGTACATATGGCATGCTGGGAAATTATACAATTGCACTTAATTAAATTTAGGCAATGATATAGTTTAGTGTACCACGGGTTGAATTTGGACGAATTTCGACCCGCCTGGTTTACTTTTTTTCTGCCTTTTCGGGTGGTTTGGTCTTTAACATTGCTTTCATCATCTTTCTCATTGGCACTTTTCCGCCTTCATACTTCTTAATCAATTCCTCGTCAGAAAGACCCCTTTGATTTTCTATTTTCTTAATTTCTGGCTTGATTATTTGCTTGTCGTTATTTTGTAATGCCATTGAAAAGGGTAGCGATTTAATAAATCTGTCCATAAATTCAAAATCCGGAGAATTATCCTTTAGTGAAGGTAGTTTGATGTCAAGCAATCGAAGTGTTTTGTTAGCCTGCCGCCCATAATTGAAACGATATTTTTCTTGTCTTATAATAGTGGAAATGAAAAACAATACATTCTTGCTCATTCTTGTTTTGGGCTTCAGATAAAACAAGTCTCTGCCGCTATAGTATTCCGATTCCTGAACAAAGCATTCGAGAACAGAACCGCCTCCCGATATTGAAATTGTATTTGCCGGATTTGGCAAAACATTATCAATCAATTCTACGTATGCGCTTACTCCATTATTATTACTTGTTCTACTTACGAATGGTATTCCATCAGCCTTCAAAGTCATTGCGTTCAGTTCCAGATTCACCCCATATTTTACATCAAATAAATCATTTATCGTAAACCATTTCCATTCTTTCACATTGAGTTGGATTTTTTCATCAGAAACGGGTTTAGAAATATCCTTGTATTGGGGTATGTCGATTTCATTTACCCATTCAGGTACTTCAGACGGAACCAGTAAATTCTTTAATGTCCTGTTAGCTTGCCTACCGAAACTGTATTTGTATTGGTTTTGTCTGATGCAAAAACAATAAAATAGCTTTTCCCTATCCGTCATTTTTGATATTGGTGTCAAAACGAAGACGTGATACCCGGTGTAAAAAGGTTGTGGTTGAATAAATGACTCTAATACCGAATTACCGCTCCCCGCTACTGTTACCAATCCAGCACTAAATGGCTCAATTTCGTTGAGCCTTTTTACTATGGCAGAAATTCCATTATTCTCTCTGGTTCTGGAAACATAATTTACTTTATGCTCATTCAACTCATCGCATAGTTCCAAAGTAGTTAAGTCAAAACTATTTCCATAGTCAATTTTGAAAATCTTATTTAATGGTATCTTGCTCATCAACCATTTAATTCTTTAAATAATAAGTACTTCTTTATTGACTGAATAAAATCGTCAGCCTTAATCTTTGAATAATCAGTTTGCATATAGGCTTCAGCACACCATTCATCTGTTGCAGCGACTTTCTTTGTAACACTCAAGCCAGGAATGCTTTTTCTGTTTACATAAGTGTCGAGCCAATGCGACTTTATTGACTCCCATTTATCATAGGCATCAACTCGGCCTTTATTTTTACGTTTTTCAAAGCCATCATCCTTCCAATAGCCAAAGTACGTTTCCTTATTCTTAGGATGTGGAATATGCGCTCGAAATACAACTATTGCGGTGACCACACCATTATCCGTGTTATAAAACAAATCATCTGGCATGGACACTACTGCCTCTAATGTGTGATGCTCTAAAATGCGTTTTTTTAACTCTACTGTACTTTTTCTTGCTGACATTACCCTTTCCATCGGAATGATAGCAACGCACATTCCGTTAGGCTTTAAGCATTCCAGATTATTCAAGATAAACTCAAACTCATTAGTGCCATTTGTCTTGTCATTAGGATAAGGCGGATTCAGCAAGCCTACTGTGGGGGAATATTCTTTAACCGCTTCAATGATATTAACATCAAAGCAATCACCATGAATAATGTTGGACTTTCCGTCTTTATGAATGTACATATTGGTGGCGGCAAGTGCGTAAATGTGCGATTGATATTCAACACCAATTAATTGGTGTTCCTTAATATGCTTAATTTTCTTTTCATCTTTTTTCGCATCCAATACCATTGTACGCATGGCACTAATAAGAAATCCAGCAGTTCCAGTACAATTGTCATATACGATGCTATCCTTATTTACAAGGGCTAGGTCGCTAAATAATTGCGTGATATGTGGTGGTGTTAATACTATCCCCAATCCAGAATCAGCATTGGCATAACTTAGAAATTCTACATAGAGCTGACCTATAACATCGAAGTATTTAAGTGTGTGAATATATCCGTTTACATTTTCGTCAATATCGTCTATCAATTCAGCTAAAATATTTTGACTAGTTGCTGGATTTTTTTGCAATGAAAGAGTTGCATCAGACCTTATAAAACTAAACTGGTTATTTAGGTTCTCCACTTTTTTCTGTGGCAAAGTCTTTTTTAGCTCCAACACTACTGTATCTACCAACCTGTCGGCCAAATCCTGGGCTTCTTCAAAATCGTTATATGATTTCTTAAATGCCTTATTGTCCAACGCAATTAAAATGCTGCTAAGAAGTAATCCCCTCTGATTGGCAAGTATCTTATGGTGATGTAGTTTGTTGTTTAATGTCCTGCAATATGCAATTAGATTATAGTAATCTTGTTTGTATTTCTGTGGACTTTCAAGATAGTTAGCTAAATAATTTTGGTAGAGAAGTAGTTTATTACCCCATTCAACTTCCGTTGCTGTGGATTCTCCTTGTAACTGTAGGAAATGAGAGACGGTCAATTCTTTTTTTGTTTGACCGCTTACTGCTATGGCAAGTACGTCAAATTCTTTTGACAAAAATGAAGAATACAACAATGCCCCATCAACCGCAAATGCGTCATATTTATCTAACGTCTTGCTTTCATGTTTAGTGACGTCCCCTTTACACTCTATAACCACAAGAAAATTAGGAACTTCTTTGAAAGTGATGATAAATTCAGGACAGCCCCGGCCACCTCCCTTTTTTGAAGCATATTTAAGGAGTTTATTGATTTTAGGATTATCAGATTTTTGCATTTCAACATTGACCTTTTTATATGGGTCGTTGCTGAAATGCTGCAATACTAATTGCTCTGTTTTTCTTTCGTTGATGCTGCTCATTTTACCTGTGCATTACTTTTCAACATTGCATAAGTCAATCTAACTCCACCCGCTTCTCTTAATGAAAAATCAAACCTTTCTGTACTGGATGCCTTACGGCTATTAAAACGAAACGCAAATTCATCACAATAACGGTGCAGGTGTTTAGGACTTACCTGATGATAGATACCATAAATACCCCTCTTTAACAATGACCAAAAATTCTCTATACCGTTTGTGTGAAATGCTCCACGAACATACTCATTATCCTTGTGATTTATAACCACATGGGAATATTGCTTTGAAAGCCCTTTGTAGCCAAGCCATTCGTCAGTAACCACTATTGCGCCGTCCGCTACCAACTTTTCGATTACTGGCTTCAATGTAGATGCTTTGGTATCTGGAACAACGGACAGGCTAACCGTTCCGTCTGACTTCAAAAGACCAAGAACAGGTGTCTTATCTTTTACTGACCGGCCTTGTGATTCCGGTACTTTTTTATCTGCATGACGGTTTTTATTCTTACCACCAACGAAAGTTTCATCCGCTTGAAACAGGCCATCACTTTTTACTTTCAATGATTTTACCTGAAACGCATATCTTATACGACCCAACATGAACCATGCACTTTTTTGAGTGATACCTAAGTCCCTTGCCAATTGGTGTGAGCTAATACCTTTCTTGTGTGATGAAAAAATATAGACAGCGATAAACCATTTGCGTAAGTCAATGTGCGATCCCTCAAATACAGTTCCTACCGTAACCGTGAACCGTTCCCGGCAATCCTTACATTTATACAGTCCTTTGAAAACACCTTTTGTTTTAAGTTTGTAGTGATTGTCATTCTTGCAACCGCATTTAGGACATACCGGCACACCTTCCCACATGATCAATTCCAGGTAGTTGCGGCAGGCTGTTTCGTCCGGGAGAACCTTCAACATTTCAGAGAAGGATTTGAAGGTCGTAAAAGTGGCAATTTGGCTCATTTTCATCTAATTATACCCAAATTTAAGTATAAAAATTGGTACATCCAAATATATCATTGCCTAAATTTATATAAATAAACATTGAGTAAAAATGACTTCTTCGGGAGTCATTTTTTATTTACTATAAAAACAGAATAAATGTTGGTGTAATTATTACCCTACCCAATAAGCAAGCAGCATAGATGCTGCACCGGCAAGCAAGCCACTATAAACTTCCTTTGGAGTATGATCGGAAACTACAAAACGGGCAGTGCAAACAAGCCCGGTTATTAGTATTGCTATAGACAGAAAAATGGCAAAATTTAATTGTTGAGTAAAAGAAAGTATAATAAAAAAAGTAAGCATTAATCCAACGGCGATGGCATGCAGGCTGATCTTCATTATAATGTTTGCCATAAGGCCAATAATGGTACTGATAAAAGTGGCGAATGCAAATTTTACTGCCATAGGGGGCATATCAATAGCATTGGGTGTTTTGCCAAAATTTTTCCATACATACCAGATAAAAAAATACCAAACCATACAGGCAATAAAAGGGATCACCCGGTCTTTTTGTGAATACAGGTAAATGTTGTCAATAAAATTCAAACCTTTTAATAATAACACTGTAACAATGGGAAAAAGAGCATAAGCTACAATAGCTGCTCCCATTACCGACATAGCTTTTAATTGTGGATGGAAACCGACATATAAATAGGGATGTATGTAGGCAAGAAAATAAATAACATACAAGGGAATAAAAGCCGGATGAAAAACATAAGAAATGATTTTTGCAAAAACTCTGATGGCGGTAGGTTGTGCAGGAAAATAAGGTTCTCTTATTCTCAGCAGTTCATTTTTCTCATTTACAATCAGGGATGTACTCATACCGGGCCATGTTTGTGCAAAGTAAAGGAATTGGTAAGAGA
Organism: Chitinophagaceae bacterium; assembly: GCA_031397865.1. Lineage (GTDB taxonomy): Bacteria > Bacteroidota > Bacteroidia > Chitinophagales > Chitinophagaceae > JJ008. The sequence goes on from JANNMN010000022.1 coordinate 171,585, forward strand.
TTGCCTTTTCGCTACTATAAAATAAGAACGGCTTTACTTTTTATTAAAACTGACAACGAAGTTGGTTCCATTATCCACATTGCTTTCTATCTGCATATTGGCTCTGTGAGATTGGATGATCGAATAGGAAGCAGTAAGCCCTAGCCCCATTCCATTTTTTTTCAATGTAAAAAAAGGATCGAATAGGCGGGACATATATTCTTTGGGAATGCCTTTACCATTATCTTTTATAGAAACACTATAAGTATCCGCTACATCATTCATGTCAATAGAGAGAATGCCTTTATCAACTTCCATTGCCTCTACTGCATTGATCAGAATATTTGTAAATGCAATGACCAGTTTATTTTTATCGGCAGATACTAATAATGGTGAATCTGGATAATTCTTTTTTACATTAATGTTGTGCAAAAGAATTCTATCAGAAGCCCGGGCAAGGCTTTCGTCAATGATTTCCTGGAGGGTATATTTTTGAAATACCAGTTCAGATGGAGTGGATAAATTCAACAGGTCTGTAATTATCTGGTTGATGCGAAGGGAATTTCGCTGGATGATTTCCAGGAAATCATTCTGCGGTTCATCCGGGTCTGTAGGTTTAAGCTGTTCTACAGATAGTATTATATTATTTAAAGGATTTCTTATTTCATGAGCCAGCATACGAATCACTCTTTCATTTGCTACCAGTTTTTCAGATTGCAGGTTGGAGAGTTCTGCCTTTTTAATATTAGTGATATCACGAATTATTCCATGCACAATAGGCTTTTGATCGGCAATGCGCTGCACATATAATGATAAAAGACAGTTCCTTATTTCTTTATTGTCATCTTTTATTTTTACTTCCAAATCATCTATCTGGCCAATATTTTTTACCAGATTAATTATCCGGGCTTTTTGCACTTCATCATCTATAAAATCATACAAGCTTCGGTCAAAAAGATTTCCGCTTTTTGAATTGAGCAGATTTACAGCAGAACGATTAATTTCTGTAAAAACAAGATCCATATCTGCAATAAATACGGCGTCCTTAGATCCTTCAAACAGATTCCGGTATTTATTTTCTCTTGTTTTTAATTCATCTAAAAAGGCGGCTCTTTCTATTGCATAGCGGATACAACGTTCCAGCTTTTCGGTACTTAGTTCAGACTTTTTAAGATAATCAGTAGCTCCATATCGCATTGCACTAATGTCAATATCCTTGCTGCCAAAGCCAGTAAGCAAAACAATTGGACGATCAATATTTAATAAAGAAGCTTCCCGTAGCAAATCAAGCCCTGTCTTATTGCCAAGAAAATAATCTACAAAATATAGATGATAAGATTTTGATCGTACTTTTTCTATGGCAGAGTTATAATCTTTGTACCAATCAATTACAAAGTTTGTTCCTTCAATGTCCTTTATTAGTTCACTAATGAGAAAATAGTCATCCTCATCATCGTCAATAACCGCTATTCTTATTTCATCTTCGTTTAATATATTAGTCATGGTCGGTTTGGTTATAAAATACAAAGGAGAATAATGCATTTAAAGTTGCGGTAGTTATAGGTTTATACCCTTTAAATTACAGATACACTACTTTCTTTTATTGAAGTCAGGCGAACTGTAATTTTAAAAGAGCTTGGGGCAAAATTTCAAAGTAAGGGATACCCGCAAAAAAAGCTCCGAAAATGAATTTTCGACAATTTTTTTATTAATGACATTTTTAAATTCGAAAAAATGTTAATATAGGTAATATAAAAATATTATAAAGGCTTGTTTTTTTAAAAAACACATTAAATTGCTGAACAAACTAACTTTTTTTTTATTTCGTATTGCTTATAACTATCCATATGAAGGAGAGAATCCTAATAGTAGATGATGAAGTTGACTTTTGTATGATCATGAAAAATTATTTCATGAAGAGAGAGTATGATGTATCATTAGCCTTCAATTTGGAAGAAGGACTTAATAAAGTGGAAGAATTTCGACCAACTATATTATTTCTAGATAATAATTTACCAGATGGGCATGGCTGGGATAATGTGCAACAAATTGTGGAAATACTTCCACAATTAAAAATATTTTTAGTAAGTGCTCATAGAAACAAATTTGCATTTGAGGGGGTAGACAAAAACAATGTTGTGGTTTTGGAAAAGCCTATTTCCTTTTCTTCCCTTAACTCTTATTTCTGAAATCAACTTTATACCAGGCAAAGCGAAAGCATATACCTTGCTATTTTTTCTAAGTCCATGTGGTTAGATGGCTTGATTACATAATCTGCAGCCCCCAATTCTAAACAAATATTTTTAAATTTTTCCGAAGTGGAGGTACTCCATACTATCTTAGGAATATCTTTATACCTTTCATTACCTCCTATTTCCTTCAATATATCTGCCCCATTTAATCCGGGCATATTATAGTCAAGCACTATCAGGCAGGGCATGTGATCATATCCCAACTTCTCAAGTGCTGATATTACTTCCTTTCCGCTATTTACAAAAAAAAGAATGAATGATTTGTCTATTGAAGAAAATACATCTGTAAGCATTTCTTGATCATCAGGATCATCTTCTCCTAGCAGTATAAATTTTGAGGGCAATGTTCCTTCCAAGGTAATTTTTTGTGGCACAGTTTTTTCCCGTTTTTGTTGAGAAGATATGTAAAATAATAGTTTTCCTTAATGTTTTCCAAATAGCATTGAGGGAAATTTTTGTTTGCCTGCTGTATTGTTTTTTTCCTCAGTGTTATTCCTTGTCGGCATAATTATATAGAATGAAAAAAAAACTAAAACCAACTGACAAAGCAGTAATTACAGCTCCTGCTGCTAATGGGCTCAAATTGAAATCAGCATCAAATAATAAGAGCAATGGTAAGGACAATGGCAATGGTAAAATTGCTGCCACAAAACCATTAAAGTCCGTAAAAACAAACGGTCTTTCCAATCTCAACATAGATTTTTCTGATGAACTCGATAGCTGTCAACTTCTCTATGTATTAACAGAAGTAAAAGCCGGAAATTTTTCGGTAAGATTGCCGGAAGATAAATTAGGTCTGAGTGGAAAAATTTGTGATACGCTGAATCAGATCATTTCATTGAATGCAATTTTAATGGATGAGCTTTCTCAAGCAGAAACTACCATCGGAAAAAAAGGACATTTAAATCACCGTGTTACACTACCCCGTTATGCAAAAGGATCATGGGCTTCCGGTGTGGATTCTATCAATACACTTATCTCCGACCTCGTAACTCCAACAATTGAAATAGCACATGTAATCAGTTCGGTGGCTAAAGGAAATCTTTCACAGGAAATGCCATTAAAAATTGGCGACCACTTATTACAAGGAGAATTTGCAAAAATTGCTGCGGAAGTAAATGACATGGTGAAGCAGTTAAATCTTTTTTCCCTGGAAGTTACCCTGAAGAATAGGCAACTACAGCAGCAAGAAAAAAAATTACTGGCTACTAATCGATCGCTGCAAAAAGAAATTGAAGAAAGAAAAAGTTCAGAAGAAAAAATTCAATTGCTGAACCAGCAGTTGGTGCAGAACAACGAACATTTAAAACATATGAATGAGGAGCTGGATCAGTTTGCTTATATGGCTTCACATGATTTGCAGGAGCCACTTCGTAAAATTCGAATGTTCAGCGATAAAATATTACTGAAAAAAGCACAAGATGAAGACACGGAAAAGTATTTTTCAAAAATCATTGATGCTTCTAAAAGGATGCAATCGCTGATTAATAATTTACTCGATTTTTCCCGCCAGTCAGTCGCTTCTTATGATTTCAGAAAAACAGATATTAACCAGTTGCTTAAAGAAACACTCAATGACCTGGAGATAGATATAGAAAAAAGTAAAGCTATTATTACAGTTAGTGAGTTGCCAACTATTTATGTAGTGCCCGGGTTGATGCAGCAGCTTTTTTATAACCTGCTGAATAATGCTATCAAGTTCAGAAAAAAGACAGAAGAGCCCCATATAAGCATCAGTGCTGAAAAAATTTCAGAAAATGAGGTGTTTAAATATTTTACACCTGATAATGCCAATAATTATTATAAGTTTATTGTTTCAGATAATGGAATTGGTTTCGATAAAAAGGATAGCCAGGAAATTTTTAAAGTGTTTAAAAGGCTGCATAGTTTCCAGGAATATGAAGGATCAGGCGTTGGGCTATCTATTTGTAAAAAAATTATTGAAAAGCATGCAGGGCATATCTACGCAGAAAGTATCGCAGATAAAGGCTCTTCTTTTGTTTTCTTTCTTCCTGAAAAGCATATTAAAACAAAAGAAGTAGAAACACCTACTGCCGTCGGGAATTAACCCGGCATATCCACTCTTTTCACTTTTCCCGATTTTTGTATATTTATTACTTCAATCCTTTATCCGGAATTGTGCGGCATGCCATTACCCCAATAAATTTTTTGTATGAAAAACATACTGATAGCTTTTTTATTACTTCTTTTTTTTCAGCAAGGCAATTCTCAGACCATTAATAAAGCAAAGATGCAAGCTATGTACGACCGTATAAAAGCGGCGGGCATCCTTCATCCTGATTTTGTGATGGCACAATGCATGCAGGAGACTGGTAATCTAAACTGCAAAAACTGCTGTCTTCGCTATCATAATCTTTTTGGTTTTATTGTAAAAGACAATAAGTGCAAAAAATTTGATTCGGATGAAGAATGTATTGAGTATTATAAAAAATGGCAGGATAAACGGTACGATAAATGGCGGAAAAAAAATCCGAAAGCGGATTATTATCATTTTCTAAAACATGTAAAGTATGCTACGGGTGATAAATATAATAATGAACTAAAACCCAAAGTGGCCTGGGTGAGGAAGCATTTGAAGTTGTAACAATTACGAATGGGTTAGCCACAGATTACACCGATTAGCACAGTTGAATACAATAAATTACAGATCGATGGTTTCAACAGAAGCTCTCTTATTAATATCAGTCGTTTCAATAAACTGCGCAGCAGTTTATAATCTGTGTTAATCGGTGTACTCTGTGGTTTGAATTTGCATCTATCTTCTCAATCCTTTTATCTTATTAATATGAAATGGAGTATGAGCTGCAAAAATGTTATTTAAGAAAAGCAATTCATTAATTCCTTCTGCTTTCAGCATCTTTATAAAATCACCGGTATAATATCGTTGATCAATTACTACAACTTTTTCATAATTAGTAATTAGAAAAGGTGCAAACGCATTACCATACGATTCTTTTACTATCGCAATCCTTCTTCCATTCTTATGTTGTGTTTCCATTTTTACAATGGGTAAGTCGCCCTGCAGGAAAACAGAATAACTATTGGGGCCGCTTGCACCTTCCCCATACATTTTTGATCTTATCCAGTTAGAAGAAGTGTTGCTTCCTACATAAAAATTCATAGAGTCTTTAAACAGGTAATAACGTACTGAGTCTGGATTATTTTTCAATGCTTCATCCCTGGTAAGCCTGTATAGTGAGCCCAGAAAGGATGGCCTGGTTTTATGTGCAATTGTATCCAACGAGACCGGTGTAAGTCCCGCCGTTTCGCAGAAAGCCTTATAGGCATAATAAGCACCAAGGCTTGTCCAGTGGTGATCGGTATTGAAATAAATATATTCTTCCCGGTGTTTTCTTATTTCATCTATTGCCCATACTTTTTTTATGTTCGAATCTTCGGCATTGTAAATACTTTCAATAGCGGGGCGGTTTGGTTTTTGAAGATGAGAATATTTTTCGGTGATCTCAAATTCCAGTGCAACAGGTATTATAAGATTATAAACTTGTATACCTGGGTTCAGTTCACGGTTATAAGAATTGATCACATCAGCATATCTTTTACTCATGCCGGTGCCACCTCCAAATATTTCAAAAGCCCTGTTTTTAAATACGAAAAGTTTTTTGTTGATTACTTCACCGGTGGCAGTATCATTTTTATTAGGTCTGTTATTAATTAGATTAGCTGAATCTGTTTTTTCATTTGCTTCAGAATTGTTTACCTGGTCATATATTTTTATTTCACTGGATTGAAAGCCCAGGCTGTTTTTAAAAGAGGAAGCAGATGAAATCCATTTGTCTCTTAATGGAAAGTTGTCAGCATAATACATTTCAATTTCCTTAAAGTATTTACCATTCCAGAAAGTACTGTCTGAGTAATCGGGAAATGCTGTAAGCTTACGGTTCTCTGTTTCTGATACTGATTTTTTCTTCATAGATAAAGAAGCAATGCCTCCCAACAGAAGTAGTGTGCAGAAAACGATAACGTTTACAAGCTGAATTTTTTTGTTTGTTGTATAACTCATATTCCTTATTTCAATATTGTATACCGCTTAAAAGCGGAAATAAATAAAAGGGTTATAACTTTTGCCAACCAATTGTGCTATGCAAAGGAATAGTAACACTAAATTAAAACCAATGGTGGCTGTATCATAAATGTTGACTCTCCTCTTTGTTTTATCTACCCATGCTTTTACTTTATGAAATACCGGCATACAAAGTAGTATGGCCAGTATCAACCAGAATAAATGGGTGGTTATTGTATTCCATATTTCTGTATTGCCATTAGGACCCGCACTAAAGGAGAATAATTTCTTTGTATAAGCAATCAGCATGTCAGTTTCGGTAAAGTAAAAAATAACCCAGCCGGGAATGATAATTGCCAATGCATAAATATGAGAAATAAAAGCTGGTAGTTTATCCAACAGCTTTTGTAAAAAAGCTTTTTCCAACGCAATGAAAATAAAAAAGTATAAACCCCAGAAAATAAAATTCCAGCTAGGGCCATGCCATAGACCTGTGAGAAACCAAACAACAAAAAGATTGAAGTAGATATGTTTTTTATTGCCGCCTAAGGGTATGTAAACATAATCTCTGAAAATACTGCCGAGTGATATATGCCATCGCCGCCAAAAATCACTAATGGATTTGGCTATGTACGGGTAATTAAAATTTTCCCTGAAGTGAAAGCCAAACATTCTTCCTAAGCCGATGGCCATATCAGAATAGCCAGAAAAGTCAAAATAGATCTGTATAGCAAACATGATCAAACCAAACCATGCCTCAATACTGGATAAAGATAAAAGACCTGCCATGGTTAGCGGATCCTGATGATCACCCATATATTTTTTGACTAACTCAGCCGCTATGTTTGCAATGATTACTTTTTTAAATAAACCAATACAAAAACGGGAAAGCCCCAAACTGAAATCCTGCAGGTTTTCTCTTCTTCCGTCAATTTCAGTTTGCACATGTGCATACCGGATGATGGGCCCTGCCACCAGCGAGGAATAAAGCGAAACATACATTAAGAAATTGGGAAAAGATTTTTGTGCTTTTATATCACCTCGGTACACATCTACCACATAAGAAATAGTGTGAAAAGTATAAAAAGAAATACCCAGTGGTAATGCATAACCCGGAGTTTTGAAAGATGATCCTAAGATTGAATTCACGGTGTCAACAATAAAAACATCGTACTTAAACGTAGCCAGTAAAGCAAGGTTAAAAAAAACAGTGACCACAACTCCCACCTTGGCCCATTTGGTACCCTGGTATTGTTGAATAAAAAGTGCATTGCCCCAATCAAAAAGCGATGATATAATAAGCAGCGAAATCCAGATGGGCTCACCCCAACCATAGAAGATGAGTGAGAAAGCAATTAAGATATAATTTCTCCACTTTTTATTCTTAGTGCTGTAATAAAGTATAAGATTGAGTGGTAGAAAAATAAATAGAAATAGCAGGCTGGCGAATACCATTTGGTTTGTTGTGGAGTGGTTACAATTGCAAAATACAGTTTTGACCTAAGCTTTAATAATGCATAGGAACGAAATATTTTATAGAAATACAATACCCTGAAAGACGTATTTTAAAATATTTAACAGGAGTCAGTAAAAACATACCTCAATTGGTTGTTTCGTATCTTCATCCTCAAATTATAAATACCAATGCAATTAACAGCCAAACTAGTACAGCTTCTTCCTTTACAAACCGGTACCGGAAAAAACGGACAATGGAAAAAGCAAGACATCATAGTAGAAACAGAAGGACAGTTTCCAAAGAAGGTATGCATTTCTATCTGGGGAGATAAAATAAACGAAAGTCAACTGAAGCTTAACACACAACTCAATATTTCTTTTGATGTGGAAAGCCGGGAGTACAATGGAAAATGGTACACCGATGTAAAAGCCTGGAAGATTGAACCAGCCGGTGCTGGCACAGTAGATAAACCTGCACCTGATGACCAGCCATACTTTGAAGAAGGACAAATGGAAAATAAAGAAGATTTACCTTTTTAGTCATAAAAAAAGCCTGCTTTACGGCAGGTTTTTTAAATATTATAACTCCTTTCTAAGTCTGGCTACCGGAATATTCAACTGCTCCCTGTATTTGGCAACAGTACGCCGGGCAATATTGTAGCCTTTTTCCTGTAATAATTCTGTAAGTCTTTCATCACTCAGTGGATGTTTCTTTTCTTCTGCTTCAATAAAGTTGCTGAGTATCTTTTTTACTTCTCTTGTAGAAACTTCTTCTCCACTATCCGTACTTAAAGATTCACTGAAGAAGAATTTAAGACGATAGGTTCCAAACTCGGTCTGCACAAATTTACTGTTCGCCACCCGGCTTACGGTAGAGATATCAAGGTTTGTTTTCTCCGCAATGTCTTTTAAGATCATTGGCTTCAGTTCCGTTTCATCACCGGTAAGAAAAAACTCATACTGGTGTTCCATTATCGCATTCATGGTGCTTAGCAAAGTATGCTGCCGCTGCTTGATGGCATCAATAAACCATTTTGCAGAGTCTATTTTTTGCTTGATAAAAAGTACTGCCTCTTTCTGCCGCTTGTCTTTTTTTGCGCCACGGTCATATTCTTTCAGCATATCCCGGTAGCCCTCACTGATGCGTAACTCCGGCGCATTGCGGCTGTTAAGGGTGAGCTCTAGTTTGCCGCCATTATTCATAATAAAAAAATCGGGCACTACATAGTTCTCTGCTTTATTGTTTTCGCCAATGATTCCACCGGGCTTCGGATTCAGCCGGATGATATGTTGCATCACTTCCCGAAGTTGGTCGTCATCAATATTCAACCCACGTTGTATTTTTTCGTAATGCTTTTTGGTAAACTCATCAAAATATTTGGTGATAGCTTTTATAGCAATATCTACCGGTGTGCCTTCATCCCGTTGACGATAAAGTTGTAACAGCAAACATTCTTGTAAATTTCTTGCAGCCACTCCTGCAGGATCAAAATGCTGAATTCTTTTTATAATTGCTTCTACTTCTTCTTCGGTAGAGTTAATGTTTTGGCGAAAAGCAAGATCATCTACAATGGCAGAAGTTTCCCGGCGCAGGTATCCATCTTCATCTATACTTCCTACTATTTGCTCTGCAATCGTTTGTTCTTTTTCTTCCAATTTTAGCAGCCCCAGTTGGTTGATCAGCAATTCGTAAAAACTTGTTTCTGTTTTAAATGGCAATTGCCTGCTTTCATCTTCTTCCGGATAATTATCATCACGAAGTTTATAATCACCCACTTCATCATCACCATCACTCACATATTCACTCACATCTATATTTTCATATTCATCGGCACTACCATCCTGCTCTTCATATTCCTCTTCGCCGGTTTCGCTGAATTCATCTTTTATATCGTCTGCATCTTCATGTTTATCTTCATCCAATTCAAGGGCAGGATTTTCTTCCATCTCTTCTTTAATCCGTACTTCAAGACTTGCCGTAGGTACCTGTAGCAGTTTCATTAGTTGAATCTGCTGTGGCGACAGTTTCTGAAGCATTCGTTGTTGTAAGCTTTGGCTAAGTGCCATGGTTCGTGTCAGGTTTTTTTAATCCGGAAATACCGGAATAGCTTGTTTAAAAAATTCGGCCGATGCACAAAAATAATGCCTAAATTTATAAATAAATAAATTAAAGATGAAGAAAAGGGGAACTTTCTTTGTTGTAATTGTAATGTTAATATTTCAGGGAGAAATTTTTGGGCAAACCAGGAATACCTTGTTTAATAATGATAATCACAGCATTGCCACATCTTTTCTTCAAACGTCTTCGAAATATAAGCCTGTATTTTCAAGATTGCAAGTGCCGCAACAGGTAGGTGTGGGAAATTTTTCCAAATTTTCTTTTCTGAATGTAATAACCCACTCCAACTACTCGAAAGACCTTGGTTTTTTTTGCAAAAAAGAATTACAGCTTGATAAGTTCACTCCCATTCCTTTTCGTTTCAGATTGGGTTCGATGGAATATGTAAACTACCTGGAGCAAAAGCCTAACGCCATAAAACCAAGATAAATGGGCATATCTATCCTCTACAGCAGAAATATATAAGAAATGCTCTTATAATATGTCTGATGAATTTATTACATCTGAAAAATCACAACTTAATCCCGGCGAATCTGTAAAAACATTGAAAAGCAGGTTTAGGGCAGAAGATCAAACGGAGGAGATCAAAGACTAATCTCCTATTATAATAATTCTTCCTCTTTAAAATTTAATAATGTGCTATCGGATCGGGATTACCATCCGGATCGTTCTTCGCAGTACCTGAAGTAGTAATATTTCTTCCTCTTAATAAAAGCAAACCTGCCATATGCGGAGCAGCCATGGATGTACCACTCATATAGGCATACTTATTATCCAGGTAAGAAGAAAGTATGCGAACACCGGGAGCAGCATAATCCACTACATCATTTCCATAGTTAGAGAAGCTGGCAAAATTGTCTAAACTATCAATGGCTGAAATAGTATAGATGTTTGGACCTACCGCTCTGGCCGGAGAAAATTTATTTGCAAGATCATGTTCATTACCTGCAGCTATCGCAAAATAAATTCCCCTATTAGCAGTGGCCTGTACCTGCTGATCCAGCGATTCAGAAATTCCTTCATCATCACCCAGGCTCATATTAACTACATCTCCTGCTTTTGCATTTGTATTTATATAGGCAAGAGCTTGTACGATGTACGATAAAAGACCTGTACCATTTTTGTCCAACACTCTTAACGAAACAACATTTGCTCCTGATGCAACACCCAGTGTGCCAAACGAATTATTCTTAGCACCGATTATACCGGCTACATGGGTGCCATGTCCGTTTTCATCATCTGCCGAAGGAATATTTGGCAAAAAAGATTTGCTACGGTTAGCATCCACATTTAAATCAGGGTGTTCAAAATCAATTCCGGTATCAACCACCCAGGCCGTTTTGCCGGTACCATCTCCAAAGCCCACCCGGTTTATATTCCATGTAATAAGCCTTGGAGACACTACGGTAAAGCAAGTGGCCAACGAAACAATTCTATCTTGTTCAACAATTTTTATAGATTCATCTCTCTTCAATCTTACGGCTTCATCAGTAGAAAGCTCCGCAATAAAACCACCGGCATCACCGCCAAAGTTTTCTTTGATGGCTTCGTCGTTTATCGCATTTCTATTCATGATGGAAGTGCTGGTTTGTTCCAATCTTCCTTCCGTCATATTGCGGGATTGAATAACTTCTGTATTGTACAAAACAATATACCGGCCCGAAACTGGATCTCCATTTTCTGCGCCGGAACTTTGTCTACAGGTTTCCTCTTCGGCAGGCGGCTGCGCATTTTGAACATCTTGTTTTTTACAAGCTGAAAAAACTACAGCGGCAATGCCGGACAATAAAAATAGTTTGGAGTTGTGCATGGTATTCTTAATTACGTAATAAGAATAGCATTTTGTATGCCTATGAGGCAAATATTTGATTCTTTAACATGCCGTTTAGACCAGCAAAGTCATAGCATTGTCAGGGAGTTTTTACAAATACGTATTAGTGAAAAAGGTCTTTTATAATTAATTAGAAACTGCTTGAGCAGCCAATACTTTTTGAATAGTAGCCACCATCTTTTCTCCTTTTTCTTTTATCTGCTCTTCTGTCCACAGTAAACTGATGGAGGTGGAAATACAGCGACTCATTACCGCATCACTTGCAGCAAAATCTTTATTGGCTTGTTGCATTACCTGCGCCTTCACATCTGGATGTAGTGAGTTGAGTGTTACAGAATTTTTGAGATGATCCCATTTACGGATGTAGTGCCAGTTATTATCAAACCAATAAAAACTGCCGGCTAATATACCTTGTGTTTTCATTTCAGCAACTACAGCTTTTGTTATTTCAGCAGTTGGTAAAAACCAACTTACAAAACTTCCACTATCACCTGCTGGGTCTGGTATTCTTCTAAATGAAATTTCAGGAACCTGTTCCAATATTTTTTTCAGTTGTGCATTATTTTTTTTCTGTAGGGTAAGAAATTCATCCAGTCTTTTTATTTGAGCAAGACCAACTGCTGCATGCAATTCTGATATGCGATAATTATAACCAATAAAAGGATGCAGATCAGCACCACGGTCCACACCTTGATGATCATGACCATGATCGGTATACCCATCGGATTTTATGTACACATCTTCCCGATTGGTCATTACCACACCACCTTCGGCACAGGTCATTGTTTTTACAAAGTCAAATGAAAAAGTACCGGCATCCCCAATCGTTCCCAGCATTTTCCCTTTATAAGATCCGCCAATGCTCTGGCAGGCATCTTCCAGTAAAATGAGTTGATGTTCTTTGCAAATGGAAATCAACTCATCCATATCCGCCATACTGCCGCACATATGTACCGGCATTATGGCTTTTGTTTTTGGAGTAATAGCTTTGCGAACAGCATCAGGATTTAATGTCAACGTATCATCCACATCTACCAACACCGGTATGGCACCAACGCTTAATACAGCCTCAAAGCTGGCAACGAATGTAAACGAAGGAGTTATCACCTCATCGCCAAAGCCGATGCCCAATGCACTCATCGCAGTTGTTAATGCAGCCGTGCCGCTGGAAGTTAGCTGTGCATATTTGCAGCCAAATGTTTCATTGATGGCTGTTTCCAACTCTTTACTTTTCCAGATGCCTTTACGAGGGCCATCAAATCCATACCGCATCAGGATGCCGGTTTCCAGTACATCATTTACTTCTTTTCTTTCTTTATCACTCCAGAGTTCGTAGCCAGGCATGTTGGTATATTTAAAAATGAATAACCTGTCTGCCGACAGGCAGGTTAAGAATTAATAGTTGCTGACAGGTTTATTATCAGGCAGGTATGCAAAGGTAGAAAATGAACGAATTTCTTTTTGTATTTCTCTTTCCCTCTTTTTTCTCTGTGCGATTGTCCTACGGCGCATAAAACTCCCACTTGCCACCCGGCTGCACCAATATGGCAATTTCGCTTAAGTCGCTTTCATTGTTATTTCTTCCAACAGCCGTAATAACATATCGGTATGAAAAATGAAGGGAGGCAAGAACTTCTTTTAATTGAAATCCTGCTGGCAGGGATACAAACTTTGAAATATACTTTGGTGAATTGCCAAACGTTTCGCTGTGAGAATCTGTGGCGTATTGGTACACCACATAGTATTTTATTTCTACCCTGTTCCGGGGATCAGGCCTTACGTTCAATTGAATAGTGGAATCGCTGATAATACTTCTTTCAACTATTGGGGGCCATGGCTTTTCATTATCAATCCACCGCATGGGTGGTAGCAGGGCCGGATACTTATAATAATTATTTTGCAAACTATCATTCCAGCCAAGCGGATTATTTTCAAATGATTTGCTGCTGAAATAAATACTACCCTGTACATTAGGATATCGGCGCAGCAATTTTATCTGGTCAGGAATTTGATTAGGGTTACTCCAGCCTTTTGTTTCTTTACTTGCACCCCGATAAATACCATGGCCAATATAAATATGCTTGCCATAACTATGGCGGCTCCACCAATCCAATAATTTTTCGTAAGCAATTTTATCATCGCCAATTTCCCGGTAAAGCTGCGGGGTTATGTAATCGATCCATCCTTTTTTTAGCCATAATAAAACATCAGCATACAAATCATCATAATTCGTTTGTCCGGCTTTGCTATCACTTCCCTCCGGGTCTTGCTCTTTATTCCGCCATACACCAAATGGTGAAATACCAAAGCGGCATAATTTCTTTTCTTTTTTTATTACTATACTAAGAGCTAGTATTATGGAATCCACATTGCTCCTTCTCCATTCATCCTTCTTCAATTTACTGCCAGATAGGGCATAAGATGTTGCATCCGGAAACTCTTTTCCCGGAATACGATAAGGATAAAAATAATCATCCATATGTATCGCATCTATGTCATACCTTTTTACAATGTCCTTCACTACCGTTACTACAAATTGCTGCGCCTCTTTATTTCCCGGATCAAAATATTTTTTATCGCCATAGGTTAAAAACCATTCGGGATGCACCCTGCTGATATGATTGGCTGCAATGGAAGAGCTGCCAATAGTTTGTATGGCCCGGTATGGATTTAACCAGGCATGAAATTCCATTCCCCTCTTATGCGTTTCATCTATCATAAACTGCATAGGATCATAATAGGGAGAAGGCGGCTGGCCTTGCACACCAGTAAGCCACTGGCTCCACGGTTCGTATTGAGAAGGGTAAAAAGCATCTGCAGCCGGACGAATCTGTACGATCATCGCATTCATCCCATTTTTCTGATGCATATCCAACAGGCGGATATAATCTGCTTTTTGTCTTTCGGGGTCATAAACGCCGGCCTTTGGCCAATCTATATTATTAACAGTGGCAATCCATACACCACGAAATTCATATTTAGGCTGCGCAATGAGGGAATGAAATGAAAGTAGGAAAGCCAGCAATAATAGGTGGGAAGGTCTAATCATGTTTTCAGATTCGGAATGAAAAAATCAGGATAAAAATTATTTTCAAAAATAGGTTATTCACCGCCATCCCTGATTTTATCAAGCAAATCGCTGAGAATATTAGCATCTTTTTCTGAAAGATTTTTTAATACACCATCAATTTCATCCTGCCTTGTATCCAGCCTCTCCAATAGTTTTTTACCCTTATCGGTAATAATTACATCTACCATGCGGCGATCATTTTTGCAGGTTACTTTTTTTGTAAGGCCTTTTGTAATCAGCCGGTCCACAATGCGACTGGTATCACTCATCTTCTCCAGCATTCTTTCTCTTATTTGCAATGTGGAAAGAGGCTCTGGAAAACTACCTCTTAAAATGCGAAGAATATTAAACTGTTGCGCTGTAATATCTTCTGCTTCAAAAATTACTTTTGTTTTATCCCGCATCCAGCCTAAAGTATAAATCAGGTTTATCGCCGCCTTTTGATGGGGGTTGCGAAACTTTTCCTGCTGTATGTCTTTTTCAATACCCATTTTATACGTTACTTGTTAAAAGTAAAAAGTTTTGGCAGAAGCAAGATACTTTAGCCAAAACTTTTTATACTGTTTTCAATTTTCTTAGTTGTTATAGTAAAATTTTTCTTCAACGATCTTACCATTTTTCCAACGTTGTACAGCTAGCTGCGTATAATTGCGGGTACCGAAATCTTTATGGGTATAATCAAACCACCATTCTGTTACCGCAAGTCCATCGCTGATAGTAGTGCTGATAATTTTGGCACCACGAAACTCTGTAAGGCCATTTACAAAAGCCTCTTCAGCCTGGCGATTTACTTCTTTGCCTACCCGGGCCGGATAATCATTATCCTGCATTACCACATCATCTGCATAATATTGTTCAAAAGCTTCCAGAATTTTTCCGTCGAGTATCATTTGGTTTAGTGCCTCCACATTTGTTCTTAAGTCTGTCATTGTATTATTTTTTTAAGGTTGAATAATTTAAAGCACAAAATTAATGTTGCAACATTGAATATTCCAAATCTATTTTTAGAAACATGCTTGTTTCTAAATTATTTGACAAAGTCAAGCAGCGAAAGGGTATAAAATCCCCTCTTTGTAGTATTGCCGTATATGGTAAAAAGATATTGTTTTGCACCACCAAACTTATTATCTAGCTTAAAAGTCACTTTATGAAAATTTTATCCGAATCATTCCGCCACTTTTTTGAAGGGTTCACTTCTTTTTATACTTCTATGTACACAGAAATGAAAAAGTGGTAGGCTGAGTTTTTTAACGCAGCTTTTAAGAATACAAGGCATAGAAATTTGCCTTAGGCTGTATTTTGCAAATATTTTTACGAGAGAGAAAAGCTTATGCTTTTTTAAGTTCAGCCCCCAGCTTAAAAATAGTGTAGAGGTGATGCGCCTCATGCAGTAAAAAGAAATTCATCCATTCCAGCAGTTTCATTTTTCCAAAAAAAGGATGAGTACCGGCTTTAGTAAAATCTGCTTCGGGAATGGCAGACATGGAAGCTGTCATTTCTTTGCGGGTAGTTATCAAATCCTGCAATATTTCCCGGGTAGATAGAGTGCAATTATCCAGAAATGACGTATCTGTATCGGCAGTGTATTTTTCAAACTCAGGATTGTTCCCTTCCAATATTTTTTTTACTCGGCTATTAAAAACATGCTGATAGGTTTGCAAATGCACAATGTTTTCAAAAATGGACCATTTGCCGGGATGAATTGTCCGACGAACCTGGTCATCGTTATATTCTTCTAGTATATCCATCAAAGCCTTATGCTGATAATGAAGTCGGGTAGATATAGAGGATGGCATTTGCATAAAAAACCGTGGTGTTTTGTTTGATTTATGATCGTTCCCACACTTTTGTCCCCTCACTGCAGTTAGCACAAATATCTATATTCTTTCTTCCTTGCAAAATTTGTTTCCTGAATTTACTGTATTCCCCATTCTTCCAGATTTCTTTAAATGGCTTTTTTTTCAAATCTCCCAACTGATGCTGCGCATCTTTATCAAAGCAACAAGGTGCCACCAAACCATCCCATGTTATCACCGGATCATGCCAAAGCCTCCAGCATTGGTTGGCCAGCTTTCCTTTAAACTCGTAGCCATCTTCTGTTTTGCGGTAGCGGCTGTATTTATCTATAGTGGGAATCAGGTTATTAGGATCTTTTTCATAATCATATACTTGGGCGGTTTTAAACCACACATCATCCACTCCAATTTCTTTTCCCAGCTTTTTTACTTCTTCTATCTGGTGTTCATTTGGTTTTACTACCAAAAACTGAAACACAATAAAAGGTGTTTTGCTTTTCAATTCTTTTTTCCACCGCACTATGTTTTTTGCTCCTTCTATTACTTTATCAAGATGACCACCCACCCGGTATTGCTGGTAAACATCCTGTGTGGTGCCATCAATAGAAATTATAAGCCGGTCCAGTCCACTTTCAATAGTTCGTTTTGCATTAGCATCGGTTAGATAATGTGCATTGGTGGAAGTAGCGGTGTATATTTTTTTGTATGAAGCATATTCCACCATATCTAAAAAATTGGGATTGAGATATGGCTCTCCCTGGAAATAAAAAACGAGGTATAATAATTCTTTGTGAAGTTGATCGATCGTTTCACTGAAAAAATCCTTTTTCAACATACCGGTTGGCCGGGTAAAAGCTCTTAAGCCACTGGGGCATTCCGGGCAGCGAAGATTGCAGGATGTAGTTGGCTCAAAAGAAATGGAAACAGGATAGCCCCATTGTACAGCCCTCTTAATCCACTTGCTGATGTAAAAGCTGCTCAACACCTTTACGCCATTCCATGCACGGCGGGGTGTAAGTTTTGATAATAAATTAAAGCTGTCTTTGCGATTAAATCTTCCCATCGGAGGGTAAAGGTAAGTTGCTATCTTCAAACTGTATAAGTATGAACAACACTGATTTATCATACCGTATTATTTCATTAGGTGACACTGCCATTACAATCGACTTTGGTAATTGTATTGATATTGAAATAAATAAAACCGTACTTAAATTTTTTAGCAGCCTGCAACAGCAACCGCTAACAGGAATGATAGAAGTAGTGCCAGCTTACAGCTCAGTTACTATCTATTATGAAGTAATTAGTATAAAGAAAATTATTGCAGTTGGCACTACTGCATTTGACTGGATGAAAGAAAAAATAATAGAAAGACTGCGACAACCAATTGATGAAGCTGAGAACATAAGCCGTCATGTAAAAATTCCTGTTTGTTATGAAAATGAATTTGCGACGGACATAATATATGTGGCGGAGAAAAAAAAATTGACAGTAGATGAAATAATAAATATTCATTCTGCTCCGCAATACAATGTTTATATGCTGGGCTTTCTGCCAGGTTTTGCATACATGGGGCAATTAGATGAAAAAATAGAAATGCCCCGTAAGCCGCAACCGGAAAATACTTTGCCGGGTAGTGTAGGTATTGCAGGAAGGCAAACTGGTATTTATTCCCTTCACTCACCGGGTGGGTGGTATATAATCGGAAGAACACCAATAAAATTATTTGATGCGGACAAAGAGGAGCCAACATTATTAAGAGCAGGGGATATTGTAAAATTTTATTCAATTACAAAAATGGAATTTGAAAAAATAGCAGCCACTCAATAATGTTTGGTGGCCATTGACCATGAGTGTAAAAATTATTAAAGCAGGTATTGCAGATTCCATACAGGATGCTGGACGATATGGCTATCAGCATCTCGGCATCAACCCAACTGGTGCAATGGATAAATATGCTATGCAAGTAGCCAATGCACTGGTTGGTAATAAAATGAATGAAGCAGTAATTGAATTACATTTTCCTGCTTCTGTTTTTTTATTCATGCAACCGGCACTCATTGCAATAGGGGGAGCAAATTTTTCAGCAAGCATCAATGGCGAACCCGTTCCGCATCTTCATTGCATTACAGTAAATAAAAACGATGTGATGCAATTTCAACAGCCGCTTAATGGTGCAAGATCTTACCTGTCTGTTCGTGGCGGATTTTTAATAAAGAAATGGTTAGATAGCAACAGTACAAACCTGAAAGCAAATGCCGGAGGATTTAACGGAAGAAGTTTACAGAAGGGAGATGAGATAGTATTTAATGATGCAAGCAACTATTCTTCCAAATTAAAAGGAGAAGAGTATAAGATACTGCCATGGTCTGCAGATATAAAATTTGAAGAGGAAGCAACAGAGATCTTGGTGTTGCCGGGGAATGAATGGGAAAGGTTGACTGATTCTTCAAAAAATAATTTTACAAATATTCCATTTTCTATTGCAAAAAAATCCGATCGGATGGGCTACCAGTTATTGAATAATCCATTGAATGTAATTGTAAACGATGAGTTAGTTTCAACAGCCGTTTGCTTTGGTACAATACAATTACTACCTGATGGAAAGTTAGTAGTACTGATGGCCGATCATCAAACCACCGGTGGCTATCCAAGAATAGCTCATGTAATTGCAGCCCATCATTACAAGATTGCGCAGAAGAAAGCTGGTGATAGTATTTTGTTCCGCTTTACTGATCATCTAACAGCAGAAAATTTATTGATAAAGCAACAGCAACATTTGATTCAATTGCAAAATGCCTGTAATTTCAAACTGAATGAATATTTGACCCATGAATAAAAATTACCAAATTGATATCAACTGCGATATGGGAGAAGGTATTGGGAATGATGAATTGATAATGCCGTTTATTAATTCTTCCAGTATTGCCTGCGGCTATCATGCAGGTGATGCAGCAACTATGTTTGCAACAGTGGAGTTGGCCATAAAAAATAATGTAAACCTGGGAGCACATCCTGCTTTTGCTGATAAAGAAAATTTTGGAAGAACTGAAATGCAATTGGAAAAAGAAGAAATATATGATCTTATATCGCAACAATTATACATATTGAATGAAATTGTTGCCAGTTTTGATATAAAACTCCATCATGTAAAACCGCATGGTGCTTTGTATAATATGTCGGCAGGAAATGCTGAGTTAGCAAATGTAATTGCAAAAGCAGTTTGGGATTTTGATGAAAAACTTATTTTGTATGGACTTAGTGGCAGCCATTCCATTAGCGAAGCCAAAGCTATTGGCTTGCGAACAGCCAACGAAGTATTTGCCGATAGAACTTACCAGGACGATGGAAGTTTAACTCCACGTACACATCCACAAGCTTTAATTAGTGAATCAGAAAAAGTAGTGCGGCAGGTTTTGCAAATGATAAATGAGGGAACAGTAACTACTTTATCTGGAAAAATAATAAAGGTGAAAGCTGAAACAATTTGCCTGCATGGTGACGGAATACATGCAGTGGATTTTGCAAAAGCTATTTACAATGCAGTCCTAATAAAATGAAAAAAAATTCTGCAATACTTGGTGCGGCATTCCTTATGGCAACTTCTGCTATTGGCCCCGGTTTTTTAAATAACACCAGTGCATTCACCCAGCAATTACTAACCAGCTTTGGTTTTGTAATTCTTATTTCTGTTATTATAGATATCGGTGCTCAATTAAATATCTGGCGAATAATTACTGTAAGTGAAAATCGGGCACAGGATCTTTCAAATAAACTATTACCCGGCCTTGGTTATTTTTTAGCTGCATTGGTTGCATTTGGTGGCCTGGCTTTTAATGTTGGAAATATTGCCGGCTGCGGCTTAGGGCTTGAAGTATTGACTGGCATTGATGCAAAGTGGGGAGCCATCATCAGTTGCATTATCGCTTTAATTATTTTTTGGATAAAAGAAGCCGGCAGGGCAATAGATGTATTTGTAAAAGTGCTGGGTGTTGCAATGATTGTTATAACGTTATATGTAATGTTTGCATCGCATCCACCATACGCAAAAGCATTTCAGCATACTTTCTGGCCGGAAAAAATTGATATACAGATGATAGTTGCATTGGTTGGTGGCACAGTGGGTGGTTATATAAGTTTTGCGGGGGCACATCGCTTGCTGGATGCAAACATAAAAGGAGTGGAAGCTATACCGCAGGTAAACAGAAGTTCAGTTACCGGTATTGTGATCACCGCCGTTATGCGGTATGTTTTATTTCTTGCTGCATTAGGTGTGGTTTGGGGCGGTGCAATGCTAGCAGAAAAAAATCCTGCTGCTTCTGTTTTTCAATTGGCTGCTGGTAATGCCGGATATAAATTCTTTGGTGTAGTGCTTTGGTCGGCGGCCATCACATCCGTTATCGGGGCATCTTATACTTCTGTTTCTTTTTGGAAAACATTCAGCCCGATATTAGAAAAAAATCATCGCATTATCATATCAGCATTTATTATTTTATCCACTGTTATTTTTATTTTATTAAAACAAACTCCCGGTAATATTTTGATTATGGCCGGAATATTAAATGGATTGATTCTTCCGGTGGCATTAGCTATCATGCTGGTGGCGGTAAATAAGAAAAAAATATTTCCTCATTACCAACATCCACTATGGATGCAAATAACCGGATGGGTAGTAGTGGCACTGATGACATGGATGAGTGTAATTATTATTCAGCAAAACATTGCGAAGCTATAAAAAAACAAAAAAGCCCAACCATAGGGTACGGTGGGCTCTTTGTATTCATCCATCCTTGTTTGTGTCCAATCAGCCGTTTAATATTTTTGAGTGAAGCAAATAATTTTTTGAAGGGTGGTATATAAACATACAAGTACCATTTTTTATTGTGTTTATAATTTTTGTTGATTCTTTTTGTGGCACTGCAGGGCATCCAAAACTTCTGCCCATAAATACTCCTGCCTTTGCCCGGGCATCATCTACGTAAGCAGCACCATGCATCACTATAGTTCTTTGCATTGCTTTATCATTAAAGCCTGCATCTACACCATTGATTCGTAAAGAAAGACCATGCCCGCCGATATAAGTGCTCTGCGTTATATAAAAACCCAAACTGCTTTGTAATGATTCTGGAGTATTAGAAAACTTAGTAGCATATTCACCACCCGAATTTTTTCCATGCGCCACATATGTATTGGTGATAAGCTCACTGTTCTCTACATCTATTATATACATTCTTTTTTTAGATGACACCTGGCTAAAGTCGCAAATCGTTAAATAAGCACTACGACTGATCATCTTTTTACTAAGCAATCGCTGATAACCTTTCCATGCATAATCAAATGCCTGTTTGGATAAACCGTATTGCTCCAGGTTGCTGCATATATATAAAGATGTAGCAGCATCTGTGGCTGTAAAGTTTGAATCAGGAAAAGCTTTGTAATTATATCCAGGCACAACAGCACTACTTTTAGTAGCCGGTGGTGTAGTGGAGATTACAGTGAACGATGTACACAATAATCCCAGGGATATTGGAATAAAAAAGTTTTTCATTTTAAGGTACGGTTTGTACTGCTAAAAACATTTTACAATGTAAGAGACAGATACAGGCTTGTTAAAAACGATTACTCGGCCAAAATATTATGTAATTATTAATTATACAAGAAATAAAGAGTTCTTTTTGAGTGTATTGCGAAGAAGTACTAATAGGTTGTTAGATATTAACGGGAAAATATACGTTACGTAAAACTATTTAGCTATTTGAGCTAATAAGGATGACATATATAGCTAACATCAAATTCAATTCTCCATAATTTTATTTACATCCCGTTGTTTTGTAATAAACTCATTGGAATAAATTTTTAGCAGCAACATAAATAAAGAGATCAGCAGCGGTCCGAATATTAAGCCGATAAAACCAAATAATTTTAATCCTATGATGACACCAAATACCGTGGTAAGTGGATGAACATTACCCAATTTTTTT
This sequence comes from Chitinophagaceae bacterium, assembly GCA_031397865.1. GTDB lineage: Bacteria > Bacteroidota > Bacteroidia > Chitinophagales > Chitinophagaceae > JJ008. The sequence goes on from JANNMN010000022.1 coordinate 194,107, forward strand.
AATAAACTAAAGCGTAACACATTATCAACTGTGCCAATTATTCCAAAGCCAAATATCAACATAGCTATACCCTGCCCGGTTTTATTAGCTGCAAAAAAAATAATTGCCAATGGCACATAAGCCAATGCTGCACCTATCACAGGTAGCATTGCTGCAATGCAGGTAACGCCAAACCAGAAGAATGGCTCCTTTACCCCTATTATTAAATAACCTACCAATGCTACTACGCCTTGTGCAAATGCAATAAGGGGAATTCCAATCGCATTGGATACTACCATCATTTGTATTTCTTTACCAAGCCGGTTTACATTAGTATCCTGCAGTGGCACATGTTCGTACAGGGTGTTCTCCATGTATCTTCCATTCACCAGCATAAAATAAAGAATGAAGTACATAAAAAAAATGGTAGTAAGAGTATTGAAAGTGGCACCTAAAATTCCCGGAAGACTTTGTGTTATGCCGGTGCCAAGTTTATTGATATTTGCATCGCTGGCAATAACTATATTAAACCGCTGTTCAATACTGGTTATTATCTTTTTTAAAGCATCTATCAGCTCCGCTGAATGTTGTACGGCAAAACTTATTTTAGAAGAAAGCATATTTACCAGCAACCCAACCGGCAAAAGGATTACGATAAAAGAAAGCAACATTAATAGAATAGCAGTCCAGCCTTTGCGCCATTTTTTCGTTTCGGTAAAATAGAACATCCATTTATGCAGCAAAATATAAATGGTAATGGCACCTAATACTGCCGGCAGAAAAGAATACAACTCAAAAAATAAAAGTATACCGAGCAGTAATATGATAATAATAAAGAAGAATTGCCTTATCCGGTTTTGGTCAATTACGTTGTTCATGTTAGCAGTTATACCACTAAGGTAAAAATGTTTTGACCAGGAAAAACAAATCATCACCAGGCTATCATCTCTATACTTTTATTTCTTTCCACTTTCCTTTTTTGAAATAATACCAGGCTGCTAATGCAAGAGCCACTTCCGCCGCAGGTATGGCAATAAATGCACCGGTAGGTCCCATCTTCAATACTTTGGCCAAAACAAATGCAAGCGGAATTTGAAATAGCCAAAAGCCAAATATATTTATCCAGGTAGGAGTTTTTGTATCACCTGCACCATTCAATGCCTGTATCATTACCATCCCTATTCCATAAAAAACATAACCAGCACCAATTATTTGCAGTGCCAGTGTGCCATACCGATGTACTTCTGGTTCTTTGGTAAATATGCTGATGATGGGCGATGAGAAAAATAAAAACAATAACATCACTAAAAACATGAATGCAGCATTGTACTTGGCAGTAAGCATTACACTCTGCTCGGCCCGCAATGGTTGTTGTGCACCAAGATTCTGGCCTACTAAAGTGGCGGCAGCATTACTTAATCCCCATGCGGGAAGAATAAAGAAAACAACATTACGAATAGCTACCTGGTAGCCGGCACTTGCATCGGTGCTTCCGGTATTGGACACAAGCCAAGTAAGTACAATCCAACTACCGCTTTGAATAAAAAATTGAAAAGTGGCCGGCCATGCCACTCCAAATAAATTTTTAATGACTGGTAAATCCCATTTGAAATGAGATAGCCGCAGTTTTATACTCCTGCTGCCGTTGAATAAATAATAACATTGATACAGAACACCAATGCCTCTGCCGATTGTAGTAGCAATGGCGGCACCTTTTAATCCCAATGCAGGGAAAGGACCATAGCCATTAATTAATGCAGGGCATAAAAAAATATTGATGATGCTGGCAATCCATAAGCTCCGCATGGCCATAGCCGCATCACCGGCACCACGAAAAATTCCATTGATAAGAAATAATAAAATGATGACCACACTTCCGCCGAGCATAATACGGGTAAAACCAACTCCATCTCTTATCACTTCTTCTTTCGCACCCATTATTTTTAAAATATCTGCCGCAAATACAATTCCTGCAACACTTACCACTGCCGTTACTATTAATGCGATTAACATAGACTGTGCACCGGCATGTGCAGCTTCGTCAGGTTTTTTTTCGCCAATGCGCCTTGCTACTATGGCAGTGGCAGCAGTGCTAAGGCCGATGGCAATGGTATAAACAAGTGTGATAACCGCTTCTGTAAGTCCTACTGTTGCCATAGCAATTTTATTATGCGGCGCAGGCAAATGACTTACAAAATACATATCCACCACCGCAAAAACAGACTCGAGGCTTAATTCTAAAATCATTGGAATAGCCAGCAGCACTATAGCACTGCGAATACTTCCCTGTGTATAATCATACTCCGCACCACGAAGGGATTGGCGGAGCAATGCAAAAAAATGAGAAAGCTTATTGGTATAAGTTGGTTGAGGCATTGTTGAAAAATTATTTGAAAATAAATAAATGAAACGAGACGACCTGTGCAGACGGGTGCTGTTTGATAAACGGTTCAATGCAATACTCAGGCAATCAAATGATGTGCGGCTGAGTGTAATTAAATCTTCATATTCGTTTCATTGAAAGGAAATCAAAGATAAAGGAAATATTATTTTCGAAAAAAGGCATTAAAAGTATGGGCAGCCAATTATGTGGATAAGCGGAAATTAAAATAGCGATAACTGTCTTTCATTCACTGTAGCAGTTTTTCTTTTCTTTGGAGAAATAGAAATGTTATTTCCTTCAATGCAAAAAACTTCGGATGGTTCATACCGGCTGGCAATTACAATTTTTGTACTGCCTGCATGTGGAGTAAAAAGCTGTTCTACTACTTCCGGCTTATTATTATTCTTTGATAAATGAGATAAGATCAGCAATTGTAGATCGGCTGATTTGTAATTGATAAATAATTCCAGTGCCTGTGCATTTGATAAATGGCCATCATCTCCACTAATGCGCTGCTGCAGATGATAGGGATAACTACCATTGGCCAGCATATCCGCACAATAGTTGGATTCTAAAAAAACTGCCTGGCATTGATTGAAGTATTTGATTACCTGCTTGCAGGCAAAACCAATGTCTGTAATTACTCCCACATTAACTCCGTTACCAGATACTATAAAACTATGAGGGTCTTTCCCATCATGATATTTTTTAAAAGGCAGTACCGACAAATTTCCAATCGCAATCCGATGGTCATGTTTAAATGAATTAATCAGCCCGGCTTCTACCGGTATGCGGCTATTGGCCATAGTAGCATCGGTAATAAAAACAGGAAGGTTATATTTTTTAGAAATACCCGGAACACCGGTGATATGGTCCGAATGTTCATGAGAAATAAAAAGGGCTTTTACTTTTTCTATGGGAAGGCCCAGTTGTAGCATTCTTTTTTCGGTTTCCCGGCAGCTAAGACCTGCATCTATCAGCACAGCCTCCTGGCTATTGCCAACATAATAGCAATTGGCGTTACTTCCGGAATTGAGCGAAGAAATATAAAGGGGCATAAGATTTCAAAAATAAGAAGAGTGGAGCAAGGAGTAGTAAAAGCTTTTACAGGTATTCTTTATTCAATAAAAACGGATTTTGTGTAAACCTTATCTTTGGAGCAATGAAGGAAAATCTCTTTATAGCACTGGAAGGAATAGATGGCTGCGGCAAAAGCACACAGGTAAAAATTTTAGCTGAGAATCTTAAAAAAGCTGGGTATAAAGTGCATTCTACTTTTGAACCAACTGATAGTCCAATAGGTTCTATAATCAGAAATATTTTTAAACACCAGCTGGAAGCAGATGAAAAAACTATTGCCGGACTCTTTGTAGCAGATAGGCTTGATCATCTATTAAATAAAACCAATGGTATTTTAAAGAAAATGCAAGAAGGATATACGGTGATTACCGACCGCTATTATTTTTCATCCTATGCCTATCACAGTGTGCATATGCCGCTGGATTGGGTAATACAGGCAAACTCTCTTAGTGCAGATTTATTAAGACCTGATATAAATATTTACATAGATATTTCTGCTGAAATAAGTATGCAAAGGCTAAATGAAGGCCGAAGCCATATTGAATTATACGAAAACCTGGAGAACCTTAAAGCAGTTAGAGAAAAATATTTTGAAGCTATCGAGATTTTAAAAGGGCAAGAAAATATTTTTATTACTGATGGAAATCGATCTGCTGAATTAATTGCTGCAGATATTTGGCAAGCAATTTTGCATATTCAAAATAAAGCAAACGCTTAGTAATATTTATGCTTGCCTTTTCTTAAAATGTAAATCATCCAACACATTATCGATTATCTTAGTACTGAAGGGTTTTTTCAAAAAATAATTAATTCCTTCAGCAGATGCTTTTTGTTCTATCCATGGAGCAGTATCTGCTGTCATCATTATTATTTTTATTTCATCGTCAGACGACTTGATAGTATTGATAAAATTGATGCCTAGTCCTTCGGGAAAGCTATTATCAAGAAAAATAACAGTGGGCTTCATATATTCAAGAAATTCTTCTGCCTGTGGTAATGAATGTACAGCCAGTGTAAATATTTTTCTCGATTCAAGGATAGTGGATAATAACATAGTGCAATCTATATCATCATCAATTATCATAGCAGTTTGTACTTTTCCCATCTCACATTTTCATTTAGTTATTTAAAGCAAAAACTTAGCCTAATAAGTTATAAGCAAAATAAATAACTAACTGTGTATTCGATTACTCATGTTATACCTTAATACACCCAGAGAGGTTCTATAAATACTCAATTATAATTTTTCTGTAATAGATAAAACTACTCGAAATGAATAAATACGTAAAGCTTTGCAGGAAATAAACGACGTAGAAATTCGAATAAACTAATATTGAATCCAGGCAGGATTTGCTACCGCTTGCACAGTTGTTCTTTCAGCAATGCGGCGATATCTATCAGCCAGGGTACACAAATATTCTTGTGCTTTGGCTGCATAATCTTTTAGACCTGTCATACCTTCTATTTTCCATTTTTCAGTGAGGTGAGTAATAATATTGGCATAATCAAAAGTGGTGTATATGCCCATCTTTTCAGTGATCTGGGAGAAACGACTGAAGAGACTATCTTTTTTTTCATCATCCATTAGTAATGCAGGCATAGTGATTTGTTTTTTCATCATCTTTTCAAATGCGAGCAGAGCACCATCTGGATCAACCTCAAAAATTTTCGACATGAAATTTTTATAAGCATTCTCATGTCTTGCTTCATCACCTGCAATGGTTTTACAAATTCTTGACAAAACATCATCACCAGCTTTATCTGCCAGCTTACCAGTATTCACATGAGATATTTTAGTAGCTCTTTCCTGGAAAGATGTATAGATCATCGCCTGGTAGGGGTCCTGCTCTACTTTAGCATCAAATCCATTACTGATAAGATTATGTATAGTAATCTCTACTTCTTTCATATTAGCACGGCCAGAGAGATATAAATATTTATTCAATAGATCGCCATGGCGGTTTTCTTCTGCCGTCCATGCTCTTGACCAGCGAACCCATCCATTTGTACTGGCCATATTACCCTCTTCATTCATTCCTTTTAACAAATTGAAAAAAGATTGATAGTTTGGTAATGCTTCTTCGGTAATCATATTTCCCACAAGGGAGCTTATTACTTCTGGAGGAATACCATCACTTCTTTTTCTTAATGCCAATACCTGTTCCATTGCATCGGGCTGTGCCATGTCAGGTAAAAAATCAGTAGGCTGCCAGCATTCATTAGGGTCTACCAGGAAGCTATCAACCGATTGTGCTGCCATATTTTGAAGTCCGGAAACTACTTCAGCATTTTTATTTAATTCGTTTATAGAGGGAGTCATATTGATTGTAAGAATAATGTATTATAAATTTTTGTTGGAGAGTTTTTAAAGAGAAAACTTCTTATAGATACGAGATAACAACTCAAAAGGTTGATAGATATTAATTAATTTTTTTTCAGAGCACCATTAAGGTAATCAATTTATAGATAGGAATGGGGTTTAATATTTTTTGAATAAGAGAAATGCTACTTAAAAGAATATAATTTATTTTAAAATTGTTAAAAGTAAAGATACTTAAATACTTTATTATTAGGCGATTACTTGTTGTAAAATTGTTGCTTTAACAATCAAAAAGTCTTTGGCATTGTTTATGAAATACTATACACGACAAAGATTATTAATTCAAATTTTAAATCTACAGTTATGAAAACATTATTATCTATGATTACCATAACTGCAGCAATAGCTGTAGTGATGGCAGCTTGTTCGAGCAATCCTAATGCAAACAAAACAATGACAAATGAGGAAGCTATTGAGTTTGCACAATTCCAGCAATGGAAAGCAATGAATGAAACTGCAGAAGCTAATAAAGCTTATAACAGAACAGTTGCATCCAGAAAAGTAAGTTCTTCGAACAAAAGTGGTACTATGAGTTCTTCAACTACTAATAATGCAATGGTTGCAAAAAAGAAAGGTTGGAGTAAAGCAGCTAAGTATGCCGCAATTGGTGGTGGTACAGGTGCAGTTTTAGGTGCAGTTATCAATAAGAAGAACCGTGTAGCTGGTGGTGTTATCGGTGGTGTATTAGGTGGTGGTGTTGGTTATGGAATTGGCCGCTCACAAGATAAAAAAGACGGACGTTACTAAACAAACATAGTTGATCTCTAAGAGAGGGCTTGCAATTGCAGGCCCTCTTTTTTTATAATTACTACATTAATTAATTTGCTTACCAGGAATAAAAAAAGGGCATCATTCGATGCCCTTACAATTTCATGAAGCCGCTTTCTTATTTCAAATGCTTTGAAATATGCTTGGCCATATCAAACATAGATACCTGGGCCTTGCCACCGAAAACTGCTTTCAGCTTAGCATCACCATTGATCATACGTCTGTTTACTTTGTCCTGCAGCTTATTGGCTTTAATGTAAACCCATAATTTTTTTACCACCTCAGTGCGGGGTAATGGTTTACTTCCTACTACTTCTGCTAGTATAGCACTTGGAGTAAGAGCTCTCATAAATGCTGCTGATGGTTTGCGGGCAGATTTCTTTTTAGCAACTTTCTTAGCTGCTTTTTTTACTGCTTTTTTTGGTGCAGCTTTTTTGGCTGCTTTTTTTGGTGCGGCTTTTTTGGCTGCTTTTTTCTTTGTTGCCATGTTGTTTTTAATTTAGAATGTTAACAGGTTTTCAGTAATTACCAGTACCAAATATAGATTATTTTATCACTGCGAAAAATTATGTATCCATAAGTTCTGCACAATGTGGCAGGGAGAATAGTGTATTTTTCCCAATGGAAAACTATTTATACTCCCGTTGCAAACCTGTTTTCTATAGGGAAAACCAATTTTTAATAGCAATTTGTCAGGGAAAAATCGATTTGCATATCCTAATGTGGCCGGCGCATTTTTCATTTTCCCCAATGAAAAACTGGGTTTTCAGTGTTGATAAACTTATTCAATTGCACCTGTTTTCCTATGAAATGAAGGATGTTGTTTTGTATTTGCACTGATTTTTCCCTGTGTAATCATGCATTTTCACAGGAGAAACTTAACTTTTAGTGGTTGGCTGCTGTTGAAAAATAGTGCTTAGCAATTGATATAGTTCGGGATTTTTTTCCTTGAACAACTCTGGCCGTTCAAAAAAATATTCTGAAACCACTGCAAAAAACTCTGCTTCGCTGGTAGCGCCGTAGGGATTAATATCCGAACTATTTGTCAATATGTTTTTCATTTCCCGGTGCATCAATTGCAGCCATGGCGCTATGTATTTTTTATCCATAATAAAACCCGGAACGCCATCTACTGTGCCATCCGTTTTATCTACCAGGTGTACAAATTCATGAATAGCAGTATTTGTTTTACCCGTTTTATTAGTAAATGCTTGCCTCAATTCATGTTGAGATAGTATCATCACATTATTAAAAGCACCGTTGCCCACCATGCCAAGTATGTTTCTATTGCTTCCTGTTTGTTCAAAATCATGATTGAAGGAATCGGGATATAATAAAACTTCCCGTAGGGATATATATTCCCATTCCGGGAAACCAAAAATTGGAGTAATAGCACTTGCGGCTATCAAAACTTTATCTATATCTTCTACCGTAGTTTTAACACCGGTAATTTTTACAGAAGAAAGAAATTGCTGTACCCTGATACCAAACTCTTCTTTTTTAACAGGATCTAATTGTCTGTAAAAAACAGATTGCTCTTCCAGTATTTGCCGATAGCCTTCTGGTATAGGTTGAGTGTAATTGAGTGGCTTCTTTTTTTGTTTGAAAAGAAAAGAAAAAAGCAGAACGATCAAAGCAATGGACAGTAATACAAGTAAGATAATTTCCATAGCAATATTGAAAGTAGAAATAAAAGACGAGATAGTTTACTTCACGGCGGCAATAATATCTTTCATATGAATGCCAAGGTGGCTTTCATCAAAAGTGCATTCCCCATTTTGTATCAATAGTATTTGTGGCGATTCATGATATACATCAAACACCTGGCTGATCTTATTAGAGAGAGAACGATATGCCAGCAAATCCAGGTAATAAAAATCAATATTATCGGGAGTATCAGTTTTTTCCAACCTTGTCTTTATTACACTGCTGATGGAGCAACGGGTAGAGTGTTTGAAAATAACCTGTGGTTTGGCATTTGATTTTTCCCGAATCGTATCCAGTTCCTGCTCAGTAGTAAGTATGTTCCAGCTCATAGAGTCTATTATTTTAAATTGAAAACCCGGAATCTCTTCCGGGTTTCTGCTCCCCCTGCTGGACTTGAACCAGCGACCCTCTGATTAACAGTCAGATGCTCTAACCAACTGAGCTAAGGAGGAATACCTGCCTGCCGTCGCTTTCGCTAAAGCAGTTTCCCATACGGGGTTGCAAAAATAGGGATTTTAGCTTTTCAACAAGGTATTAACAATCAATTTTTACCGGAAAATATTCCAGCTACTGCCCGCATCTTCTATACCAACAAACACTCCGGCCTCCCGAAGCTCCACCGGCCATTGTTTTAGATAATATCCTTCGCCACTGGTATTGCGGCCATTTTGCATTCTAAACTTATACCGGTGCAGAGGACATACCACATTGCCCAACGCATCAATATGTCCATCAGCCAAAATACCGCCTGCATGAGGACACTTGTAGGCAAATGCAAAAACATCTTCTTTAAACCGGGCAATGCAGATTTTTTTTCCACTCATTTCTACTACCGCAATGTTGTTAGAGGCAAAGTCAAGCTCATTAATGCGGTCGCTTATTTTGTGCCATATATATTTTTTATCCGGCATACATCCATAGTCATTTTTTGGAGGAAATGATTGCAGTGTTATAACATCCTAACAAGATATCTTCTTTTCAATTCCTTACTTCTTGTTTTCTTATTAATGAATTTTAAATTCAACTGCGTTACATTGAAATGGCTGAATTCTTTTACTACCTCGTATTTAGTACCGGAAGTTTTTAATTGCTGAAATTCTTCTTCCGTTAAATACCAAAGCCCTGATATCTGAGGACTGCTGGTTGTAAGAGGATTGATTTCGCCATGTAAGGCAGTACCATTTACATAAAATTCATAAGCCGGCGAATACAAGCCCACATACACACCTGTTTTTCCCGGATAATTTTTATTAATATAAAATGCAGATTCCGTACTTGATTGATATTTTAAAAGATCGGGATAAAAAAACTGATTGAGATAAAAATTAAGTAACAAAGTAGCAATGGCTGCTCTGCAAAAAGCAGTGAGTGTTTTATTCCATTGCAGCCGACCGGGCAGTAACACTAATACCCAAAAAAGTATTCCTAATATGATTATGGAGAATATCGACCAAACTGACGGAGTATAAAAAACCTGCAACAATACTACGGCTACAAGTATAATGATGGTAAGCACATTTTGTATAATGCGGAATACACCGGAAGTTGTTTCTCTAATTTTATTAATATAGGCAGCTGTTATTATAGCCAACAACGGAAAAATAATATTAGTGTAATATGGTAATTGAAACCGGGTAAGAGAGAATAACAAAATAGTAAGCAAACTACCACCGAGAGTAAACCATTCCTGCTGAGGCAATTCGTTTTTCTTTCTGCCATTTTTAATTTTTTGAATTACAGCAGTAAACATGATCAACGACCATGGTAAAAAAGCCCAGAGTAAAGTATGCAGGTAAAAAATATGATCCCTTTTTTCTTTAAGCATTCCTGTATCCGCAAATCGGCTAAACTGACCATCCCATAAAAAGAAATTAATACCGGATACACCATTCTTGCCATGCACCAATTTTTCAGGATGATTGTCAAATTGATACCACAAACTATAAAGTTCCGGAGCAATGAAAAGAGCTGTCAATACTCCGGCTATCAGCCATTTCCAATGAAATATTTCTTTCCAGTTTCTATTGATGATTAAATGTCCTGCTACTGCCGTACCTATTACAAAGAGAGAGAAAGGCCCTTTCGTCATCACGGCGCAGCCGGTAAAAAAACAAGCGGCAAATAAATTCCATCCAATTTTTTTTGAGATGCTTTTAGAAAAATAATAAATGGCTGCAATGATAAAACCAGTGAGATAAGGCTCAGCTCTTACATCGTTATTCGAAATAAGTATATGCTCAGTAGTTAATAAAATAAAAGCGGCCCACAAGGCAATCGTTTTATTATAATGTAGCAATGCAAAACGATAAGTGTACCAGGCGCCCATCATTACAAAAAGAATACCCGGTAATTTATAAGCCAATGTATTAATGCCAAATATTTTAAAAAAGAATGCAGTTATCCAAAAAGGAAAATGTGGTTTATCCAGCCAGTCTTTATTTTGAAAAATCAATTCCAGGTAATTATTGCGCAGCACCATGTTTTTTGAAACAGTGGCATAAATACCTGCATCAGGTTCCATTATAGTAACAAAAAGCCCACTGAAATTTACAGCAACTGCCAATGCAATAAAACGATACAGCCATTTATGCTCCTGAGGATAAGAAGTTGGTTGGTTGGCGGTCATTATAGTTTTTGTTGACACAGTAAAGATAGCCGATGAATATGTATAGAGGGCTTTAGTACAAAAACTCTGTTTTGTAAGGATATCGGATGCGATATAGCTCCCTTACTTTGGTAAGTATTGTTTGCCTCAGTTCATCTATATTTCTTTTTTCAAGAGCAGAAATAAAAACAGCATTGTTATTTGTTTCATTATTCCATCGGTCCCGTAAATCTTGTAATATTTCTTCTTTAGTACTATCTCCTAACCATTCGTCAAATGTATTTTGTTCATACAAATCCATCTTATTGAAAATGGTGAGAGTCGGTTTATCAAAGGCATTTAGCTCTTGCAAGGTTTTATTTACTACACCCAACTGTTCTTCATATGCGGGATGAGAAATATCTACTACATGTAATAATATATCAGCTTCTCTTACTTCATCCAATGTGCTTTTAAAACTTTCTACCAGGTGGTGTGGCAACTTACGGATGAAACCTACTGTGTCACTTAACAAAAATGGTGTAGTATCAAAAACAACTTTTCCTGTTGTAGTATCAAGGGTTGCAAATAATTTATTTTCTGCAAACACTTCTCTTTTGCTCAGCAAATTCATTATGGTGGATTTGCCAACATTGGTATAGCCCACTAATGCTACTCTTATAAATTCTCCCCGGTCTTTTCTTTGTGTAGCAGCTTGTTTATCTATTTCGGCTAATCTTTTTCTTAGCAAGGTTATTTTATCTCTCACTATACGTCTGTCCGTTTCTATTTCACTTTCTCCCGGTCCCCTGGTACCAATACCACCTCCTAATCTCTCCAGGTGTTTCCACATGCCTCGTAGTCTCGGCAATATGTATTGATATTGCGCCAGCTCCACTTGTGCTTTTGCCTGTGCTGTTTTAGCCCTGCGGGCAAATATGTCCAGTATAAGATCACTACGGTCAATAACTTTTACGTTTATTTCTTTTTCTATGTTATTGATCTGTGCTCCTGTTAATTCGTCATCAAAGATTACAATGCGGATGTCTTTTCCATTTACATAATTGCCTATCTCTGCCAATTTTCCTTTGCCTACAAAAGTTCTGCTATCAGGATGTGCTAGTTTTTGTATAAATCTCTTAACGGTAACTGCACCTGCTGTTTCTGCAAGAAAGGCTAACTCATCCAGGTATTCCTGCACCTGCTGTTCAGTTTGATCTTTATTCACCAGCCCTACTAATACAGCCTGTTCCTCTTTTTGAATTACATTTTTCTTATCAATCATAAATAAAATTCCCCCGAATTGCTGGGGGAACAAAGTTATACCGAATCGTTATAATAATTAAGCCAAAGTGTAGGGACAGATAACTATTACGTATTGCTGGAAAATGTTTTCAAAAAAAATTCCACAGATATTACTCCGTGGAATTTCATAATAAGTTTTGCTGTTGTTTATAAACCGCTTAATGTAAGTCCGATTGAATAAGGTCTTACTACTGGGCCAAGTCCATCTTTAAATAATGGAGTAAGCTGGTAAGAGCCGAATAAGGTAAAGTGACTATATCCAAAACGGGCCGTGGCAGAAATTCTGTTTTTATTGAAAAACCGCTTACTGGATTCTTTCATCACAAAATCATTCAGACTGGTTCCTCCTTTGTTTTGAAATTTAGTATTACGGGTATGTGCATTTATCAGCATACCTACTTTTACACCTATAGCAGCTTTAAAACCACTGCCTGTCATTGGATCACCCGAAAAACGAAGTTCTATCGGAGCTTCTACGTAAGCAGTGGCCAATTTTGTTTTTTTAAAATGATTAGTATCTGATTGGTTTGTAAATCGGATAGTAGAGGTTTGGTCTTTTATACCCACATATGTTTTTGTAAATGTAATATGATCACTTCCCACACCTGCACCAATTCCGATGCTCATTTTTGGATTGGTTTTAAAAGGGAAATCAAGCATAAAATAGGCATTGATGCTTTTTGAAAGTCCACTTTTAGTAATAGTATCTGGAATGCCAGACCAATTGGCATAGCCAAACTGCAGCATAAAATGATCATTAGCTCTGTTTGCAAGGTTAATGGGAGCTTTTTTCTTTTTTGGTATCTCAAGAGTGTCTTGTGCAGACAATGAAAAGGCAAGGAGGATAAAAGAGCAAAGCGATAAAATCTTCTTCATAAGTTTTTTAAGTAGTGGACAAATGTATTTTCATCCCGGTTAACAAAAGGTTAAAGAACCGATTGTCTGTAAATAATAAATAAATGCTCCGGTAGTGCCGGAGCATTTGTAAGTGGACCCTGCAGGGCACGATCCTGCGACCCCCTGATTATGAGTCAGGTGCTCTAACCAACTGAGCTAAGGGTCCTGCGGTAAAGCGGCTGCAAAAATATAAAAAAAACCGTTGCGGCAAGGCAAACATTTTTAAGGAGAAATACTTAGATTTACAACGGTTAGGCGATGGAGAAAAATGACCACATAAAACGATTGCTGTCCGGTATTGCATTGAATAATGATCAGGCTTCTTACAAGGAGCTTTTCATCCTTCTGCATAGCAGGCTAAAGCAATTTGCCTATTCCATTCTAAAATCAAATGAAGAGGCAGAGGATCTCGTTTCAGAAGTATTTATCAAAATCTGGGAACGAAGAGACCAGTTAACTGCCATCGAATCACCCCTTTTATATTTCTACACTACTACCAAAAATTTTGCCCTCAACAGGCTGAAAAAGCAGAAAAGGCTACAGAGTCAGCCGGTGGATGAATGGTTGGTGCAACTCAATAGTGTTTATTTTGAACCCGAACAATTGATGATGACCGAGGAAATTGTACGGAAAATCAGGGAGGCAGTCAATAATTTGCCGCCGAGATGCCGCCTTATTTTTAAGCTGATAAAAGAAGATGGGCTTAAATACCGGGAAGTGGCGGAGCTACTCAGCCTATCAGTAAAAACTGTAGAAGCTCAAATGGCCATCGCATTACGTCGTTTAGGCAAGTGTATGCATCTGGAAATCAAGTCTATATCTTCTGTCTCGCTTATCATAAAAAATAGTTAAGAATTTTTAAGGGTTATTGGGTGTTATTGTTGTCTTACATTTTACAGCAATCAAACAGTAATGACGCAGGAGAACTTTTGGGTACTTATTTCGAAAAAACTTTCTGGTGAAGCTTCCTTTCATGAGAGGGAAGAATTACAGCAAATTATTCAGCAACATCCTGAATGGCAGTTAGCTATTCAAAACCTGGAAGATATATGGAAGCAGCAGCAATCAACCGATATTATGCAATCGGAAGATGCATATTTACTCCACCTGCATAAAATGAAAGAGATGAATCTCTTCTCTGATAATTATTCAACCGAAGTTCCCGCAATAGGCAGTAACCGAAATTTAAAAAAATGGAATTGGGCCGCTGCAGCTATTATCATAGCCGCAGGAATTTTCGGTTTTATAAGAATTACTGGAAGTAAAGATGAAAAAGAAATTTTAGCCAGCCATGTAAATGAAGTATCCACCCGGCCAGGTTCTAAAAGTAAAATACAACTACCGGATGGTTCAACAGTGTGGTTAAATGCTGACAGCAAACTTGATTACAATAAGAATTTTAATGGTGAGTTAAGAGAAGTTCATCTTACCGGCGAAGCATTTTTTGACGTAGTAAAAATGAATGACAAGCCTTTTATCATTCATACATCTACTATTAATATAAAAGTACTTGGCACTGCTTTTAATGTAAAAGCATATCCGGATGATAAGCAAACTGAAACTAGTCTTATCCGTGGAAGTATAGAAGTAACAATAAAGAACAGACCCAACGATAAAATAATGCTTTCGCCAAGTGAAAAACTGATTGTTGAAAATAATCTATTGAAAGAAAAAATTAACGGCACTATAAATGCGGTAACTAAAGAACCTGTGCCGCCGCTGGTTTCAATCAATAAACTGAAATATAGTGCAGTTGATAGTACAGTGGCAGAGATGCAGTGGATAAATAACAAACTTATTTTCCGGGAAGAAACTTTTGCCGACCTGGTGGTGAAAATGGAAAGATGGTATGATGTAACGATTGAAATAAATGATCCGAAATTGAAACAGGCGAGGCTTAATGGAATTTTTGAATCAGAAACAATTATACAGGCATTGGAAGCTTTACAAATTTCTATTCCATTCCGGTATGAGCAAACAGGAAATAAAATTATTATTCACCAGTAATGATTATGTTTAATGACTTATCTGAATAATACTTCTTAAACCCTAGAGAAACAGTCTTACATTTTCGAAGACTTTTTATCATTTAATTATTCCAGTAGTGTACCTGGAAATTTAGTTGGCTAACTATACAAATTTATAAAAATGAGAAAACCCCAAACGACCGCTATTTCTAAAAAAAGGTATCTTTATAACAAGACTACCAGGATTATGAAATTCACAATGGCTCTGCTTCTTTTTGCCTGCCTGCAGGTATCTGCCAAAGGATGGTCTCAGGATAGAATTACCTTAAAAATGAATGAAGCGGAAATTAAGAAGGTGCTTTTCGCTATTGAAAAGAAAAGCGATTACCGCTTTCTTTTTACAGAAGATGCAATAAAGGGAAAACCCAAAGTTTCGCTGGATGTAGTGGACGCAACTGTTTCAGAAGTATTAGATAAAATACTTTCAAATACAGGAGTGCAATATAAAATTCTGGGGAGTAACCTGGTAGTACTTAAAGAAGTTGCAGATGTAAAAGAAATAGCTACACAGGAAATCAGGATAACTGGAAGAGTAGTATCTGCAACAGGAGAGCCACTTTCCGGTGCATCTGTTTTTGTAAAAGGATCAAGAACAGGAACCACTACTGATGCCAATGGAAATTTCTCTATTACAGTTCCTGATGATGCGGTGCTGGTAATCAGTTCAGTTGGTTATGAAAGCATGGAGGTTTCTGTAAAAGGAAAAACAACAGTAGCTGTTACATTAACACAATCTGAGAAATTACAGGATGCTGTAGTGGTAATTGGCTATGGTACTGCCAATAGAAGAGATCTTACAGGTTCTATTGTAAAGATTGCAGGAAAAGAAGTAGCTGATAAGCCTAATACAAATCCCGTTGCTTCATTACAGGGAAAAGTAGCTGGTTTATCTGTAATAAATAATGGTACACCCGGGCAGGCACCAGATATAAGAATCCGTGGTACCATCAGTATAGGTTCAGTATCTCCACTATATGTTGTAGATGGAATTTTTAATGATAATATAGATTATCTTAATCCAAATGACATTGAGTCAATCGAAATTTTAAAAGATCCATCTTCTCTGGCCATATTTGGAGTAAGAGGTGCTGCTGGTGTAATAGCCATCACTACCAAGAAAGCAAAATCCGGGCAAACAATAATTAATTTTAATTCCACTTACGGGTTTAAAAAATTGGTTGATAAAATTGAATTAGCCGACGCAGAAACTTTTAAATTGTTATATGAAGAAGAAAAAGCAAATGGTGGTGTAAACTCCCCATTTGACTATACACCTTGGACAGCTAATACTGATTGGGTAGATGCAGTAACCCGTACAGGTAAATTTAATAACAATAACTTAAGTGTATCAGGCGGAACAGATAGAAATAAATTTACATTAGGCTTAGGTTATGTTTCTGATGAAGGACTTATACGTCATGAAAAGTTAGAAAAAATTCTTTTCTCTTTTAGCGATGAGTTCAGGTTTAACAAGGCTTTGAAAGTTGGATTTAATTTTAATGGATCAAGACAGAACAATCCTTATAATGCCACTTATATTCTAGATCAGGCTCGCAAAGTAATTCCTATGGTGCCAGCTGGTACAAAATCTTTTTATACAAAGAATCCTTATGGACTTGATAGTTTTCAACAGAATTTGTATTATGAGTTACCATCTATACAAAATTCAGGGGTTGTAAATCCATTAATTCAATTAGAAAACGAATGGGATAAAACAAAAAGCATTGAATATCGAAATGTATTAAGTGCTTTTGCCGAAATCAGTTTCTTAAGAAATTTTAACTGGAGAAGTACAGTGTATGCAGATATGAGCAATGTAAATACCATTTCTTATAAGCCAACTTATTATTCTTATGACCTTGCTGCAAATAAAGCTTTCCTGGTTAGTCCGGCTACTAAAGTGAGTGAAGCAGACGATACTTATCGAAAATTTCAACAGGATCACATTTTGACATATAAGAAAAAATTAGGCGTAAGTAATATTACTGCTACTGGGGGCTTTACCACCTATCTGTTTACCAGAAGAAGCAGATATGCATCTGTAAATCAAAGTTCGACTGGAGCACCTATACCAGATGATAAAAGATTTTGGTACATCAGTAATGGATTTGGCGACGCTCAATCACAACGTTCAAGTTCATACCAGGCTGATAAAGCAACGGTATCAGGTCTTGTTCGTGTACTTTATAATTATGACAATAAATATTATTTCAATGCTTCTTTCAGAAGAGATGGTTCATCTCAAATTTCTCCCAGTCAACGTTCTCAAAACTTTTGGGCACTCGGTGGAGCCTGGGAAATAAGCAGGGAAACGTTTATGAACACACAAAAGATTTTCACTTTTGCAAAACTTAAAGCTTCTATCGGAGTACTAGGTAATCAAACAACATATGGTGGGGATTATCCCTTTTATCCAGCGTTGAGAAATGGTTCAGCAGCAGTTTTCGGAAATAATATATATGTAGCATATCAACCAACTTACGTTCCTGATAGAGACTTAAAATGGGAAACTGTACATGCAAAAGAAGTGGGATTGGAGCTGGGAGCATTCTCAAACAGATTAAATTTTGAAATAGCCTATTTTGATAAGGTTACTAAAAACTTAATGACACTTGTTCCCGGTAACCAGGGTGTAGAAGCCCGGTTGACAAATAGTGGCAGTATTAAAAATACCGGAATAGAATTATCAGGTACCTGGAATCAGATCATAAACAAAGATTTTACAGTTGCAATTAATGCCAATCTTACCACATATAATAATAAGGTTCTTTCATTAGCACCTGGTTTTCCGGGATATGATGGATATGCAAGAACTATTGTAGGCTCACCAATTGGTTCATTTTGGGGTTATGTAGTAGAAGGCGTTTATCAATCTTATGCGGATAAATTAAGATCACCGGTAAACACTGAGTTTTCTTATGGCCCAGGTGATTTAAAATATAAAGACATTAATGGAGATGGAAAAGTAAATACAGAAGATATGACCATAATTGGAAATCCCACTCCTGATTTTACTTATGGCGGTTCATTAAACTTTAATTACAAAGGGTTGGAACTCGATATAGATTTTAATGGTGTGTATGGTAATGAGATTTATAGAAATTGGGGGGGTACAGAATCTCCTTTTCAAAGAGTAAACTATGCTGCATTTAAAATAAACAGATGGCATGGTGAAGGAACTTCTAACTGGGACCCTATTTTAAATCAGGGAAACAGGATCAACTATGTATCATCCACCTACGGTATAGAAGATGGAAGTTACTTTAGATTCCGCAACATTCAATTAGCCTACAATTTCAACAGAAACACTATTTCGAAAATAAAAGCTACTAACCTCAGAATTTTTGCCAATGTGCAAAATTTGAAAACATTCAAAAACAATTCTGGTTATACACCAGAGTTTGGTGGAAGTGCTACACAGTTTGGAGTGGATTATGCAGGTGGAGCTATTCCAGTAGTAACAACTTTCGGAATAAACGTAACTTTTTAATTAGCGAAAACAAGTAAAATTTTTGATATGAAACAAAGCAACAAATTTTCACTATTTTTTTTAATCGCTATACCCATTTTATTTATGGCTAGCGGTTGTAAAAAATATTTAGATCGCAAGCCGTTGACTGCTACTCTTGATGATATCAACCAAGGTGGTATTCAAGGACAGGTTTTTGGTATTTACAGTGCTGTAAAAGATTACGACATTGGTCAGGTATTTGGCGGTATCCCCTGGCAGGGAGTTCACAACTTTCGTTCTGATGACTCAGAAAAAGGAAGTGACGCTGCGGATGGAGCAGAATGGGTAGCCCCTTTCGACCAATATAATTATGTGAAAGATCTTTGGGCAACCAATTACTATTGGGAGGCTCATTACAGGTTGATCAATTTAACTAATACGGCATTACAAACTGCTGACTCATTAAGATTAAGTAGTATTGATGATAAAGTAAATATTGCGGAAGCTCGTTTTTTCAGAGCCTTCGCTTATTTTGATATGGTGCGGACGTTTGGAGAGGTTCCAAAAATTGATTTCAGAATTTACACTCCGTCTCAAGCCAACATTGCAAAATCACCGATTGCCGCTATCTATGCTTTAATAGATGCAGATGTGCAATATGCAGTAGCCAACCTGCCTACAGAGTGGGGTAATCAATATCCCGGAAGATTAACAAGTGCTGCTGCCCGTACATTAGGTGCAAAAGCATATATGTACAGAGGCAATTTTGCCCAGGCATTAGCTTTAACGCAACAGGTTATTGCTTCCAATAAATATTCTCTAGTGCAGACTTACTATACCCAGTTCAAAGACGCTGGTGAAAATGGCCCCGAATCCATATTGGAATGGCAAAATTATATGGGACCTAACCGTACGGATGACTATGGATCATGGTATGCTACTTGCCAGGGTGTAAGAGCTCCAAACTCCAGCGGATGGAATTTAGGCTGGGGATGGAATACACCAACAGATGTTTTTGTAAATCATTTTGAAGCTGGTGATCCAAGAAAAGGTTCTTCTATTTTATTTTCTGGTCAGTCGGATGATCCATCAACAGGTGGATATGGGGGAACATTACCTAATTATATTTTAGATCCAGTTCCAGGCCCATTGCCAAGAAAGTATTGGAATAAAAAAGTTTATGCTGATCCGGCAATGCGTCAATCTACCGGATGGTTGGATGGAGCTTATTGGATCAACCAAAGAGTTTATCGTTATGCAGATGTTTTATTAATGGCGGCTGAATGTTTGAATGAAACCGGTGCTGGTTTACAAGCAGCTACATTAGTTAATCAGGTTCGCAGCCGGGTTGGTCTTACTTCGATAACTTATACTACACAATCAGCTATGCGTGACGCTATAAAAAAAGAAAGAAGAAGTGAATTAGGTTTGGAAGGAGAAAGATTTTTTGACTTGGTAAGATGGAATGATGCAGTATCCGTTTTAGGACCATTAGGTTATCAGAACCGTTGTCGCTTTTACCCTATTCCACAGCCGGAAATTAACAAGTCTGGTGGAATCTTAGTTCAAAACCCAGAATGGTAAATAATAAATAAAAACCTGTTGATATTTTATTGTAAAATATCTTATCTCATTTATTAAAAATAATAGTATGAAAAAGAGCACTCATTTTTTATTAAATATAACTTCTTTGTTAGCACTCTGTTTGTTGATAGGGGGCTGCCAAAAAATGAAACGGCCTGAATTAGGAGAATATGCAAGAGATGCTAATCCTCCCGGCGGTCCTTTAAAATTTTATACTGCTTTTGATGGCACAAGTGCTGATGCACTCATGAATGCTGTTGATAGTGTAAGAGCTACCTTTCCGTCAGAAAATCCATTTACGTCTATAGCAGGAGTTACAGGAAAAGGGGTTCAGGCAAATGGAACCAAGGCTATCAAATATCCTTCGGCTAATGATTTTAAAGATGCTACCAGTTGCACCATATCTATGTGGGTAAACAATACTGTAAATCCAAACACGGAACTTTATTTTTCCCTGGCAAATAAAGATTTCTGGCATGAGAGTGGTGCATTTTTATTGGTAGAGCATGCCGCTATTGATAAATGTACTTTTAAGTTTGCGTTGCAAGATCGTTGGGTTGAATACAATGGTCAGTCTTTTAATAAACCACTTTTCAATGGTCAATGGCATCACTTGGCATTTACTTATGAGGAAACTACCTCCACTATAAAAATTTATTTTGATGGAGTGGAAGTTCCATTACCACCGGGTGCGGCTGGAAATTTTGCAGGCCTTGGCAGACTTAATATAAAAAATGCAAGTAATTTAATCGTAGGCGGGTGGAATAAACATGCTGGTGTAAGTGGCCCTACAGATAGTTGGATAGGTGGTTTTACCGGCAAAATGGATCAATTCCGATTATATGGAAAAGCACTAACAGGTTCAGAAGTTTTAGCACTTTTTAATAGCAGACTATAAGTATCTACTCCTGATAAGCAACCTAAGCAAAAAAGGGCTGATACAATTTTATTGTTCAGCCCTTTTTTTATTCAGTCTTTTTTAAACACCTTTTTTGAAATGGATGTTAGTATAAAAACAAACAGACCCTTTTTTTTATTTCTCTTATTATCTCTGTGTTTTCTTTCTTGTAAAAAGAAGACAACAATGTTTGAAAGCCTGTCTTCTTCCAAAACCAATATTACTTTTTCCAATAATTTAGAAAAGAAAAAATTATTTAATATCCTTTACTATCTATACTACTATAATGGAGGTGGTGTAGCTACAGGAGATATAAATAATGATGGCTTGCAGGATATTTATTTTGCAGCTAACAGTAAGGGCAACAACAAACTTTATTTAAACAAAGGCAATTTTGAATTTGAAGATATTACAGTAAATGCGAAAGTAGGCGGCACGGCAGACTGGTGCACTGGTGTAACTATGGCGGATGTAAATAGTGACGGATACCTCGATATATATGTCTCCACTATAAGTAGTAAATATGGACTAAAAGGGCATAACGAACTTTATATAAATAACAAGAACAACACTTTTACCGAACAGAGTGCAGCATTTGGATTAAATACTTCTTGCTTTACTACCAATACAGCTTTTTTTGATTATGACCGTGATGGTGATCTTGATTGCTATATGCTTAATCAATCGCATCATCCTCATGCAAACATTGTTGACACTAGCAATAGAAGAAAATATGATTCTCTGTCCGGCGACAGATTATTTAGAAATGAATTGAATGCGGGCAAAGCTACATTTACGGATGTTTCGAAAGAAGCAGGAATATATCAGAGCAATCTTGGGTATGGCCTTGGCCTGGCTGTAGCGGATATAAATAATGACGGATGGGATGATATTTATGTAGGTAACGATTTTCATGAAAATGATTATTACTATGTAAATAATGGCAATAGTACATTTACAGAAAGCAGCTCAAAACATTTTAGGCACTATAGCCGCTTTAGCATGGGCAATGATGTGGCAGACTATAACAACGATGGACAACTTGATGTAATTACAGTAGATATGCTTCCACCAGATGAGAAAACACTGAAAACATATGGCAGCGATGAAAATCCTGATATATATAAAGTGAAATTGGAGTTAAGAGGATATCAGCCTCAATATTCAAAAAACTGTTTACAAAGAAATAATGGCAATGGTATAAGCTTTAGCGAAACAGCTTTGCAAAGTGGCGTATCCGCTACAGACTGGAGCTGGGCTCCTTTATTTGCAGACTTTGATAATGATGGTAACAAAGATTTATTTATCTCCAGTGGTATTGTAAAGCGGCCCGTTGATTTGGATTTTGTAAAGTTTGCCTCTCAGCAACAGGTCAAAGGCATGGACACCACCGATAGGTATGATGAAGAAACAATAGCAGCTATGCCCGATGGAGATTCACACCCCTTTTTATTTAAAGGCGATGGGCAATTAAGTTTTAAAGAGATAAGTGAAAGTTGGGGAACAAAAAATTTAAAAGGATGCTCTAATGGAGCTTCGTATGCTGATCTTAATAATGACGGGAACCTGGACCTGGTGATCAACTGCATTAATGCACCGGCTCTGATCTTGAAAAATAATGCACCCAAGAAGAATACAGTGTCCATTGCTTTCAAAGGAGATAGTTTGAATACTGCCGGCATAGGATGCAAGGCCTATTTATTTGTAAAAGGTAATATGCAATATCAGCAGATGATGCCTTCCCGGGGCTTTATGTCTTCTTCTACTTCTATTCTTCATTTTGGATTAGATACTTTAAAACAAATTGATAGTATTCTTATAGTTTGGCCCAATCAAAAATATCAGCTTATAAAAAATCTGGCTGTAAATCAATCCTTATTGATTAATAAAAAAGATGCACAAGCAGATTTTGTTTATACAAATTTTTTTCAGCCAGCAAAAGAAACATTGGAGAATATTACAGACCGGGTCAATTCTAACTGGCTGCACAGGGAAAATGATTTTGTTGATTACAACGTTCAATATCTTATTCCGCATAGCTTATCCACACGGGGTCCTAAACTGGCTATTGCAGATGTAAATAACGATGGTCTTGATGACTTTTATGTATGTGGTGCCAAAGGGCAAGCTGGTGCTTTGATGATACAGCAAAGTAATGGACAGTTTATACAAAAAGATACAGCACAGTTTAATCAGTATGCGATTGCTGAAGAAGTGGATGCAATTTTTTTCGATGCAAATGGGGATACATTTTTAGATTTATTTGTTGTAACAGGTGGAAATGAAAAGCCAGCTAACGGTAATGCTCTTTTGGATAGATTATATCTTAATGATGGGAAAGGGAACTTCAATTTATCCATAAGTCCAATGAGTGTAGTGTATGAAAATAAATCTTGCACAGCTGCAGCCGATGTGGATAATGATGGTGACCAGGATTTGTTTGTCGGTAACCTTACCAGCCCTGCCACTTACGGATTGCCAACTACGTCAGTATTATACATAAATGATGGAAAAGGGAAATTCACCAAGGATGGTGATAATCTGATGCCACTTTCTTTACTTGGCATGGTAACATCTGCTGCGTTTACAGATTTTGATAATGATGGATGGAAAGACCTGGTAGTAGCTGGTGAATGGATGCCGGTAAAGATTTTCAAGAACAATAAAGGAAAATTTTCAGTGATGGATCTTTCACAATCTACAGGATTATGGCAATGTCTTTATACAACGGATGTAAATGGAGATGGATATACGGATATATTAGCTGGTAACTGGGGCTGGAATAATAAATTTTGGGCTGGGAAAAACGGCCCACTCAAATTGTATGTAAAAGATTTTGATAACAATGGTTCTACCGAGCAAATATTAGCTTATACGATTGATGGTAAAGAGTATCCTTTCCTGGCAAAAGATGAATTAGAAAGATCGTTGCCGATATTAAAGAAAGCATATTTAAAATATAATGAAGTGGCTGGAAAAACTGTCCAATATATTTTTTACGATTTATTTAAAGACTACAAAGAGTTACAGGCAGAAGTATTAGCCTCCTCTTGTTTTATCAATGATGGTAAAGGAAATTTTACAAGAATAGATTTGCCGGCCGAACTGCAGTATGCTCCTGTTTTTTCTTTTACCTCTATGTATAACCAGCCCGGTAATTTCCTGGCTGCCGGTAACTTTTATGGGGTTATTCCATACGAAGGTCGCTACGATGCTTTACAACCAACTTTTTTTTCCTTTAATAAAAGTAATAATTTATTTAAAACTGGCTCACAATTAGCTTCTTTTTCGGGTGAGGCAAGAGACGCTAAATGGATCAACTATGCTGGTGGACAAAAAGTATTAATGCTTGCAAGAAACAATCAGCCTATAGTTTTTTTAAAACCAAATAATCAGTAGTACTATGAATGCGAATAAATTAATAACAGCGGTAATTATTTTAGTTGGATTACTGTCTATTAATTCTAACTGCTCAAAAAATAAAAAACCAACGGATGATCCGGAGCCTCCAGCTGCCACCTCGGGTATTGCTTCGTGGATGACCAAAGGAGATCAATCGGCATTATTGCAAAAGCAAAATAATCTGATTCAATTTAAAACAACATCCAGCACCGTTCCAACGGTAGATGTGGATAGCACTATTACTTATCAGACAGTTGATGGTTTTGGATACACTTTAACCGGGGGCAGTGCATTTCTTATTAATCGTTTACCGGCATCACAAAAATCAACCTTATTGCAGGAGTTGTTTGGCAATGGTGAGGCATCCATGGCTATTAGTTATTTGAGGTTAAGTATTGGCGCATCTGATTTAAGTGCAGAAGTATTTAGCTACAATGATATGCCTGCAGGACAAACAGATATTAATCTCACCAACTTCAGTTTATCAAAAGACACCGTAGATTTAATCCCTTTGTTAAAAGAAATTCTTCTGATCAATCCGAGTATAAAAATAATGGGATCGCCGTGGAGCCCACCTGTATGGATGAAAGATAATGGTAGTTCAATCGGGGGAGGCTTGCAAACGCAGTACTACAATGTGTATGCCCAATATTTTGTAAAGTATATAAATGCGATGAAGGCAAAAGGAATCAACGTGGATGCTGTCACTATACAAAATGAACCTCAACATGGAGGTAATAATCCAAGTCTGGTAATGTCTGCAACACAGCAAGCTAATTTTGTAAAGAATAACCTGGGCCCCGCTTTTGCTGCAGCCAATATTTCAACAAAAATTATAGTATGGGATCATAATTGTGATAATCCAAATTATCCAATCTCAATTTTAAATGATCCGGCAGCAAAACAATTTATTGATGGATCTGCTTTTCATTTATACAATGGTGACATCAGTGCATTATCAACTGTGCATGCAGCACATCCCGACAAAAACTTATATTTCACTGAGCAATGGACTGGTGCCAACGGTACTTTTGATGGAGACTTAAAATGGCACCTGAAGAATGTAATAATAGGATCAATGCGGAATTGGAGCAAAGTAGCCCTGGAATGGAATTTAGCAAACGATGCAAACTATAATCCCCATACCCCTGGTGGATGTACTGAGTGTAAAGGAGCTCTTACATTGAATGGAGCTGTTAATAGAAATGTAGCATATTACATTATTGCTCATGCATCAAAATTTGTTCCTGCAGGTTCCGTAAGAATCCAAAGTAATAATGTCGGCAGTATTTATAATGTCGCATTTAAAATTCCTGATGGAAGAAAAGTAATGTTAGCGGTAAATGATGGAAACACTGAAACATCTTTTAGTATAAAATTTAATAGCAAATGGGCAACTACCAGCTTGCCGGCAGGTGCTGCCGCCACCTATGTGTGGTAGATGATCTAAATCCTGAAAATTCTTAATGAAGGTAAATAGTAGTGAAGTATGAAAAATCTAATGTTGAATTATTTATACATTTTATTAGTGCCTGTTGTTTTTTCGACAGCTTGTGATGAAAAGAATATTGATCCGCCCCAGGAACCATTTTCTCCTGCCTTAAACCTAAGCTCGGCAAAGCTGGATAATAATGCAGCCAATCTTACTACTGGCAATATTGTTTATAATAATAACGTCAGTACCACTGTGTCTACCCGGCTGTATTTTAATAATGCAGTAAAAAGGTCTACCGTATCCAACTCAATAGCTGTAACTACAAAAAACAATATACCAGTAGTGGTAAATATCTCTTATGAAAACAACGACAGCACATTAGTGATTACACCTTCTGCTCCGCTAAATTATCTTACTCATTATATTATTAATGGTTCCACATCATTGCAATCGGTAAAGAATAAATCATTAAATGCCTCCTTGCAGATTCATTTTAATACCAGGATTGATTCCAGTAATAAATTCCCGCTAATAAATGATAATGCATTGCTTGATACTATACAGAAAAGAACATTCCGTTATTTCTGGGAATACGGCCACCCGGTAAGTGGGTTGGCAAGAGAAAGAAGTAACTCATCGCCAGAAACAGTTACCAGCGGTGGTTCAGGATTTGGTATCATGTCCATTCCTGTTGCTATCAACAGAAATTTTATTACAAGGACACAGGGTCTTTTAAGAATGCAAACAATTGTTTCCTTCTTAAAAAATACTGCACAAAAATTTCATGGTGCATTTCCACATTGGTTAAATGGAACTACAGGAGTTGTAATTCCTTTTAGCCAAAAAGATAATGGGGCCGATCTGGTAGAAACTTCATACCTCATGGCGGGATTATTAACAGCCAGGCAATATTTTAATGGAGCGGATGCGGCAGAAACTGCTTTGCGAAGTGATATCAATCTTTTATACAATAATGTAGAATGGAGTTGGTTTAGAAATGGAGGACAAAACGTTTTATACTGGCATTGGAGTCCTAATTTTAACTGGGATATGAATGTTCCTATTCGTGGCTGGAACGAATGCCTTATTACATACATATTAGCGGCGTCTTCTAGTACACATGGTATTCCATTAAGTGTATATACAGGAGGATGGAGAGGTACTTCTGGTACATTTATTAATGGTAATAATTACTATGGTTACACATTACCGCTGGGGCCGGCATTGGGCGGTCCGCTTTTCTTTTCTCATTATTCATTCCTCGGAATTAATCCAAATGGGTTGAGTGATGTGTATGCTAATTATGAAACACAAACAAGAAATCACACGTTAATAAACTATGCATACTGTGTAAGCAATCCAAAGAACTGGTTTGGCTATAGCGATAGAAATTGGGGACTTACTGCCAGCGATATCGAAAATGGATATGATGCCAGTTCTCCTACTAATGATAAATCATACATTGCGCCAACAGCAGCATTGTCTTCGTTTCCGTACACTCCAACTGAATCAATGAAGGCATTAAAATTTTTCTATTATACATTGGGAGATAAAACTTTTAAAGAATACGGATTTGTAGATGCATTTTCACTTCATACTAATTGGTTTGCTGATTCGCATTTAGCCATAGACCAGGGCCCGATAATTATTATGGTTGAAAACTATCGATCTCAACTGGTGTGGAATTTATTGACAAGTTGCCCCGAAGTAAGAAATGGGATGAAGAATGTGTTGGGTTTTTCTGCGCCCTATTTATAAGCAACTGCAACTACCATTTGTTTTTCGATCAATGGATGAAAAAGGATTAGTAGTATTGATTCCATGAAAATAAAATTACACCATACTACATTTGTTATACTTGCCCTTGCAAGTTGTGTAATTATTGCAGTAAGATGTACCAACAACGATCAGCCGAAATCGAGCATCACCGATGAGATTCAGTTCAGCGACTTTGCAGGTTCTGAAAAATGCATGAGTTGTCATAAAGAATATGGTGAAAAATTTATACATACCGCACACTATCTTACAGCTAAGCCAGCAGTAGAAGAATATTTCAAAGGAAGTTTTGTTTCCGGCCAAAATAATTTTTCTTACAACCCTGATTTGAAAGTCCTGATGGATAAAACCGACAGCGGCTATTACCAGGTAGTTTATTATAAAGGCGAAAAGAAAATATCGATGCGAATGGATATGATCATTGGGTCAGGAACCAAAGGTCAGTCCTTTTTGAGCTGGCGGGGAAATAAGCTTTTTCAATTACCCATTACATATTACACAGAGGCAGATCAATGGTCGAACAGTCCAGGATTAAGATCTGATAAAATCGTCATTGACAAGCCTGTCACTTCAAGATGTCTTGAATGTCATACCTCGTATGCGCAATCTATTGGCGGCCCACCTTTAGAGCCAATGGAATTCGATTATAATAGAATAATCTTAGGAGTTGGTTGCGAAAAATGCCATGGACCGGGAGCAAAGCATGTAGAATTTCAAACTAAAAATCCGCAGGAGAAAACAGCAAAGTTTATTGTAAACCCCGCCTCACTATCTAGGCAACAGCAATTGGATGCCTGTGCTCTGTGTCATGGAAGTACAATTAAAAAAATAAAGCCTTCTTTTCAATTTACCGCTGGTAAAAATCTTGCTGATTATTTTACCATCAGTTCGTTGAATGATGATGCAGTAAATAATGGGAACATTGATGTACATGGTAATCAATACGGATTAATGGCAGCCAGTAAATGTTTTACAAATAGTAAAGTACTTACCTGCAACTCCTGTCATAATTCGCATGAGAATGAAAATGGCAATCTTGAATTATTTTCTCAGCGGTGCATGAGTTGTCATAACATCAAAGAGCCAGCTTTTAAAACGGCAACACATACACAAGTAGTAGCAATAGAAAAAAATTGCATTAACTGCCATATGCCTAGTTTACCTTCAAGGTCGATTGCCGTTAAGTTGCAAGGACAGGAAGAATTAAGAGCATCTTTGATCCGATCTCATTTTGTTTCTGTTTATCCGGATGAAGCAAAAAAATTTATGTCAGCAAAACCAGCAATTAAAAAATGAATCAAAAGCATAATTTTTTCACCATTGCTTTACTAATAAATATTTCCTGTTTTGCACAGCAAACCACAATTGCTGTATTTGATCCGAAAGACCGACCAAAAAATTTATCTGATACAGCGTTACTTGAATTGGTACAAAAACAAACCTTCCGCTACTTCTGGGATTTTGCTCATCCGGTAAGTGGTATGGCAAGAGAAAGAAGCAACATCACTCATTACGGTCCTGAAACAATAACGACGGGTGGTACTGGTTTTGGTATTATGAGCATCATTGTAGCAGTGGAAAGAAAATGGATAACCCGTGATACTGCTGCCCGGTTGATGCGGAAGATGATCAACTTTTTGTTAAAGGCAGAATCGTATCATGGAGTTTTTCCGCATTGGTTGGATGGAACCACTGGAAAAACAATTCCTTTCAGTCGCAAAGATGATGGAGCAGATTTGGTTGAAACGTCTTATCTCTTCCAGGGATTATTATGTGCCCGTCAATATTTTAATAGTGATGACCCGGTAGAGAGAGAATTCAGAAATAAATTAAACTGGATGTGGCCCGATATAGAATGGAACTGGTTTACCAACGGAGGTAAGGATGTATTGTATTGGCATTGGAGTCCGAGTAATGGATGGGCAATGGATTTTGCGGTGAGGGGTTTTAATGAATGTATGATCATGTATGTTCTTGCGGCGTCATCACCCAAAAAAAAATACCAGGTGCCGGCTTCTGTGTATCATAATGGCTGGGCCAAAAGTGATTTTTTTAAAAATGGAAAAACTTTTTATGGTTATAAGTTGCCACTGGGGTTTGATTATGGCGGTCCGCTTTTCTTTTCGCAATATTCTTTTTTAGGTTTAGATCCACGGGGATTAAAAGACAAGTATGCAGATTACTGGGAGCAAAACAAAAATCATACATTGATCAATTATGCTTACTGCGTTGATAATCCAAAAGGCTTTAAAGGGTATGGGGAAAACTGCTGGGGATTAACGGCGAGTGATACGTATAATGGGTACAATGCCTATTCGCCTACCAATGATGAAGGCACCATCAGTCCTACTGCAGCATTGAGTGCTTTTCCATACACACCAGATAAATCTATGAAAGCATTACGTCATTTCTATGATAATCTCGGTGATAAAATATGGAGTGAATATGGATTTGTAGATGCCTTTAATGAAACTAAGAATTGGTATGCAAAAAGTCATCTCGCTATTGACCAGGGGCCAATTATTGTAATGATAGAAAATTACCGCAGCGGTTTATTGTGGAAATTATTCATGAGCTGCCCCGAAATAAAAATGGGATTAAAGAAATTAGGATTTACATCACCTCATATAAATAATTAAGGGCTTACATTCTTTTCAAAAATGTTTTCTTATAACTGATTGGATTGATATTGTAATAATTTAAAAACTGCCGGTTGAAGTTGGAAATATTATTATAACCGCATTCATAACAAATCTCAGTAACCGGCAGTTCATCTTCTACTAATAACCTGGCTGCTTTTTGTAATCGCATTTCCTGTACAAAGCCGGAGAAAGTTTTGCGGGTACGCTGCGCAAAAAAACGGGAGAAGGCATTTTCATTCATGCCTGCAATTTTTGCAGCATCTCCAAGTTTGATAGCCGTTGAATAATTAAGAGTGATCCAGTCAAACACCTGGCACATGCGGGTCGATTCTTTTTCATTATAACCAACCTGTGGTGTACTGGTGATGGGCTTTAGTTTTTTTGATTCTGCCATCACCGTTAAAATATCTAAAAGGGTATGCCAGCGGCGTAATCCTTTCTGTTGTACAATCTCATTTAATTTCTTACTGACTTCAGTATTGGTAGCACCGGTTATGTCCAATCCCTTCGATGATTTTTGTAATAGCTGGCGAATAAGTTTTGCTTCTGGTAATTGTAAAAAATCATTACCTAATGATTGTTCAGAAAAATGAATCACAATAGACTTTGCCCGGAGCGTCGAATTTTTTTGATAAAATTTTTCTTCATTACGATAGGTGTGTGGAATGTTGGGCCCCAGCAATGCAAGATTGCCTGGTTTAAAATCTGTGATATGATCACCAATAAAACGTTTGCCTGTACTTTCACTTACCAGCACAATTTCATACTCCGGATGATAGTGCCACGGTGTTGGATAAAAATTGTAATCAAAATATTTTACCACAAATGATTCCCCTTGTTCCAGCGGTAAACGTTCTAAGGAAGGCTTCATTGGCAATGATTGTTTTATGGCATAAAAATAAATGATACCAGTGGTATTTTGCTAAAATAGTATCAGAATTGTGCTGAATAATGGTAGTTCAGGGTAGGCAACACAAGTAGATTTGTTTACGTACAATAAAGGTTGATGTATGATGAAAAATCGCCATCAGCTTTCTCTTTCTATCAATAAAATTCACTGTATGCTTGCCAGAATTTCAGTAGCCCTCTCAATTTTAATTTCAAGTTATTTTTTGCATGCGCAAAAAAATACATTATCCCTTACCAAAGGCAAATATGGTAACGGCCCCGACAGCATCGCCCCTGTGGGCATCATCAAAAACTTAACCGATGATCAATTGATGGAAGTAGTACAAAAACAAACATTCCGTTTTTTCTGGCATGGTGCACATCCGCATAGTGGATTGGCATTAGAGAGAAGCAACACCGTTTTAGCCGAACACTATTGGGATTATATCAATGAAGCATGGGACGAACCGAATTTTTCTAAAACAACTTTTGGTCCGGATGCAGGTGCAATAGGTGGAACCGGCTTTGGCATTATGAGTACAGTGGTAGCAGTAGAAAGAGGATGGATAGGAAGAGATACAGCAATAAGAAGATTAATAAAGATCGCTGATTTTTTAATTAATGCAGATTGTTTTCATGGCATCTATCCGCATTTTATGGATGGAAGAACAGGTAAGACAATTAAGTTCGACAGGTTGGATGATGGAGCTGATATTGTTGAGACCTCTTATTTACTCATGGGGTTTTTATGTGCCAGGGAATATTTTAATGGCAATACACCCAGAGAAGTTTACCTGCGCAAACGCATCAATCAAATGTGGGGCGCCGCCAACTGGAAATGGCATACCAATAATGAAAAAAAATTATACTGGCACTGGAGCCCTACCAATGGATTTGACATGAACTTCCCCGTGTGGGGTTATAATGAATGTTTGATCACTTATATCATGGCGGCTTCGGCACCTAATCCTTCAAAAGCAATTCCTAAAGATGCTTACGATGGTACATGGGTGGGCAGTCCCGGGTTTAAAAATGGCAGGGAATATTATGGAATGAAATTACCCCTCGGCAATTATGATAAAGACCAGGGTGGTCCTTTGTTTTTTGAGCAATATACTTTCCAGGGTATTAATCCAAATGGATTAACCGATTCACTTGGCAACGATTATTTTTTGCAGGGGAAAAATCATACACTCATCAACAGGGAATATTGCAAAGAGAATCCAAAAAATTTTAAAGGCTATAGTGATAAAGTGTGGGGTCTTACTGCCGGCGACAGTTACAAAGGTTATGTAGCACACAGTCCCGAGAATGATCGTGGTGTTATTCAACCCACTGCCGCCATTTCATCAATGCCCTATACACCTAAAGAAAGTATGGAAGCCCTTCGTTATTTCTATTACAATCTTGGTGATAAAATATGGAGCAGGTATGGGTTTGTGGATGGTTTCAGCATTCATCACAACTGGTATGCAAAATCGCATTTGGCAATAGACCAGGGTCCCATCATCACAATGATTGAAAATTATCGTACCGGTCTATTGTGGAAATTATTTATGAATATACCTGATGTACAGAATGGATTAAAGCGACTTGGCTTTTCATCACCATTGATTAATAAAAAATAATTATGGGCTCTCATCTTCCATATCGTTACTCATCTTTTGTTCGGGCTTTCCGCTGCAAGCCTGTGCCGCCCACTGCGGCATCCGCACATACAGGGCTTTTCGCTTCAATCCCGCAGCCCCTCATCAGCATATCATTGCTCATCATCGTAACCTTTTTCCAACTTTCTTCACTGGCACAAAAAAATAATATCTCCCTCACCAAAGGAAAATATGGCAATGGTCCTGACAGCATTGCACCCGTTGGCATCATCAAAGGTTTATCCGATACTGCATTATTAGAAACAGTACAACGCCAAACCTTTCGGTACTTCTGGCACTATGCACATCCGGTAAGTGGTTTGTCAAGAGAAAGAGATAACACTGTGTACGGACAATATTATTGGGATTGGATTGATGAAGCCTATGATCAACCCAACATCAGCACCAATCCTTATGGCCCCGAAGCATGTGCCATGGCCGGAACAGGCATGGGCATTATGGCAACGATTGTAGCTGTAAATAGAAATTGGATCGGCAGAGATACAGCAGTAAGAAGATTAGTGAAAATGATTAATTTTTTATTACTGGCAGATAGTTATCACGGCATCTATCCGCATTTTATGAATGGAACTACAGGAAAGGCAATACCATTTGGTAGACTGGATGATGGTGCTGATGTGTTAGAAACCGCTTACCTGCTCAGTGGTTTTTTATGTGCAAGAGAATATTTTAATGGCGATAACCTGCATGAAAAATATTTACGTAAACGCATTACCCAATTATGGGAAACAGCCAATTTTAAATGGCACACCGCCGGGGGCAACGAAAAATTATTCTGGCATTGGAGCCCCAATAATGATTTTGATATGAACTTTCCTATAAGAGGGTGGAATGAAGGATTAGGAACTTATATATTGGCTGCTTCATCTCCCTGGCATAGTATTGAACCGGCAGTTTATTTTAATGGATTTGTCAGCAGCACCAATTATAAAAATGATAAGACCTACTATGGCATGAAGTTGCCGCTCGGTTTTGAATACGGCGGGCCACTTTTTATTTCGCAGTATAGTTTTATGACATTGGATCCGCATGGCCTTACCGACTGGCATACAGATTATTTTGAGCAGAATAAAAATCACACCCTTATCAACCGGCAATGGTGTATAGAAAATAAAAAAAACTTTAAAGGCTACGGACCAAATTGCTGGGGCCTCACTGCAGGTGATAGTTACAAGGGTTATGTGGCCCATTGCCCCGAAGAAGATTATGGTGTGATACAACCCACAGCAGCTTTATCAGCATTTCCTTATACACCTAAAGAAAGTATGGAAGTGCTGAAACATTTTTATTATGATCTCGGTGATAAAATATGGAGCGACTATGGTTTTGTAGATGGCTTTAGCGAAGAAAAAAACTGGTATGCAACAACACATCTGGCCATTGACCAGGGACCGATAGTTGTAATGATAGAAAACTACAGAACAGGTTTGATGTGGAAATTATTTATGAAAATACCCGACATACAAAAAGGGTTAAAGAAATTAGGATTTAAAAGTCCGTGGATAAAAGAATAACTAAACCGCCGTCAGGGTTCGAAAACCATGACGGCGGTTGTAGAAGCAAAAAAAAGTTATTTTAAAAAAATGGCAATTAAGAAACATATTAAACTTTTTGTCTTCATTGTAATAAGTGTTTTGTTGTGTACAAATAATTTATCTGCGCAAAAAATACCAAAAGCAATTTTTATCATTGCCGATGGTATACCTGCCGATTTGATTGAACAACTGCACATGCCCCATCTCAAAGCCATTATAAAAGAAGGCGGTTATGCAAGAGCTTATGTTGGTGGAGAAAAAGGTGGCTATTCCGAAACACCCACTATTTCTGCCAATGGTTATAATAGTTTACTAACCGGTACCTGGGTAAACAAACATAATGTGTGGGGCAACGAAATTGAAGCACCCAATTATAATTACCGGAACATCTTTCGTTTTTTTAAAACACAGTATCCCAATAAAACAACGGCAGTTTTTTCTACCTGGTTAGATAACAGAACAAAATTAATTGGCAGCGATGCCGAAGCAGCAGGCAACCTGCAACCAGATTATTATTTTGACGGCATGGAACTGGACACTATAACATATCCGCATGATACTTCCGGTTATTTTTATAATGTTATAGATCATGCGGTGGCAGATACCACGGCTGCAGTTATAAAAAGAATGGCACCTGATTTGAGTTGGATATATTTAGAATACACCGATGAAATGGGCCATCGTCATGGCAATGGAAAATATTTGACCGATGCTGTTTTGATGTTGGATAAACAGATTGGCATCATCTGGAATGCTATTCAATACCGGCAGAAAAATTTCAATGAGGAATGGCAGATCTATATCACTACCGATCATGGTCGTGAAGAGAATGGCTATCATCATGGCGGGCAAGGCAAAAGAGAAAGAACCACCTGGATTGCCACCAATGCAAAAGGATTGAATCTGTATTTTTTCAAGCAGCAACCGGGCATAGTTGATATCACTCCCTCCCTTGCCAGGTTTTTAAAAATAAATATTCCAAAAGAGCAGGGCATGGAAATAGATGGTGTGCCGCTGTTTGGAAAATTATCCGCTACACATCCGCAGGCAGCTATCAATAACAATATCATTAACATAAAATGGAAAGTGCAGCGTAAAGAAGGAATGGCAAAAATATGGCTGGCAACAACCAATAATTTTAAAACTGGTGGCAAAGACAATTATCAATTAGTAAAAACGGTTCCGGTTGGCAGTGCTGCAGTAAGTATTGATGTAAAAAAATATCCTTCCAACTTTTATAAAGTAGTAATTGAAATGCCGCATAATTTTTTAAACAGGTGGATTGTTATAAAGTAGAGAATTTTTAAAAGCAGAATAAAAAACAAAAATTACAAGAGTGCAAAGCAACGATGATGATCAGTGAACAAATGCTGGTAACAGAAATATTTTATTCTATTATACAAAAATCGAATCATGGAAAATAACAAAACAAAAAGCGGTATCAGCCGCCAGCAATTTTTACAACGTACTGCCATGGCTGGTGCCGCCGTGTTGTTAGCCAACCTCGAAAGTTTTGCGTTAACAACCGCCGATAAAAAATTACGGGTAGGAGTGATCGGCTGCGGAAGTGTGAGCAACCGTTACCTGCCACAATTGCAATCGTCAAAATTAATTGAAGTGGTAAGCCTCTGCGATATAAAACCGGAAAGAGCAGTGGCACAAAACAAACAATACAATGTTGGCGCAAAAACTTATCCGCACATAGATGCGATGCTGAAAGGTGTGCCGTTTGACATGATGGTAACATTAACCGATATGCAAATTCATGGCGACTTAAATAGAAAAGCATTACTTGCGGGCAAACATGTGTGGAGCGAAAAACCAATGGCCAACACCTATGCCGAAGGAAAAGCATTATTGGATTTAGCAAAAAGTAAAACGCTGCGTTTATGGGGAGCACCAGCGGTAGTAAACTCTCCACAGTTTGCATTTATGAGTCAAACTATCCAGGAAGGAAAGTTGGGAAAAATTGCAGCAGCACACGGACAGTATGGACATACCGGCCCAACATGGAGTGCATTTTTTTATGAGAAAGGCGGCGGCAGCATGCCCGATCTTGGTGTGTATAATATGGCCACACTTACGGGGCTGCTTGGGCCAGCAAGAAGTGTAATGGCCATGACGAGTATTGTAAAACCCGAACGTACGGTTGATGATAAAGGGAAAATAAAAGTGGAAGCAGAAGACAATGCACATGTTTTATTGGAGCATGATAAAGGTGTGATCAGTCATGTAATGTGCGGCTTTAATTATTTTGATCCGCATGGGCATGAAGCAGGTAATCAAACTTTGCACTCAATACAGATTTATGGTGATGCAGGTAATATGCGGTTGATTGGTTACGATTGGGAAACCAATGGTGTGATGCTGGATACTCAATTTGATAAACCTGCCGAATTGGTGAGCACTGATAAAGGTGGTTACGAATGGCAGGAAGGTGCAAGGGTTACCGGCGAAAGTATTATCACCGGTGTAGAACCAAAAATAAATGTAGAGCATGCATTGCATGTGCTGGAAATTATTGAGGCCGCAAGAAAATCGCAGGCGACAGGTATGCGGGTAAAATTGAAAAGTAAGTTTCCATTTCCGGTGGTCAAATAATTTTTTTGAACCGAACTTCAGTTTTTCATGGCATCAACTGTTGCGTCGCACTCTTGTACTGTATATTTTCATGGCATCAACTTTTATAACAAACAGCTTTTTATTATGAGATTGGCAATTTTAGGATCCGGTTTTATTTCTCGCTTTTATGCCGATGCATTAGTAGCTCAGCGGCGTAAAGATGTGATTGTGTCGGTGTACAGCCGCACAGAAGCCAATGCAAAAAAGTTTGCGGATGATTACGGCGTACCACATTTTTTTACGAGCATAAAAGAATGTGTAGAAAATAAAAATGTAGATGCAATTATCATCGGTTTATCAAACGATATGCATCATGAAGCAGTATTAGCTTGTACTGCCGCTGGCAAACATGTGTTGTGTACAAAACCGTTGGGCCGCAATGCAGCAGAAGCATTACAAATGTTGCAGGCAGTAGATAAAGCAAATATTATTGGTGGTTATTTAGAAGATCTTTGTTATACACCCAAGTTTTTAAAGTCATTAGCAGCAGTAAAAGCAGGAAGTATTGGCGAAGTGATCTGGACGAAGAGTAGAGAAACACATCCCGGTCCGCATAGCGATTGGTTTTGGGATAAAGAAAAAAGTGGTGGCGGTTGCATTATAGATTTGGGTTGTCATTGTGTAGAGATCAGCAGGAATTTTATTGGAAAAAATATTAAGCCCATCGAAGTAATGTGCTGGGCCGATACAAGAGTGCATCCGATAGATGCAGAAGACAATGCTGTTGGTTTGGTAAAATATGAGAATGGTGCCATAGGTCAATTTGAAGTAAGCTGGACGTTCAGAGGCGGAATGGATTTAAGAGATGAAGTGATGGGCACCGAAGGAACCATCTGGGCCAATAATTTTTTACGTACCGGTTTTGAAATGTTTACCAGCGGCAAAGGCGGCGATTACATAGCAGAAAAAGCAGAGAGCAACAGCGGCTGGTTATTTCCTGTGGGTGATGAAGTGCATGAGTTGGGCTACAGCCATATGTTCACCGATATGTTTGATGCGATTGATAATAAACGCCAACCTAATGAAAATTTTTATGATGGCTATATTACCAATGCCATTTTAGATGCAGCTTATCTTTCTGCCAAAACAAAAAACTGGGAGCCGGTAAAGCTGGATGTGTGGAGGGGAGACGCATCAACAAAAACAACAAAGCAAATGACGAGCTATGATGATAGTTATTACCTGATTAAAGAAGAGGTATTGCCAACTGGCGAAAAGAAATTTATCATCAAACATAAAATCACAGGTTCAATAGAAAGAAGATGAGTTTACTGCAACAAAAAAATATCGTTGTCATCGGAGGCACTACAGGTCTTGGCTTATCAGCAGCAAAAGCATTTGTTGCCAATGGGGCTAATGTTGTAGTTGTTGGCAGAAATGAAAAAAGTGTCAGCGAAGCAAAAAATATGTTGGGTAATAATGCCATTGCCATTAGTGGCGATGCAACGAATCCTGATACTGCTGTTCATGCCATCAATACCTGCATTGAAAAATATAAAACCTTTGACGGCCTTTATCATGTAGCTGGTGGCAGCGGAAGAAAAATGGGTGATGGCCCTTTGCATGAATTAACACTGGAAGGCTGGAATAAAACCATGGAATTAAATCTTACTTCATTAATGTTAAGCAACCAGGCGGCGATAAAAAAATTCTTAGAATTAAACAGGAGGGGTACTATCTTAAACATGGGTTCAGTACTCGGTTATTCACCATCACCGCAATTTTTTAGTACACATGCCTATGCTGCAGCAAAAGCTGCCATCATCGGGTTTACAAAATCTATTGCGGCCTACTATGCAAAAAATAATATCCGCATCAACGTCATTGCACCGGCATTGGTAGAAACTCCAATGGCACAACGGGCAGCAAACGATGAAGAAATTTTATCCTTCATCAAAACAAAACAACCATTAGAAGGCGGACGTATAGGACAACCCGAAGATCTTGATGGATTGGCAATATATTTTATGAGTGATCAATCAAAATTTACCACCGGACAGGTGATTGCAGTGGATGGGGGATGGACGATCAATTAAAAATGAATAATTAATAATGCATAATTGAAAAACGAAACCACCATAGGAATAGATTTAGGCGGCACCCGCATTAAAGGCGTTGCCATTGACGCCAACGGAAAAATATTGCATCAATCTTATACAGCAACAAACGATGGTGAAGGCGAAGTATGGAAAGCGGCCATAGCAAAAACGGTAAATGATTTAAAACAAAAAATAAAAATTGACAAAATTGCTGTCGGTATTTCTGCGCCTGGCTTACCAAATAATAATAACACAGCAATAAGTTTCATGCCCGGCAGGTTAGAAGGATTGGAAAATTTTATTTGGACAGATTATTTACAATGTCCGGCTTATGTTATAAATGATGGTGTAGCAGCATTGGTG
Organism: Chitinophagaceae bacterium; assembly: GCA_031397865.1. Taxonomy (GTDB): domain Bacteria; phylum Bacteroidota; class Bacteroidia; order Chitinophagales; family Chitinophagaceae; genus JJ008. Next base: position 233,519 of record JANNMN010000022.1, read on the forward strand.
GCCGAAGCAAAAACCGGTGCAGCAAAAAAAAGTATCAATGCAATAATGGTAACGTTAGGAACAGGAGTAGGCGGTGCATTATTAATTTATGGTAAAGCGTACCAGGGTTCGTTTAATAAAGCAGGACATATCGGTCATACCGTTGTTGATAGTAATGCGGATTGTGATGTAACCGGTATGCCGGGTAGTTTAGAAGAGTGCATCGGCAATTGCTCAATAGAAAAAAGAACTTATGGAAAATTTACTTCCACTCATGAGTTGCTGAAAGCATACCGAAATGGTGATGTGTTTGCAAAAGATGTGTGGCTCACATCGGTACGTAAACTGGCTATCGCTGTTGCATCGGCAAGTAATCTGATATCACCCGATACGATTATCATTGGTGGTGGTATTGCAGAAGCAGGTGATGATTTATTTGTACCATTGAATAAATGGTTGGATGTGTATGAATGGCAGCCCGGAGGTAATCGTCCGCAAATAGTAAAAGCAGTTCATGGTGATATGGCCGGTGCTATTGGGGCAGCTTCTTTTGCTATGAGTAATGAATAAAAAATAATTAATCGAACAATGAACTTAACAGAAACCTATTTGCAAAAGTGCAGCGGCATTATTGAAACCGTCAAAACACAGCAGCAACAAATACAGCAAGTAGCAAAATGGTTTGCTGAAAGTATTTTAGCCGGAAGAGTGGTGCATTTATTCGGCAGCGGCCACAGCCGCATCATGGTAGAAGAAATGTGGCCACGGTATGGTTCGTTTCCAGGCTTTAACCCAATTGTAGAATTATCTCTAAGCAATCATAACAATGTGATTGGTGCGAATGGACAGCGACAGGCGATGTTTTTAGAAAACGTAAGCGGCCTGGCGGAACGTATTTTACGGAACTTTCATTTAAGTGAAAAAGATTGTGCATTGATTGTTTCCTCCAGTGGCAGCAATATTGTTCCCATTGAAATGGCAGAACTTTTTCAACAGAAAAAAATAAAAACCGTAGCTCTCATCACCACCGAACATTCTGCAAAAAGTAAAAGTAAAAGAGCTGATAGAAAAAAGCTAAGCGACTTCGCTGATATTATTTTAGACAGTGGCGCACCAGTGGGTGATTCGATGATTTATATTGATGGGTTAGAAACTCCGGTTTCTCCCGGCTCAACAGTGGGAGGCGTTATGATTGTTAATTGTATTAAAGCCGAACTGGCAAAACTGTTAACCGAAGCTGGTCATCCACCAAAAGTATTAACTGCTTCAGCCATTGTTGGCGATACAAAGGCAAAAGAATTATTTGAGGCGGCCTATGATGAACATGCCAATCGAATGTCGGAACTTTATAGGAATACCGGATCAAAGTAGATTTTTGTAAAGATCATATAAAAAGAATGAGAATAAAAAGGTCAAATAAAGTAATTGTTATAATCACCCTGTTATTAATGATAGGGGTTGCCTGGTATTTCTTTTTACGACCGCAGGATAAAATCGATTTCAACACCCAGGTAAAACCCATCTTCAATAAAAAATGTATCAGTTGCCATGGCGGAGTGCGGCAAAAAGCAGGGTTTAGTTTATTATTTAGAACAGAAGCTTTGGCACCTACAGAATCCGGCAAACCCGCCATTATACCCGGCAATGCAGCAGGCAGTGAATTAATAAAAAGAATTACGGCCAATGACCCGGATGAAAGAATGCCGTATAAACATGATCCGCTTTCAAAAGAAGAAATCAGTGTATTAAAAAAATGGATCAACCAGGGAGCGGAGTGGGGCGATCATTGGGCTTATGTTTCGGTTAAAGAAACAGCCGTGCCCGATGCAATCGAAGAAGGCTGGAACAAAAATGGTATTGACAATTTCGTATTACAGCAATTAAATGAAATTGAATTAACTCATTCGCCGCAGGCAGATAAAAATGTATTGCTCCGCAGGGCAAGTTTGGATCTGATCGGCATACCACCTTCAGAAAATCTGTCGAAACAATTCTTAAACGATAAATCTGATAGGGCTTACGAAAATTTAATTGATTCTCTTTTATCCAATAAACATTTTGGCGAAAAGTGGACATCCATGTGGCTCGATCTTGCACGGTATGCAGATACCAAAGGTTATGAGCATGATGCTACCAGGAAAATCTGGCGGTATCGTGACTGGCTCATCAATGCTTTTAATAAGGACATGCCTTATCATGAATTTTTAACCGAACAATTAGCAGGAGATTTAATGCCCGATGCTGATGAAGATAAATTAATTGCCACAGCTTTTCATAGAAACTCCATGTGCAACGATGAAGGCGGTACCGATCCGGAGGAATTCAGAACGGCATCCGTTATTGACCGGGTGAATACCACCTGGGAAGCATTGATGGGTACCACTTTTGCCTGTGTGCAATGCCATGCTCATCCTTATGATCCGTTTAAGCATGATGAATATTATAAGTTCATGGCCTTTTTTAATAATGCAAGAGATGAGAATACCGAATTTGATTATCCCTTGCTGCGCCACTTCTCCGATTCTGCCACAGAAAAATTAAGCGAACTGGTGAGCTGGTTAAAAATTAATGCGGATGAAAAAAGAATAAACGAAATTGAAAAGTTTATAAAAACATGGCAGCCATCTTACAACTCCGTAGTGTTTGATGAATTTGTAAATACCGAACTGGGCGATGGCAGAAGAGTGATGTTGCGGAATAAATCGGTAAGCCGGTTGAAAAATGTTGAACTCAGTAATAAAAATCATTTCATCTTCCGGTACGATGCATTTGTAAATAATGGCAAACTTGAAATTCATATCGACAAACCAGATGGACCATTGTTATCATCCATCAGGTTAGATAAAGGCAAACCCGGTTTAAAAATTACCGGTAACGATTTTGTTTCCCCGCAGGGTGTGCATGATCTGTTTTTTACTTACACAACTACAGCTGCCTTAAAAGAAAAAGATGAAGACTGCGCCATGATTGAGTGGATTCATTTTACTCAAAAATTTCCTGGTGAAGGAAAGCCCGGTTATGCAGAAATGAAAAAAAGATTTTGGGATTTGTTGCAACTGCAAATGCCTACCACACCGGTGATGATGGATAATCCGGATGATATGTTTCGCCCGACCAATGTTTTTGAAAGGGGCAACTGGTTGGTAAAAGGTGATGAAGTAAATGCAGATGTGCCCAAATCTTTAAATCCATTTCCTAATGCTGCACCACGAAACAGGTTGGGTATGGCCATGTGGTTAACGGCAAAAGAAAATCCATTAACAGCAAGAACAATGGTAAACCGTGTATGGGAACAATTGTTTGGAATGGGCCTTGCCGAAACATTGGAAGATATGGGCACACAAGGTATTCAACCTGTACACAAAGATTTGCTTGATTGGCTAAGCTGGCGTTTCATGCATGAAAATAAATGGAGCATGAAAAAATTGATCAGGGATATTATGATGAGTGCAACATACATGCAGCAATCAAACGTAAATGAATTGCTGATTGAAAAAGATCCTACCAATAAATTTTATGCAAGAGGCCCAAGAGTAAGATTGAGTGCAGAACAAATAAGAGATCAGTCATTAGCCGTAAGCGGATTGCTGAGCAATAAAATGTTTGGCGAACCCGTAATGCCATGGCAACCGAAAGGCATTTGGTTATCGCCATGGAATTATGAAGACTGGAAAATCAGCAAAGGCGAAGATCAATATAGAAGAGCCATTTATACTTTTTGGAAACGTACCGCTGCCTACCCAAGTATGCTTTCGTTTGATGGTGTGGCAAGAGAAGCCTGCCAGGCAAGAAGAATAAGAACCAACACTCCTTTGCAGGCATTGGTTACATTAAATGATTCCGTGTATTTAGAAGCAGCCAATTATTTCGCCATAAAATTATTAAAGGAAGATGCAGGCAATATAAATACAATCTTAAAAAAAGCTTATGCCACTGCCATGTTGCATGAAGCAGATGAAAAAAGTTTAGCGGCCTTAAATAATTTATACCAAACCGCATTAAAAAATTACACCAACAATAAAGAAGAAACTGCAAAACTTTTAGCCAACAATGAAAATAAAAAGCCAGAGGCAGCAGCATTAACACTGGTAGTAAATGCTATTTTTAATTTAGATGAATTTGTAATGAAGAATTAACTCCCCTCTCTTTTGTCGAAGATCCCGATGATTTCGGGAGAGGGGTTGGGGGAGGTGAAAAAAATAATTACCATGAAAGATCATTCAAAAATTATTAAAGAATCGCAGGAAGAAAAAAACCGTTTCTTCACAAGGCGTCATTTTTTAAAAGAAGCTTCTTTCGGTTTCGGCGGATTGGCATTGGCTAATTTATTAGGCGGTTGCAATTTTAATGACAGCACTGCAGCCAGCAATATTTTATTCGATCCTGCAAATCCGTTGCTGCCCCGGTCGCCCATGTTTGCCGGCAAAGCAAAGTCGGTAATTTATTTACACATGGCCGGCGCACCATCACAATTAGAATTATTTGATTACAAACCCGAGCTGATGAAAATGGACGGGCAGGATTGTCCGCAAAGTTTACTGGAAGGAAAAAAATTTGCATTCATCCGTGGCGTTCCAAAAATGCTGGGGCCTCAAGCCAAATTTAAACAACATGGAGAAAGTGGTGCATGGATAAGTGATTACCTGCCGCACCTTTCTACTATTGCAGATGAAGTAAGTTTTTTAAAAGCAGTAACAACAGATCAGTTCAATCATGCACCGGCGCAATTATTAATGCACACCGGTTCACCACGATTAGGAAGACCAAGTATGGGTTCATGGGTTACGTATGGATTAGGAACAGAAAATCAAAACCTGCCGGGTTATGTTGTGCTAACATCCGGCGGCAGAAATCCTGATAGTGGCAAAAGTGTTTGGGGCAGTGGATTTTTACCATCAGTTTACCAGGGAGTACAATGCCGCAGCGAAGGTGATCCGGTTTTATTTATCAAAGATCCTGAAGGTATGAGCCGCAACCTGCGCAAAGCATCTATTGACGCTATCAATAAAGCCAACCAACAGGAATATGAGGAATATAATGATCCGGAAATATTATCCCGCATTTCACAATATGAAATGGCTTACCGGATGCAGATAGCGGCCCCGGAAACCATGAACATAAACGATGAGCCTGCATATATTCATGAAATGTATGGTACGCAACCCGGCAAAGCCTGTTTTGCCAACAATGTTTTACTGGCAAGAAAACTGGTAGAAAAAGGAGTACGCTTTGTGCAGTTGTTTGACTGGGGCTGGGATAGCCATGGAACTTCAGAAGATGGAAGCCTCAGTTGTTCTCGGTGTAGTAAAATCGCTAAACAGAAAAAGAATATCAGCCATGTCTATACATGACAGCATTATTGTAAACAGTAAAGATAACATCATAGTTGCTGAAGATATGGTTAATAAGAAGCTGTGCTTCGGTCTTGCCAAACGGGCGGGTGACAGTGGCAGCACGCAGACCGGAGCCGTCATCGGCACACCGAGCTACATGCCGCCGGAACAGGCC
>JANNMN010000017.1:0-209933 GCA_031397865.1 Chitinophagaceae bacterium
GTTGCCCTTCTGCATATATCGTATCAAATGCCAGCGAAGATTTTCCGCTGCCGCTGATACCGGTGATCACCACCAACTGATTTTTAGGAATCGAAATATCTATATTCTTCAGGTTATGCACCCTGGCTCCCGATACTTCTATAAACTCATTATCTGCAACAGGCATATTACCTGCATTAATTGTACTCTTTGTCATACGATAGTCAACGAAGATACTACTTCAACTCTTTTTATTATTACGTGGAGTATAGGTTTGTGGTATAAACAAGCTGTAAATGAAAAGGTTGGTTGCTATTTACAAAAGGATAGTTGGGGGCTAATTTTTCAAGTTATCCACAAATATTATTCTGGCACAGTATTTTGAAGTGTATCGGCGAAAAACACTTTTAATCAAATTTTTAAATTGTTACTTATGAAAAAAACCATTGGAATAATGGGTGGAATTATATTGTCTTTACTTTCCACTACTATACAGGCACAGCAGGACACATCAAGATGGGATCCCCGCAAAAATCCAACTGTTGATTCTATCATGGCACCATACCAGGGCAAATTGATACCGCCAAGACCAGCACCTACTACAGCAGATATTTATCCGGCTATTGGCAGATATGAATCTACAACTAATATGGATGCTGCTAATGTAAGCATCATGCTGGATGAGCAGAATAGAGGAATAGTTTGGATAGAAGGATTACCACAGGGAAAAATAAAAGCGATGCTGAGAAAATCTCCATCTACCTATAAAATTCCTGCGCAAAAAACAGAAGCTGGAAAAGATGTAGCAGAAGGTACATTGATCTTTGATAAAGAAACAAATACCTTAAGCATTGTAATTGGTAAACCTTATAATGTAGCAGATCCAGCAGTTGTATTTGCTGCACCGGCAGAGCAAGAAGTTGCAGTTACAAAAGTAAAAGACAATAAAACAAAAACTAAAACAAAGAAAGTTGCACAACCAAAAGCCTGGACATATGTAGGTACTAAGGTGATGGTAGATGCAGCAATGAATTAAATATTTATTGGACGGTTCATTACAGTAACAGAGAGGCTGCACTTATGCAGCCTCTTTTTGTTTTACTAAGAAAAGAATCATTTAGTTTGCTGACTTAAAGTTGAAAATATATTTGTCACCCCGCCATTTAGCCATACCGCCTTTTACACGCAGGCTTTCCTGATATTCTAAGAGTTTACGATTTGTCTCACACCCATTTCATATGTGGTGGGAGTGAAATTAAAACGGGAAATAAATTTTGAGCTATCGAATAAGAAGTCCCTGTCGTATTGATACATCATTTCTGGCATTTCTTTCATCAAGGGCATAAAAATTCCCAATAGTTTAAGCATATACATCGGTAATACCATTACTTTTTTTGATGTCTTCATTTCTTTATTAAACAATTCAATCCATTCATTTCCCGTCAATGTATTATTATCAGTGGGCAAATGCCAGACCTGGTTATAAGCATCAGGTGTGTTACCTAACATAGCAGTTGCTTTAGCGGCATCAGGGGTATAAATAAAGGAATGTTTTTTGGTTGCATCCATAAACCAGTTGGGTCTTTTCCCTTTGAGTAAATTTTTATAAACCACTTCTATCAGGAAACTTTTTTCATTGTCCGGTCCATAAAAGTCAGGTGCACGGGCAATTAAAGCGGTAAGCTTACCGGATTTTACTTCCTTCATTAGCATTTCAGCGATTTCCATTCGCACCAATCCTTTTTTACTGGGAGGATTAATAGGTGAATCCTCCGTGATATGTCCCATCGAATTCATATCGTACAAATAAACATTATCAAAGAAAACCAGTTTAGCTTTATGTTTAATACAGGCTTCAATCGTTGCTTTCATTAAATTAGGCCACTTTTCCTGCCACACTTTTGTTTTGTAATCAAATCCTACAACAAGATAAACTACACCTGAACCTTCAATAGCTTTATCAACCATTGCAACGTCAGACAGGTCTGCTGGAAATAATTCATCTGTATCATTTACTTTCTTAGGATTGCGACTTACTAACCTTATTTGGTTTGTATAATTTTTAAGTTCCTTTGCTAACACTGTTCCTATTGTTCCATTTGCTCCTAAAATTGTCTGTATCATAAATTCATTTTTGGGTGATAATTTGTATTGAATTGCCGAAAAGCTGCGCATCAGGTTCAAGGCTTTGTGCAGTTGGGGAATTAACCAACTGTCTGCGGAACTGAAAGCTAAATTTATAACTAAAAGCCGAAGTTTAGAACTTCTACCAGGTAAGGTATTCCTTCTGTTAAATACTCTCTTACCGCTTCTTTTTTGATATCCATTTTAGGTTGTTTTGTGTAAACCGATTTCAGGACGAGACAGTATCAACTATCCATTAAAGAACGGCGCCTGCAACACACTGGCAATTGTAAAGGTTAGTGGTATGTAAAACATACCTTATACTTTTAAGATTTTAGAAGTTAAGGTAATCATACAGAACGTTGCGCAAGGCAACGTTCTGTTTTTAAAAACTTTTAAAACATCAAACGATAACAAACATCAAAAATATTTTAATTGCTTACCCAGCCTGCATTACAGCCCAAATCCAAACATCTGTTTGCAAATGTTCCTTCATATTTAATTTGGAAATCTGAAATACAGCACTATACCTTTACAATAGTTCTTTATACATACTTATCAAGAAAGGCAGAGGGTAATGGCCCGATGACGCCTTGACAACCTCCCATAGTTTGTGACTTCACAACTTATGGAAAGGTGCCAATTCCACCCCTACAATAAATGTTGGGACAGATAAGTCAGATTAAAAGCTTCCACATATATCATCATATTTAAAAGCTCATCTGATTTTTATCGGGTGAGCTTTTTACATTAACTCCCTTCTGCATTTATATAGAAGAATTGGAGTGAGATTCTTGCTAAGTGAGTATAGCTTAAAATATTCATTAACATTTATTTAAACCATTAACACAAAATAAATTTGGCAGCAAGGGTTAAACCCCACTACTTTTATAGAGTATTATGAACGCAACAGCAACATATCAATTTTCTTTCTGCATTTCCATCATGTGCAGTTGTTGCCACCGTTGTATGCCGTAAGGCATACTACTACTCTATACCCAACAAGGGCCCTGCCCTTTAATTTATTGCCTGCCATTTTTATTCAACCTGAATCGTAAACATTTAAAACCTTGTATTATGTCTAACAATCTTCACTTCGAAACACTCCAGCTACATGCCGGTCAGCAAATTGATCCTACTACCAAATCAAGAGCAGTGCCTATTTACCAAACCACTTCGTATGGTTTTAATAATGCAGCACATGCCGCCAATTTATTTGGGCTAAAAGAATTTGGCAACATCTATACCCGTATCATGAATCCCACCACCGATGTATTTGAACAACGCATCGCTGCATTAGAAGGTGGCGTTGCTGGATTGGCAACAGGCTCCGGCCAGGCTGCACAGTTTCTTGCATTGAATAATATTTTACAGGCAGGAGATAATTTTATCACCACCACTTATTTATACGGTGGCACTTACAACCAATTTAAAGTTGCATTCAAACGTCTCGGTATCGAAGTTCGTTTTGCAGATGGTGATAATGCAGAAAGTTTTGTAAAGCACATCGATAAAAACACCAAAGCATTTTATTTAGAAACAATCGGAAACCCACGGCTCAATATTCCTGACTTCAAAAAGTTTGCCGACCTCGCTAAAGAATATGATCTGCCATTGATCGTTGATAATACTTTCGGTGCAGGCGGTTATTTATTCAAACCATTAGAGCATGGTGCAAACGTAGTGGTAGAGTCTGCTACCAAGTGGATCGGTGGTCATGGCACTACCATCGGCGGTGTAATTGTTGATGGAGGAAATTATAATTGGGGCAATGGAAAATTCCCGGCATTTACCGAACCGAGTGAAGGTTATCATGGTCTCAAGTTCTGGGAAGTATTTGGCGAAGGCAATCCCCTTGGCTTACCAAACATTGCTTTTATCATCCGTGCAAGAGTCGAAGGTCTCAGAGATTTTGGTGCATCGCAAAGTCCATTCAATTCTTTTTTATTAATACAAGGATTAGAAACACTAAGCCTCCGTGTACAACGCCATGTTGATAATGCATTGGCATTAGCAGAGTGGTTAGAGAATCATCAGTCAGTAGAGTTTGTACAATACCCCGGATTAAAAAGCAGTCCATATCATGAGTTGGCAAAAAAATATTTACCCAATGGCTTCGGTGGTGTATTAAACTTTGGAGTAAAAGGCACTAAAGAAAATGCCAGCAAGTTTATTGATGCACTAAAACTTGTAAGTCATTTGGCAAATGTTGGCGATGCAAAAACGTTGGCCATTCATCCTGCCTCCACTACTCATGAGCAATTGAATGAGCAAGAACAAAAAGCATCCGGAGTGGAGCCCAACCAGGTTCGCATCAGTGTTGGTATCGAACACATCGATGATATCAAAGCAGATTTTGAACAGGCATTTGAAAAAGTATTTGCAAAAGAACTCGTTAGTTAAAATTTTTATTTACCCAGCTTCAGTTCCCTGATTGAGCTTTTGTTGCGTCGCACCGTTCAGGGTTCTGTCCATTATTCATCAAATACAATTGACAAGTACTTACAACTATAATCATCCATTTACACTAGAGTCAGGTGAAATACTTCCGGGTTTTCACCTGGCCTATACCACTCATGGCAAGCTCAATGCAGCAAAAGACAATGTGGTCTGGATATTTCATGCATTAACGGCTAACAGTAATCCAATAGAATGGTGGCCCGGTCTTGTGGGTGAAGGGAAATATTTTGATCCTTCAAAATATTTTATCATCTGTGTAAACAAACCCGGCAGTCCGTATGGCAGCATATCACCAGTAAGTAAGCATCCACAAACCAATGAACCATACTATGATAATTTTCCGGTGTTTACCATCAGGGATATGATAAAAACATATCAGCACTTGAAAGAACATCTTGAAATAAAAAAAGTATTCATTGGACTTGGTGGAAGCACCGGTGGTATGCAATTATTAGAATGGGCCATAGAAGAACCTGAACTGTTTCAACACATCGTTCCTATTGCTACCAATGCAGTTTTATCACCGTGGGGAATTGCTTTCAATGCATCGCAACGAATGGCCATTGAAGCAGACAATAGTTGGAAAGATCATCACCCCGATGCAGGACAAAAAGGATTGGCAGCGGCCCGTTCAATAGCTCTTCTCTCCTACCGCCATTACAATGGTTATGATATTACACAGCGAAGAGACAAAGCTTTTGTACCACTCACCGATGAAACAAAATATGCAGCCGATAATTATCAGCGGTACCAGGGATTGAAATTGGTGAACCGGTTTAACGCATTGTGTTACTATCGTCTTTCACAAAGCATGGACAGTCATGATGTAGGACGAAATCGCCTAGGTGTAGAAGCTGCATTAAAAACCATCAAAGCAAAAACATTGGTCATCGGGATCACTTCAGATGTTTTATATCCTATCAGCGAACAGGAATATTTACAACAAACGATTCCTAATGCACAGCTGTTAAGTATCTACAGCGATTATGGACACGATGGCTTCTTATTAGAATATGAAAAAATAGAAACAGCTTTAAAAGAATTTATTGACCAGCGAAAATCATCTCATTTAAAAATTGTGAATCAATAACATGGATAAACATAAACAATTAACCATCGGCCTTTTCGGCTTTGGAGTAGTAGGCGAAGGACTTTATAAAGTATTACAACAAACACCTTCACTCAAAGCATCTATTAAAAAGGTTTGCATAAAAAACTATGGTAAGAAAAGAAATGCTCCGGCTTCTTTATTCACCACCGATAAAAATGAATTGCTAAACGATCGTGACATTAATGTAATAGTAGAAGTAATTGATGATGCCGATGCAGCCTTTCAAATTGTATCTACAGCATTAACCAATGGAAAAGATGTGGTAAGTGCCAGTAAAAAAATGATAGCAGAGCATTTACCTGCATTAATTGAATTGCAACAGCAAACTTGCCAATCCTTTTTGTACGAGGCATCAGCCTGTGCTTCTATCCCTGTTATTCGCAACCTGGAAGAATATTATGACAACGATCTGTTGCATTCCATCCGGGCAATTGTAAATGGATCTACCAATTTTATCCTTACCAAAATATTTGAAGAAGGATTAGACTTTAAAAACGCATTGCTGCTGGCTCAACAGGCTGGCTTTGCAGAAAGCAATCCTAAACTGGATGTGGAAGGTTATGATGCGGTAAATAAATGGACACTGTTGCTCAACCATGCTTATGGCATTGTAGAATCACCGGCAAATATTTTATTCAACGGTATTCAAAACATACATGCTGCCGATGCTGTAGTAGGCAAAGCAAAAAACCAGCAGATAAAACTGGTAGCTCAGGCACAAAAGCTACAGTCAGGTAAAGTAGCGGCTTTTGTATTACCACAATTTGTAAAAGCAGATGATCACCTGGCCTTTGTAAAAAATGAATACAACGGTGTGGTTATAGAAAGTGGTTTTGCTGACAAACAATTCTTTTATGGAAAAGGTGCCGGAAGTTTTCCAACTGCATCTGCCGTATTAAGTGATGTAGCAGCATTACGATACGGCTATAAATACGAATACAAAAAACTATACCATCATCAGCCGCACCAGTTAAGTAATGATATCTATCTGAGGGTTTATATCAGCTTTGATGATATTGAATCTGTTCCCCGGGACAGGTTTGAGTGGATTGAAGAATGGCATGCACAGGCAGAAAGAAAATATCTTGTCGGCGTTATTTCATTTGTGGAGCTGCAAAAAAATAAATGGTGGAAAGAAAATAATAATTCTCTCATACTCACCCCCGATGCATTGGTAGAAGATATAGAAACCAGGAAGCTGAAAAAGAAAAGTCTGGAGTTGGCGGGTATTTTATAAAAGGGTTGTCCTTATTTTTAGAGGGTTTGCAAATGCAAACCCTTCTTTATTCCAAAGCCCTAACTTTGGATACAATCACTTGCAGAAAGAATAGAATTCAAATAATATGCGGGAATTATCTGTTGTTATTACTTTATTAAATGAAGAGGAGAATATAGAACCGCTCCTACAGGCTGTTCGGCAATCCCTTCGTGGCATTGATTATGAAATTGTATTGGTAGATGATGGCTCAACAGATAAAACAAAGCAACAATCCCTGCAATTTGCAGATGAAAGAACTATACTTATAGAACTCAGAAAAAATTATGGGCAGAGTACTGCGATGATGGCAGGTATAGATTATTCCACTGGGAAATATGTGGCCCTGCTGGATGGTGATCTGCAAAATGATCCGGCAGATATTCCGCCTATGCTGGCATTACTAAAAAATGAAGATTGGGATGTGGTGGCAGGAAATCGGGAAAAACGAAAAGATGGATTCTTTCTTCGCAAGATTCCCAGCAGAATTGCCAATCGCCTAATCCGCAGTATGACGGGTGTACACATAAAAGATTATGGTTGCACATTAAAAATATTTAAAAGAGAAATTGCCGAGGAGCTTGGTTTATATGGAGAGTTGCATCGTTTTATTCCGGTACTTGCAAAAATGCAGGGTGCAAAAATAATACAGGTGGATGTTAATCACCAGCCAAGAACCCAGGGAAAAAGTAAATATGGTATCAGCCGCACTTTTAAAGTAATGAGTGATCTTGTACTAATGATTTTTATGCGTAAGTACATGCAAAAGCCTATGCATCTTTTTGGAACAATAGGTTTTATCAGCTTTGGTATTGGCGTAGCCATTAATATTTACTTGTTGATATTAAAAATAATGGGACAAGATATCTGGGGCAAGCCTTTATTGATTCTTGGATTAATTTTATTACTGGGCGGTATTCAGTTTATTACCATCGGCATCATTGCGGATATCAATACCAGAACTTATTACGAGTCGCAGAATAAAAAGACATATAACGTCCGGAATATTTACCGGGCTAAAAATGAAATTCGGGCTGATCAGTTTTAAAATACTTATAGCTTAATGAAAGTTGCTTTTATCACCAGGTCAACGTTGTATAAAGTGCCGGGAGGTGATACGGTGCAAATAGAACAAACGGCAGGTCATTTACAAAAGTTGGGTGTGAAAGTAGAAATCCTTTTTGCAAATGCTAATATCAATTATTCCGCCTATGATCTCCTTCATTTTTTTAATATTACAAGACCGGCAGACATACTTTCACATTCAGAAAAAACAACAGTTCCATATGTTGTCAGTACTATATTAGTAGACTATAGCGAATATGACCGTTTACATAGAAAAGGCCTAAGTGGTTTTGTGTTGCGGCAATTTTCTACTTCTGCCAATGAATATATTAAAACCTTAAGCAGGTGGTTAATGCGTAAAGCCAATTTACAGAGCAAACAATATATATGGAAGGGGCAGCAAAAAAGTATTCAGCAAATTTTAAACAAAGCAAGTTGGTTGCTACCCAATTCAACTGGCGAAGCCATTACTATTAAAAATATGTATGGAATTGAAAAACAGTTTACCGTTATTCCAAATGGCATCAATACATCTATACTTCAACCGGAAATAAAAAAAAAAGAGATCATCAGCTTATTATTTGTGCCGCCCGGATTGAAGGATTAAAAAATCAATTGAATTTGATAAAAGCTGTCAACAATACTGAATTCAAATTGATATTGATTGGCAATCCAGCACCTAACCAGTTAGCCTATTATAATGAATGTAAAAAAGTGGCGGCTGAAAATATCACCTTCATCTCACATTTACCCCAGCAGGAGTTAGCGATGTATTATAAAACAGCGAAAGTACATGTGCTGCCAAGCTGGTTTGAAACCTGTGGCCTCTCTTCGTTGGAAGCAGCAGCATGTGGTTGCACAATTGTTGTTACTGATAAAGGTTATCCCCGTGATTATTTTGGGGATGATGCTTTCTATTGTGATCCTGCAGATACAGATTCCATTTTCATAGCAATAAAAAAAGCCGCCGCCGCACCAACCAATGAATTATTGGCAAAAAAAATACAACAACAATACACCTGGCAACAGTCTGCTGAAAATACATTGGCAGTTTATAAAAATGTTTTATAACCTTGAAACAACTTAAAATAGGCATACTGGGCACAAGAGGCATTCCAAATAATTATGGAGGCTTTGAACAATTTGCCCAATCTCTTGCACAAGGCTTGGTAAATAAAGGACATATTGTTTTTGTTTATTCTATACACCATCATCCATGGCAACAAAAAGAATGGAATGGAGTACACATCATACATTGCAAAGATTGGGAGCAACAACTTGGAACAGCAGGTCAGTTTATATATGATAAAAATTGTATCAATGATGCCTGCAAAAGAAACTATGATGTATTGCTGCATCTTGGCTACACCAGCGATTCCGTATGGCATAAAAAATGGCCATCTGATACACTGAACATAGTTAATATGGATGGCCTTGAATGGAAACGGAGTAAGTACAACTGGCTTACCCGCCTTTATCTAAAATGGGCAGAATCCTTAGCGGCAAAAAATGCCGACATACTTATTGCAGACTCTATAGCCATTCAACAGCATTTAGAAGAAAAATATAATAAGCCATCGTTTTATATACCTTATGGTGCAACTATTTTTAATATACCAGATGAGAAACAGTTGAATAATTATAAACTTATTCAATATCAGTACTACTTACTTATTGCCCGCATGGAACCGGAAAATAATATTGAAATAGTAATAAAAGGCTACCTGCTAAGTAATCAAACTTATCCTTTCTTAATTATTGGAAATGTTTCTGGCAAATATGGAAAATATATCACCTCAAAATATGCTGATTCAAAAATAATATATGCCGGTGCTTTGTATGATACAGCAATGCTGAATAACCTGCGACACTATTCCTTGCTTTATATGCATGGGCATTCCGTTGGTGGCACTAATCCATCTTTGCTGGAGGCGATGGCCTGTGGCTGCTCTATAGCAGCCCACCAAAATGTTTTTAACAAAGCCGTACTGGGTGATGATGCAGATTATTTTTTTACGGCAAATGATGTAGCTACATTAATGAACACAAAACCGGGCAGCCAGGCAAATAGCATAAGACAGCAAAACAACCTGGCTAAAATTAAAACTATCTACAATCCTGATCTGATCATTAATGAGTATGAAAAACTGATGCTGGATGCACTCAATAAATAAAACAAGGGCTATTGAATTAATGCTTCAGTATTTTTTTTTCTTACATTAAATGCCGGGAACACATTTGTAAAAGCCATTATCCAAATCACATATTCTGCCAAATTAGTAATATAACTGCCGGTGAACTGGTATAAGAAAATAAAAAAGAAAAGCATCAGCCGGAAATAGTTTCTCCACACTTTAGTATAAAAGAAAAAAAACAACTCAATACAAATCCGGAGAATTAAACCGATCCATCCGAGCAAAGCCAGTGTTTCAGCACTTACATTGGGAATAGCCACCGGTTGTGCATAATGATAGAGGTAATATGCCCGGATAATATCCTCACCCACTATGTTCAATTGTCCAAGCCCGATGCCCCAATATAAATTTTTTTCCTGTAGTATTTGATTCGTCAATATAAATGCATCAGATGTTCTTCCGGTAGCAGATGAATCATTACCTAGTATAATATTCTCGATACGCAGAAAAAAAGGATTGTCCCGGGAAAAAATAAAAGTAACCGCCAATAGCAAGACGGAAATAAACCCTACTGTAATAATTCCATTTATCACCCTTCGTTTTATAAGTAAGCTGCCTTGAACTAAAGTGGTTAAAATTCCAGCGGCAATTAAACAAACTATTACCCCGATTGAAAAAGAAAGAACAAAAGGGAGAAAAAGCATTATCAATAAATAATTTTTGTTGATTGTGTTTTGCCCAAGTATGTATTGAAGGAAAAAGAATAAAAAGATGGGAGTAAACACCAAGGCGTAATAGGAAGCCTCATAGGTAAACATTTTCAATCGCAAAAAGTCTTCAACCTTGCTGGTAAGGTTTTGTTTTATCCAAAATATTTCGTGATAAGTTGAAAAGTAAAATAGAATGGCCACAAGACATAAAAAGAAATTTACTTGTAACAATAGCTTAAACAAATGTTCTTTATTGTCTGCTATTTTTAACCAGGTAAAAAAAGCCTGACCGAATATATACACTGCTATTATATTCAGCATACTAAATGCATATTCCTTCTCTTCCACTTTTATAAAAAATAAATGGGCGATGATAAACGGAAGAAGTATGGTAATAAGAGGAAGTAAAACTTCCTGCTTTCTTTTCAACAAAACCCAGCCATAAAAGATTGGAGCCAGCAATGTCATATAAGTAAGACCAAAAGGAAGTCCGGCGATATTGAAGAAGAAATACAGGAAAGCAAAACCTGTATAAAAAATATTCTTTTTTACCCAAAGATGTGTTATCGTAATATCATTATTCATTTACTGCCACATTCTTTATTGGATTAGCTATAAGTTTATTGAAAGCCAGCCATGCAGCAGCTACAATAAATACTTCCGTGATGAAAATAGCTACAAGGGTACCATCATATCCAAAAAAATTAACGAGAATACAATTCGACACTATATTCAAAAGCATGGCAGAAATATAAATAGCAAAATATGTTTTGGGATGATCAAATGCCAGTAAACCTAAAGAAGCAGGAATGTTAAGGCATATAATCGGCATCACCACACATAACATCCGCAAAATAAAAACTGAATGAATACTATCCACCCTCATAAAAAAACTAAGTATGAAAGGAGAAAATATAAAAACAAATGTACTACCGGCTACGATCAAAAGAAAAAATGGGATAAAAGCTTTACGGAAAAGCTGTTTTATTTTAGTGGACCCCTCTGCTGCAATTTGACATACTCTTGGATAAATAGCCTGTGAGAAAATACCCAGCACATACTTCATAGCAAAAAATATTCTTTCAGCTACATTGAAATATCCAACCACCAGGTCATTAGTAAAAAGACGCAGTATAAAAATGTTTCCGTATTGAATCACATTCATTGATAGATTAGAAACAGTGACATGCCATCCGCTTTTTAGTTCTTGTACTATTGCTTTTGCCGATGGATAAATATATTTCAATTGCTGCTTTTTCACAACCATCCCAGTACTTATAATACCTGCAATAAGATTTCCAACTCCAAGAAAAAAAACAAATAGTTTGCTATCGGCGGGTGCATGGATAAACATAAAAACCAGTATTACAAAAATTATTCTTGATGCAAGAGTTATTAAAGCAACAAATTGCATCCGTTCCATTCCCAGCAAAAACCATACAGGCTGAGATGCATAGCCGGGTACAAACAAAAATGCCATGCAATAAAGCAAGAAATTATTTCGGATAAAGGGAAAAGCAAGTGCCAGCAATAGCAAAATAATAAATGCAACACCACATAAAATAAATTTGGTGATATACACCCTGGAAAAAATAAGAGCCAATAAAGAAGTATCACTTCTATTTTGCGAAACAAGGCGGGTAGCAGTTTGATTAAAACCAAAATCAGTAAACGTACCCAGGTAGTATATCACCACCTGTGCTACTGCCACCACTCCAAAATTTTCCATGCCGATCCTGGTAATCACATATGGAATAACCAGTAACTGCAAAAGTGAATTAATCACCTGAACAACTCCAAGTGAAGAAAAATTATATAGCAACTGATTTTTTTTGACAACCTGCATACTGCTAACGAAGATAAGAAGGTGATTGCGGCATTTAAATAAATGCCGTCTTTCTTTTTAACGGCAAAAGGGCAACCAAAAAATATTAAAATACGATGCAATCAAAACCCAGTTTCACTTCTTACCAAAAAAATACTATTTTCAATAAAAACCAGGCATGACTGCAGGAATAAAAAAAAGCGATGATCTTCCGGAAGATATAGATCTATTACTTCTGCTCGAAAGAGTTATCAGCTACCTGAAAAGATTTCGTTGGCATTTTATCAGTGCTATTGTACTCGGATTAATAGCAGGTTATCTTTTTTATCTGTCAATACCTAAAACATATCGTTCACGGATGGTGGTTCATTCTTTTATCCTTACCAATCCAGAGCAGATGCAGATTGTAAATAACTGGAACAGTCTGTTGAAACAAAAAGAATTTACCAGCCTCAGTATTCTTCTTAATTGCCCGGAGGAAGTTTTGCAACAGGTAAACCTTATTAAACCAAAGGAAATTCAACAGGCTTTTACTCCTTCAAACCCAAATGGCTTTACAATTGATGTACTGGTTACTGATATTAATGTATTAGACACTTTACAAAAAGCAATTGTGTATGGATTTGAGAACAGCGAATACATTAAGGAAAAATTATTAGTCAAAAGGAATATTTTAAAAGAGCTTATTAGTAAAACAAGTGATGAAATTAAAAAGCTTGATTCCACCAAAAAAAGAATGGAAAGTATAATTGATGGATCAGGTCGTTCTTCTTCAACACTTATTATTGATGGCTCGACAGTAAACCGCCAGTTGATTGAAATGAATGAAAAGCTGTTATCCTTCAAAGAAAATCTGCAGTTCACCAATGCTGTGCAGGTTTTACAAAGCTTTAGTAAATTTAAAAAAGCTGATGGGCCTAAACTTCTCTCCTGGCTACTGATAGGCCTTATATTTTTTATCTGCCTTACCTGGGCAGCCACAGTTCTATATAGTATTAATGAAAAATTGAAACGCAGAAAATTTACTAATCCCGGTTGATCGTTTATAAAAAATTATGAACCAGCAGGCAAAAAACTCAAACTTATTACCCACTGCACTCTTTTTACTTTACATTATTATTTTTGCAAGCCTTATTTTTTCCTGGCGAGCTATTAGCAGCAGCAGCATCGGCATGCTTATAGTTGTAGGAATTATTTATAACAGAAAACAAACGGGGAAATGGCTGGCTGGTTCAATAAATAATCCTTTCTTCCTGAGTTGTTTATTATATTTTATTTTCCAGTTCACTTCATTTTTTCAAAGCAAAGATCTTTCTGAAGAATGGCGGCAGATCATACTAAAGACGGGACTTGTATTTATTCCCCTGTTAATTACTTGCTGCAGCTATGTAAATGTTATAACAAGAAAAAAGCTGATGACCTCTTTTATATTATTATTAGCTATAGCCTGCGTCATCTGCCTTAGCATGGCCGGCATTTCATATAGCAGCACCTACAATTCTTCAATTTTTTTCTACCATCAGTTAGTAAGTCCCATAAAACAACATGCCATATATTTTTCCCTGATTATATTTTTTGCACTACTTTATTTATTAGAAAGTAGCCGCAGTCAACAGCAAATTTTCAACGTACCCTTGCAAATTAGTAGCATACTTTTCTTCTCCGCTTTTTTAGTGCTGCTTTCTTCCCGGCTGGTTATCAGCTTTTACATTATTTATGTTTTGTACTATCTATTAAATTGTAGAAAAATACTATGGTTGAAAAAAAAGATGGCTCTTGGCATCATTACTCTTCTGGTTGGTACTGTTGCTATTATTTTTGCCACCCGTAATCCAGTAAGCAATAGGTTTAATGAAGTATGGAGTAGCAATCTTTCTTTTATTCAGCAAAATAAATACGATCCTGGAGATTATTTCAATGGATTTCAATTCAGACTCTTGCAATGGAAACTAGTACCTGAGATTCTTTCTGAAAACGACAGCTGGCTTACTGGTGTAGGTGCAGGCAATTCTCAAGAACTTTTAAACCAAAAATATCTTTCAAAAAATATGTATAGGGGAGAATCGAGCACTACTGATACTGGCTACCTTTTATACAATACCCATAATCAACTACTTGAATCGTTATTAAAATATGGCATACCGGGGGCAATTCTTTTCCTTTTCATTTGTGCAGCACTAATACAATTGGCATGGAAAAAGAAATCAAGGATTGTAAGCTTTACTGTATTATTAATTTTATTGTACTGCCTGAATGAAGCCATGCTGGAAACACAGTATGGCATATTGATCTTTACTTTCTTCCCATTGTTTTTCTCAAATGACAAAAGATAGACAACCTCACACAGCTTTATTTCGATTTTGTATTGTACTTTTCCTGTTGATATGCAACTCCTTTCAGCCGTCATAATTACTTTTAATGAAGAAGCTAATATTAGCCGATGTATTGAATCGGTGAAAAAAGTTGCTGATGAGATCATTGTGCTTGACTCTTTCTCTACCGACGAAACAGTTGCTATTGCCCGCAGTCTTGGTGCTATTGTGCACCAAGAAAAATTCAGAGGTTATATCGGGCAAAAAAACTTTGCATTACAACTCGCATCACATAATTATATATTAAGTCTGGATGCTGATGAAGAATTAGATGATAAACTAATTGCATCAATACTTACAGTAAAAAAAACTTTTCCTCACCGTGCATATCGGATGAATCGTTGTACCAATTACTGTGGACATTTTATCCGTCATGGTCTTTGGTATCCTGATAAAAAAATAAGACTCTTCGACAGAAGAATAGCAAAATGGGCAGGACTAAATCCGCATGATAAAATAAAATTAGAATCAAGTTTTCCGGCTATACAGTTGCAGGGTGATATTCTTCACTACTCTTTCAATACCCCCGAAGATCTTGTTTGGCAAAATAACCGGATGAGTTCGATTGCTGCGGCCTCGTTATATGCACATGGGATAAAAAGTAATTGGTATAAAATACTGGTTCGTCCTGTCTGGGCATTTATTAATGGATATTTATTTAGATTGGGATTTTTAGAAGGAGCAGATGGATTTACTATTGCTATAAATACTTCTCACCAGGTTTTTTTAAAATACACCAAGCTGCTACGTATCCAGCGGAATAAAAATAAAGCGGTAAATCCCATTGCTATTAAAAATATAAGTAAGGAAAAAAAATCTGCCAGCGGTGATGGATAGCAAAAAAGTTTTTTTAATACTTATTCCCGGCTTTGCTAAAGATGAAACGGATACAACCTGCCTGCCTTTTCACCAGTTGCTTGTAACTAATATAAAAAAAAGGCTTCCTCATCTACATATTATCGTACTAAGTTTTCAGTATCCTTTTACCGCAAAAGAATACACTTTCCATTCAATACCTATAATAAGTTTTGGAGGAAAAAATAAAAATGTGATTTCTAAAATTCTTCTTCGGCGCAAAATATATAATAAGCTTGATGCTATACACAAACAAACAAAAATATCCGGCATACTTAGTTTCTGGTTAGGAGAATGTGCTTTTGTTGGAAATCAATTTTCAAAAAAACATAGTATCCCTCATTATTGCTGGCTGATGGGGCAAGATGCAAAAAGTGATAACAAATATGTAAAGAAAATTAGTCCATCTCCTGCAAGCCTGATAGCTCTGTCGGATTTCTTACAAACAGAGTTAGAAAAAAATCATGGTATCTGTCCGAAATTTGTAATACCCCCTGGTATTGATACAAACAGTTTTGAAAATAAAAATCTTGAAAAAGATATAGACCTGCTGGCAGTTGGATCGCTAATACCATTGAAGCAATTTGAAATTTTTATTGAACTGGTACCCAAAATAAAAAAAGAAATACCTGCAATAAAAGCAATGCTAATTGGAGATGGACCGGAAAGAGAAAATTTAAATGCCCTTATTAAAAGTAAAAATCTTCAATCCAACATTATTCTCAGCGGAGAACTATCACATCCGGATGTGATAAAGTATATGCAACGGACAAAAGTATTTATTCACCCTTCCTCTTACGAGGGATTTGGAATTGTTTGTATCGAAGCTTTATATGCAGGGGCCCATGTTATAAGTTTTGTAAAGCCAATGAATAAAGAAATACCCAATTGGCTGATGGCAGAAAGCAAAGAAGATATGCTTGAAAAAACTTTAGATTGTCTGCAAACAAGACCTATGGCTAGTGAAATACCTTTTTCTATGGATGAAACTGCTAAGAAAATTCTGTTACTTTTTGATTTGTAGTTTCTCGCAAATAGCTACCATTTTCCGGGCTATGGCTTTTACTGACATTTCTTTTTTAAAATGCTCTACAACATTATTTGAGACAGTTTCATAGTTATGCTTAGATAAAGACTCCAAAACAACAGCAAGATCATCAGCATTTCCGGGTTTAAAATAAAATCCTGCTTTACCATTGTCAATCATTTTTATGGAAGCCGGTATATTACTTACAATCGGCACACAACCGCAGGCCATTGCCTCCATCAATGCATAGCTTCCCCCTTCCCTCCTGCTGCCCAAAATAAAATAGTCTGCGGCAGAATACCAGTTTTCTAAAACAGCATTATTTATTGTTCCAACCAAAACAACTCTATCTTTTAAAAAATTGCTGTTATCAATTATTCCTTTCACTTCATTCAGCATATAATCTTCCTGGTATATCATATACAACATTGCAGCAGGACTTGTTGCAACATACTTCTCGAAACCTAGCAACACAGTTAATGGATCTTTTATTTTGTTCAACCTGCCCACCCATAGAAAATTAACATCCCCACTCATACCAGTTTTTGCAAGGCATTGCTCTTTATTTTTTCTTTGAAATAGAGTAGTAGCAGCTGGTATTTCAAAACACTTTTCTTGTGTCTTAATTATTCCAGCATCAATCCATTCTTTGCCATTTGCAGAAGAAGTAAAAAGATAGCCATCTACACATCTGTCAGCCATTTTTTGAAATATTCTCTTTTTCTTGTAAGGCACTTCTCCCTGGTGTTGAACTATAATAACGACTTTACTTCCCAGTAGCAAACGAAGTGCAGTAACCTGGATGGGGAAAATAAAACCCTGAATAACTACAACACTTGGTTTTTCCTTTTTAATTTTTTGATGTGCTCTAAGTGGAACTTGCCAAAAACTATTTGACCGCCGAAAAAATAAATACCGAAAATCATTCTGCTCGTACTGCCCTTCAAAGCTTGCATGCTTAACCAGTAAGATTATGGCCTGTTCTTTAAAATCTTGCAAAAAAAAATCCGTTGGAGCATGTTTTTTAATTACTTGCTCAGGTTTGTTATACTCATGGTGACAATAATAATTCAGGCTGATAAATTTCATACGTCAAATCGTTAATTAATATCTAGAGGGAAATGATAGCCGGGGTAAAATGATTTTATTTGATGGGTTAATTCAATAATGCCTTTTTTTACATAAAATGAATTACCCTTAATTCCAATCCGGTCAAATCCATTCTCTACACTCATCTGTTTGTATAAATTCATTTTATCAGCTAATACCCGTACTTCACCTCCAGCTATTAATAACAACAAGCTTTTATGAAAGTCTCTGAAAATCTCGTTAGAAGAATTTACTACAAGAATATCTGCCCTACCACCTACTTTGATCTGGCCTCTTTCTTCTAATCCCCATAGTTGTGCTGCTGTACTCGTCAGCATGCAAAGCAATTCTTTGTGAGTAGCCATTCCTGCTGCCAGTGCCTGGTTAAAATGTTCACTTATGCTCCAGGGAGAAGTAAGAGTTGAATCAGTCCCAAACACAATTTTTGTCTTATCTTTTAATTTATCAATCTCTGCTGTTTTACTAAACAAGAAAAGGTTTGATGCCGGACACCATACCAGCCCTTCAAATGATGAAGCTTGTTGAGTATTCATTGTAACGCCATGCACAGCCACAATTTTGCGTTTAAAATAATTTGCCCGAATCACTTTATCTACTTCTCTCCTGGATAGCTCATCGGTGCCCTCGCCTGCATGCATCACAAATTTTTTGCTACCCGCAAATGGGTTATTCAGTTTCCATTTCCAGTATTTTTCAAAAGAAGCTGAATGTAATGAGTGACAATCTTGAAAAACGTTGACCAGGGAATTATCCGTTGCAAGTTTCGTCCCATGATTAACAACCGTTGTGAAACCATTCACCAGGTTTTTATACAATCCCCATTGAATTTTCAATTCCAGTGGCACTTGTTGCACAGCTTTTATTTCTCCAGCATTAGTAACATGTATATCATTTCCCCAAACCGTATAATTATTATAAACTCTATTAGCAATGGCAGGAAATAAATTAAAGTCAAGATGATCATGTGAATTAATAAAACCCGGCAATACTATTGCCCCATTCAATTCAATTCTTGTTTCCTTTTCAAGACCATTGAACACTTGCCTATCGGTCGCAATAGTTTTTATGAACCCATTACCTATGTGGATATGTTTTCTTTCAGAGGAGCCGTAAATGCAAACATCATGCAGGATCATTTGCCTTTTTTGAAGTGAATGCCATAAATGATGGGAGTGTTAAAAAACGATTCGAACAGAGAAAGGGCATTTTGTTTTTCATAATATTCTTTCACAGAATCATCAATAACTTTTTCAAAAAAACGAACTTCTGTCCAATCCAGTTGCCCGGCAATTGCTCTTATCTTTTCAATGAAGTGAATATAATTTTTAACAGCGATAGTTTTTCCCTGGTGTTTAAAAGTTCTGTTTCCCCCTTTTTGGAATGCTTCGGGATGATAGTCAGTAATAAGAATATCACCCCTTGAATGCAACACCCTATTCCATTCGGAAAATGCTTCTTCTATATTCTGAATATGTGCCACCGTAAGGGTAGATATGATAATATTGCAGGATGCATCAGCTGTTTCGGGCAATAAATCATTCTTCAGCAATAACACTTTTGCATTAGCATATTTCATTATAAGTTTTGCAAGCATCCCCGGCGAAACATCATAACCGATTAATTGATGGGGAAATCTGGCAAGTATCTTTTTCCAATGTCTTCCGGTACCACAGCCAATATCAATTACTTTTTTCCCCGTTATATCAATGTCGGCTGATAGTTTAGTAAATATTTCTTCATCCATCTCCAGCATTAGGTTGCCGGGTTGGTTATCATATTCAGCAGCCCATATATCATAAGCTTCCGCTGGTTCTTTTTTTTTCAGGGGAAATAAAATGTATCTTAGTTTATCTGCAATCCACATATTGTTATATAATAAACAATATAAATGTAGCAATAAACAAGATGTTTTCAGGCAACTATATTACAATAAATTTCGATTAAAAATAAGATGAATAAGGTTTTACTTTTTAATCCCCGAAGTGCTGAAGCCAAGCATCGTATTCCTAATTCCATTTTGAATATTGCTGCTTCTGTTGATGGCATTTTCGATTGGACAATTGTAGACGGCAATTGCGAAGACAATCCTTATGAAAGAATAAGTGAGTATCTCCAAACTGGGAAATACAAATACATTGGTTTTACAATTATGCCGGGTCCGCAAACAAAACAGGCCATTCCTTTTGCCAAAAAAATTAAAAAAGAATTTCCGCAAACAAATATGATCTGGGGTGGCTACTTTCCTACCAATCATTATAAAATTGTTTTACAATCCGGGTATGTAGATTTTGTAATTAACGGGCCTGGGGATCATGCCTTTCCACAACTATTAGATGCTCTTGAAAATAATAAACCGTATGAGTTGATTAAAAACCTGATCTATAAAACAGGAAATGATATTATAAAAAATAGCAAGCAAGATCTGATAGAGCAAGATAGTCTTCCTGCTTTGCCGTATAACAAATTAAACGAGTTCTATCCCATCAATAAACTTTACTTGGGTAAAACATATCTTGGCAGCCGTACGTTGGCCTATCATTCAAGTATTGGTTGTCCTTTTACTTGTTCATTCTGTGCCGTTGTACCTACCTATGAAGCCCGATGGAAAGCTAAATCGGCACAGCATATTTATAATGATATTAAATATATAAAAGATACCTGGGGAGCCAATGCTATAGAGTTTCATGATAACAATTTTTTTGTATCAGAAAAAAGAACAGTGGAGTTTTCCAATCTTATTAAAGATGAAAAGATGAGCTGGTGGGGTATGGCAAGAATTGATACGATGGATAAATTCAGTGATGATTCACTGGCTTTAATAAGAGAAGCAGGTTGCAAAATAATTTTCTTTGGTGCTGAAAGCGGAAACGATGATATTTTAAAACAGTTAGACAAAGGTGGCACTCAAACCGGCGCACAAATACTACGCTTTGCCGAACGACTAAAAAAGTTTGATATTATTCCAGAGTATTCATTTGTGCTGGGAACTCCTGCTCCTACTCCGGAAAAAGTAATGCAACAGATAGAATTTGATATCAATTTTATTAAAAAGGTAAAAGCTATCAATCCGAAAACGGAAATTGTTTTATACACTTATAGTCCTGTTCCAACAGAAGGCTCCGAACTATTCAACGCAGTAAAAGAAACAGGATTTAAATTTCCTGAAACATTGGAAGATTGGGTAACGCCAAAATGGGAACGATTCGATCTGCGAAAAAATCCTTTAACACCGTGGCTCACTCCGGAGATGATTAACAAGATCCGCAATTTTGAAACCGTACTTAATGGCTACTATCCTACTGTTTCTGACATAAGGCTAAACAGTATTAAAAGAAGTATGATAAAAGTAGTTTCTGGCATTCGATATAAAACTAATTTCTATAGTTTTCCATATGAAATAAAATTATTACACCGCCTGTGGAAGTATCGCCAACCAGAAATACAGGGCTTTTGATTTGTTATGTATATTCAAAACTTTACTATACTCAACAAAGCCAACTTAGCAGAGGGTCCGCTTATTAATAACTCATTCGAGGAAAAATATATACAACTACGGAGCAAAGAGCAAAGGATATATAGTAATAAGGATTTATTAAATCTCCCGGATGTTGATAAAAATAATATTCATTATAAAGAATGGCAGATAAGAAAAAAATCGGCCGGAGCATTGATACAACACTTAAGAAAAAAGAACTCGGCATTACAAATACTGGAAGTAGGATGTGGCAATGGATGGTTAGCAAATAAGCTTGCAAATATTCCAGATAGTAAAGTAACTGGTTGCGATATTAATTTTACCGAATTGAAACAGGCGGCTACTGTTTTCAGCAGGGTCTCCAATCTTCATTTTATTTATGGAGATATCAGATCGGATTTATTTAAAGAGAAAGAGTTTGATCTTATCATCTTTGCCGCCAGCATACAGTATTTTTCTTCCTTGCATGAAATTATGATTGCGACAATGAAAATTTTAAAACCCGAAGGAGAGATACATATTATCGATAGTCCAATATATAAGGCTGGGCAAATAATTACTGCAAAAGAAAGATCAACCACTTATTTTAAAACCATAGGCTTTCCTGAAATGGCTGACTACTATTTTCATCACAGCTTGAAAGATTTAGCAACATTTAAGTATGATGTACTTTACAAGCCGTCTTTTTTTCAGCGAAAGATCTTAAACAATAGAAATCCATTTCCCTGGATATGTATAAAGAAGCAGTAACATGAGCATTACTCAATCACTATATCATACATATAAAAGATACCGGACTTTACAAACAGATAAGATATCTGCCTTGCCCATAGTGATTTTGATGCCACATAGTGCCTGCAACTGCCGCTGTGTAATGTGCGACATTTGGAAAGACAATAAAAACCTGAAACAACTCAGCGAAAAAGATATAACAGCCTTACTTGATTCATTAATAAAGTTGGGTACAAAACAAATCTTAATGTCTGGCGGCGAAGCATTACTTCATCCAAACTTTTTTCGCTTTTGTGAAATACTGCGACAGCAGCATATCAGTATCACTTTATTATCCACCGGGCTTACATTATCAAATCATGCTGTGGAGCTAATCAATAATGTAAATGACATTATCATATCATTAGATGGGGATGAAGCTATACATAATAGCATAAGAAATATTCCTGATGCGTTTCAAAAAACCAGCGACGGCGTTCAGGAAATTAAACGACTGAATCCACAATTTCAGATTACAGCAAGAACGGTTATTCACCGGCTCAATTTTCGGCAGTGGCCTGCTATTATTGATGCTGCAAAAAAAATGGGGTTGAACCAAATCAGTTTTTTACCGGCTGATGTAAGCAGCCATGCCTTCAATCGGGAAGTATTGTGGCGCAACCAGCGGCAGCAAGAGATAATGCCAGATGAAAATGAACTGACTGAATTAAAAACTATTATTGAAAAGCTAATTGTTGATTACAAAGAAAGTTTTGCAAATGGGTTTATTGCTGAAAGCCCTGATAAGCTCAGAAATATTTATACTTACTATGCAGCATTTTATGGAATAGAACTTTTCCCGTATAAAAAATGTAATGCCCCGTGGGTGTCCACAGTAGTGGAAGCAGATGGAACTGTTAGACCCTGTTTTTTTCACGAATCAATCGGAAACATAAAAGAACAATCTTTGGATGAAATTTTAAACAGTGATGAAAGCATCCGTTTTCGAAAAGAACTGGATGTGATTAATAATGTAACTTGTAAAAAATGTGTATGCTATTTGAATCTTTCACCTGTAACAAAAGTAAATTGAATAGGAAATATTTATGAAGAATAAAATCCTCTTCTCCCACTCCTACTTTATGCGGTTTGATCCAAAGCAATGGGCCACAGCACAGCCCTATGCACCCATCGGCACATTGTATGCGGCCGCATTGATGCGAGAAAAAGGATATAACGTTTCTTTTTTTGATACTATGTTTTCCTATGGACCCGAAGAAGTGATCTTATCTTTACAAGAACATCATCCGGATTTTTTTGTACTATATGATGATGGATTTAATTACCTCACCAAAATGTGTCTTACCAATATGCGGGAAGCTGCATTTGAAATGATGAAGTTTGCCAAACAGAAAGGCTGCACTGTTATTGTTTCAAGTTCTGATGCTTCCGATCATTTTGAACAATATTTAAATGAAGGTGCCGATTTTGTAATTATTGGCGAGGCGGAACAAACCCTGTTAGAAGTAGTAAAAGCTATTGAAGAAAATAAAAAAGACTTCCTGGTTATTGCCGGTATTGCTTACAGGCAACAGGGAGCAGTTATAAAAACAATACGAAGAAATGTGATGAAGGAGTTGGATGAATTACCATTTCCTGCATGGGATATAATAGATGTGGAACCATACCGGAAAATGTGGCTGAAAAATAAAGATTACTTCTCTATGAATATGGCCACAACAAGGGGCTGCCCTTTTAAATGTAACTGGTGCGCAAAACCAATTTATGGGAATCGGTATAATACCCGGTCGCCAAAAAATGTAGTGGCCGAATTAAAAATGCTAAAAGAGAAATTTGCATTTGATCATATCTGGTTTTGCGATGACATCTTCGGTTTAAAACCAGGTTGGGTACATAAGTTTGCTGATTTAATTGAAAAAGAAAATTTGAATTTCACTTTTAAGATACAGGCCCGAGCAGATTTATTATTACAGGAAGATTATATAAAAGATCTTGCAAGAGCCGGGTGTAAAAATATTTGGATGGGTGCTGAAAGTGGTTCTCAAAAGATATTAGATGCCATGGACAAAGGCACCAATGTGCAACAGATATTTAAAGCCAACGAATTACTTAAAAAAAATAATATCAATCCATCCTTTTTTATACAATTTGGCTATCCCGGCGAAACGAAACAGGATATTATTAAAACCATTGACATGATAAATACATTGCTGCCATATGAAATTGGCATCTCTGTTTCTTATCCGCTGCCGGGTACCTTGTTCTATGAAAAGGTAAAAGCACAACTGACTACAAAAGCTAACTGGACAGACTCGGATGAACTGGCACTGATGTTTAGCAACACCTATGCCCCTGCATTTTATAAACAACTTCATCGCTATGTGCATAAAACATACAGAAAACATCTTGCATTGGCTGCTATAAAAAATATTTTTCATCAACCCTTATCTATACAGTTTGGCAAAATAAAAAAAGCTTTGTCTATTTTTTATTACTCACCAGGTGCATGGTTGGCAAAATTAAAATTACAACAACTTGAAACTCCATCGCAATGAGTTCTGCTTCCCATCATACAACAGAAAAAGCAGCGGCAGCGGCATTTGATAAACAAGCCCCCATGTTTGATGCATTATATCATGCAGATACAATTATCCACTATAAAAGAAAGAGAGTACGGGAGCATATTGAAAAATATTTACTACCTCACTCACAAATTTTAGAATTAAATGCAGGTACAGGAGATGATGCCGTTTACTTTGCCCAAAAAGGATATCATGTGCATGCCACAGATATTTCTGCCGTAATGCAGACAATGCTTGGTAAAAAAATAAAAGAACATAACCTTGAGAGCAATATTAGTTTCGAATTATGTTCATTTACGGAACTGGAAACTCTGCAACAACAAGGCCCCTATGATCACATCTTTTCCAATTTTGCCGGATTAAATTGTACAGGAAGATTAGAAAAAGTGCTGGACTCATTTCAGCATCTGCTAAAACCCGGAGGCTTTGTTACATTAGTTATTCTGCCAAAATTTTGCTTATGGGAATTTTTATTACTCTTTAAAGGGAAATTCAAGACGGCTCTTCGCCGTTTTGCCGGTCGCAAAGGAGCAAGGGCACATATAGAAGGAAATTATTTCAGGTGTTGGTATTACAATCCTTCCTTCATTCGCAAAAGATTAAAAGTATCATTTGATGTAATAAGCCTGGAAGGGTTATGCACTGTAGTGCCTCCATCATATATCGAAAACTTTGCTATCAAACATCCTAAGCTGTATGCAATGCTGGAAAGCAAAGAAAATAAATGGAAAGATAAATGGCCGTGGAAAGTAATTGGCGATTACTACATCATCACTTTGCAGAAGAAATTATCGCCGAAGAAATAACAGCAGTTTCGAGTATAGCATTTGCTTTTTTCTGGTACAGTGTAAGCACCTTTTGCTGAAAGTCGCCGGGGTTTGATTTTGCAAAATGTTTACCGGTGATTAATCCCATTGTATGTCCCTTCTCATTTTTCTTACCCGCCAATTCTTTTCTTTTCCATCTTCTGCTAGTTGCTCTCCATAGATAATTATTGAATCTGTTTCCGCCCACTTTGTTTAGCATCCATTCAATTGATCGCTTAAGCCATGAGTTATTCGGGTCTTTTTGTTGCTGAATTCTGTTGCTACAATTAGGCAACCATTGGTTTGCCCATATATTGGCTTCAAAAAAATCTTCTAATTGCTTTTCCCCACAAACAGGAAGTAATGTTTTTAATTCAATTGCCGTAAATATGTTTTTATCGTCAAGAACAAAAGCATTTTCATCGATATAATAATTCATACAATAAAAATGCTGACGCCCGGTAATAAAAGTTAGTTTTTTAAAAAGGTGCGTCATCGTTCTTGCGATCCACAACCTGTTTGCTTTAGTTATAATAAAAAAGTCAATATCGGCTTTTTCATCTGCGAAATTTTTTGATAGAGAACCTGAAACACCTACCGCCCTTACAAAAGGAAATTGATAAAGAAACCGACCGATCTTCAATGCTTTTACTAATAATTTTTCTGCTCTTATGTTTCCCTCATTCCGCCTATGTATTAATAACGGATTCTTTTGTAAAGAATAAAATCCTTCATAGCCATATATATATTTAATGGCTAATAAATCATCAAGTGTTTGACTCATTTCAATTTCAGTCATACTTCCGGAAGTGAATTGCTTTAACTCATTTTTGGTAAGGGGATAATGAAAAACATCAAAGTAAGCCAGTGTTTTTAAAATGGCTTGGGCAGAGTCATTCAGTTTAGGAAGGGTAGCCTTTTCGTCATCAGCATTAATATGTAATTTTATTTTATTCATTGCAAGAAGGGCAACCTTTATTAAAGTGATACCGATTAAATATCAGCATAAGCCATTAAACAATCATCTTTCATTGACTTCTCTTCCTAAAAATATCACTATTCAAGCACTTCCCGAAAGCCGGTGGAAGAGTAATCCTCAAAACGGCATTATCAGAACCTTCGTTGCCAATCGTAAAAATTATTTACTTGTAAAAAGAACATTGGACGTTTGCCTTTCATTCGTCATCATTGTACTTATCTTAAGTTGGCTTTCACCCATTATTGCATTGTTGATAAAATTAAACTCAAAAGGGCCCGTTTTTTTCCGGCAAAAAAGAATAGGCAGAAACGGTATTCCATTTATGTGCTACAAATTCAGAACAATGGTTGTAAACGACAAGGCGGATGAGTTGCAGGCTGATGCAGATGATGAACGCATAACAAAAGTAGGTCGTATTCTTCGCCACACTAATATGGATGAGTTACCCCAGTTTCTCAATGTACTAATGGGTGATATGAGTGTGATCGGTCCCCGACCCCATATGATAGCGGACTGCATTCGCTTTTCCTTTGTTATATCTTCCTATTCATTTCGTCATATGGTAAGGCCGGGCATTACTGGTTGGGCACAAGTAAATGGGCACCATGGTCCTACCCCGGATTATGACAGCATCATCATCCGTTATTATTGGGATGCCATGTATATCCGCAAAGCTGGTTTTTGGCTTGATATAAAAATTTTCTGGAAGACTCTGGTGCAAGGAGTATTGAATGTAGTAAGTGTTTTTGTACTAAGGAAAAAACATGGCTGATTATATAAAGCGAAGCTCTTTAGTAAATACCACGACTAAACTTCTGGGATTGAAATCTCCTTAAAATAACAAGGGTAGCCATTTAAAATGACTACCCTTGCTTCATTACGTCGGGAAGACAGCAATGCATTCCCAACACCAAATGATTTTAAATCAATAATATACAAAGCTGATAATAAGATAACTCACCCGTAAACTCACCAGCAATAATAGTAGAAGAACTTGGCATAAAGTTAATAAAATGAAATGACATTTTTCCATTTCATCCGATTCCAAAAATCGATATATTTCTTGCAGATTCACTACAATCCGTGTACATATAGATCCTGCCTTCTATTAGAATTTGCGGGTATCGCTTTTTTAGGGGTTGCCAACTAAAAAAGGCAATAGCAAATCCTACTGCCGGGCTCAGAAATGCAGTAGTGCAATTACATCCCTCACTACAAACTGAAACCTTTTGACCTTTTTTCCTCAGTTTCTTTTTTGGGCAATAGTGATTTCTCAATTTTTACAACGGTAGGTTTTATAATATCAGCCACATTTTCGTCAGCAACCTCAACCTGCTTCATCTGCTTCTCCTGTATTTTCATAGTAATCTCCCTTTCCAGTTTTGAAACATCTTTCTTCAATTGCCCTAATTCATCTTCTTTTTCAAATGGCTTTGCTATTATCTTTTCCAACATTGGTATATTTTGTTCCAGCTCCTGTAATGTTTTTTGATACTTTTCTTTAAGGCTTTCTACCCGGTCTATAGCATTTAAAAAGTACCGGGCTGCCAGTTTGGGGTTATCAATATTAATATGCCCCTGGTTCCATGAATACTTAATGCTGCTTTCCTTGCTTTCAGCATAAAATAAATTGCTGTATTTATATTCAAACAGGCCTTTATCCTCGCAAGTTTCTTTTTGCCTGCGGATGTATAAATCAAAACCATAGAGTTCACCAATTCTTTTGTTATCATCTTCGCCAATGTCTGGCTTCCATGCTGCATAAAGGCGGATTAAATAGTTGCCTATTGCTTCGGCATCGCTGCTACTCAAATTCTCCAGGTTAACAGGGTTAACTTTTATTCCTTCTTTATCATACTGCAACTGGCTTTTATATTTTATCTCATCTATACTCAGCTTCTCCAATGTTTGCAATATTTTACCTTTTTCTTCCTGCAGGTTTTCCAATTTAAACCTCGACCGGAATATTTCTTTATGGTGGGCATTGCGTAAACTCTCCAATACTGCAATCTTCTTTTCCATCTTTGATTTTTCCAGCAGTGTTGTATCGCCGGATAAGATGGCGATGTATTCAGAAAAATTCATCCCACTTTTTTCATCAATGCTGCCTTCATCAATCGTCCGCACATTTAGTTCACAGTTTTTCATCTGGCTGATAAAGGTTTGCTTGTTTTTCAACAGGTTGAATTTATAATTATCTAACGATTGCTCTACGGCATAAATAAAGTTTTTGACTTTGTTATTATAAAATTCCTTTGCAATAATATTTCCCTGCCTTGCTCCACGGCCATCCCGTTGTTCCAGTTCAGACGGTTTCCAGGGAATATCTAAATGATGCATAGCAACAACTTTTGCCTGCACATTTAATCCGGTTCCTGCTTTTTCAGTACTGCCGAGCAAAATGCGGATGTCACCGTTATTCATTTTCCGGAATAGTTCCGGCTTTTGCTTATCCGCCCAATCATGAATGAAAGTGATATGATGAGAAGCTACTTTAAAATCTTTGATGAGTTTTTCTTTAAGGGCTTCATAAATATTAAACTCATTGGGTTTGGGTGTACCAATATCACAAAACAAAATTTGTGTACCCTTGTGTTCTTTGCTTTGCTCATATATTTCTGCAACTTTTCTGGCACAAACATTTACTTTATTTTTTGGATGGTCGCTGTATTTGCCAGAATCAATAAGCCGCATATCAGCCGCCATCTTTTTGGCGTAATTGGTAGCAATCAGCATACGGCCTTTGTCTTCTTCATCGGTCAATCTTGGTCTGCCGATTAATTCACAATTACCTGTTTTGGCAAACTGCATCAATAGCTTTGTAAATTCCTGTTGTTCGGGTGTGGGTGGAATATTGACTAACTGTTCATCAATTTCCGGCTTATCAAGATTGATATGCTTAGCAGTTTTATAATCCGTAATCTCATTATAAAACAAAGCCAGTTCGGGCACTTTTATAAAATGCCTGAATCGTTCCTTCGCAATAATTTCATTGGTGACAGAAAATTCAAAGTCAGTTGTTTTCTTTGCAAACACTGCCGCCCATGCATCAAAGTTCTCTATTCGCTGCCGTTCCATTTCTTTTGGCCGCAGGTATTTAAACAGCAGGTACATTTCAGTAAGACTGTTACTGATGGGTGTGCCGGAAAGAAATGTAACACATAGGTCGCTGTTAAATCTTGTTTGCAGTTCCCGTACAGCAAACAGCATATTCAATGCTTTCTGACTGCCTTCTTTATTTCCCAGCCCGGCCACTCTATCATGCCTTGTAGTGTAAGTAAGATTTTTAAATTTGTGTGATTCATCCACAAATAAATGGTCAACACCTAAATCCCGGAAGTTGATACCGGCATCTTTCTTCTCTTCAATGTTTTTTCTTATTTCCTGCAGTTTAACACCCAAGTTAGTTTTTCGTATCTCCAAACCTTTCAACATACGCCGGGAGATTTCACCACTCATATCTTTTATGGTATGTAAATCCCTTTCTACATTATCCAGTTCTGCTTCAATAATTTGCTTTTGTATTTCGGGGCTTTGCGGAATTTTGCCAAACTCGTCATGGGTGAGAATAATGCAATCCCAATTATTATTTTTTATTTCATTGAACAGTCGCATTCGTTTTGTTGGAGTAAAATCATTTTCATCTGGTGCCAGTATTCTTGCATTGGGATAGGCTTTTCTGTAGGTGTCTGCAATCTGCCGCACATTGGCTTTTAATGCTAGTATCATCGGTTTATTAGCTATATGCAGCCGCTTCATTTCATTGGCAGCTACCACCATTGTTAATGTTTTTCCCAGACCTACTTCATGATCAATCAATGCACCACGGTTTTGTACAATGCGCCAAACAGAATTTTTTTGAGAACTGTATAAATCATCAATGCCCAATCTCTTTCTATCCAAACCCGGGAATTGTAAATGACTACCATCGTATTCTCTAAGCACATAACAATTGAAAGTATTGTTGTAGAGTGTCTCTAGTTCCTTCTTCTCAGCATCAGGTAATTCTTTCAGCCAATCAATAAAACCAGTACGGATGGATTCAATTTTCTGATGTGCTACTTGTATGGCTTCGCTATCCGGCACACGGATGCTTTTACCACCTACCTCTATTTCATAAGTATAGAAAGGTGTGGTATTCTCCAACGCATACTCTAATAAAGCATCTCCATAAGTTGGGCGGCCCGCTTTTGTGGTAACAGCATATTCCTGGTTTACTTTTGCATTGGTAAGTTTTGCTTTTACTTTGAAAGTGTCCAAAGACGGGAAATAACTTACTTCGGTATTTATTTCAAACAGATGCGAAGCAAAACGATTGTAATAGTCCAGAGGTATCCATCTTTCTCCCAGGTTAAAATCAAGCAATTCAAATGGGATTTTCTCCGGCTGTATTTTTTGTAAAGCATGCAAGCTTTTAAGCAGTTGAACATTATCAGGATTTTTCTCAACCACTTCCGTGGCTGCTCTTAATTTGAATACCACATTGCCGCTTAACAACTGGTCGGCAGTTTCCCATTGTAATGTGGAAGGATTAAGATAAATATGATTGCCCAATGCTTCAACTGTTGCAGGCTCTGTGTTATCAGTTGCGGCAGCAATAAATTCAATATCCACCTTTCCTTTATCGTTCAGGCTTTTTGCCAATGCTTCCAACGGATTATCCGTTGTAAATACTTCCTGCTTTGGTACTAAGGATTGTGTAAGTATATCTGCCTTTACAAATTGTTCGCCTTCTTTTCTTTCTAAAGAGGAAAGCATGGTTAATCCAAAGGCTTCATCTTTTAAAATCCGCTGCCGGTTAATAGATGAGTTCAGCAAGCCATATCCCTTGGTTAGTGATTCGTAAGCTTCATTCAATTCTTTTCGTAAATCATTATGCTCTGTTTGTTCAAATGTTTCTTTTTCAAACAACTCAAAATACATATCTCTTACCGCAGCGTATTGCTGGTAAAAGCCCAGGTCTTTCTTATCCTGCAGGCTTGGCATAAACACCGGCTTGCCATCATCTGATGCCATGTAGGAAACAAAGCCAACCCGGTTATTATGCACAATCAATGTTCTTTCTTTGTAAAGCGGATTGAAGTCCTTTAGAGTTTCCAGTTTATCATCATCGCCCAATGAAATATGAAACATAGCTTCACCGTCATTGTAAAATTGCTGGTCGTATTCTTTCAGCGTATTTGTTATACCGGCTAATTCATGCTGCAATAAAGTCGCATTCATCCAGTTTGCAGGGAACTGTAATTCTGCCGCATTGGAATAAAGCTTATAATAATATTGTTTGAAGGCGGTTGATTTGGCCGTCATTAATACAACCAATTCATGCACTGGTTTATCTTTAGCACGGATGATATTTAGAATTCTTGCTGTCTTTTTATCAACAACTGCAGCATCAGCCGGATTAATGTAAGCCGCAGCCCGGTTGATGGTATTGGATGAACCAATTTCAAATAAACCCAACTGAACAGAAGAATTGTCAGATTTATTTTCCGGCACAACCGTGTAAGTAAGTTGTTTGCCTTTTAGCTTTTCAATTTTTTTGATTACCTGTTTGAAATTTTCTGCATTAAATCTTTTGTCAAATCCTTCGTTGATAGTTTTGCATAATGCAGGTGCAATCAAATTAATGTCGCCGGTTTGCCAGATAGTTTCATGTGCTTTACCGTACTGGTCTTGGCCG
Source organism: Chitinophagaceae bacterium (assembly GCA_031397865.1). Taxonomy (GTDB): domain Bacteria; phylum Bacteroidota; class Bacteroidia; order Chitinophagales; family Chitinophagaceae; genus JJ008. Next base: position 32,283 of record JANNMN010000017.1, read on the forward strand.
GGCCTTATCTGATTACCCAGAATAATTTCAGGATGCAAAACGATATATTGATTCAATGAATAGTTGCCAAATTCATTTTCCTGTTCAACTGTATTTAGTAGCTGTTTTTCTTCTGCTGAGAGTGATTGTTTAGTTTGATTTTTTTGAACGATCAATAAATGGCTTGGAGCTTCTGTGTTGCCTGTATCTTTCATCAGGTTATCAGGCATTACACTCAGGCTGATAAAATTTGAATTATTGAAAAGATGCTCTCTTCCTACCTGGTTGGAAGGACTGTTAAGAAAAGCATCGGTTGTTATATAAGCCATCAAGCCACCGTCTTTCAACTTATCCAGTCCCTTTGCAAAAAAGTAATTGTGAATTTTATCCTTCAATTCTTTTTCCTGCATGCTTTCATCATACACTTTAAAATTACCGAAGGGGATATTGCTGACTACTACATCAAACTCCCCATTTTCTGAAGCCGGGGTTTCTTCAAACCCTTTAATTTGAACAGTCGTAGTAACAGGGAGTGAACTGCTTAATGCAGTTAACACTTTACCGGTAATTAAATCTTTCTCAACAGCATTTATTATTTGCAATGATGAAAATGCAATAGCCGCTTCTGTTACAAACACACCGGCACCACTGCTGGGTTCGTACATTGCAGTAGGTTCAATGCCTTTCTCTTTTAAAACGGTAAACAATGATTGTGGGATTATATCAGGAGTGTAAAAACCGGTGAGGATACTATTTCGGATGGACTCAATTACCTGTTTATATTCCTTCTCTGTAAATTGCTGCTGCAATAACTCATGTAGTTCCGTTATCTGCGGATGCAGTTTCAAATCTTGTTTGGAAGCATTTAGTTTTTTCCATTCTTCTTTAGAACTATTTGGAAACAGAACTGCTTTTAATCCCCCAAAACCGGCATATTTCTTTAAAGCAGAAATCTGGTTAGCAGTTAATTGCTTTTCTGCTGACCAGCTTAAGGCAATATGAATAGCCTCAATATTGTCTTTAAGTTTCTGCTGACTGTTGTAACTCATTGCTCACATTTTCATTCACACGATTACTGTCTAAGTATTCACTCATTGCACCACATATCGCATATCGGATAAAGTGATTGTCTTCGTTATCTTCGGAAAAAATTAAGTCATTAAATACCGAATCGCAATAGCCAATCATATTCACCACCTCATGTTGCAATACACCTGATTTAACAAGTATGGTATAATCGTTTTTAAATTCCTGTTCAAGAAGATTTAAAATGTAGTTGTAACGGGAAGGCCTGAGTTCCCATGTTAACTCATTCAGACATATTTCTTTAATGATGTAGGCAGGTTGTTTGTCCATTTCCATCTGCTGCCAAAGCGACTCGACAGTGTCGGCTTTTGAGTAAAGCCATAAGCGTAGTTTATCTTCAGCCTTGAGTGCAAAAAGTATATCAGGGTTGTATTCCCTGATATACTCGAGTAATTTGATAATAAGAATTTCTTTCATAAACTGGTTTTACACGAAATTTTAGAACTTTCACCCAGTATGATTATTTTTCTCCCTCCCTATCATCCCCTCAATATCCTTCATCTCATAAAAAACGATCCCGCCCACCTTCGAAAACTTCAGTTGCCCGCTATCCCGCAAGTGTTGCAAAGTCCCCGGCGATATCTTCAAAATCTTCTGCACTTCATGCGACTTCAGCCAGGGCTTGGGTAAAGGAGCCGGTGTATTCACCAGCAATTTCTTGATGTCCCGCAGCAACTCTAACTTTAATTGCTGCAGGTCTTCGACGGTCACCAATTTCTTCTCCATAATCAAACGCACATTTTCGATCTCACCAATAAAAAAAGTCCCCGAAAGGACTTAGTTATTCTTTCAACCGCACCTTACTTTCACCAGGCCGAAAGCTCGGCGTATAAATAATATAACCATAATCATGCAAGGCCCGCATACAACGATGATACGTCACTCTTGAACTGATTTTCGCTAGACACATAATCCTTTCAGGTCGCAGTAATAATAAATCAATACCACCTGAGCAAACCATTTCATGCACCAACACCATATACAAACTGATATGCGTAACCGTGATCCTGTTATCAGGCTCCGCACGAACATAAAAATTCAAAAGCAACAAAGTAAAGTCCATCAATGCACCCCCATTCCCTTGCTTGGATTATTATTTTTCTTTTTCACTAACTTATTTTCAAGATCATCATTTGCCTTCTTGCTCTTTACGGACTTTTTTCCATCCTTGTCCTCCCCGGCCAGCGATTGCTTTTGGTCTTTGCTCTGCCCCTTCTCTTCCTTCATATCCGGCTTCTTCATAAGTTCCTGCCGCTGACTTTGATCAAGCCGCTCCATCTTGCCGGTATAAAAGTTAATACTTTTGTATTGCGGGTTTGCTTCAATAAACACCTTGATCTCTTTACCCGGTGTATCAAGTGTCACCATCTGCACATTACCTTTTTCCAGGGAACGGAGAAGCGTTTTCATCTCATCTTCTTTCATCAACTCTTTTACCGGATAAAAACTAAGGGCCTCTTTCAGATCAAAACCATAATTTTCATGATACTGCTTTCTTTCGAAATTGCCATGCTTATCCTTGGCACTAAAATCAAGCTGAATCCAGGCCTTGTACTTTTGATCTTGTTTGTCGGTTAGTTCTTTATAAACGGCACGGCCATTCAGGAGGTTATACGCTTCCTTGAGGGTAACGCCGGAACCCTTGTTGATATAAAAGGTCTGCGCCATATCTTCATTCTTTTCATTCTTAACTTTGCTGTCGTACTTATTAAAAAAGTATAGATCGGTGGTATCCGATTTTTTAAAATGAAGTGTCGCCTCAATGGCGTTTTTATTCACTTCCGATTTAAAGGCCAGGCTAAACTCAGCATCACCTTTCTTTATTTGTTCTTCCAGCAAAGGGTGAAGCCCCTCACCAAAACCGTGGTACTTGATATTATCCTGCAAGTACTTTAAATTTTGTTCATTCATAATTTGAAATTTATTTGTTAATAATTGAATATGCAATGATTCTCCATAAGGAATTAATTTCAGAAATTCGTCAATGGACGCTGCATGAATAACTTTAAAGTTGTCATAGTCGCTGATGTTATTAATGGCAAATTCATTGGCTTCGGATTCGTTGTTAAAAAAGTATACATTCGTTTTTTCCAGGAAATAGGTTAAAGTATTATAAGCGATAAAATGATTCCCCGCCGCCAGTTCATAGGTGGCTGCATAAAATAGATCATCATCAATAACATGTTGTGCCGGCATTCCTTTTCACGTTAATAAAACAGTTCATCAATAAACATACTGCGGTCAATGCAGATCAGGTAGCAGTACCGCTTTTAAAATATGCTCATTGTATAATTTTAAATTAAAATGCCGTCCACCATTTTTTTCCATGATACGGACACCTAATAACTTCGCATCGGGAATAGTAAACTTATCCAATGCCACAACGATCACTGAAAAATTATAGGCCTTAACCTTACTTTTATTTCCGGCGATATACAAAGGAGTAACTTCATTTTCCTGGATAGCAGTACGTTTACCTTTCTTTTTGTCACGGATAACAAACTGCAAGAGATCAATATCATAATCCAGCGGACTATGGTTACAAATTTCCAACTGGTAATAGATCACTTCATCCTTGATATAGATGCCGGTCACTTTCGCTACCACATTATACTTTTCCACCTTCAAAATACGGCGGGGCTTATTGTCAAGGATGCCGTTAGCATAAGTAGCGATACTTGCTTTTTGATTAGGTGCTAAACGCCACACCAGGCTGGAGGGTTGCGGCTGGTAGGTCACGGTGAATTCATAGACATGACCATCACCGGTTACCACACTCAGATTCGTTTCAGAAAATTGTTTGGTCGCTGCCTTTACCAGTAATATATTTTCATTCTCTTTGACTGGTTGCACCAGTATATCCTTGGTGCCCCGGTCCACATACTTAATCGGGAACGGGAAAATTAAAGAGGTAGTTTTGTCAGTGCTGATGGCAAGCGGTTGTTGCGCAATAGCAACATTCAATAAGGCAACAATTGCAATAATTACTTTTTTCATTAGTCTTGATTTTTATTTTTTAATAATACTTTGTACCCGGCCTTCACAGTTACTTTAACCAGCTTCGTTTTTTTAGACAGTAAATTTTTAACGGCTCCGATACCACTGGCAGCAGCTTGTGCTTTGAAAGATGGATCAACCGTTGTCATATCAAGCAGCGATAAACTGTTGGCGGCGGATTCTTTGGCTGCATCCCGGGTGATGGCACCCGGTATATAAATTCCCGGAAGACCATCAATGTCATAAACGTCCATCTTTACAGGATAGAGTGATTTGCCATAGCGGATAGAATTGATTTCAATCTCCAGCCGTTCGTTGTTCAGGGAAGCGATACCATGGATATAAGTTCCAGCTTTAATGAGCTGTCCCTTTACATAGATGTCACTCAGTAATCGGAATTTTATCACTGAACCGTTAACTAAAACCTGGTTACCATACACGGTTGCCTCAACAGCATTTTGTTCTTCGAACTCTTTGTCTTCACTATAACCATAAAAACCCTTTACAATGGTATCAGCACTCGAACTCCGTTGTACTGCATACACGGCTGCTGAGTTTTTGATGGAACGTTCCTTTACCCGTTGCGGATGTTGTATATCCAATATCTTATCTAAAGTACCTTCGAGTTGTTTTATCTCCGGATCTTCATTACTTCCTGAACTATTTACTTTCAGTAATTGTTCAAGCCGGTCCACTTCAGAAGAAAATTCATTGTCAGCCGAACTTTGATGAATGGGATCTTCATACGTGGGGCCTTCATTCCTGTTCATTTCATTTTCCAGCAGCTTCAGCTTTTGCAGTATCTGCTCTTCCGGGTTACGGACACTCTTTTCATAAGGGGAGGGATTCAATCGTTGATTAAATTTGTTGGCGGTACTTGTAGTCAGCTCTTGCAATGCATCAGGATAAATTTCCGCTGACAGCGTATCCCTTTTGAAATAAGGATCGCTTCGCATCCATTCTTCCAGTTGCAGCGAATCCTGGTCGGCCTTGTCATAGAATCCCAGTTTGTCCAGTAACTTGTCGTCCTTCAGATTGGCATCAGGTAAATCCAGGTTCAATCGGTTGGAAGTAGCAGTAGCATCCTTCTTACTTTGTCCACCACCAAGGGCCCAGAATGCCATGGTTAAAAATGGTATGACCAGTAAGGGTAACACCAGCATCATTTTTCGTTGCTTCACATTTTTCATACATTTATTTTTGTTGTTGTAAATAAATTTCTTCCAAAATTCGCATGGAGTCCAGCATACCTTGCCGGATAGGTTGCCCGGTACTGTCCATGTATTTTTTATAATCCTGTATCTGTTCATAGATATCAGCAGGTAGCACGTGGTCTATTACTTCATTACCTGTCTTATCAAAATGCTGCGGCATACGGATCGGATCAACTTTAAAGGTTTGCGTCGGTGTTGATACAAGGGCATCGACAAAAAAATAAATACTCAGGCCTCCGCTGACCAGGCAAAAGAGGACAAGAAACATTTTCAGATCTTTAATTTTATTCATCTTTAGGGCAAATAAAGTTTGCATCCTTAGCATAGACCCGGCAATTTTACCGGCAACTTTATCCTGCAAAGGATTTTCTTTAGGTTCTTTATTTTTCTTTCTTCCAAACATCTTTCACAATTAAGCCCTCTCCTTTAGGAGAGGGTTTGGGTGAGGGCATTATTGTCTGTTTTCAATATTGATATCACTATTCTCCAGTGTCTTCCACTTTTCAATTAAAAAGCCATGGGCATTATTATCCGATCTTGACACATTGCGCAAATAACCTTCGGTAATTAAATTGCGGGTAACGATTGTCGTGGGCCGGATAATTTTCTGTATTCCTTTATACCGGAAATAATAAGGGTATTCATTGGTGTTAATGATGATACTGTCAGCCTGCATCTCCTGGCTGATATTGCCGGAAATCAAATTGGTGTAATACCCATTTTCTTTCAGGTTATCATATTGTTGCTTGGCTGTACCGTCAGCGAGATAGAGAGCTTTATTGATATGGCTATTAATAACCTTATCATCCGGGTCCATCGTAAAAAAATAATGATGAAACATTTTTACATGGTCACGGGCTTCCACCGGCACATTATCTTTCCGGTCGGCAGAATAAGCTTCAAGGGCTTTACCATTGGCAAGGATGAATATTTTTTGCTGCGACCGGGTAGCTAACTGGTAACTTTTATAAGCAATAAAAAGCGTCAGTATCAAACACACGGCAATAACGGCTAAAGAAAATAACCTGATCTGCCGGAAAGCCGTATCAATATTTTTTGCTTTTCTAAACATCTTTATTACCTTGAATTTTATCCTTGAAATAACCACCCGATGCACCACTGTCCGCCATATTGTTGGAAATTTTATTATAGGCTCCTCCTAATGCATCCCTGGACATAGAAACAGAACCGCTTGCCATATTCCTGGTGGACATACTCATAATATTGGTAACCTTTTGCAGCAACGCATTATTTCCCCCCGCATGGATGATATAATTCGCCACCGAGGGCACCGTGAAATAACCAATGATACCAATGATCATAAATATTAAATACGCCGTGTCGGTAGTAGAAAAAAAGGTATCGCCATTCGAAGCGATTTGCTGCAAATCTTCTTTGAGCATATTCTCCTGTATCTTTCCCATGATGCCGCCGAAGATGTTGGCGACAGGTAACCATAAGAAAATATTTAGGTAGCGGGCAATCCAGACCGTGAGGGTATGCTGGAAACCATCAAAGACAGCAATACCAAATACCAAAGGACCAAGTATCGCCAGCACGATCATATAAAAACTGCGGATCGTATTGATACAAAGTGCAGCCGCTTCAAATAATACCTTTAGCACTTCAGCCATCCATTGCTTGATCGAATTGCGCAGGTTATAACCAAACTTGTCAAAAGCAAAGCGGATATTATTACCAATGCTCTTTAACCATCCCTCCTTTTTTTCACCATAATGATATTTATACCATTTATCACGATCGCCACTCCCACTCTCGCCGACATACATCTGCCAGTAAGCCGTAGTCTTGATCGCGTCCTCTTTCATCTTCAGTAATTGCGCCACCGCAGCATCTGAATCAGTAACCATCTGCGCTGTACCGGTCACGGTAGGCTTCATCAGCTGATTGATCATTTGAATAACGGAAGGGAAAATCAGGATAGCAAAGCCTAATACAAAAGGCCGGAACAACGGGTAAAAGTCAATGGCTTCCGCACGGGCAATATGACCCCACACTTTGGCAGCGATATACCAGGTAGCAGCAAAGCCGGCAATACCACGTCCCACACCGATCAACCGGCTGCACAAAGGCATCATATCATCGTATAGCTTTTCCAGCACATCATGCATGGAATGGATACGGGTTGCTATTTGTGCATCAGCCAGAAGGGGGAATAACAAAACGATACCTACTAAACATATCCTAACACACTTTTTCATACGCTTAAGTTTTAAAGTCTCCCTTTAGGGAGATTTAGAGGGTAATCCATGAATCTTTCTCATTAAATCAATATCCATCTTGTCCTTTTCCCGTTGCAGGGAAAGAATAGCCGTACTATTATTAAATTCATTCAGGAACGCATACTGTTCCATGACTTCATCATAGATCCGGTCAATGGCCTGCAGGCGTTCATCATCACTCATTTTTAATTTTCCGGCAGACAATACCAGCGCCAGTTCATCCAGTTTTTTCAGGCTTTCTGTAAATAAATTCAGGTATACCTTCCCGATATAGTCAATCTCGGCAAGGGTAAACTGCTGATCAGTTTTAAATTGCTGAAAAGCAACTTTGTATTCTTTCACCAACTTTACCTGGAAGGAAATAATATCAGCAACCCGTTTATACCTTTTAACAGCAGGACTTACCTCCAGTAACCCGTCCAGGAATGTTTTATGTAAGCTGAAGTTGCCTGCCGATATATCTTTGATCGAAGTATATCCTTTATGAAGCACCTGGAATCCATCCTTCATATTTTTTAAAATTTGTTTGAACTGCGCCAGCTTTTCTACATTCAATAAAAGCTGTTTGGCTTCGTCAGATTGAGCGAGGCTAACATGACTCACTAATAAAAGGATAATTAAAAACTTTTTCATTGTAAACCATTTAATCGTTTTGAAAGTTCGATGTCAGCCCGCTGATGCATACGTTGCACCGTTAATAATCCCATTTCGGCTGACCAGGAAGCACAGAAAGCATATTTGTCCTGCATATCGGCATAGAGTGCATCAATACGTTTCAATCTTTCATCATCTTTTAGTTGCAGTTCCCCATCCTGTATAATAGCAAGCAAATGCTCAATATTGGCTAACGAAGAAGTAAATACATTGTCAAAGACCAGGGAGCAATGATCAATTTCAGCCTGGCTGAATTGTTTTGCCTCCTTTACACCGCGTAAACATTCCTTTGTTTCCTGGATGATTCGGATTTGCAGTGCTATAATAGCAGCTACCTTCGTGTAGCCCTTAATTTTTGGATTAACCTTACTGAAAGAGGAAAGAAAATCCCGGTGCAGATTGAAATCACCTTTCTTAATATTGCGGACTGTAGTTAAACCTTTGTTGGCGATAGTATATCCCTGCCGGGCATAACCGATATAGACCTGCAACGCTGCTATTTGCTCAATCAGTCTTTTATGCGTTGGCTGCTGAGCCGAAGCCTGGGTAGAGAACAACACCACAAGTATTATAAATAATATCTTCATAATCTTACATTTTAAACTCCCCTTTAGGGGGTGGGGGTTAATCCATACAATCTCTTCACATATTCAATCTCTCCCTTCGCAGCAGCCCGCCGGATGGAAATCAGTTTGTTTTGGTTATTGAATTCTTTAAGATCAAGAAATCCTTCCTCCAATTTATCCGCAGCATTGTTAATGATTGCTAATCTTTTTGCATCACTCATCTGGGTGGTAAATGCATTCACCACGATAAATAACTGGTCCAGGTTTTTCAAACTTTCATTCAGCATACCGGTATAGATATCCGCCATATAATTCAGTTCGTCAGGACTAAAGTTTTTATCCTGCCGGAACGTGGCCCAGGCTGATTTGTATTCTGCCACCATCGCTACCTGGTCATCGATAATATCCTTCACCCGGTGGTAATAGGCCAGCACCGCTTTCACTTTCCAGAGTTCCTGGAAATAGTCATCATATAATTTGCGTTGCTTTTCTACCCATTCGCTGATCTCCGTCAGCTTCAGTTTGGACATGGTATTCTCCAGTGTCTTTTGTGCATTCTGCAGCCAGATAATTTTATTTTGTTGTTTCTGTATCCGCAGGTCAACGGCAACAATTACTTTCTTAATGCCAGCTTTTATAATATCGGCGATGATCAATTGTCCCTGGCAATTAACGGCAACCAGTAGGGTAATCACAACGAGTATTTTTTTCATAGCTAAAATTTTATAGAAAAATGGAATTGGTAAAAACAAGGGCCCCGCCCTTGCGGGAGCCACTTGTCTAACCTCAACCAAAGCTTTTTTAGTCCACCGTTAATTCGCAACCATTGCATCCACCGTCACAGTAATAAATTTTTTTAGCAATACCTTCTCCAACTTTAAAAGGCAGGTTGATGACCTTTAGTTTGCAGGCGGCGGTTCCTTCACAATCACAGGAGGCTCCGGCGAGAAAGGCGGCTTCATCGTTGACGAGGTAAAAATCAATACCATACACCGTATGCCGGGACCAGGGTTCATTGGATTGGATAGCAGCAATATATTCCTGCACCTGCGGTAATGAAAGGATGGAACTTTTATCGGACAGTTCAACAACCCGGCTGATACTATAACCATGATAGGTAAATTGCCCGGTACAGGAGCCCGGGCAACTGCTATGCAGGCATCCAAATCCCGCTTCGTCTGCATAAAAAACCTGGCAGGCCGAGCCGGCAACACTACAGTAACAGGCATAGGTGGCAAATACAGGTAATGTCTTTTCATTGACGTCAGGAGTAACAAAACCATAGCCTTTGGGAAGTTCCACATCAATGGAAAGCTTATCGCTTTTCACACATAACTTCGTTCCGGCAGGTAATAGTATCCCGGTTTCTCCCGCCTTCACAGGTTGTTCAGAAATAATTTCTTTGCTACAGGTGGTCCGGGCAGCGGTGGCCGGTGCATCTTTAACTTCTTCCGGCTGTTTACTTTTTTTGCAGGAGGTCAACGCCAGGAATAGAACGATTCCCACAATTACACTTGTCTTCATAATCACTCGTTTTTATTTGTTAAATAATAATTGATTGCTTTTTCTATATCTCCGTCAAAAATTTTGGCGTACGCTAAAATCTTTACCTTCTCCTTTTCTTCCGTCGTATAGGCTAAATATTCTTCCGGGGAAACTTCCGTCCGGTAAACTTTGGACAGCATCCCACCAAGAGAAATAAAAACTTCCTTATACTTTTTAGCAGGATCGTTGGCTTTGTTGATAGAGAGCACCAGGGCTTTTTCCTTTTCGGTCAGGCCCAATAATTCCTGTATCTGGTCAAACTTGTTCTGATATTTACTTTGATCCAGTAAAATTTTACAATCGCTGTTATTAATGATCGCCTGCTTCACCACGGGAGAAGAAATAATATCTTCTACATCCTGTGTCACCACAATAGCTTCCCCATAAAATTTTCGCACGGTTTTAAAAAGGTACTTGATATACTCAGCCATCCCTTCCTTCGCAATGGCTTTCCACGCCTCTTCGATCAGGATAATTTTACGGATGCCTTTCAGCTTCCGCATCTTGGAAATAAATACTTCCATGATGATGATAGTCACAACAGGAAAAAGTATCGGGTGATCTTTAATGTTATCCAGTTCAAAAACAATAAAGCGTTCTTGCAGCATCTCCAGGTCTTGGGTAGCATTCAGCAGGTAATCAAACTCACCACCTTTATAATAAGGGCGGAGTACATACAGGAAATTAGAAACATCAAAATCTTTCTCTTTCACCTGGTCAGTTTTCAGTACTTCGACAAAATCCGTTTGCAGAAATTCATAAAATGAATCAAAGCATTTAAAAACTTCTACCTTTCCTTCAGGGGCGGGGGTATAATACAATTGCAACGCATTGGATAAGGCAACATACTCGGAACGGTTAAAAGTTTCATGATCCTTTTTCCAAAGGGCGAGCAGCAATGTTTTGATACTTTCTTTCTTTTCAGTATCCAGTACATCGCCTTCCCCGATAAAAAAGGGATTAAAACGGATCGGGTTATTTTCATCATAAGTAAAATAATAGCCCTTCACCAACTGGCACAATCCTTTATAACTATGCCCGACATCCACTAAGACAATATGGGAACCCTGTTCATAATAAGACCGGAGCATATGATTGGTAAAAAAACTTTTACCGCTACCGGATGGACCCAGAATAAATTTATTGCGGTTGGTGACGATGCCTTTCAGCATAGGTTCATCCGAAATATCGACATGAACCGGTTTACCGGAAAGGCGATCTCCCAACCGGATGCCGCAGGGAGAAAGGGAGGAACGATAATTGGTTTCCAGGTTCAGGAAACAACAGGCCTGTTCAGCAAACGTATCGAAGCTATCATTCATCGGGAAATCAGCCGCATTCCCTGGTATGCCTGCCCAGAATAGTTGTGGTGCACCCGACAGCTCCTGCTTCGGTACCGCATCCATCTGGGACAGGGCGGATGATACCAGGTTACGTACATCCTTTAACTCCTCTTTATCCTCAGTCCACACTAATACGTTGAAATGGGATTTCACAGGTAATCGTTGTTGCGATATCGCTTCATTCAAAAATTCATTGGTGGCATCCCTCGAAATAGTATTCTCCCGGGAGTACGCACTCAGCGAATGAAGCCGCAGTCTTTTACTTTCTAATTGCTGAATCGTCTTTTGAGGATCTTCTATAAAAATGTACTGGTTGTAAATATGATTACAGGACAACAACTGCCCTAACGGGGAGGCAAACCCTACACTAAATTTGGTTTTGTCGGTAGAATATTTATCGTAATTAATTCTTGAACCACAGTAAGCAGGTAGATCAGCGGCGTCAGCCAGGGTAAAAAGCTGGCAATGTTTATTCCCCACCTGTATCCCATCCTGGAAACGGATATCCTGTACCAGGAAACTTTTCTCATTGGGTTGCAGGTTCAGGTATCGCTCCACCAAACCACAATATTTTTGCCCGCCAGTTAATTCAGCATCGCTAAGCCGGGTCAGGCTGATAAATCCACTATCATTCAGGATGCGTTCAAATTGACCGGCACTATCTAAAAAATCCTGTAACAGCGAAGGTTTCAGTGTTTGTTCAGGAACAATAGATCGGCGCAGCAAATTGGAAAACAGGGAAGAGCCCGGTCGGCGGCCAGCAGGCTTCTTCGTCAGCATAATATAACACTGGTGATCCAGGTAAGGCCGCTCATTAAAAAAACGTTCACTGGCCCGGGCAAGATAACTGACACCAATAGCGGAAAAATCAGCAGCAACCTTACTTTCGGTGAACCAGTCTTGTTTGTGAAAAACAGTATGAGTAGGAAGTAACTTGATAGCGCGGATCAATGTTTGGTGCAAAGCCTCATACTCCTCGTCAGATAAGGTAAACAATTCTGGTAACCGGACTTCATACACGATCGTAACATCTCCCTGTTTAGACAGGATACAATCATGCTCTACACCAAAAATGGGTAATATATCTTTCAGTTGTTTTTCCATGATCTTTTCGTAGGTAACTTTTTGGCTGTTGAAAGGCCGGTAAACAGGGTCCTCGAATAACTTTTTACAACAGGGGGAATATGTCGCTTCGCTAAATGTTTCATCAGGCCATGTTGACCATATTGCCGGCTTAATTGATAAACCTGCATAAACAAAGCAATAGCACTTCCAACGATGATGGCAAGGCAAATAAAAGTATTGACGCCGCTGATATAAAGAATGGCAAAGAGTATAAGCAGGCCCAGCAACCCGCCACCCAGGTACCAGATATACTGTGCTTTCAACCCCTTGAATTCAATGGGCCGGTTAATCCCTTTATTGATGGAATAGACACTAACGGACATACACAAACTTTTGAGTGTAAATGTTATTGGAAGAACGGAGAACGAATTGGTACATGCCCGGCAAAAGACCATCAGGGTTAATTGGTCGGGTCAGGTCACCACCGCCATGCATAATCAATTTTTGCTTGATAACTTTTCCATCTGGAGTAACAATGCTGGAGATATACCGGCCTTGTTCGGCATTCGTTAATCGAAAGTTGAAGATTTCATTGGTGAAAGGGTTCGGGTATACAGTGAGAATCGATTGATGGGGAGCCGGCCCGTTCGTACCAGCAAGCCGGAGATGAATTATCGAACTATAAATAAACTGGCCGGAATTTTCAACCGCTTTAATTCTGTACAAGACATTGCTTTCCTGTTGAATAAAGGAAAGGGTATAATCGGCCCGTTCATGGTTATTATTAATAGGAGCAACTGTATCAAATGTAGTAAATGGTCCATTTTCAATAGATTGTTGAACTTCATAACGGTTAATAGCAGACTCCGTTAAATTCGACCACCAGATATTTGCTGTATGGGTTCCTTGTATTTCTCCTCGTACGAAGGCGAAGGTAACGGGCAACGGAATGGATTCGCTGGAGGTATCCGGGGCCAGCAAACCCCGCTGCACTAACTGTAGCAGGCCGCCGCAGCTAAAATTGTACAGGTTATACGGAGGACCGGGCGGTATATCTCCCCCTCCGAAATTAACATTACCTGGGTTCCAGGAATAAGGATGGGGCGAGGAATAAAGTGGAAGTAAAATATTAGGCGCAGGAAAACATTCGATAGGATTACCCGTGCCTCCATCAACATCGTAATAAGAAACGGTGACAAAACCACAGTCCAGTTCCTGCCCGTTCACCACATAATGCGTAGCTAAATTTGGATCACAATCCACATAGTTCAGGCCTAAGGTATTGAAATATGCTACTGCCCGGGGTGCAGGATAAGGATATCCGGGGTAGTTGTTACCGGTAGAATCCAGCACACCACCATTCTGGTTGCCATACTGGAATCCCTGTTTATAAACCCAAAGATCATAATTGGAGAGAACGATGGGGGTCCAGACATAATCAGTAGTGAAGGTCACTGCATAGAACGAAAGGATCAGCCGGTTCTCCCGTTTGGGTGGATGAGGTGCATCATTCACCAGCCTGGTTTCGCTATACCGGGCTTTCACACCGATATATTGCGCATAACCATTGACGGAAAACAGCAGCAGGGTAAATAAAATAAATCGCATAAAGTTTAATTTAAAATGGTTAAATAGGGTTAAACACCAAAGAAGGAACGGATCACGGTAGCCACGATCACCAGGAAAACACAACTGCCAAACCAGGCCGCCGCCACCTTACCGGTGTCCGGGTCACCGCTGTTCCATTTACTATACACTTTCACGGCACCGATCAGCCCAAGCACGGCACCAACTGCATACATCAGGTTAGTACCGGCAGCGAAATAGCTTCTAACTTTTGTATTGGCTTCATTGATACCGGCATTACCATCCTGGGCCTCGATGGCAAGGGCAATAAAGAAAAGGCTGGTTAAGAACATCATTTTTTTCATACATTTTTTTTATAGGGTACTCCCGCTGGGGGATAAAGATTCGGGGCTCCACCCACTTACAACCAAACCGCACGGAGATCTTCCTCGCTAAGTCGGATGGAGCATTGTCGTTCACTTTCCTGGGAAATAAACTCGTTAATGATTTCACGAAAACTGGCAGGCTCATAATCCCGGTACTTCACTAATTGTTGTCGCAAAGACAGCAGCAGTTCACTCCGGTTACGACGCCCGGCAAATAAAGGCCGGAGTTCATCCACCACAAATTGAACCGTGACCATCACTTCATCGGGAGCGTCTTCCCCTTGTGATGGCGCAGAAAGAAAGGACGGCGCATATTTGGAAAACGCAAAGCGTCCCTTAAAAAACACAAGCCAGATAAATAAATAATAAAGGGCCGTACTGATACTTATCACTAAAAAATACTGGGACCAGCTGATTGATTGTAACATGTTGTAAATTTTATTATGCAAATATGGGTCGCTGCAGAAGCGATTCTTCAATAGATAATCCCGAGTCGGGAGAAATAAATTTTATGGAAATGAATATGAACGATTTACATTCATAACAATAGAGGAAGGTCAATGAGAAGGCAAAAACCGTCGTTGGCTAAAGGGAAAAAGAGTAGGATCAGCAGGATTTCCCGATACCATCCGGAGATGGAAATAGTAAAACAAAGCCTTGTCGTTGGATTAACGGTAGTGAATAACCGGGTTTAAATGGCAATATAAAAAAATAAAAGCGGTATGGATCAATACCCTTCATCCGCTTCATCCATCCGTTGAATCAGTTTTTCTTTCAGCAGGTCAAGGAAACTGCTTCGGTTTTTTTTACGGATACGCATTTCCTGGAAGACATTATAAATATTACCCAGGTCCGTTTGAAAATAGCGTTCAAAAAAATTCGTCAGCAACTTTATATCAGCACCACCATTATTAACGACCCCTACGGTCTGCAAAGAATAGATGAGTTCAATTAATGAAACTTTCGAACCCGTCCATTGAAGTTTCCTTTCATGGGCCTTTAATTCAGGTGGATCTGAACGCTGAATAGAAGCGATCGCCGTATTCAGGTAGATCCGTAATAATTCATACGCAAATAGCTTGGAAACTTTATAACTCTGGATAGTGGAAAAACTATGATCAATACTCAGGGTAAGATCATCCGGAAGCAAGCGCATATCCTGTTGACCCCGAACAAAATATACTTCATCAAAATGCGTGGCACCACTCCGGTAATATTGATAGAAATCCAGGTTATTATCAAAGAAATGTTTTATTTGCATCAGTTGGGATTCGAAGTAGCTGATTTGCACTTTATCACTTCCCATTGGGCGGTTAATTTCAATATGAAATATTTTCACATAATAAATAAACTCCGCATAAAATTTGGGTTTTATTTCCTTAAAGAACTCCACTTCATCTTTCAGATCCTTTAACGGGTGCTTCTCTACCTGCTTCTTTAATTCTTCCAGGCTTTCCCGGCAAATAGTGATGCATTGAGAAGTTTGCTTTAATAATGGAAAAGACTCTTCCTTGATCGCCTTGAGCTGGTTTTCCATTTTTTCATAAAAACGGTACATGGTGGTTCGCATAGTGGTGGATTTTATAATAAAGCCTGAAAAATATAATACAAACGGCAAAACATAGTTGCGCAAAGTGAAATAAGAATGCACCAAAATAATAGGGGTCTTTACAGATTGCGCAACTGAAATTTTCTTTTGGATAATCGAAGTACAATTTTCTGGTAGAAATTTAGTCTATGAAAATGGAAGCAGGAAAACAAGTGTACCACGAGATCATTACAACCCTCTTTGTATTCTTCTTTTCATACAATGTATTGACCCAACTGAAGGATTTCAAAAAATTCTCCTTGGCCATGGAGCATAGTCCGCTGATCCGGTCATATAGTGCTGGGCTCGCAGTACTAATTCCCATCTTCGAAGTAGCTGCGGTCCTGCTGCTGGTTGTTCCGGTCACAAGGAAAATAGGTCTATGGTGCACCGTATTCATTATGGGTATCTCCACCGCTTACACAGCATGGGTGATGTTCAATGGCCGCGAACTTCCCTGTGTTTGCGCAGGACTATTTCCAAAGTTGGCTTGGAAGGAACAGTTGCTGGCAAATACAACCGGATTTATATTGGCCGTTTTCAGTGGTATAAATTATAAAAAAATTATCGCGATAAACAGGAGTAGCCGAACACCTGCGATATAGTAGGCATATTCATCATTAAAAATAGTCAATATGAAAAAGATGTATTTGGTACTGGTAGCTGTAGTGGCAGCGATCAGTTTCAGTGCTTTTACACCGGCAGAAAAAACATCCGAAACAGTATGGTACAACGTTGGTTCCGGGTGGCAGCCGTTTGAAAACCCCTGCCCTGCAGGCAACACCTTGCTTTGTACAATAGACATTGATGAGCACAGCAATGTTCAGTTGTACCGCAACCAGGATATGTTGCAGCCGGTTAAATACAACGAACCGTAAGGGAAATAAATGTTGCAGCAACTTTATTTTGCTGCAACATTTATAAACTTTGATCGCAGTACAATCACCCGCATTGGTTTAACCGAAAGATCGACCTGGATCCCTTTCTCATAAAGGGCTTTTTTAACCGCCCCAAGGTCAGTCATCATCACATCGATAGCAATATCAATGGGCTCCTGCAAACCTGATTCATCCAGGAAGGGTAGATTGGCCTGGAATTTATTTGCTAATATCCCCACGATACGGGACACCTTCGACCTTTGCAGGGAAAACCCTGCATGGGTTACCTTAGATTTAGTTGAATCTGACAGGCTAAGTAATTTTTTCTCATATCCCTCTCGTATAGTTATCCGGTGATAAGGCATCAACCGGTATTCAATACTGGCAGCAAATCCAAATTGATTTTCCAGGTCAGCCTGGAACCGCTGTTGCAGAACGGAATAATTTCGCTGTGTAGGCGAAACCCAAAGACTATAACAGTAAAAGATAGAGTCAGTTTTCGGGAAAAGAATGGTCCCGTCGTCTAATATAGCATAGGGAAAAACGCTAGGATAAAGTGGACTGCTGCTCCCCCACCCGCTTTCACCAAAATACGCATACTGGTACAGGTCATTCACCCGCACCCCGAGCAGTTGTAAAGAACCTGTGTTAGTTGTATAATCAATTACACGGGGCAAACTCAATGGCTTGCTCCGATCCCAGTAACTAAACAAACTGCGGGAGATAAAAATCGAATCGACACCTCCGTTTCCATTAATTAGAAATGGTTTGGAAGGGTTAAAATTCGAAATAACTTTGGGAGGTGCCTGGGGTAACGGCTGCCGGGATATAAACGCTTCCACCCGGCTCTCCGTCAGTTCCTCCACACCGGTAACGGCCCGGACAATTCCCACCGCATCAATCCATACATAGAGCGGGTAACTCCGGTCCCGCAGGTCTCGATGTAGAATAGAATCATAAGCGATAGCTAATTTCAATTGAAGCTGCTCCCGGAATTTTGCATAAACTTTCCGGATCACGGCATCCTCTTTACCAATAAGCAGGAACCGCATCTTATCTTTAAACTTTTCCTGCATGCGATTGATCTTTGGCAGGCTCTTAAAACAAACGACACAGGAGGACGAAAAAAAATCAACGATCAGGGGCAAGCCCCGGTAGTCCGCCAGCGAAACAACTTTATTCCCTTCTTCGCTTTGTATATGTAACAACGAAGCATTGGGATAAGGCTTACCGATCTCCAGGTTAAATGTACTTTGCCCGTATAAGGACATAGCAAGGCTGATTACTCCGGGGAGTAAGAGGTAACGCAAATGCATAGCGTAATTTTTTAAATTAGTAACCGGGATTTTGCACAAGCAGGTTATTACGGTTAATTTCTACCTGGGGAATGGGATACAACTGGTCAGTGATAACCCAGTTAGTTCCTTTGGCCATGGCCATGAGCGGGTGCAGCCTGCCCGTTCGCCGCAGATCGATCCAGCGGTCACCCGCTTCGGCAAAAAGTTCGCAGCGTCGCTGCCGTTCTACCTCATCCAATACGGAAGGCAAATTAGATAGGTTCACCAATGGCAGGTTCGCCCGCGACCGCAGTACATTCAGGTCAGCCGTCGCCCCGGCAAACTGAGATTGCCGGGCACGGGCCTCCGCCCGGATCAGGTATAATTCGGCCAGCCGTAACACCATCGTATACTCGGTAATGGAGGCAGCATTCTGTCCGGCTTTGTATTTATAAGCAAAGAAATAGTTAGTACCGTTCACCATCACTCTTTTTGTCCAGGCAGATAAACGTAAGTCACCCGTTTCAAAACTATTCAGCAAGAGCGGCGTCAGGGATACATTGGAGGGTAATGCCGTGAAGGGAAATAAAGCACCGGCATAGGTATTGAATCCCGCAACCGTAGCCTGCAATTGCCAGATAGCCTCTGTACTATTTTTTAAAAACACCTGGTTGACATCAGGACGTAAGCTATAGGTAGAAGTTAAATTCAGCACACTCGTAGCAGTTAGTTCTGCTGCGGCCCATTTTTCCTGGAAAAGATAAACGCGGGCAAGCAGCGCCGTGGCAGCAAACCGGTTCGGTCTTGTTCGTTCAGTGGTGCTGGCATTAACGGCATTGACATAATTAGCCGAAAGCAATTGGATGGATTGGAGCAGGTCCGTTTCAATTTGCTGGTACACCAGTGAAGCGGGTTGTCGGGTGGCACTGGCATTTTGCCGGTAATCAGTGGAGGTGATCACAGGAATATCCCCAAACAACTGGCATAAATAAAAATGACAAAAGGCACGGGTAAACAAAGCTTCGCCCTGCAGTTGTTTTTTAACGGGGTCGGAAACTTTGTTGGAGGCTTTGACACCTTCGAGCACGGCATTGGCCTTATAGATAAATTCGTAGGAACGGTTCCAGAGCAGGCCCACCGTAGAATTTTCGGGGCGCAGGTTATTACTAAACAGGTCAATCCGGTCCGGCAGGGTACTGTAGTTGATCATTTCATCACCCGATAATCCGGTAGCCACTGAAAGTTCATAAAGAAAACCATTCCCTTCCAGCTGCGCATAAATAGCCAGTTGGGCAGCAGTAGCCGTGGCATCCGAAGAAAAAACAGTCGTACTCGTGAGTTGGGTCAGCGGTTCACCGGGATCCGTAAATTTCCGGCAGGACGGGATAGCCAGCAGGGCGGCACCAAAAGTTAAAGAGATAAGTATATTTCGCATGGTAATAGATTTAAATGGATAATTGAAGACCTCCTGTAAATAACTTCAGCGGCGGGATCACGGCTTTGGTCTCCGGATCAAGTCCCTGGTAAGAGGTGATGCTAAAAGGGTTTTGAAGCTGAATAAAAAAGGAACAGCTTTTTATCTTTGCTTTAGCACAAACCTTAGCGGGCAACTCATAACTCCCCGATATATTTTTCACCCGGATATAAGACCCATTCCCAAGAGCCTGGTCACTATTCCGGAAATTCGTAAAAGCGGTATTGCTGAGATTATTGGAGTTAGAATACTTTTGGATGGTAGCAGTTTGCCCAGATGAACGCCAGCGGTTAGTTACATAAGAGGGTTGATTACTTAGGGAACCCGGACGGGCGAAACGGCTGATATAAGTGGGGGTATGCAGGATGCGGACAAACTGGGTAAAGATCCCCAACTTGAAATTTTTATAGCGGAGCGTTTGATCCAAACCACCAAAATATTGCTGGCCGGTAAAAACAATGGCTGCAAGATCAGCAGGAGAACTGATCCTTCCATCCCCGTTCTGATCAGCAAAACTATAATTGCCCGTAGCCTTGTCAACACCGGTATACAGGAATCGTTTACTGATAGAAAGCGGTTGACCGATTACGTAAGTATTAGCATAGGAGGAACTGGCCAAGCCTTCAAAGGACACTAACCGGTTCCGCGGAATGGTCAGGGTAAATTTAGAATTCCAGGACCAATTCTTTTGTTTCAACAGGATACTATTCAATTCAAACTCCCAACCATAGTTTTTGATCCGGGCTGGCAGGTTTTGAAGAATTCCCTGGAAGCCGGTAGTGCCGGGTAAGGCATACTGGATAAGCTGGTTACGGGTGAGATTATGATAATAATTGACCGTCAGTAAAAATCGGTCTTTTAAAAATCCAAGGTCCAGGCTAACTTCATTTTTGACAACCTTTTCCCAACTGTAGGAGGGATTGAATAACTGGGTCGGTGTCAGTGTAGCAACATTCTGGTAATTATAAAGGTAGGTTCCGTAAGTATGCAGAAATTTATAATCACCGATCTGGTCATTACCCGTGACCCCCATACTGAACTTTAGTTTACCATAACTAAGAAAACGGGAGGATTGTAACAGCTTTTCCCGGCTGAATATCCAGCCAAGACCGGCGGAGCCAAAATTGGCAAACCGTTGCGCAGGCCCATAACGACTCGAACCATCCCTTCTTCCGTTAAGGGTCAGGAAATACCGGCTATCCCAGTCCACGGATAGGCGGGAGAAAAAACCAGCATACCGGTAGATGGATTGCTGATCAGTGATCGTAAGTACGGTGGAAGCGGCCTGCAGGCTATGCAGCAATTCATCGCTTTGATAACCACTCCCGCTCTGCACCAGCGCCTGCTGCGCGGTACCCTGCAAAGTTCCCCCAGCCAGTACCTGCAAATTGGCTTTCCCCTTGCTAAACTTATAAGAAAGTTGGGGCTCGCTGATAAAGGTCTCGACCAGGTTGCTGCCAAAACCGGCAGAAGCGATCCAGGGCAGCCCGGGATCATAAGAAATACCGGGCAGGCGTACATGCTCCCGCATATGCATAGACGTAAATCCTACATTAACTTTAGCCTCCAACCCTTTTAGGATAGTATAAGAAAGATGCAGGTTGGACAACAGGTTCGCCGTCCTGGTTTCATAGCTCCTTTCCAGGATGGCCAGCGGGTTGGTCCAGGTGGAATTTTCCCAGTTAAATTTTCCGGCAGCGGTATACAGGGCTGGAGCATTAGGAGCAAGCGATAAATAAGTAGAGATATCTTCCTTCGGCAGGAAGGTTTTGTTGTGCATATAGGTACCGCTAAGGGTTACCCGGAAACGACGGTCCACCGAAAGATGGTGGAGACTGAAACTGAGAGACTTTTTATCCTCCCCAAAATCACCGGGTATAATAGTACTTTCCTTATGGTAACCACCATTGATAAAAAACTGGGTTTGCCCGCTGCCGCCGGATAATCCCAAATTCACATCTGTCAGGTGCATCGACTGCCCGATCAGCAATTTTTGCCAATCAGTAAACCGGGTACTATCCCATAATTTCAGATCCCGGGCATTGGAAATAGTGGGAACAACACCATCATTGCTAAAAGCCTCCTTGCGCATGGTCAGGTAATCGTCCAGTCCCAGCATCGGCAGCAACCGGGTCACCTTACCCCAGCCGGAATAAATTTTAGCATCCAAACTGGTCTGTCCGGCCTTAGCCCTCCGGGTGCTGATTAATATAACGCCGTTGGCACCCCGCGAACCATAAATGGCGGTGGCATCCGCATCCTTTAAAATTTCCACACTTTCAATATCACTGGGATTGATTGAGGCCAGCGGGCTCGCATTGGCCCCGCCTCCCCCGCCCAGGGTGCTGGTTAGGGAATTAGAGGGAAGCGGTACCCCATCAATGATATAAAGTGGTTCATTGCCGTTGGCAATGCTATTCTGTCCACGCAGCCGGATACTAAAATGACTACCGGGCAAACCGGAACTTTGGGCAATTTGCAAACCGGTTACCCGGCCTTCAATACCCGCCAGGAAATTAGTGATTGGTTGTACACCCAGTTCATCTTTCCCTACTTTGGAAATGGTGCCGGTAGTATTTCGCTTGGTCGTTTTACCATAGGCGATCACAACGCTTTCATCCAACAGGGTCACCTTGCGTTGTACCGTCACAACCACGTAGGGCTGGTTCCCGATAAATAGTTCCTGCCCCACAATTTCTCCCCCGGAGATGGATAATTGCACCGAAGCCGGGGCGGATGAAAAGATAAACTCCCCCAGTTGATCAGTGGCCGTAATTCCTTTACCGGGCTGGATAGCCACCGTGATCCCGGCCATGGGTTCTCCCTGTTCATCCACAATTTTACCCCGCAGGGTACGGTTAACCGAAAGGGGTTTTTCAATAACTTTTGGTCGGATAATAATATGCTGGCCTTCCCGGACATAACTCAGGGGTTGCTCCCGGAAGCATAACGACAGGACACTGTCAAGGCTAACCTCCCGGACAGTAAAGCTTACTGGCTGGGACTGGGCTAACATTTCCTCCGTATACAGGAAGCGGAACGGGCTTTCCTGCTCAATTTTGGAAAAAACAGTCCGCAGCCCGGCCCGTTGAAAGGAAAGCGAAAAGGTTTGGGCCTTTCCGGGTACAGTAACAAAAAGGACAACTAAAAGTACAACTTGCCGCAAGTAACGCTGGCAAAAATGCAGGATCAAATACATAACTTTGGGTTGTTTGGGTTAAACAATAATCGTATCCGCGAAATTTGGGGTAACCCAGGCAACGCCGGGAAGTGTTAGAGCACCGACCGGCATTTTTTTGGATGACCGTTAATGAGTGACAAAGACCTGGTCACCTTCGATCCGGAAATGGACCTGCCCGGTGGCCTCCAGTAATTTTAATAATTTAGATAGGGGTACTGTCCGGTCGATCGTCCCCGTAAAATGATCAGTAACCTTGTCTTGATAGATCACTTTCACATCATACCAGCGTTCCGCCATCCTCATCACTTCTTCAATGGTGGTATTCTTTAAACGAAATTGGTGCTGTGTCCATGCCACAATAGGAGAAACATCCACCGTAGAAACTGACCATTGATCACCTTCGATCCGGAGTTGCTCACCGGGAGAAAGCATTCTTTCCCGGGCGGCAGTTTGCACCTTCACCTTACCCTCTGTCAGGGTCACCCCGGAATGGGTTTCCTCTGGGTACGCCTGGATATTAAAAGCGGTTCCGATAGCCGTTACCTCCATTCCATCGACTGTTACGATAAAAGGATGCCGGGCATCTTTAGCCACTTCAAAATAAGTTTCACCGGTAACGGTTACACGACGTTCAACCCCGGTAAATTGGGAGGGATAACGGATGGAAGAACTGGAATTGATCCATACTCGGGTACCATCCGGCAATACAAGCTGGTAAAATCCTTTGCGGGGAATCGAAAGTTCATGGAATTCCGGGGCTTGGGCGGCATCCGCATAGATCACCTGGCCCTTTTCAATCCGCACCTGTTCATTGATGATAGTATCAGCAAGGTTGGTCAGGTCGATGCGTTGCCCATTGGCAAGGGTTAGCAACGCAGAAGCCCGGCCCGGGACAATATCGTTGATGGTCTTAATATGGGTTACTTCCTGGAAGGGTCTTTTTTGAAATCCAAGGAAATAAATACCCAATCCTAATAAAACCACAATGCTGGCAGCGGCAGCATAGCGCCAGAAATGTACAACCCGGGTTGGTTGGGAAAAGGATATTTTTTTCTTCACCGCCTGCAGGTTTCGTTCCACATCCCGCTCTGAATACCACTGCATAAAATGGGCTACCATCCTTTCGTCAGTCAGGTCTTCAAAAATTTGCTGGTGATGATCGCTTTGCAGCATCCATTGTTCCAGTTCCGCTTCCTCTTCCTCCGAAATATTTTCCTGGATAAACTGCCCGATCAGGTAAGCCATGCGAAATTCCTGTTCCAGTGCTTCCCGGTGGGGTATTTGATGATTCATATAAATAAAGTTAATTGCTAACAGTAAGATACCGGACCTTCAAAATACCGGACATACGAATCCCGTTTTTTTTTCCGACAATTAATTAACCAAAGTGAAATTTTACTTTTCCAAAGTTTTGACTATTACCTGGATCAGCCAGGTAAATAATAAAAAGTAGAGTAGATCAGGAGTTAAGGGTTTCATTACACCGCAGAATTATCGTCAGGTAAAAAGATCTTCCATTTTTATTTCTGCCTGCACGCGCCCAATATAATGATCGTTTTTTCTGGTTCCGTAGCTGGTGATCATGGTTGGGAATATGGTCTTTCTTGTTTTCGTTTGTCCACGGAAAACGCGAACCTTCGCATCCAGTTCCCCAGCGTACTTTTTATCAATCACGAATTCGCCATGGGTGAACTTTATCTCGCAGAGATTGATGCACCGGTCCTGCCGGTCGATTAATAAATCGATCTGTGTTCCCTGTTCATCTTTATTTCCATGATGCCTCCATATCGATTCTTCCGTATACACTCCCTCTATACCCAACGCCCGTTTGATAGTGGTGATATGTTTCATGCAAACACTTTCAAAAGCATACCCGCTCCAGGAGCGCCAGGAAGGACTTTCATTGATGCGTTGCCAGGCATCTTTATCAAAGGTCTTCGTAGGTTCGATAAACTTGGTATAAAATAACGAGTACTCATCGGTCAATTTATAAATGCTGTCCTTCACCTTTCTGTCAAATGGAATATAAGGGGTAATGAATCCGGATTCAGTGAGTTCTTCCAGGACTTGTGTTGCACCACCGCCCGAACTAAATCCGCATTGTTCAATAATTTCATTGCGGGTTAGCCCCCGCGCTTTTTTAGCTAATGCCCGGACCACTTCGGTATGATGATATGATTCATCAAAGAGCGAAAGAAACAGGTTGGGAAACTCATTTTTTAGAAATCCATCCTTTGAAAAGCAAATACGGTTGATGGCTTGTGCAGAGCTTTCGCCTCTTTTTACTTCCTTCAGATATGGCGGAACTCCTCCCATGGCCATATAGAGTTCCATGATCTGATAATGATCTAGTCTTATATTTCTTTGTTGAAGAAACGCTGCGGTTTCACTGATCGTAAACGGCAACAGCCGCATCCGTTTGGTAACCCGGTTATGCAAACCTCCGCGATCTCTCAACACCTTTTGGATCATCCAGGAAGCGGAAGATCCGCAGATCACCACAACCAGGTTAGGTTGGCGTGAAGCCCAGGTATTCCAAAAATGCCCGAATGCCTGGAGGAAATTGGAGCGGGGTGTCTGTATCCACGGAAATTCGTCAAGGAAGATGACCTGCTTTGTTTCTTTCAGCAAAGGACCGAGGTATAATCCCAGCATGGCAAACGCTTCCCGCCAGTTAGCCGGGCGGCCAACGCCTGCACCCGCGACGGCCCAAACAGCCTGTGTAAAATTGTCCAGTTGTTCGGCTAGGCTTGCATGATGGATACCGGTGAATTCAAAAGCCAGTTGTTTGGCATAAGCGTTGCGGATAAGAAAGGTCTTTCCTACCCGTCTTCTCCCGTACACAGCGAGTAATTCGGCCTCTTTGGAGGTCAGTATCTCACCTAAAATTTCCTTCTCCGCAACGCGTCCAATTATCACTTCCATACATTATAATTTGCCAAATCTAATGCGAAGGTATGACTTTTGGCGAGATATAGTTTTTTCATATGCTGCCAAAACCTATTCTGAAGAGCCTGTTTTGGCGTAATAAGCCAGATTAGATGGTAGTCCTAAACCGATGATTTTGAAGTCTTCCCAAAAATGGAGTTTAGGAAAACTGGTGGTATTGGCCATTTGATACTCTGGGATCCCATAATTTTTCTTAGTGCCACATAATTTATTCCCGGTACTTCAAGTTGCCCGATATACAAATTTCGTTGTTGATTTGACAATAAACTATAACCCTAACACCCTCCTCCCCCTCATCGCCACAACCCCCCTCAACCGTTGCCGGATCACCGTATCCGGCTCAATGTCGAGTTCTTGGGCAATCTCCCGGTTGGACTTTCCTTCCAGGTAATAAAGTTTGATAACTTTTTGCAGGGCCGGCGAAAGCGTTTCAATTAATTCATAAACTTCCCGGGCAGTCTCCGCAGCGATCAGGGTTTCTTCAAAGCTTGGTTCTTCGGTGGGAGGATTTAACTTTAATTGCTGGCGGCGATTCTTTTCCAGTTGCTTCAAACTTTGGTTTCGCACGGTAGTATAGAGATAGCTTTTAATCAATGAAACATGTTGTAGGCGGTCCCGGCGTTGCCAGAGCAGGACAAAGCAGTCCTGGACAATATCCTCGGCGGATGGGGCATCCCCAAGATACCGATTCGCAAAAAAAGTCAAGGAAGCAAAGTACTCCCGGAACAGGCAATCAAAAGCGATTTCCTCTCCCTGTTGAAAGGAAGAAAGAAATAAAGGGTCCTGTGTTCCGCTTAGCTGCCGCAATATAGTAACTCAATGATGACATCTTTGGGGAGTCTGAGTGGTGGCAGTGCGAAAAAAAAGCGCAGGTCTCCACTTACCGGCTTGGAGGCCCTCACGAGGCCCTTTGACACAATAAGGGAGCCCACGCCTAAACGTGAGCTCTTGCTTATCATCTTGTGTCAAATAGAAATTCGTGAGGTTTCCAAGACAAGACTCAAAGCGAAAGCTTCAAATTAGTTTATGAAGTATTCGCAATATCTATCTTTCTATTAAATAGATATTTTATTTTCTACACCAAATGTATGAAAATTTAAACATTAATGGTACATGTACCTTTGATAGTTTTTATAATTAATTATCACTTGCTTCTAAATGAAAGAAGCAACTAAAATTGAAAAATTCATAATCGCTAAAGTAAAAGAGAAACGGGAAGAATTTGGCTATACTCAAATTGTACTTTCTCAAAAACTAAATATGAGCGACAGTTTTGTAGGTCATGTGGAAACACCCAAAAGAAGAGCGAAATATAATGTAAACCATCTCAATGCTCTCGCAAAACTTTTCAAATGTTCTCCCAAAGATTTTATGCCAGAAAAACCCCTATAAAATCGCAAAAAAAAATTTTGGATTTAGTATAGTCGATAAAATTGTTTGGCGACTGACCGATGCCAAAAACCATGACAGTGGTTTCCAAATGGGAGCTTTCCCAGGCGAAGCTGTGGGAAGACCCATGCGGCAAAAAGCGTAGCTTTATGTTAATAGTGCTACGCTTTAGCTGGCTTGTGTTTTTGTTGGAAAGTGAGGGAGACCGAGACCTTTTAACTTTTATCAACGAACTAAAAAACACAAGGGACAAAAGGCTACTAATTATTTGAACTATTTAGTTTTTTTTTCCAATAATCTATATCTTCTTTTTTATACGTTTTTTCCCATAAGTCTTTCGTTTTAATTACTCTAAACTGCAAAGCCTCTTTTTCAAACAACTCATATAAAATTAAGTTAATCGTCCAATCCATCTCAGGCTGTTGAAGAAGAAAAAGCCATTCTTCATTTCTAATATTTTTGATTCTTTCTTTTAAACTATCAGCCATTTTCACATGAATAACATCCTTGGGTGGAACAAGTAAAATAGTATCGGAAACAACAGGACTTATGTGCCAAACTCCAAATCGTACCTGGTTATTATTAATGTATTCCTGCAATTTAAATGTCTGGCTTTTTATCTGATTTGAAAATAATAGCATTGCTATAAATAGGTATTTCATAAATTAAATTTATTGTTGTACTCCCGATCGTAAATAAAATTCTCTAAGTTTCTCACCTCTTTGCTTATATCTATCAAAGAGCCTTTCCCCAGAACTGATAGTCGATCTTTGCAAAGCCTCTCTGACAGCATCTCTAAATTCTGATGATGTATATTGACCTGACTTGAATATATCTACCGCAGACTGTTTATTTGGATTAATTATTCCAGATTCAGCAGAAACAACTATTTGATTTACTTGTCCTTCAGTTTCCACATCTAGTATCGCATTTGCATACTGTTCAGGAGATTTCGAACCTAATTGAACTTCGATGTCCAGCCTAACAAATAATTGACTATTCTTAAGGTTTGTCAACTCATGGGCAAGCACTA
Source organism: Chitinophagaceae bacterium (assembly GCA_031397865.1). GTDB lineage: Bacteria > Bacteroidota > Bacteroidia > Chitinophagales > Chitinophagaceae > JJ008. Next base: position 60,696 of record JANNMN010000017.1, read on the forward strand.
AAATATTCTGCTGAGTAGAATTCATATAAGGTAGAAAAATTTGTCCGTTATCATGTTGTCCGTCGGTTACATTTGCCAAACTTATGAATTCTTGATAATTTTTTAAATTTACACCAGCCTCATTCAAAATTTTTGCAAAAGTTGGTGACAATGAAATCCCTAACTCAATAATTCGCTTTAATTCTTCTGGATTATTACTCCCACCCCCTCCACCACCACCAAAATCAATTCCCAAACTCTCAATTACAGATAGCATCATCATTTCGTTTGCTGAATATGACCCCGGGTCTCTATTGCCGCTTAAAACTTTTTGTAATGAACCTATAAAGGCTACCGCATCATCACCACTGTATTTTATATCTCCTGAATTATTCGTCGCCGTAGCTTTCATTCCATCCGGGTCTATAAACCGTATCGGATTGTTATACGCATAGTTATATGGTGTCCATCTTCTTGCTACCTCGGCCAATGGGTCTATCACATGCCACCTTCCTATTTGTGCATCGTATTGCCTGGGTGTTGTTAATTATTCCTTCATACCATATATTGATAGACCGAGAGCACCTTCTTTACCAATACCAATAGTATGTAATATAAAAACTTCTGGGAAGCTATCATCTGTCACATCAAAAAGAAAAAAATTCTTTACTTCCATAGTATTGATAGGTTTTGAAAGAATTATACTATCCCGAATGCCTCTATTTTTATCAACAATAAGTATTTTATCAATAGTTGAATTAACTAAGTTGTCATGCAGGAAAAATAAACTTTCGAATTTCTTGCACTTTAAATAATCCCAATTAACACCAAACTTGCTTAATAAATTAATATCAGTCTGACTTAAAGTATCGTACTTGAATTTATAGCTATCTATTGTTTCAACTATGAGAGGCCACTTTTTTACCTTTTCAACATGAGAGACTTTGAAGTCTCTATATTTGTAAATTGTAAAATTATAATTTTTATTAAAAATAAACATTTCGTTGTAAAATCTTATAGGCTCAGTAAAATCCTCCTCTATTGACATTAAAACCGAGTCATAAGTAATCGACAGATTGTACAATGATGTTATATTTTTACTTAAAATCTCTTGATATTTTTTTTCTTTTTTTATTGGAGATAATATTTCCTTTTTTTGAAAATTGTTATTCGAATTACAAGCAAAAAGACTCAAAAGAAATATCAACAAGTAGTATCGCATATATTAAGTTTAATATTCAAATTTATTTTTTCCTGGATCAAACAATGGAGCTATGTTGTTTTTACTATATATCCAGGCCTTTTGCTCATTTAACCACCTCTCTACTGCTGGATAACTTATAAGAAAAGTTGTAATTTCTTTTCCAGAAGGGCTTTTAACATCTTGAACTACAAAAAGGCTATTATTATTAGGAATCAAACCTTCATAGATTCCTCTAATATACCATCTTATTCGACTCCAATATTCCTTTCCTTCTTGAGTGCTCGAATGATTCCCATTAAGGTCTCCATCATAAAACTGGCCATTTATTTCAGGATTTTGTGCGGCTGGTATTTCATCTTTCGAATTCCCTGAGTTCTCATAGCATTGTAATTCATTGAAAATTCCTTTTACTAATGAAATCTGTTCAGGAGTGAAGGACTTCAAGTACTGTGATGCAGCTTTATCCGATTCATAATCTGGACTTCCTAATAATTGCATTATTGCTCTATACCCTAAATGAGTTTTTCTGTCTTTCCAAACAGTTGATGCATCCCAAGATTCTTTTCTTTCTAATCTGTGGATATAGACATAAGCAATTTGAATCATGTTTTTAAAAGAGTAAAGTCTACCCATACCTCCTTCTCCCATCGTAATTGCCGTAATTTGCCTAAATATCTCAATTGATCCACCACCACCTCCTCCGCCTGCATCTCCTCCGTCTCCCAGATCATTCATTATACTACTTAAAAAAGCTCTCATGGGGTTCACAATCGTAACACTTACATAATCATCCCCATTTTTCATTCCGGTTTGCAGCCCAATTATAAAAGCCATGGCATGACTTCCGGTTAAATTAAGATCACCATTGTTCGTCGCCTTCGCCATCATTCCATCCGGGTCTATAAAACGTATCGGATTGTTATAGGCATAGTTATACGGTGTCCATCTTCTTGCTACCTCGGCTAATGGGTCTATCACATGCCACCTTCCAATTTGTGCATCGTATTGCCTGGCTCCATAGTCGTACCATTCCAGTCCGCTGCCATCACTAAACTCTTTGCTCTGCTTCTCTTTACTATTGTACTCATACTTATTCTCCGTTTTTCCCATGGCCTTGCTGCTGATGCCTGCCATCGTAAGCCCAAACGGATAATAATGCGTTTCTTCCAGCAGTGGCCCTCTCGTATGCGTAACCTGCAGGTTATCAAAGAACACATCTATATTAGGCGTTTCATTACTTACATAAATATACAAATAGCCGCTTTTACTAATGGGTATATCGTTATGGATATGGCTTTTCAAGGTATCACTACCTCCCACCTGTTCAAATCCGCTGCTGCTGGCTACATACATAAATTGCTCATCAAATACTATCCAGTTGATAAACGCTTTAGGCTTGCTGCTATTGTATGATTGATTGTTTAAAAAACCCGTTGCACCGGGCGTCAATACTCCGCTGCTGATTATTTCGGAAGCACTGCCATGCCCGCCGGACACTCCACCCATACCACCTGATAGAGCCGCCAATAGATCAGTCAATGGGCTCACCGGGGTGCCGGGTGTATTAGTACTCTTCCACCAGCTACTCACCGTTAGGTTATATTTATCACCACTCATTACTTTCAATACTATAGCCGGGCCTATTTTGTTGCCACTGCCGTTAGTCTTGGCTACTTTGGCATTGCCTTGCGGCGTATTGGCCGGGTAGCCACTGGGCACATCTGTTCTGGTAGCAATAAGATTACTATAAAATTTATCTTCATCCGCTGCTGTGGCATTTTCCATAGTGGCAGCGGGGTACATATCCACCTGCTGTTCTTCTGTCAATATCATCCGTACATTTCCCAGGTGGTCTTTTATAAAATAATCATATTCAAACCCTGTTCCTTTCTTTCTAATCCTTCCTTCTTCATGCCCGGTAAATAAAAGACTGTCGGAATAATTTTGTTCCGGGTCATATCCACCTCCCATCGTACTGGCTTTTGTTTCGTACACAAACCCGGCTATATAGGTAGTGATGACGGTTTGGCTTTCACCTAATCCAGCCGTTTCATATACCGTCTTTTGTAATTTATTACCGGCACCATCGTATGTATAAACAATTTGTTTACCGGAAAAAGGCGGGTTATCACTATCCACAGTAATAGTGGTTGGCAGGTTCAGGTAATTATACTCAATACTTAATATTCGTTTATTCTGATCAGTTACTACATTACCATTGGCATCATATGTATAATCAGTGGCTGTTTTGGCACTGGCATTGTATTTAAAATCCCCCAGTTTACTGTCATTATTATTAGCAGTGTCATACACCTGCTGTAGCTGGTTACTATTGCCGGTATAGCTATACCGTAGCTGGTCTATCAGTGGAGATGCGTTTATCTTTAAGCCCTTTTGGTGCATGCTTAGTATATTGCCATTGGCATCATAACTAAGGTTGCTCAGGCTAAAATCTACATTGGCCGTTTTATTAAAACTGCTGCCGGTATACTGGTTAAAGTCAGCGGTAAGTAACCGGTTAGACGCATCATAAGTAAAATCGTATTTCCTTTTCTCTGCATCTCCTTTGCTTTTCCAGGTAAGCCCCGCTATATTACCATTATAATATGCATTGGCATAGCTTTGTCCGCTAATGATATTGGAAGTATCTCCATATGCTACTTCAAACCCAAACCAGTTAGTAGTGCTTACATCTTTTACAAAATCCCGGTTCATACCTACCAGCCAGCCTCGTATATTGTATGCATAGTTCAGCGTTTCCAATCCCGCATTGTTATTATAGGAGGGGGCTAATTTTTTACCCGCCACCTGGCCCAGTTCATTATACGTATGTTGCAGGGTGGTATGGTCTCCTGTACCATCTATATTTTTTACTAGGGTGGTAATGCGGCCTGCATGGTCATAGTTATACTTGGTAAGTATTGTATGGTTTTGTGCATTGGTGCCGGCCTTTTCATGGGCAATATGGGTACGTAATACCCTGCCGGAAAAACTATATTGTGTAGTTGCCACATCTGTACCGCCACTGTAGTTAGTGGCTTTTGCCTGCACCGGCCGCAGATGCTGATCGTAGAGGGTAAGTGTATATAAATAATCGTTACTGCCAAGTATCCTGGTTTTGCCACCTGTTGCAGTTCCTCTTATTCGGCTGCTTACAGCAATGCTTTGTGCATACTCCGGAAAACTGTTATACGTTGTATAAAAATTAGTGCTGGTAATATTAGTGGTTACCAATGTACTGCTCAGTGGTGTGCCGGATGTCCAGCTATAATCATCGTAATAAGTTTCAGCAAAAATGCTGTAAGTACCACTAAGTGTTGGGTAATTGGCACTGGCTGCGGCTGCCGATATTATAGCGTCTTTACTTAAACTTGAAGTAATTACTCCGGATTTAACATGGCGGCTCTGCTCATCATACTTTATAAAAGTCCATTCTGATGTTTGTCGCAGGTTTGCATCTTGCGCCATCACCACTCTTCCCAGCAGATCGTAAGCTATATAGCTTTTATCTTTTCCGGGTATAAGTTTCATGGTCATCCGGCCTTTATCATCATAGAAATAGGCGTAACAAAGACCGGTTTTTATGGCGGGGTTACTTGCCAGGTTCCAGCTCACAGCTATCAATGCTTCTACCGCCTTTGGTGGTATTACCATCCGCAGGTTATCCATCTCATCATAAATATAATAGGTACACAGCCAGCCGTAGTGGCCGGTGGCAGGTGTAGTCAGTGACTGCACTTTAGATAATACAATTCTCCCCTGCTCATCTCTGTACATAATTTTTTTCTTCCCGTCTTCATCCGTTATTTCTTCCACCAATAGTGTGCCTGCCATATATAGTGCAGCGGTTACAGGTATATCATCCTCGGTATTTATATCAATGGTCCAGAAACGTACACTGTCAGAAGTAGTATTGGCTTTTTCTACAATTGTTTTGCCTTTATCAATACCTGTCCAGTCATTACCGGGGGCGGTTGCTTTTATTACCCTTTGCAAGGGTGAGGCATCAAACCTGGTTTTGGAATAAAAATATTCTTCATCTGGAAATAAGCTGCTGTAAAAAAGTGAATCCCGCAGCAGCATACTGTCTTTATACTTGCCATCGTTGGTATTGGCACTCATTTGTGCATACGGCATATACTGCGCAGCCACCCTGCCATATTTATCATAGGCCACCGGGGCTACCAGGTCTTTTTTGGTGGGAGAAGACTGCTTCATTACACTTTGAAGGGGACGGCCCAGGTAGTCCACATAATTTGTTGCTATAGTTACATTTTCCGGCAATGCTGATAACACAACCTCTGCACTATCGGTAGTTGGTTTTAGCGGTATCAATACCCGTTGAAATAGTTTCGCAGCCAATGGACTGTATGTCTGCACTTGCTGGAGCGTAGAATCATACGGGATTTCAGGTATCTGCGACTGTACGGATACGGTTATAAAGCAAGCAAGAATGGTGGTAATGGTTAACTGTTTTCTCATCGTTCCAATTGCTTTTTTTTATTGAATGGATAGGGCACTGGTTAGTTGTTCACTCATCGGGTCAACCGAAGGAGAAAAAATACCAATAAGATGGCCGCTTTCGCTGATAAGATATTTTTGAAAATCACCTTTCACCGTATCATTGGTTACCAGGTTTTCAGCCATGGAGGTAAGCCATATATAAATAGATTGATTAGTTGCCCCGCTTACCGGGTTTTTAGCAGCCAATAAAAAGGTAGTTCCATAATTGGTTTGGCAAAACTGTTTGATAGCAGCATTGTCTAGCGGCTCATGACCAAAACTGTTACTTGGAAAAGCAATTACCACTACACTGTCACCGTATTGTTGGTGTAGTTGCTGCAGACTGGTCAATTGGTTTATACGGGAACTTTCGGTGGCTATATTCACCAGCAAAATTTTCTTTCCTGCAAACTGGCTCATACTCACCGATACTCCATCAGTATTTTGAAACTGTAAAGAATAAAATGAGGTATTAATAAAAAAGGCCGTTACTAAAGTGATTAAAATCATAAACGTATTTTTAAAATTCGATATAACAAGTAATTGTACAGGGAGATGTATTTATTTCCTCAGTATAAAAGGTGCTTTGACTACCATCACTAAAGCACCACTTGTAGGTGCATACCCAACGAAACTGCAGCGAACCATTTACCATCACCTTTTTATAAACAGAGGAGGTAACCGTCCATTCCCCCATTTCACAAATACCATTCACTTCTTTATACTGTGGGTTATTTACCACCTCAGGGCAACTGCAATCAAGATAGCCCTGATCTACAGCCTTCACAAAACCGGCAGAGTCACTATACTTGTTCAGGTCTCTGTACAAAGAATCAATACGACCAGGTGTATTGGGTGAACATCTTTTGTCTATTCCCACCCAAATCGGGGTGAAGCTGATTGCCATGGTTGTATCTGAATAATCAAATCGCTTTATAATATTTTTATCTTTATCCCGTATCAACTTTACACGGTTCAGGTTATCATACTCTGTATAAATCACTCCGTTATTGGCATCCATAGTAGTTACTACACCAATCATAGGTTCATAAGCATTGGTTTGCATATTGGCATCTTTTGGATGCAACCTTACTTCATCTATCAACCCGCTGCCACTGATGGTAACAGAGCTAGTGCCTGTCAATGATTTTGAATACAGGTTCCAGCCATTTTGCGTAGCAATGGCTGTACCGAATGAACTACTGTTAATAGTGGCTGAGCCGCCGGAATATAACCACACTGTCACCAGGTAATGAGTAGAAGAATTAAGTCCCGTTTTAGTAATACTTCCATTGGTAAGGTTATAGCTTTTTTTACCGCTGATACTTTGGGTAAGGTCACGACTATTGCTGCCAACCGTCCAGTTTCCAGTACCAGCAGATTCAAAACTGGTATATGCAAGATCAGCTTGCGCCGAGTTACTCACTGTGGCAATAGTGTATCGCTGATCATAGTCAATAAGGGAAGAACTTTTTTGACCTGTTACCAGATTCTTGGCTTCAGTCAGGTTTCCTTTTCCGTCATAGCTTGCAAAATAACTTTGCGGTTTATAATAGGTAGTATTTCTATTTAACGTAGCAGGAGTAAATGTTCCGATAATAGTTTGAAGAATAGGTTTCTTTGACTCAAAAGAATAGATTGTATCAGGTTTTATATCTCCGCTGCCGACTTCACGGAAAGATGTAACTGCACCGTCAATGATTCTCGGGTTCGCATCACCGGTAATCCAGGTTTCTGTAGCCACCATTTGAGAAATAATACTGCTATCCCGCAACTTACCCACACCTCCACCAACTGTATAATTATACGGATAGTACAACCGTTGCTCTTTTTCTAAACCCCGGTTGCGGTCAAAGCTGCTTACAATCTTTGTTACATTGTAATTAGTATCATACACCATATTTTGATAAGATGTTTGATATGATCCATTGGGGTGATAAAGAGTATCTTTTGTAGATGCGAGATAAACCCGTCCACCCGAGGGATAATAATCGTCGGCTATAAAAAATTTGGTTTTATTAGTGGTAGAAGGAATATAAATAGTGCCGGAATAAAAAGTAGTTTGCGAATGTCCTAATTTGATGGACTTGAAATTGCTGTTATTATATTCAACAGTATCTATCTGGTAATTATTCACTGTTCTTTTTACCAATACACCTGCACTATCATACACAGAAATCCTCTTTGATAATCCTAACCCCCAGCTTCTCATTTCAAAAGGTGTGTAAGGAAACGACTGATTAAATACGTTGGTATTTACATCCCGCAGATCTGTAAACTCATGTACTACTTTACCAAGGTTGCCGGAATTGGATTTTCGCATAATCTCTACCCGGCTGTAACCAATTTGTGCAAAACCAGCAGTTCCTAATGGTTCACTTGCCACGGCTGTATAATCAATAGTAGTGCTAAGGTGTGGAAATGTTTCCCGGAAAGGAAAATCATACCTGGGCACTTCTCCAAGATACCCTGAACTGCTGCCATCCTCCAATTTATATTTATACTCTTCATAGCTACCTTCATAATCTATGGATTCTTTGATATTGGAGACTCTCCAAACTCGTATGCCACCAGATGGTTTATAAGTAACTGTATTATCAGGATTTTTATTTTCCCAGTTTACATCCACCGGAAAACTACCTGTCGTACTGGTACCACCAGAGAGGCTTGTCTCCAGCATGTAAGTACCGTTAGGCAAATTAAAAGCCCATCTTTTTAGTCCGGAATAAAACAGATCATAAAGCGAAATACTGGAACTGGCAAATGTAGTGGCTCCATTCGTACTCTTTATAGCAAGATTTAATATTCCAGAACCTGCAACGGGTGCTGCCCCCACTCTTGATACTGACTTGTCTAAAAAGAAACCTAACTGATGCTTACTACTTAAAACCTGGTTTAATGTTATAGTGGTTTGTGTTGTGTTCTGCACATTAACAGAAGCCGTATTACTTTGTTTCGTGTAGGGATAATGGTCATTTAATTCATACTGATAGTAAATACTTCCCCCGGTTGGTAGGTAAAATTTGCGTAAAGACCCCGCTATAGCAGAATTATCCGGAGCTCGGTTAGCACCCCATGTGTAGTTGTTTATTTTGGGGATAGAGCTATCACCGTTTATTGCACCATTTAAAAATCCCCAATGATCCTTTTTATTTTGAATACTATCTTCTTGCCCTCCAATTATAGGCAAATATGGTGTGTAATATTCAAAACTGTAGCCTTGTTGTTTTTCTTTGGGAGTAAAAGGCGTTATAGCTTTTAAATTTAGCCTTATAGGTTTATAGTAAGACTGATTGCCGTGACCGCCTGTACTGACAAAAGCAGAATCGGCATATTCTAAAAAATACCCAAACCTGAATGCTGTATCCCTTATTTTAATTTTAGAAATTACATAATCTGTATCGTTATATTTTATTGATTTATGATAAACAAAATCAACTGTTGTTTTATCCGGTAGTTCTATGCTGATTGGCCTTCTGGCACCACTCATTGCTGAGCCAGTTCCAAAATAGGGTGTTTTTCGTTGCCCGTTACTGTTATTTACAAAGGTTATCTGCGGTACTTTAAAACTATAATAGCTATTGCCGGGGTCGTGGTAGTTAAACTTGATGGTATCTGTATTAAAAGCAGATATAATTCTTGTCAACGACCAGGATACCAGATGAGGAATTTGATAATAACCTGATGGTGTATAGGGTACACCGCTAAGAACATTCATACTGATTGTATTATAAACCCCTTCTTCAAAATCATACTTTACGCCATCCTCAGCTATAATTCTAAAAGATTTAAGGGTTTGGGTAGAGGCACTTGCTGCTTGAAAAGCAGGTATGATTTTAATCTTTGCATCCGGAATAATAACAATCTGGTTATTCTTTCCAAACAAAAATTGTCCGCTGTGGCCGGGGAAATTAAAACTGAAAACATCCTGCTGCGAATCCAGACTATCATGATAATACTTATTGGCATCATTCCTCCAATCCGAAGGAATAGCTCCCGCATACATGTATCCATACACCGGCATATCATCGGGCATCCCCCTCACAGTCCTTGTTATAACGCCTCCTGTATTAAGACGCCAGCCTAACCCAACAGAAGAAGGAGACTCACTTACTTGTATGCCCCCTCCTGCATAATCAATGCTAATTCCCATTGATAAACCGCTATTATTTTTATAGCTATATATAGGCACAGATACATTAGGTAGTCCCGTATAAAGATTAACAGGATTACTCATCATTTTATCGGCTTGTGCAGCAGCAGATGGTAGTGTCGAAGAGTTAGCAAAATTTGGTGCTTCACCCACCTGTGCATATACAAGAGAACTTAAAAGACAAAAACTCAAAAGAAACAGAAGTAATTTCCGCATAATTTAATTACATTAAAAATTATATCCCACTCTAAAAACAAACGGCTGTGCCCTTGGAACCTGCTCATAACTCAACATGTCCCAAAGCAATTGCAGCTTCGTTTTCTTAAAAAATTTACTCTTCATATCTACTACTTTACTCAATCCCACAAGCCCGCTGCGTTGCCAGGTAGTGTAATTATTTAATTCAGGTATATTTCTTATTTCATGGCGGTAGTTCATTTCAAAACCACCCGATACCCAGAAGGAGCCTTTTACCTTGTAATCAACAAAGCTTCGAAGTGAAATTCCCTGTCCGCTTATCCTGATATTATTAAATCCTGTACCCCACCCCATCTTAATACCGCTTCCGATTCCAATGATACTTTTGTCATTAAGTTTATACCCTGCACTCATTGCTATATCACTGGTTACAGGAAAAATGGAGCTGGATTTTTGTGTTTGTATATTGGTACCAAATTCTATTCGTTGTAAAAATGTTTTTGACTTTTGATTGTTGGGTTTAAATCCTTCCGGCATCTCCATATCACTGCTACCACCACCTGCTTTCAATATCTTATCTTTCAACTCATTTAACTGGGATTGTGCAGACTGCATATTTTGCTGAAACTGTTGTTGAGCATTTGGGCCACCAGCGGCTATTTGTTGTTGTATTAAATTATTTACCTGTGCTCTTGTTTGTAGTCCGGTAAGACTTGCTTGGGTAGTTGGATCATTGGCATTGCCGGGCATCCGGAACAAGGAGGCCAGTATGCTGTTCTTTCGGATAAACTCATTAAAGGCTGGTATCTTTTGGAGTAGCTTCATCGCTACTTCTTCTGCTTTCTTTGGGTCGCTGAATAGCTCTTTATAATTGCGGATTGTTTCTATGTAGTAATAACTTTCTTTATTTATCTTTTGGAGACATTTACTTTTTCCAACAAATTGCAATGCCTGCTCCATCAGTTGCTTTTTTCTCTCCTTTATAAATTGTGCAGTAGCTTCTGTATTCTTTAATTGCTCGTTGAGCTTGGTTGTTTTTTCTTTGGCTTCAGTAAGAGGTTTTATAATACTGCTATCCAATTGTTTTTTCCTTTCATCCAGGTACTTTACCGTAGTAGTGAGTTTATCCCGGTATTCATCATAAGTCCCTTTATAACTATCGGCTGCGGCTTTTCCTTCTTTATATTTTTGTAATAAAGTAGAAAAAGTCAATTGGTTATTGCCAAACAATCTTTGGGCTGTTTCCGGGCTGGTCTTTTCTAGTATCGTTTTTATTTTACTTTCCCACTTGGAAAGTTTGGCTAAGGTCTTCTCTGTCTTGGAAGTAATACTGTTATAATACTTATCTGCCTTATTGGAAACCTGGTCTAAATATTTGGTAGGAAGTGCCGTGATGTTATTGATGGTGCTATCTGCTTTTTGTATAGTTGTCCTCTGAGCTTTCAGTACAAAACAGGAATAAAATATGGAAGTAAACAAAATGGTTAAACGAAGCAGCATAGTTAAAAGGTTATACTAAAGCTGCATTATTTTTTTTGAAAAAAAAATATTTATTAAACTAATTTCTTTTGTGTTATTGATACACTCATGTTTTGTGTAAGCAATACTCACTAACGGTTCTGCCTATTATTTTCCCCTAATCACAACTCAATCACATTTATACAATTGATTTTATTGGAGTATATAATTGCAGGATGGATAATAAATTTGTTGTGTTGAGAGCAATCATTTGTGAGGTGTAGCAGTAAGAGTAAACACTTAACATGGCAGATATATTTAATGTTATTTCAAAAAATAAATTTAATTAATGGTAATAATCGATAATTAGTGGAGTAAATAAACAAACACATAACATGTAGGCATAGTCGACATCAAAATCCCCTTCTCTCCTTCCGCCATTCCTTCGGCGTAACCTTGAATCGTTTACGGAAAGCATTGATAAAACCCGGTGGGGTTTGATAACCCGCCATATCCGCAATTTCTAAGCTTAGCATGTATCGGTAGCCCGGGAGATGAAACAAGCCCTGCAAAGTGGAGATTTTTAATCTTATCCTGCAAAGTTTTACCATTAATCTCATGTTGTAAGCACATAGCTTCTACAAGTGTACGCAGCCCCATACCAGCCAATATGCAGGAATCGTTTTCAAAAGCAGTTTTTATTTCTTCAGTAAGATTATAAATAATCGTTGGTAGTTCCTCCTGATCTTCGTCCTTAATAAAATTGAATTCAGAATAAAATTCTTCATAATCATTAGGAAAATGGCTGTCGATGTAAGCCATCTTTCCAGGTTCATCATAATCCTCGCCCCTTTCACAAAGAAGAAAGGATGCCGCCTTATAGCCTCCACATTCAATTGTCATATAGTTAACGTACTCAGAGCTGTCTTCATCATCCTCATCCTATTGCCTGACTTTTTATCGAATAATACTCTTTGGGTAGTTAGTCTGTCGCAGGAATTGCAATGGGTAGAAACACTTTTCATACTTTGTTTATTTTTTTCTCAAAACTCTTACTATTATCATTTACTAACTTCATTAAGTTTCATTAGATAGCTTTGAGCAGCTTATCGTGTATCTTATCTATTTCCTGATCCATATAGGATTGAACAAAGTTCACATAACGGTAAAAAGCCTTGCTATTAGGTGCATGACCAGAAATTTTCCGTACCAGGTTTTCAGGCATTCCAAGCATAAGCATCGTAGTAATGGCTGTCCTCCGCATTATATGAGAGCTAACAAGGTCACAAAATCGGTAAATTCCTTTATCAGCTGCTTTGTATACCTCCTTACTGTGGCCATTCCGGCTGCGATGCTTCCCTTTTTCTTGAGTCCAGCCAGCCATTTCTGACAGCAATTGAAGTCGTTTATTAAAAGTATTCATAGATGTGCTTTTAAATACTTTTGAAGACGGTTTTTGGCCCATCTTTAATTGTTGGATTATTTCTACTACATAACCTGGTAGCTTAACCTTCGTCGGTGTATCCATTTTAATAGACCTTACTGCTAGGTAGTGGCTTCCGCCGACTGTTTCAATATCCCTGAACCTTATATTAAAGAGATCAGAATACCGGAGAGCCACAGTACATCCCACTACAAAAATATCTTTTGTCTTTTTCAGAGACCTATTTAAAGAACTATCAAAAGCTTTATCGTGAATAAGAAACTGTAATTGCTCCGGCATCAATGTTACTATTCCTACATCTTCTTCTTTTTTATGAAATGACTTATAGAAATCGCCGGTTGCTATCAGCCTGTCTTTATTCAGGTAGCTAAAAAAGGTGCGAACATTTTTTATTACACTGCCGGCATAGTTATCAAAACAGCCCTTTTCTTTATAAAGAAAATTAGTAAACTTGCTATAAAATTTTTTCCAATAATTTTTTTCCGCCTGTAGTTGCCTTTTATTAAGGCCGGCAACGGGTCTCACTCTTAGTGGGAAATTGTTGATTTGAGAAAACTCCAAAAGCAGTTTAAACACATAGTCATAATTATCTACTGTTTGAGACTTTATTCTGCGGCCATCTGGCTTAACTCTTTTCCCTTTCCGGCTATCGGAAATGAACTGTTCAAAAAGGGAAAGAAATAGATATTCCTTATGCATAAATTATCAGAATTTAGTACCTAAAACAACTCAAAAAATAGCAAAAAATGGCTTATTTTTAAGCACAGTAGCTCTTTGATAGCCGCAATGGAGAAAGGATCCCGGAAGATTGGTTTACTATCCGTTCGGGATGCTGCAACCAGGACGATCCTATACCGCTGGAAACGGCTACCGGTACGGGTTTAACGGGAAGGAAAAGGATAATGATATTAACAGTGGGACCTTGGACTTTGGAGATAGAATTTATGATAGCCGGATAGGTAGATGGTTAGCCGTAGACAATGTTAAGAAAATTGCAATTACCCCGTATCACTTTGCGAGAAATAACCCAATTAACTATATAGATCCTGATGGCAATGATGAAATACATTTCTATTATATTACTCAACAGTATTGGGATAAAGAAGGCAGGATTTTTACAACCGTGTCTTGGTCGGCTAAAGTAATTGAAAATGGAAGTAAGGCTCATCAATTTTTTGTGCATAAGACGGGGGGAGACCAAATTGAAATTTTCCCTTTTGATAAAGGAACTAACCTACCTAGATTAAGTTCATCGTATGTCGCCGCAGAAAACTACATTCCCTTTGCAGATAATGTAAGAACATATCTTTTTGGATGGGGTAAGAGTTATACAAGTGATTATGAATTTTTAGGCCGTGTTCTACAAGTAAGTCCCCAGCTAGAGGCATATTACAAAAATGATCAGCAAACAACTTGGTCTTTTTGGGGTGCCAAAAAATTCGTATCTACAGCTAAATTTGCCACAAAGCTCTTAAACACATCTGAAACGATTTTTGCCGTTATTGATGGATATTATGCTTTCAGAGCTCTAGCATCGCTTCTTATTCAAGGTCCTCGTATAATTAGCAACTTAATATCTTCTGCTAAATCCTTAAGCACTATATCAAGAAAAGGTTTAAGTGACTACAAGGGGGTTTCAGGAATTTATGTACATGAATTTAAAAGCGGCAAAGTTTATGTAGGCCAGGCAACTGATTTGGCAGACAGACCAGTAACATCTTTGAAAGAACTTCTAGATCAAACTGGGAAAAGTAAAGGAACAGCTGCCAAAGCCGGTGATACTTATTCAGGAAGTACTAAACTTATCAAATTGGAAGGGTCTGGCTATAAAACTTTGGATGAATTAGAAAAAGCTGTCTTGGATAATTATGGTGGCACTATGGGACAAGGCGGAAATACGTATAACATTAAGCAACCTCCTAAAAGCAATTGATAAATAAATTATGCAAACTCAATACCATAGAGATGGATTTCTTTTTTTAAAAGAATTAGATAACGTAGATGCTATATTGGGTGACAGGCTTATTGTTGAATCTGAAAAAATAGAAAGTAGCATATCCTATATAAACGAAAAAAAGGTTAAAAGTATTCTACTAAGTGACAATTACTACAAGCTTACCGAGATTAAATTCATTAATACAATTTTAGAAATTGAAGGTTTGTATATACTTAAAGACAAGGTGGATACATCTCCAATTAATAAATTGAAATCACTTCGGGTTCTTAGATTGAACAAATCATCTACTCCTCTGGATCTTTCAAATTTTGAGAATCTCCAAGTTTTAAGCTTCGATTACCATAGAAATATTTTAAATATTGATAAGTGCAGTAAACTTTTTTGGCTTTGGGTTAATGGATTTAATAAGGATGATTTGACGGAATTTAAAAAAGTAACTGGACTGGAGTATTTAAATCTTTATAAGTCAACAATAAGAAATCTTCGTGGAGTTGAGAATATGAGTAGTTTAAAAAGCATTTTTTTAGATAACGTAAAAAAATTGGAATCTCTTAATGGATTAGATAAGGGCGTGAATGGTATTAAAAGAGTAGACATTTATAATGCCCCTTTATTAAACAATTATTCGGCTATTCAAAACCTTGACAAACTTGAGCAATTGGATTTACGGAAAACAGGAGAAATTGAATCTATTAAATTTTTAGAGAAATTACAACATCTGAAAAGTGTGACATTAGGATTGAAAGTATCAGATGGCAAGATGGATGTTTTGCGAAGGATCGATAAAGTGGGATATATAGATTATCCGCATTATAATATCAAAATGAAAGAATTAAAGTAATGAAATAAGAGTCGGTTTTATGAAATTTGGGCTTTTTTTTAGTGATACCATATAATACATTTTAAAATTATTATATATTATTAAGCTATTTGTTTCAAAACCGTTTAGATAATGCAAAAACTAAAATTTATATTAATCTCTTGTTTTTCTCCAATTATCAGTTGGGGAATCGATTTATCAGGGTACATTCTTACAAACGCAGGCGATACTATAAAAGGCCAAATAATCTATACCCCTCCTCATGCAAAAGGTAAAAACGGTGTTTATGAAGTGGACACAACAATGGTATGGAAAGTTCGGTTTATCAAGGAAAACGGTAAAAAAGAACCTTATAAACCTAATGAAATTAAAGGATTTGGATTTAAATTAAATAACAACTGGCATCATTACGAAACAATATTACCCTTAAAAGGGTTTGGAGAAATCGTTCGATACTCTTTTTTCGGAAGACGGGTTATTGATGGTACGATTACTGGGTATATTGCAATAGAAGGGCTAGCCTATTTTGAATTTGATAAAGAAAAAAACCTGGACTGGTGGTTTAAAACTGTTGGCCCTGGGTTGAATGGGTTTATACATGATCTTTTCTCAAAAAAGAAAAATAAACTTTCTCAGGAATTGAAGTATTTTTTTAAAATGGACGATAATTATTTACTGACACTGCCAGAAAAAATAGATAAAAGTAAAGTGTATGAAATTATTATTTCTTACAACGAATGGAAGAAGACTCACCTCTAATTAAAATTAACCTATACAGGATTATTACTTGCACAGTGGCAAAAAACTCATGAACGGGTTTACTTAAGAATTTTTGAAAAAATTACTCCTTTTTTTTTATCAAAGGAAGTGTTTATAATTTGAAGATAAATACTCCGATAATTGTCATCACTTAAATTATAGTAATCACTTATTTTTTTATTGTTGAGCAAAAGAAAATGCATAGTAGTTCTTATTGCTATATTTCGCATGTCATACAAAACCAACATCTCTAATTCTCGAACAGCCTCATATTCGCAATAGTCTCCGCTATTATTAAAATCATATCGTCTTCTCCAGCCATCAACTTTTGCCCAATCTGTAGCTTTGTTGAGTGCAATTATATGATTTGTGTCTTTAAAAACTGGTATTTTTTTTGGCAACGTCTCGCTTTTTCCAACATATTCCCAACTACCTCTCCCTTTAATATTAGGGTATTTATTCAGCGGTACAGGGCCGAATAATACTTTAAGTTTATCAATATCCTCGATAGACGGAATCGCTCCATTATCTTTCAATTGAATATTTAAAACATTTACTAAAAGGCCATCGAATGGGGCGATATCTGTGTAATCATATAGTTTACATAAAGTAAAACCTAAATCAAACTCCAATGAAAAAAAATAAATTTTCCCAGAACTCTCTTTTATCATGCTTATTGAAATTTAAATAGTGTTTCCCAATCTTTTACGTTTTTGTCAAGCCATCTCCTCGCAACTGTCTTGTAAATCTCATTTACAGTAGCAGCAATCTTGTTTGAAAGTCTTGTAGTTGGACCTGCCCAGCCATTTAGTTCCATGACAAGTTGTTCGACTCCCTTTGCAATTCCATTATTTGGTATTTTGCCATTTAACCCTTGTAACGCTTTAATACCTGCCGGAGGTGTTTTACCGGCATATCTTTGAGCAAGTTTATAGCCTGTTTTACCAATGTATAGTACACCATCCTTAAATCCGCTATAAACCGTGTAGGCCCTTGCTTAAATAAGGCAGGTGCAACCGTTCTTAATCTTGCAAGACTTCCTAATCCTCTAAATAATCTTATTATACTCCTACATGCATTTATTTCTTGTGGTATTATTACAATTTTCTAAGAACTGTTTAACCATCGAGTGCTAACTTCATTAAAAGGTTTGGTTTTAATTAACTGCCTTTTTAAGCCTGCTTTTTAGTCAATAGTCACAGACTACTGACAACTTTTCATCATTTTTTATTTATTGAATACTACGAACAACCGGGCCGAATAATACTTTAAGTTTATCAATGTTCTGAATAGGTGGTATGGCTCTGTTAATACAACCGATAAAATTGCTGTGGATTAATCAAAGAATTATCGGGTAGACCCAAAGTTAGTT
Source organism: Chitinophagaceae bacterium (assembly GCA_031397865.1). Classification (GTDB taxonomy): domain Bacteria; phylum Bacteroidota; class Bacteroidia; order Chitinophagales; family Chitinophagaceae; genus JJ008. The sequence continues at coordinate 78,543 of JANNMN010000017.1, forward strand.
TAGTGTCTTACATCTTATAGTCATGACTTAATATATCAATAAGCAATCTCTCTAATTCAGAAACAGGTATAACACTCATGTTAACTTTGACAACCCCTTCACTAACTACAACAAGACCAGATGAAAATTTCCCCGGCATGTAAGGCTTGTAAGGTGAGATTTTGACCATATCGTTTTCATCCCTGCTAACGCTACATGAGTTTGATTTTTTATATAAACTCGTATAGGATTTTTGTCCCATTTTTTTTAAAATTTCCTTTTGTCGAGTGAGAATATTTTCTACTGGAATATTTGGGATTTCAACCTTACTACTCTTTAATGCTTCAAAAACAGCTTCAATCAACTTGTTATCTTTATCTTCAATCAACACTCTAAATATGGGTTCATCCTCCACCCATATCCAATCTTCGGTTTTAGACGTTGTTACAATTAAGTATTCTTTATCTGTTTTATATACTGTACAAGCCTTCATATTACTTAACAACGTTTATTTCTACTTTGATTCCTTTATCCTTTCCATATTTTATTGCTTGTTGAATCTGTTCTACTTGTGATTTCGTAGCTCCTTTTGGAATCCCAACATTCAAAATTTTCTCTTTAATGTCTTCTTCCAAAATCTTCGTACCACCGTGATTTGCTCCTTTGAAATCGTCTAATTTATCAATATAGCCCTTTAGTGTGTTATAGACTGCCTTGATATCTTTGGTATAAGTCGCAGCTTTTAAATCCAGTGTCTTAATACTAGTAGCAACACCTTTTATAAACTTATCTATTACGGGAAAATTCTTTACTAAGTTTCCACCCATTAGTTTCTCATATACAAATCCTCTTTCAACCCAACCAGGCAACTTCCATATAGAACCCCCAGCAGTTTTAAAAACGTTAAATGCAATACCAGCAACTTTAAAAGCACCATATCCCACTGCTATCCCAACAAATTCCTCACCCAGCATTTCGTTATGTGCTGAATACTGTTTGTTGGTAATGTTATTGGCCTTACGATCCAACCAATTTAAAAATTTTGGGAACCACGTATGCCTATACTTGTGATACAAGATATTCATTTTTCCATGACTGGTTTCGGTCTCTATATAAGTAAGAATTCTATAGAGAGAAACATTGGCTGGCAAACAGGTTCCTACATATTCAGTAAACCCCTTTTCCATTACGCTGGCATCATTTGCCCAAATATAGAACCCTAAATTGTTTACGTACCAATCATCACCCCTGGTATCTACGAAAAGTATTGGGTTGCTTCCTAGAACTGCATATGGGGATATATTTGGTTTTTCAACAGGGTCGGTATTCCATCTCCGTCCAATCCTGCTATCATATTCCCAGTATTCAGCTGTGTAAGAGTTATCATGTAATTCTGTAGATTTCTCTTGCCCATTAAACCCGTACCGGTAGCTGGTTGCAGCGGAATAGGAACGTCCCGGTTGCAGCATCCCGAACGGATAGTAATCATTTTGATTAAGAACTTCTGCTTTATAATACTCCACCACTTGCGATCCGCTACCCATAAAGCCCACTTTTTTATCGCTGATGGTGGAAAGTACATTACCTAAGTGGTTAGAAAGTTCATAATTAACACTCCCTACCATCATACTATCATACACTACAGAACCAGGCACATTGGGTGTTGCTTTACCGTAATTCCAGATTCCTAACCGGCTGCTGCCATATAGGTGTTGCTCCTTCCAGTCCACATAATCCGACTGATCTTTGTACACAGCCATCACATTTCCCTGTGCGTCCCTGATATAAAAATCCCTTGAGCTAATGCCACCGGTTATTACCTGCTTTACCACCCTGTTTCCTGCAGGATCATATTGATAGTTGATAGTAACCCCTGTATTCTTTACTATCTGCTTTATCTTTCCATACACCGTCCAATCAATACTGGTAATTCCTTCAGTATTATCCTTTATCAGGTTACCGATATTATCATAATCATAATTACCTGTATTCTGATCATCTATATCCACAGTATAATTACCAGCAGGGTCAGTATCGTCAACATGTGCCAGTTGGTTAGTAAGTGTTTTTACATCACCAGGCAGAGGTTGTGTAGGATCATACTCACTTCTTACGTTACTGGTATTGGTATAATAATAGAAATATTTCAAATTATCCATCACAGTCTGTGGACTGCTCCCTTTTCGTAAGTAGGTTTTTATATTGCCATTGGCATCATAACTGGCTTTTTCCTCATAGGCTGAATTATAACTGCCATAGCTCCAGGATGTACCGCTGATACTGTGTTGTCTTGTTCCTAATAGTCGGTTTAACTGGTCGTATAAATAACTATACCCTGTAGTTTGGCCATTGTTAATTTTACTTAGTGCTACAGTTGTATTGCCAATATTTCCATTGAAAAGCTGAGAACCGGTGTTGCCAGTTGTTCCTACAGGTGCCGGGGGTGTGGTAAAGCTTATATCAAAGGCATTGGCAGCAGTTAAGCCTATTGGTTTGTAATCATTGTTATGATAACCTATGCTGTATCCATACACATCCCTGCCAAATTTCTTAAAAGTGGTACTGCTCGTATTACCATCACCAGCCATATCCTTATTCACATCCAGCGACTGGCTGTTAATACCCTTTAACCATCCTTGCAAGGTATAAGCATAATCTACCCCTTGCACCTGGTGTTTACCTAATTCTGTTCTCGCCAAAGGCCCATGCAGGTAATAATAATATTTAGCATCCCGCTGCCATAAAAGTCCGTTGCGGCTTGTATAAGCGTCTGTCAGACGATTATCTGCGTCATACTCGTAGCGGTAAATAAACTGATCACCCTGACCAGGTGCATAAATGGCCTTATTTACTTTTCCGCTTACCAGGTCATATTCATAATTAATTTGTCTAACTCCACGGAAATTGCCAATTACCAGTTCTACGTCCCGCATCGGTTTCAAATCCTGGAACAAGGTTTTTACATTCCCATTTATATCATATACATAATGAGTGGCAAAATCATAGTAGCTATTTGACTTAAGTTCCTTGAATACTGAAGCAACAACTCTTTTCCGGGAATTGATAGTTTGAAGATTAGTAATAGCCGTATTCGTTACTAACGAAGTATTAGGTTGGTCATATACGGTTAATGTAACTTGTTTGTCAGTACCTGAAAAATACCAGGGGGTTAGCGAGGATACAGATTTGCTGTCATAGGAGCCGCCTTCACTTTCGAAAATAAGTGTTCCCCCACTATATTTTTCACCCACTTCGGCAATACGGCCTATTTCATCATACTTTGTATAACTGTATCTGTTTGCGCTGCTGTTGGCAGTGTTCTTTGGTGTTTTTTGTTCTGCATTTTGCGATGCAACCAAGCGTCCCAATATATCATACCAGAAAGTAGATGTGCCGCCATCCGGACTGTTTTGTCGTACAACTTGATTATAGGAATTATACAAATAAACAGTAGGTAATTTGTGATTGGGATAGAGACCAGTCAAATAGTTTTGCCAGGAAGCATTACCGGACGATGTTGTTCCTACTGTATAAGTGGCTTTATCTTCAATAAAGTTACCAGTGCCTTCATTTAATGGAAGGTTACTGACGATACCAGTTAAAGAAGCAGGTGTTAAGCAATTATTAAATGCACATTGTAATATTTCTGTACTACTAAGTTCCCGGTGATACCACCTGAATTGCTTAATCGAACCATTCATGTACGTGGTACTATTATTCTCAAAAGCACCACCGAGTTTCAACTGATTTGTGTACCAGCCAAACATAAAGAAAGAAGGTGAGTAATTATTGAGATAGGTCAGTGGCACATTCGTTCCATTAATAAATATCTTTACCGGTTTTGAACTGGCATTATTATCCACTATAATTGCTAAATGGAAAGAAGTACCTGTAGAAAGGAATGTGGTGAGAACTGGAGTTTCAACTTCTAACTTTGGAGTCAATCCAACAATAAATGACAGTTTACCATTTCTAACCTGTAATGAATATCCTACCTCGGTTGGGGCTGAAGAAACAGCATTGTAAGAAAATATACCCTGGTTATTAAAATTATTCAGTTTTATCCTGGCTTCAAGTGTATATCTTCCATCTGTGGGATTATCATATGATATTTCCCTGGGCATTGTTAACAGATAATTAGAAGCAAACTGAACTTCGGGGGAGTTACTATAACAATAACCGTTTGTATTCAGTCTGTTACTCTGTACCTGGGTTACTTCAGCATCAGTCAAAAGTTTTACTCCTTCCGGCGGGATTGTTTTTACCAGGTTTCCACTCTGGTCGTAATAGTATAGCGTATAATGATACTCATACAATTTTGCCTTCATTGTCAGCTTTGGCTCTACATTCATGCACTTACCCATATAGCTATTCCGGAACGCTGTTCTGACTGAATCTATGTAAATTGTATGTTCATTAACTGCCTGTGTAATGGCAAGATTAAATACATCAGCCATACACTTAATCACATCTTCTTTTACAATCAATTGGCTGCCGGATGCCATATTGCACAGTAAATCCTTATTAGTTGTACCCGTCTGACATTTTTCAATATAAGACTGATAGTCTTCAAAATTCAGATTGAAGGCAAGGGTATGGTTAAAATAATTTGTCAGGAGTACCTCGTAATTCGGGTTTGAGTTTGTAATACCAGGATATTTTACCAGGAAAGCATTATAAGTCTGAATGGTAGCAGCGGAATCAATACAGGCTGCTGTATTACTGCAATTAAATGCTACCGGTAGCAGTAACGGTTTTTTCAGGTATTTGCAATTTGCATTTAAAGAAGCTTCAAGATTTATTAACTCCTGTTCAGTTAACTGGTAATCGTTCTTCAATTGTTTTTGCAACCATTGATGGAAAGAACCGATGTAACCGGAGTTCAGGTATTGGGTCTTTAATTGTGCAAGCCGGGTTGTCAGGCAATTATCTATTTTTATTACTGTACGATTATCGTATTGAGGCTGCCTGTTATATGGATAAGGATCACTTATCAATTCTGCCGTACACGAATCGCTTGAATTGGGAATATATTGCCGAATTACAGATTCAAAAGATTGAGAAAGTGAAGGGTTGGTAGAAGCTCCATAAGGATGACTGGTATCACAACTGCTTTGGCATACATTTATTAGTGCTGCCTTAATGGTAGCAAGCAAGTTTTCATCAGTAGTACATTTTCTGATAGAGTTTATCCATACATCTGCTTGTGCCTCACAATTAGCCTGGCAATTTGAAATGAAATTAGACTGCCCTTGGTTCTGATAATTATTATAATTAGCTGTTATATCCTGATAAAAGTTTTGTGGGTTTTGGTAGCTGTTGTATCGGCGTATTTTATTTTTATAATATGGATACAAAGGATCATCCTTACACAAACTGGATGGTTCCTCATTTCCACCACATACGAAACAGGGAGCATCGTAACAATAAACATTTTGAATGTATAAATAATAATCAAAGCAATTCCCGTAAAGCGGCGCAGCATTAGTGGTAGTTTTTTTGCCGCTGACAGTTAAAGAGTCTTTGAAAATTTTGACCATCTTTAACGCCTCCAGGGTAGGTTGCTTAATCTGGTCGTTAACCTGTGATGTCTTGTTTTTTGATGTTTTTGACACAGTAGTTGTTCCTTTCTGCGGATACATCCCCCCCCCTATACATCCATATGCTGTTGTTTGCCCTTGCGTAAAATACACAGTAGCTACGCCTGAATTGCTGGTATTATAATCATACCAGTATATATCAACATAGACCGTTCTACAGGCAGGAATTTCAGGCCCATTGTAATAAACTACAATCTCACAGGTTGCATCGTAGCATTCAAAGCCTGTCATACTAACACTAAACATACTGGCATCAGGACATGGGCAACTAATAGCGTTAGAAGAAGGCTCGTCAATAAACCGGACTGAATAATTCAGCTTAGTATTAACGCTTTGTGCTCCTCCTTTGGAAGAGGTGGGAGTGGTTGTTCTGCAATTAGCACAGACTGTAGAAGTATCACATTCCGCATTAGTTATAGCATAATAGTCTCCCCCACTTGCAGGTACAATATAAAGTTCAGTTGCCCTGCCAACCCGGAACTGTTGTACAAATGAACCACTATTATAAACAAAAGTCAGTTTAATATTATGCGATACAGCTGCTTCACTATTTTTATACTTTACTATTATTCGTTTACCAGCGGTGTATGTTGGATCAAGTTGAATACTGAAATCGCTAGTTGGAGGTGCAACACAAGTCAGAAATTCAGTGTTGTCGGAGCCTACATAACAGTTTTTGCAATCAGCAAATGCAGGATTAGCTAAACGGGCTTTCTCATTAAAATAGGCTTTTAGATTCAGGTAATAATCTCTGTATAACTGCCATTCAATATAAGGAGTACGGCAAGGGTCATTGGTTGGGGGGGAAGTGCAACTACCCGGCGGTATGTTAGCCTCTTCACAATAGAGTTCATAGTCTATGTACTGAAGAATATTGAAGTCCGGCCCGCTGTATCCGGGTATTGTTCTTGAAAATAAATTAAGGCTATCGGACATCTGGCCGTAATAGGGGTATCCATATCCCGATGAGTTAAAGAACGGATCATTATAAAGTAAAGAAGCTACACTTCCAAAATATCCCTTAGCGGTAGCAGTGGAATCATCATCAATATCCTCTATCTCAATATCAAATGCCTTAGAACTGGGATTAGTACCATAAATACACCATAAGTAAAAACAGTATTCCTTATGAAGGGGTAGTAATGCTTCCGCCCAGCCAGGGTTAAAATTTTTAATAAAAGTTGAATCCGGAACACTATAACTTCCCGCATCGTATAAAAGTCCGTTTATTTCAATTTTACCAGGAGTTCCATCATCATTGATAAAGTTCAAATAATATCTGTCATCCAGCACATTGGTGATAGGATCAATAATGTTATACTGCGAATCATATAAAGCATACTGCCCTCCGGGAGAAACATCTTCCAGTAACAATTGTTTTTCTTCATCACAGGGAGCCACCTGGACAGTACACCCGGACTGAATACTATTACAGTTGGCCAATAAACTGTCATACAAAGAGTTTGCCCACACATCAAATTCAGCTGCATATACTATTGAATCTGCCTGAGCAAACAGAGGTTTAATTTTATTATTGATAAAATCAGTTCTTGTTCCAAGATCTTTCAAACAGGTAGAGCATTCGCTAAAACAACCTTTAAAATCTGCATTGTTTAATTTTTCAATCGCAAAACTGTTAAACGAACGGATATTGGTGTTCTGAACAAGGTGAACACTATCATAATAGGCCAACGCCTTTTCACTTACAAATAAAGAATAAGACACATTATATTCACCGATATTGGTGATCGCAACAATGATTGAATCTACAATAGGCGCAGGAGTAATAGCACAGTCTGTCTGAAATATTGTATTGGCATCGACTGGACGGCTAACCGTCTGAAGCACCTGGTTGCAATTATCCTTTACAGTAATTACAAGATCATAATAACAAGTATTGCAAATTTTAAACTGATTGTTAGCACCATGCAGAACATCCAGGCGTAAGGGCATCAGGTTATAGATAAATTTATAATTCCCGCTAACAGCAGCCAGAAATGAAGAACTTCCTAATAAACTGTTTGCGGTATAATCTCTTGTAAAGTCCTGAGATGATAAAAGATTTTTGGTCACGTCTGTTCCTGTACCATTATTAGTATTTAAAGCCTCTACATTATCCGGTGTAAGTCCTGCCAGCGCAGTTGCAATAGTCTTACCGCTTGCGTTTAAATAACTAACACTGATCTGTTTGTTTGGATCAACCACCATGTTTTTAAAGTAATGGCTTGCATTACCTGCCTCTGAGCCAAATAGCCTATCCAATTCTTCTTGAGTGGGTTTACTGTAGAAAAACTTTGTTTCATGATTAGTTCCTGGTTGAAAATCTTTACCAACCCCGCCTTGCGCAAATATTCTGCTTGTATTATCTGCAGTAAATTCTGTAACACTGAAAGGATAACCTTCAGCTTGCGGAATATATTTTTTGAAGAAGTAATCAGTAATATTGTTATTTGGAGAATAATAATGATGAGCACCGCTTAACCTTGACATGGTATCGGGGATAGTCCTGCAGGTGGCCCCAAACGCAAAGTCTTTATAGCTATACCCCTTTCCAAATTTATTCTGATTAAAATTGGCAAAATAATGGATAGTATAATCACTTGTTGGTACCGGTAATACACTAATAGCTCCTCTTCCGAGCGCATCGTAAACTGTTTCCTGTACAATTGTTTTATTGTCAGTATTATTTAACGTTACATTTTGCCGGTTCTTAAATATGCCATCAAAGTAACCTATTACTTCTTTTCTTTTTCCTTCCTCTGCAAACGAAATAGTATACTGCCAGTTCAGGTTAGGCTCATGCCATTGAATCTGCACAACATTATACTGGTAGCTTGGCTGGTTGAATTTTGAAGCAAGGTAGTTCCAGCTACCTTCTTTCCGAAAGTTCTGTTCGGCAATCGTTAGGCTACTGAGATATTCATTTTCAAATTGCACTCCCCGTATCCTGAACAGTAAATACCCGGCTCTGTATAGAGGGTTAAGCAGATAATTGCTGGCTGGCGTAACTATACGGGAAGCATTATTACGGAACAACCCTTCTATGAATGCTTGCGGTATTGGAGTGCTGGTAGCAAGATAATTCCTGATGGAAGCCCCGGCTATACTGGAGTCGTCTACGACTGTGTATTCAAGGTCAAATAACTCAGCACCAGCATAGTTAGCGGGAATCCAGCTTAAACGCACCTGCCCAGGCAGTTCTTCAATCTTAGTTATATCAGAGGTAGCAGGGGAGAAATTATACTTTCTTTTAATAATTGTTCTTCCTTCGATTATCAGCACAGTTGGCATATTCGTTCCCAACTCAGGGCATGTAATGCTATTTACAATTACCCGGAATTTATAAGCACCACTGAATTTCATGAAATAAACACCCTTGTAAGGGCTTCCAGTGGCAGTATCATGTTTAATGGTGAGATTAATATTATTATACTGAGTAAAAACTTGTGAAGTATCAAAAACATTATTATAGCAAAGAATACTTACATTAACAGTTGCGGTGAAAATTTTATCATAGAAATAAGCACTGGTGTCATAATTGAACTTAAGTTCAACAATATTTTCAGGTAATAAGGACTTCGATGATTGAATAGTAGCAAATACGGCAGGGGAAAGAAATTTTTCGTCCGTTACGTCAAACTTAGCGCCTTGCACGACACCTGCCCCCCGTATTGAATTTACATAAGGCTCTTCAGCACCGAATAAAAATCCTGTTTTCAATAACAGCATCCCAAACAAAGCAAACCGAATCAAATATTTGCTCCTGACAATAGTACAAAGGCGCCTCATAGATAAAAGGTTAATTTATTAATTCATAATTCGCATATGCCCCGGCGGGTACAAATCCGTCTGAAGTTCTTTTTACGTATCGGTTAATGTCAACAAGGCTGGCATCTGCCTTTTTCTCAGTTTTATATATCACTTCATAAACGCTTATTTTAATATCTGCATAAAACCCGGTTGGCATTTCATTGTTTGCTGAATCCAACAACATTAATTCATCTTCATCGTCTCCTTCGTTTAAGCTAACATCGGTAATATCTGCATCAGGTATTTCCATCCGAATTTTTTTAATCTGGTAGGTATCTTTTTCATATACAATTTCATAACTACTGGTATTTGCAGGTGCATCATCTTTGAATTGTATAACAAGTTTTTTTTCATTCCCGCTTAGATTAACCACTTCAATAGAGTAGATATAGTCCTTAAAATTTTTAATTTCAGCAACTACATCTCTTTCCCCGTTGATTTTTTTCAATTCCGGATCGGTCTCTAAAACTGCAATGCTTTTTTCCCGCTTGTCAAGAATAATAGTAACGTCCTCATTCACTACCGTAAGAACAGAATCAAATTCGTAAAAGCTTCCATTGGTTGTACTAATGGAAGCAAAAGTTCCTTTTTCCTCAGCTGTTGCTGACGAATCAGCATCTGCATAAAAATTTATATCTCCAGACAAATACAAATTACCTTCTTCATAATGCCTGATTATCTTATCCAGTTCTGACAAGCCTCCACTATTATCAATGACAGGTGTAGTATCGGAAATATTATCTTTCAAAATTTCATTAACGCTGTCATTGTTAAAACTTGTATCCGTATTATCATTTACCTGTGCGGATAATATGATGGCACTAATTACAAAAACAGAAATCAGTACCATATTTTTTAAAAAATATTTCTTTTGCATATAATAATAGTTTCTTGGAGTTAAGTTTAATTGGTTCTTTTTACACCTGTTCTGCTTTCTCTTATAGTCATTATACCCTTTTCAGTTTCTTTCTTTACACGGATTAAGATTCCCTCGTCATCATATTCATAGAATGAAGCAAAATTGTTTTCGTCCATTTCAGCCATAAGACGCAGTGAATTGACGTCATAAGCATAGGACTTAATTTGAGCCTCATACGGATGAATTCTTAAGTCATCAATGTAAACAGTACCTCCGGGTGAAAAATTAAGATCAAACTGTGAAGCTCCGGAAGGCAAAGTAAAAGTGGCTTCTACTCGTTTCCACCCTTCCACTACAGCAGACGCTTTTGTAATGCCACCATAAACAATGGTTGTTCCATTTACAGATACATTAACACCAGGGTATACACCTCCTATATGACTTTCTTTTACCCAAAAACTTAATAAATATTGCTTACCTGTTCCGGCTAATGATGGACTAAAACCCTTCATAGGGTAATTTGAATTCAAATAAAATTGATGCTTATTATCTCTCTTGTAAAGTGTATCGTTGATAGGATAAATACTCCTTGTCATAGTAGCAGTAGTGTTAAGTTTTAAACTGTAATTCCCTGTATGTGCAAAGGCACCGTCTATTTTGATAGTATTGCCATTGATAACTTTAAGGAAATTAAAATGTCCTGAATATAAATTACAAGTATCAGTTGAGCATTGTAAGGAGAGGTCATAATCCTCAAAGCCATCGTATGCAAGGTCTCTTAGTTTCGTATTAGAACCGATGGCGACGGGGAGTGATTGCAGATATCCTGTTTGAGATGCACTATATCGTAATAATGCATCCTTGTTTTCTGTTTCAAGACCTTTATTGTTTAATTGGGTTAACTCATTGCTCCAAATCCATTTTGGAAATAATCCGTTGCCAGAATTACTTGTAAAAACAGATCCATTGCTTACCCAATAAGGGGCAAAAGCACTATAATATCCTGCTTTTCTGATATTGGTACTGTTAATGACTGCAGGGTCTCCGGTAACATTAGTTCTGGAAATATCAAAAACATAAGAACGTTGTGCATGCCAATTGCCTAAAACTCCTGACCTGTATGGATTAAAGACAATAGAATTAAGCTCAGATTGAGCCATTAAATAGCATATATTATCTATAGGATTAAGCGCATACCCGGTTGGACATGTTTTACAACCACCGCTTATTTCATAGACATTAGTTGAAACACCACAGGTAGCGACTGGAGGCGCAAATAACTGTCTTGTTGAAAATAAAATATTCGGAGGCGAAGAAGTCGTGGAGTTCATAATTTCTGTTTTGGTATTATTATAAACTTCACAACCGAAGGAGGCAACTGTATTGGTCTCATTTTTTCCACTGATTTCTACGAAATGATTTCCTGCTGTAAGAAATACAGGATATATATGCCAATACCTGAAGTTCTCGGCATAATATGTATTATTAGGACCTGGATTACTGAACTCTACTTTAAGCTGGCCATCAACTTTGAACCGGGCAAAATTATCTCCTCCAAGCCCGACATAATAAATTTTTGACTCAGGTGCTGTTATCATTGCGGAATAACCGATCCAGGTATTGTAAGGAGGGTTGCCTCCGCAATTCCACACTCCACAGCGATTTAAAGGTCCTTGTAAATTTCCCGTATTAAACCAATATGACTGGCCAGAGCCGAATATAGTTCTTGCGCCGGAGCCATTAGTTGTATAACCACTTTCGTAGATTGCAGAGCCGTAAGAACCGTAGTCAGCTAATTGTCTGTTCCTTAAAGTGTATGAAGCACAAACCGAACGGGCTTGAGAGTAGTTATAGCAAAAATTCCAATTTGACATGATGTATCCGGGAGGGCAGCCACCATTGTAACATTTTAGCTTTACTGGCAATGCCCATTCCTCGCTAAAAACTGCTGCCTTTGCATCAATTATCTGAGATAGAGCATCAATTCTTAATTTATTCGACACTATCGGGTTTTTCAATGAAACGATAGACCCGACAGGAGAAGACGATAAATTTCTTCGTCCTGAACGGAGAAGTTTTACGGTTTTATTACTAATGGATGTCACTATTCCATCTTCATCTACAGTACGAAGCGTATTATCTGTCGCTTTTATTATCCAGAATTTCTTAACCTCTGTATTTTGATTGTTGATTACCTGTACTAATTCATCGCCTGGTGAAAGTGTTGAACTACCATAATTTGAAATTATACCATCGGTATTCGAAGTAAATCCGGAGAGGTAAAGTCCCTGGTTTTTATATGCAGGTCCCATACCATCGTAAACCCAATAAGCCGGGTAATTAAAACTATAAACCGGATCGTCAAATTCATTCTGAGTTTTTGTAAGGAGTACGCCACCAGTCTCACTATCCCAGAGTATATTTTCACTCTCAATTCTTGACCCTTTTTCAACTCTGATTACTTTCTCAAGAATTGGGAAAGAGTTAATATTCTTAATTGCGACAGCTGATCGGAATAATCTTTTATCGTAGTTAGGAGAAAAGCCCCCCCAATAAAACCACGGTTTAAGTATGAAAGGTGGTACAAAAAAAACTCCGCCAGAGGGTTCACCGGAAGCACCAAAACTTTCTGTAGAATGCTCGTTCATATCAGTGAAAAAGTCATGATCAACCCCTATTAAAGACTGTTCGATTGACCCATCTTTATTCATAACAGGAACAAGATTATTCAATGAAGGTTTTCCCGAATTTTTATTATCAGTTTTATACTCATAAAATACAGCAGAAATCTCCTGGTTGTTTTTATCCACTATTCGTTCTGCTTTTTGTTTGCCATGCATGTTATAGTTTTCAACTACATAACCTTGCGAGACAGTTGCATGATCAGATAACTTAATGCTAAATAATCTGAATAGTTTTCTAAGTTTAGGCTGAATTCTTTGAATATCTGTTGCTTCAATACGGGTAGGAAAATCCTTTGCGGTGAAGAATTCAGATGTAGTTGTCCCTGTACTTCCCTCAATTCCATCAGCCCCAATATTCTTCATTGTCACTTTGCTATAGCCAATAGAAGGGGCGGGGAAATAAGATTCTCCGATTGGTTGCTCAACATAATAATGCTGATCTATTCCTAAGAAACGTTTTTGGGTATATTGAACAGGAAGTTTAAAAGGGTTTTCATCCCCCCCAACCTGCGGCTCATAACTTGCAACACCGCTTGAAATATTAATTATCTGTCCGGTTGTTAATGTTTTTTCTGTTGTATAAAAATAAGACTGACCATAAGTAGCCGATTCAGTATTTAGGCTTCCTGTCATTTCACTCCACTTATCGGACATAGTTATTTTTTTAACCCTGCTTCCACCTCCCAATTTCTTAAGATCAGGACTGCATAATCTAACCCAGGACTTATTTAAGTCAATACGGCTTGCAAATCCTCTTTTTTCTGCTCTTTTGTCAAAACTCCTGACTATATCCGATAGTCTTGAAACAGCTGCAAGCATTGATCGTACGGCTTTGACAAAATCAGGATCGTCACTATCAAGGTTATCATATTCTGAGTATGCCAGTTTAGGAAGACTGTTTTGCAAAATCTGCCAGGCTGCCTTACTGATTGGATTATATCCGTCAATTTTGTTTACTGTTACTTTTGCTGTAGTGGAATTCTCTAACTCTAATTTTTCAATTTTGGCATACCCCGGAATGAATTCATAATTTGTATTTTTATTATCCATATCCATAAATGATTTGAAATACAGATGATCCATGCCTTCAAAATATCTTTCTTTAAGTTCCTTAACATCGGCAACAGCTTGTGGTAATTCTATATAAATAATATTGGATTTAGCAATATTTGTACTTTGGTTTAGGGCACCTACCCCTTTTATAAAGCACATTGCAGAAGAACGTTTATTTTGCACATAAGCATAGTCATCCGATTCATACGTTACATTGATTGTGCCACCTGAAGGAAGTCCGATTTCCTTCAACTGCCAGTAACCAGCCCATCTGTCTGCCATTATTTTATCCTGTGTTGAATAGGAAAATTCGGCGTTTGTCAGGCCATTTCTATTGGCAGAATCAGCAGGCTTATACATTCCCCAGCGATCATATTGTCTGAATTGATAATCCTGATAAGAAGGAACGTTGTAGTTAAATGTATAAGGATGAAGTTTCCCTTGCCCGTTTTTATAAAAAGTAAAATATACTTTCTTTAAGGTAAGTTTACCTCCCCCGGGTGCAATACTATTTGGAACGTTGCTGAATAACTCATAGGAATATTCAAAATGTACAGTCTTTATGGGAACTGCAAGACTCAGATCGTTTCTGTTTTTATATAAATCGGCTTTTGAATAAAGACGAATCTCTTTAAGCCTCTTTAGCTTTAAAGAACTGTTTAAAGATCCATCAGAGTTATTCACGCCTAATCCATCTAATCTATCTTCCAAAATAAATAAAGTAAGCATGGTTTTTGATTCAATAGAGTGCATGTACCATTGCTCCTTTTCACCATACACATAGGATGCCTTATCATCTTTTTTATCTGCAAGTAAACCTTCATTATAATTAGCTACCCGATCAGGGCTTCCTGTAATATTAAAAAAGGGAGTTCTCCATTTATAGTCTCCAATTTTTGTGTAATTAAATTTTACTGCTGTGCCGAGGTCATCATCACTTATTCCATTATTTGACACATCAACATAATCTGATGACAAAATTCCTGTTAATAAATATGATGTTGCATATCCTCTCAAGCGCTGCTTATTAAAATTGTATAAGTAATCTTTGCTTGATAATCTTGGATCGCTATCCAATGTTGGTACTGAGTCTTCCAAAGCATTGTACCTTATTAATCCCTTTTTCCTGGCGTTCTCATCAGCCTTAACGCTAAATGAAACTTCATCCTGACGAATATTGTAAGTCGGGATGCCATAAACCTGTCGGGTGCCGCCTTGATCTGTCACAGTAATTTCAGAATAATGATGAGGCTTTTTACCAAGGGTGGCTGATTCTCTTGGCATGGATACAACAGTATTTTCATTGCAGCCTTTAATGACAATACTATTCATAGGATAGCTGAGTATATTTTTTTCAAGGCCATAATCCGTTGCTTCTTTTGCAGTTAGATAACCAAATAACTCGTTCCTTTTATCTTGGGCCTCCTTTTTAATAATGGAGTTATACTCCTTACCAGATTTAGATTTCAGTTTATTATATGCTGTTCCCCTTCCAAAAGTTTTTGCCCACGCATCATCTCGCAGCCTGACGGCTACAGCCTCTTTATTTCCGATACGGCTTCTGAAATTTCCTTCATTTAATGATGTTTCCCCAACTTTTTTAAAATATGTTTCGGGAACCAGGTGATTTACAGATGAAGTATTGATAAAATCACCATTAGTACTAAACTCATTTTTGTTTGTCCATTTTCCAGATTTATTTGTCACCTGGTTATAAGATAACTCGGGTATTCCTAAATGAACAAGGTTTCCTAAACCAAGTTCGAGGCCGAATCCAAATTTTTGACTTTTTGATCGCTGATAATTATTAAAAAATATTCCACTGCTCGAAGATGAAAGTTTATATTGCCCGGATGAATTTTGACTGGTTACAGAAAAAAGGTCATGATTTACCACCGGAACCGGCAAATAAGGAATCTTGGGATGATAGGATTTTTCATTTTCTCTATTAAAATCCATTAACGCTGCATTAATATTCTTACCCTCATAAGAATTCATTAGTCCATAAGCTTGTAAAAATCTTTGCCTGTCTGCCGGTGCTATATCCTGTTTACTGTATGTACCCGAAATTCCTCCAACAGTTGTCACAGTAAAAAATGTAGTTCCCCCTCGTAAAGCATAGCTATAAGTTTTTGTACGTTGCGGAACTTCAACAGCTGGAATGTATGATTCACCAGAGAATGAAATGAACTCATTTCCAGATATACTGAAATCGTTTGTTAAATATCTTTGCATATCCTCTTTCACATCAAAACTTGCCCCTAGAGTAAGGCCTTCGATACCTCTTGTTGCATTGTAGTCAAACCCTAAAGATCCGCCAAGAGAATACTCTTCATTCCAGATTTGTTTTGCCTTAGAAGATAAGTTAATATTCCCATTCAGATTACCACCTTCCTGATTATTAGAGGTAACGCCAATATTTAGAGTTCCAGAGGTTCCTAAAAATGATACCTGTCCAAGAGTCGCATTAAACCCAATATCAGCCTTTACACCGGTATAGTTATTGTGGCTCAAGCCCACGGTAACTTTTAATTTTGAAGCTTTAGAAAGCCTCTTGCCTCTCTTTTTTACAATTAAAGTAGGATTAGAAATACCTTTCGAGATAAAAGGTTTCATGGCAATTTGTTTCTCTATAACATCGCCATTTAACCCCTTCCCATTAAAATCATCTGGAATTCCTCTTAGTTGCCTGTTAATTGTTCCAGGATTAAGGCTCCACCCGTATCCCACCCAACTTGCCTCATCATCCATTGATTGACCGGTGTTATAAGCCAGGTTCAACGGGTATCCACCGACATCCATTAAAGGAATATTATAGCGAAAATCCCCAGTAAATAAATCAACCATATCATTTACTCCGATAGGCTGAAATCCTTTCATCTCAGGTTGCTCCGGCCCAGAGGTTAAAGCATATGCTGTTCCCGGCAGTATTGTATTGACAGTAAAAATAACCAGTAAAAATGCAGCTATTGGCTTTTTGAACCGTTGAACTTTTCTCATTCTATTACTCAGTTTAATTTAATCCTTTAAAATTTTACACTAATCTGACCCATTTCAAAAACCTGATCATTTATTAGTATTTCAAACTTTTTATCTTTCGTTGTCTTTTCAAACGAAACGATATATTCGTAATTTTCCTTTTTCCCATTCGCTACTCTTTGCATAAAGGCTGGTAGAGTAGTGTCCATATCAACAACTTTGCTGATTGAACTCTCCATACCAAAATTCAGATAGTTTACATGGCTACTATCCATCATTTTAGCTTTGCTTTCAATGATGATCCTGAAATAATCAAACTTTCCGCTTTCATCATCTGCACCTTCCTGAAAACTGGCAGGCATCAATTGAACTGTAAATTTATTTTCTCCTACTGTTACAGTTCTTGTATCCAATTTTTTTGTCTCGCCCTTACAGCCGTATAACAAAATCATCGAAAGTAAAATCACACATATTGTAATTCTTCTCATACAAAATCACTCTTGATAGGTAAATCGTAAATACAATTTTTGACCATTAGATAATTGAACTGCTAATTGATAATGTTCTCCGTTCTTAAAATCTTTGTATTCTGCAAGATTTAACTCATATCTGTTCAGGCCTGTTATCAATATAAGTTTGGGAAGGTTTTCAATTCGCTTTTCAGCATTTTTGAGATTTACAATATCAAATTTCAGTTCCCCTTCGTTATATACATTGTTAATTGCAAATTTTAGTTTTTGGTTAGCAACATAAAAATCACCATTTATACCTATTTTTAATTCTCGGTAACTATCATCACCCTTTACTACTTTCTCCTCCTCGCAATCAATCTTAAATGTCCATATTTCTGACTTTGTCAACAAAATGTTATTTACTGAATAATGAATCTGCCACACATAATTTTTTCCTTTTTCAAGCTCCTTTATGTTCATTGGATAATTCAATCGGGGTTCCCTGAGTTCACTAACATTTATGACTGGCAGGTTAAAACTCAATGCTTCCACAGGGGTTTGTTTATCTTTTACTTCTGAAACTATAATCCTGTACCTCGCATTAAAATCTACCGGCATTGGTGGTTGCCAGATAAATGGTGGTTTTTGATTGCAAATTTTTTCACCATCAACGGGGTCAACAAGTAAAAGTGGTAATAAAGGCTGCACTCCCAGATGAAAACAATTTTCATAAAAATCCTGGAGACCAGGTTTATCCTCGGCGGGTGACAATTCATAACAATATTCATATTCACCCTCAGGCAATTTTCCTGTTTGCTTTAACATACCAGCCGTTGAATTAGAAGAAAATCTTGTCTGCGAGTTCGCAAGTATTATTCTATTAAAAGAATTCAAACCCTTCTTAACCTGTAGTGATGGGACATTCACTTCAACTACTTTGCCGGCTTTCTCTTCAGAAATAATTATGCGTAGCGCAGCATTAAAATCTACTGAAGTTTGATTATTGATCTGAAAAAAAGTTATTCCATCCAGCGATCTTCCATGAGCCGATGGCTGAAAATTTATCTGAACCTGGCTTACTACCCTCAATCCAATAAACAGAAAAGCCAGATTAATTAGCACTATTTTATGTAGAATACGCATAATACAAAATTCTATTTGAGGTTATAGGATATAGAAAGATTACCTGTAATTGCCGGAATACGCAGGTACGATTGCTGATGTACATTTTTTCCGGCGTGCAGATAACCCTCCAATATTATTCTCTTACCCAGCATTGCACTAATTGATTGCCGGATTGCAAGCTGTCCATACATTTCTGTCACTTCACTATATACTGCTGCTGAACTAAGTGATATGTTTTTAGCGGCATTAAAAGTAATCCCTGCATCCATCGAGAAAGAAGAATTCCCAAACAGATATCCTCCGTTTTGTTTTGCATGATTACCGGTAATATTCAAAAAAAGGGTTTGCTTTCCTATCGCCAAAGTTTGCAGACTGGTGAAGGATATAAAACCATTGGAGTTAAATCTATCCTGGATAAAATCATAGAAATTGTCTTTAGAAGAGGCCAACTCCATAAAATTCCTGTAGGTAAGCCCTTTTCCTATTTTTCTGTTAATATTCCCTCTTAAAGCTAACCTGTGTGACTTGCTACTAATATAATTTTCATCTTTACTAAACCTTCGGTTGAAATAAGGCAGATACCGGATTTCAATAAACTCTCCTTTTTTCATTTTCCACTTAACATCTGCCATATAAGAAAAACTTTTCCATTTACGATCAGCAGCTGAAAGATCAAACTCTCTGTAATGTGCTTTTATATTTATGATAAGTTTCCGCTTTAAAAGATATTTCTTTATATCGTTTGAAATTTCCTTTGTCCCGCTAACTAATGAAAAATTTCCCAGGTTATTATATTCGCTGCCGGTGTATCGTATTACCAACTTTTCTGAAATGCCAAGGCTTTCAAATTCCCCGCTATAGTCAACAGTAAGCCCCATATTTCCCAGGAGGTTTCCAGCATTTAATACTCCTTTTAGTCCATCTCCTGATGCTCCCGAAGATGGATTATAAAGCATAGTTGATTTTGAAATTTCAGTTAAAAGAGTATGCGATTCACCAAAACTTACTTTTTTACTAAAAGTGGTAACAAGATTCTTAGGTAATGCTGCCGAAAAACCAGTGGGAAGAAACTGTTGGTTATTACTTTGCTGAAATAATGAGAAAGACACATGAGAAAAATTCTTTAGAATATCCCCCTTACCCATTCTGATTGCAGTGGTAAGAATATTTGGCAGTTCATTAAAATTTGCATAAGCAAAATCACTGATATTTTTTATACCGGGAATGCTGCCGATTACTGGCGAAAAAAAACGGTTTTTCTTTAGAAATTCGGAACTCACTCCTTTTAAAAGAGCATCATTAAAACTTAGCTTTCCCTGGTTTATTCCTGATGTTCCGATATTCAATGATTTGGCATGTAGCATGATTTTCTTTAACCCGGTCAGATTAAACTTCTCACTGGCAATTTTAATTATCGTCTCCGGGTCGCTCATTAATTTACTAATAGCAACCTGCTTCTCTTTTTCAAATCCCCCGATTGTCTCAAGTACTCCATTTTTCATCCATTTATTCCTCAACAATTCGACTTGACTGCTAATCTGATCTTTTGTTCTAAGTATTGATTCCAATTCACTTGATAGTAACTTTATAGAATCCGCATATTCAGGCTGAAGTGAAAGTTTGTTTTGAAATTGAACAAGCAAATTTTCCTTAGCAATGGCTTTCAAGTCAGCTTCATTTGAAATATTTTTTAGAAGCTGATCAGCACCTAATCTCGACACATTCTCCAGATTGATTTTATCTTTAAATATTTTTGCAATATCCTGACCCTGTTCATTAAGCATTCCGGTAAGATCATTCCTCAGTGATAAAAAAGCTTTATCTCTTTTTTCATATAAATGATTTAAGGCTTCACGGAAAAATTCATCTGGGTTTATAGTATTGTTCACTCTTTTTTTCAACTCTTCCAAATATAATTCCTTGTCAAATTTGGAGGAAACAAACCCCAGATTATCAGACCAGCCTGACTGTGAATTATATCCAAATGAAAATGGAACTCCCCATACGGAAATCGCAGACGACAAATTTGAGGTATATAAACTGCCTATAGTAGGATGTATTGCAGAAGTAGTATTTCCAATTTGTGCCGATATATTAGTATTGCCAAAACCAATAACAGGTTTTTTAAAATCAACAGGAAGTTTAAACTGACTAATCAGGTTTGGAGAATTTGCAAAATTTGCTAAAGGGGATAAAATTTTTGTATAATCAAAAAACTGTTTTGAAGTTTCAATGGAATTTATTTTCTTACTTGAAAGAGTATCTTTAAGATTCGTTAAGAAATGATTGAAATTTTTCGCTTCTGAAACTGTGGTTGAATCTTTTATTGCCTGCCCCATAGACCCATTTGAATAAAGCAATAAAATAATTGCAATTATACACACAGTACTAAAGTAGGTTCTCACAAGCGAATGGTTTAATGATTATAAAAATTAAAATGCTGATAACAATAACACCAAACCTGTATTTCTAATTCCACATTAATATTAGTAAATTCTATTAATCACAACAAAAAAATTTTTAATAAAACCCTGTTGTAATAAAAAAATAATATACAGTTATATGCTTTTTCCTAAATTGCAAATACAAAAATTTTAATCTTTAAATCACTTTACTATGAAAAGTAATAGTAAATACTTAGCAACAATAGTACTTTCACTTTTTGCAACAGTATTTTGTGCAATAATCTCTGGCTTCGCAAGTCATTCTGCACAACCAAACAGAGGGAATATTGAGGGATACGTTTTTCCCAGAGTGGCAAACCCCAGAGTAATAGTAGCTATACCTCACCCGCAACGCCCAGATGACACACTTCACAGAATTGCAATACCCAATGCTTCTGGTTATTTTAAATTGAATAATATTCCTGTAGGAACCCAGGCAATTATTTACGAACCCAAATACCGAACATATAGGAGTAAATCAAAAACAATTACTGTTACGGCGGCGCAAACAGCAAATGCAGGAACTGAGACCCTGGATCTGGAGCAATAGCATTATTTGTATATCACTTAATTGACTACATATCAATATTTTTTTGACAAGTTCTGAGCATAAATTAAATCATTTTATCAGATTGACGGGATAGTGGAAAATCACTACATTGCTATTTCAATAGAACAAGGGATAACTAAATATTATCCGCTTATACGGCTGCCATCAAAACATCCTATACCATCCTCGTTCAGGCCATAACGCTTAGCAGGGCAATTGCTGCCCTGGTATTTATTTCTATTGCCCTTGTTCCGGAGTATAAAACGCTTGCAACAATATTATTTATTTACGCATGTCTGACCGATATGCTGGACGGCTTTCTGGCAAGAAAACTATCCTGCACCAGCAAAACCGGTGGCACTTTAGATTTATTCAGTGATAAGTATCTCACTATTATATCGCTTATTTATGCAATCGCAAAAGGGCTTCCGGTTCTGCCATGTTCGGTGGCAATCTTGCGGGAAGTGTTTCTTTTGTCAATGAGATCAATACAGGTAAATAATCAATCATTGTTTCCGCCACAAAGATTGATCGGTACATTAATGGTAATTCCGATCTGGGCAGGGACAGTTTTGTTATTGCAAAATCAGTATCTCATTAGTATTTCAAGGAACGGCTTTCAGATCTATTACTGGATGATTGGAGTAGTTGCGTTTATTAATTTGCTATATAAAATTGTTTCGAATTGGAAATTGCTGATTCAATCTTTTAAAAATTGATCACTTTTGAAATAGCTTACTCATTACCGGCCAAAGCTCTTTTCCTATAGATATAATAATCGGAATATTAATAATGCCAACAATCTTCACCATCAGTTTCCAATACGGCCATGCTGAGATTGATTTTACCTGATCGAATACAGTTGTCAGTGAATTAAGAGTTTCCAGACTATCCGATTCATTCTTTGCTTTTACATCTTTGACTAATTCAAAATAAAGTGCATTTTGTTTCTCCGTAATTTCAGTTAATTGTCTTTTTTTTTCTGACTTAATAATCCTTCTTAATTGAATAGCAGGTATCAGGTAAATCAATACTAGTAATGAACTCATAAGAGATAGCCCGATGAGCGGTGTTATGCCGGTTTGCCCATGAATAATAAATGCCCCCAGCACTGATAACGATCCCAATATCAAAATGGGAACGGGCGGATTGATTGCAATCTTTATTATTACTCCTACACCTGCATGTTCATCCTGGTTATAAGGCCGGAGAACAAAAAACTTTTCCTTCTCTGCATCCTTCAATAATTTATGTAAGACAAATAAAATTGAAATATGTATATGAATGATAGCGGGCAGGAAAAATATCCATAAATAGAGTTTATAAATTCTCGTAACCCAATAACCAAATGGATGATTAAGCGAGTCCCAAAAATCAAATCCCAGGAATTTAAGCGGATCCTGATTCTGAAAAGAATTCCATGCAAAGCAAATTAATCCAATCAGTGTAAGGAATGTATAGCAGAACTTACTGAAGTTGGTTTGTCTTGATGTATGCTTTTTAAACAGTACTGAATAACCTGACATTTCCTTGTTCGCATCAATGATATCATTCTTTTTAAAAAAAGAAAATAATTTCGCAATTGCTCTTTTAAGAAATAGAGGTGCGACAATTTGTATCATTAGAAAAACCAAGGTAGTGGGATGCTCCAGCAGCCCCGTGTCCTTACCTTTCATAATCAGGGTCTGCTCTATAAGGGAACTTGTCACGAATAGAATAATGAAAAATATTGCCATGAAAGAAGATTGGCTGCTCACAGATTTGCTGAATATAAATGCCAACCTTCTTCCCAAACGGAAACCGGGATAACTATAGAATACCGTATTTGTTTGTTCAACAGCCATTCTTATTCTACTGATAATATTTAGTTATCAGCGGTTGCGGACACCTTAATCATGCATAAAAAAATCCTTTCGGGGGTGTTTGGTACTTAAAATTTGTCGTTGTTGCCTGTTATTTACGTGTGTATAAAGTTGGGTAGTGGCAATGGAGCTATGCCCTAACATGCATTGAATATACCGAAGATCAACCCCTTTTTCCAGTAGTAGGGTTGCAAAAGTATGACGAAAAATATGCGGGGTGACTATGCGTTTTAACCCCGCTAAAAGGGTAGCATCCCTGACTATCTTTCTGATGGACTGGTCAGAAAGTTTCCTGTTAAGTTTATTAATAAAAAACCATCCGCTTTTTAAAATTATATCTTTATGGCATTCGAAATATTCCCGTAGAATGGAGAGACTTTCTGGGTTACAAATTTGTATTATTCGTTCTTTTTGACCCTTTCCTTTAATAATGATACACCCGGTTTGTAAATTAATATTGTCAGATTTAAGATCAGCAATCTCCGAGACCCGGGCCCCGGTGGCAAAAAGTATTTCGATCACAGAAATTTTTTTCAGGACTAATGAATAGGTTGTAGGGTGTACACAATTTGATTTCTCTTTATAACATGCTTTGAAAATTCTTTTAACTTCCTGCAAGTCCATAACCTTACATAGCACCTTTGGTTCTTTTATTTTAATTCTCATCTTTCGAAAAGGATTGATAAGAATTTTATCTTCAAATTCTAAGTAATTAAATAGCGCTTTGAGAGTAGCTATCTTTCTCTTTATCGATTTTGGTTTTAAGGATGAAATGGAGGATAGGTACATTCTGATTTCATTTTTGGTGATATCTGCAACCTGGCTTATTTCTTTTTGAAAGAGAGCAAATTGTTCTAGGTCGGTTCCATAGGCTTGGAGTGTTTTTGCACACAATGTCTTTTCATATTGGCAATGGAATAAAAAGTCGGAAAACGAGGAAGCTAGAGTCATAAGAGTTTTGAACTAAAATAACTTACATTTCAGTGATACGAGTGGTGCACTTAAAACAATATTTCTCAGGATAAGTTACCTTTCACTGTCACATAAGAAAAAAAGGCTTGCTGGCAAATTTAAATGTGTAAGAAACGGAGTGGAATTTTTCAATCTTCAAATGATGCCCACCGGGTTGTATATTTCTTTGCTGAAAAAGATTTCAGAATCCTCTCCTTTCCTTCCGCCATTCCTTCGGCGTAACCTTGAATCGTTTACGGAAAGCATGGATAAAACCCGGCAGGGTTTGATAACCGGCCATATCCGCAATTTCCGGGATTGATAAGCTAAAGATTTTTCACCAGTACTTTCACCTTTAAATGTAGCCCGATCAGGAATGCCGGGCTTTATTCGACAATAACTAATGAATAACCCTTATTAAAATAAAATTTTTTTCATTTGAAAATATTTCTAAATTTATAGTTCAGCCCCTCCCATCCAAACCCTGTTTAATCTTCTTCAAAATGATAGGCATTGAAACAGTAGTTCACTTGAATTAAATTCAGGTGGGTGTTGTGACGTATTCGAAATTATCGAACCAATGTTAACAGATATGCCCGATAACGATTTTGTTCCTCAACCAGGCAATACAAACGATAAACTATTGGCAACTCGGGAAGAGCATGTCGAATCAAACGCTGAGAAACAACCGCATTGGTGCTTCTCATGGTTTGCCATGGATCATCTCACGTGTCTTACGGAACGTGCGGCGTTGGTAAAAAATGCGAAATGGCCAATAGGATCTAATATCAGCATTTCATTTCTTGATGGAAGTGTTGCTTTACAAAAAAAAGTGGAGCAGATTACAAAAGGATGGACGGCTCCTGGGCGGGCAAACATTCAGTTTATCTTTAGAAAGGATACAACAGCGACCGATATACGAATATCTTTTAAGTATAAAGGTTCCTGGTCGGTTATCGGAACCACCTGCCGCAAAGTCACCAATCTTGCGATTCCAACAATGAATTTTGGATGGCTTACTGAAGATTTACCAGATGAAGATGCTAGACGCGTAGTTCTTCATGAGTTTGGACACGCTTTAGGATTGATTCACGAACACCAAAACCCGGCAGGTGGGATTCAATGGGACAAAGATGCAGTTATTGAAAGTTTATCTGGCCCACCCAACAATTGGACTGAAGAAACTATTGAGAAAAACATGTTCACACCATACAATAAATCGGAAACCAACTATACGGATCTCGATGTTCTTTCAATTATGACCTATCCTATACCTCCGGAATGGACGATGGATGGTTTTTCGATAGAACTGAATAAGGATTTGTCGGAGACAGATAAAAAATTTATCAAACAACAATATCCTTGAATAATTAACCAGCATCTCAATGGCACAGGAAGATTATGCATTAATAATAGGTATTCAGGATTATCCCGGTCTTGATGATCCTCAAAATGGTCAGCCTTCACTGGCTGGTCCGCTCAATGATGCCAGGGCATTTAGGGATTGGGTTATCGCACAGGATGGTGGAGAGGTCACTAACGATAATGATCACATTAAAATGATTTTGTCTCCTAATGGAGGGTTAGGAAATGTGAATGTTTTCAATGCTTCCCCAAAAACACAAGACGTAGTTAATGCTGTTAATGAGTTACGGACAATTTCATTAAAAAACAAAGCCGATGGGAAAGGTCTTCGTATAGGAAGGCGCTTATATATATTCATGGCAGGTCATGGTATTGCTCCCAGTATGATACTTGGAGAAGGAAATGAAATGGAAGCAGCATTATTAATGGCAAATGTGGAACCCGGTAATTTGGGAAGTCAATTCCATATTCCGGGAGCACATGTTGCCAAATGGTTCTGGAAAAATGATTGCTTTGATGAAGTACTCCTGTTTATGGATTGCTGCCGTGAAAACGAACTGGTCCCTTCCATTAATTATTTTTTACCTAACAGCGGGGGCAATACGTTGAATGGTAAAAGGTGTTTTCTGTTTGGGACCAAATGGTCGCGAACTACAAGAGAAAAAGTAATGGGAGATGAAAATGGAAACGTGAGAGGTGTATTTACAAAAACTTTGCTAAAAGGACTTTCGGGCGATGCAGCAGTTACAGATCCTGCTGTACCCGGCTTTGTTGGAAATATCACAGCCTTTTCACTTCAAAACTATTTAAAGGATAATATCAAAAACTACTTTACTCAAATTGAACTGGATGAGATGAAAAGGCAATTAAGATCCCCTGAGCCCGATTACAATTGTTTCCCGGATTCAGAAGGAAAAGATATTCTCATTAAAACTGTTCCCTTAAAAAGACATCCTGTCCAGTTTCATTTACCTCTTGGAGCTTCAGGCAATCTGCAAATTCGCTTTAATGATCAGGAAACGCCTGACTTACCTCCGGTAGCCGTGCAAAATCCTCCTTGTGTAATACCTATGAACTTACCTCGTGGAAGATATCGCACAATGGTTTCTATAAACAATAATGCTCAAGACCGGATCGTAACCGTAACAGGGTTTGGCGACCCCGGACAAAATGGTATCACGCATGTACACTTCTAATACAGATCAAACCGAATTCGAGCTGACCGTCATCACAGGTGATGATGGATCCGAGATTGAGATAACTGATAGTCAATTTCTGCCAGTCGCCCGGAAAGTAGGTGATGAAAAGAAATTTATCCTTAGAGGAGGTATTTATGGGATCAAAGTCAGTATTGGAAATTCTTTCGAAGAAAAAACAATTCATCTTTCCAGGAATGAAAGGGTTGTATTTGACACCATTCAGTTTGCATCAGCTGCTCCCCTCGAGGAAACTTCACGCACAGATATAATGCAATCGGGGGCTTCTCAGTCAAACAGTACTTCATATCATCTCCACCTGGGAACAGGAAGTGCGGTCTATATTTTCTGCAGGGACTGGACAACTGATCACGAAAAGTCCAGCAGGAACATACAGCCAGATAACCATCCGGCCCGGGGTCTGAAGTTAGTAGATGATAAAGGTGCTGATCTGGTGAATCTTTCTGACAGTGCTTTTCCCCATTACTTATCGGGCGATGAAAGTTGGTCAGCTTGTAACATTAGTGTGAATCCGGGTTTTTACAGGTTGTCCCTCGATATTGGTGATGAAGAAACTCTTGAAATGAACATAGTTGCCAGCCCCGGTTGGCAAACACAAGTGTTCTTATTGCAACGAGATTATGGCAAAAAAAGAGGTGGACGTAAAGCAGACTTGGCAAATGCGTCGATTTTTCTTGCACGATTGGGAGAAGGTTTTAATGGTTCTAGAAGTCAATTATATCCTGATACACAAAATTTCAGAATGGCTGAAATAGCACGTCAGGGACTTATTAATGAAAGAAGTGTTTTGAGTGATAAGACGATTGAGTACATGCTGAATGAAAAATTCAGTAGCCCGATGCTTGGGATTTATGGCGCTCACCTGTTATTGATGGCAGATTCAAAGGAAACAAACACTATTGAAATGGTAGTCAAAAACCTACGCAGAGTTCTGGGTCCCGCACATCCGGATGTCGAGGCTCTGGCACTGAGAGCAGGTACTTCCACTCCCTTTGTTTTTAGTGAACTTCCTATGCTAAGGAAGAGTTGGGCCTATGTACTTAATGCTTCCACGGAAAACCCCGGTCTTGTCCCTGAGGACTCTTTTGCTTGCAAAGCAACCCAGCAACTATGGAGTGAAGGTCCATGGTTGATATGGGGCAAATCCAAAAATTCATCCAACGATCTTGCACAGACATTTTTCCTTGTATCCGATTACCTGCAGAAAAATAAAAGATTTGAAATCGATAGCGAAGTCAAAGAACCAGATTTGATTTCCGGCATATGGAAGAATATTAAACACTATAATCCTAAAATGGATACTAAACTGAATGTAACGTTTCACAATATCATCAATGAAATTGACCCTGAAAAGAAATTGGACTTCGCCAACATCAAAAATCTTACAGGAAAAGACATGGAACAACTAGTTAGAATAACCCAATCACCACAATCTGTCGTTAACTCCATGCTGGACGCAATAAATAAAAACTACGAAAATCTCAAATAACCAATCCTCAATAAAAACATGAAACCGTTAGACAAAGAGCAAATACAAAAGGATATCCATCGTATTATGCAAAATGACAAAGTCCTCGCAGAATCGTTTGAAAAAAACAAGGATGCAATTTTTCGTAAGTACTCTCATGAATTCGCAAAACCGGAACTACCTCCTGAACTTGCAGAAGCTGTATCATCCGACTTAGCTGAAATACCAGATGGCATTCCGATCCAGGAGTCGATTGTGATGGCGCATCTCAGACCGGTGATGATGATTCAGGACAACCAACTTGTGCCCAGGTTCGACGGACCAGATGTGGAGGTTTGGAAAGATCGGTTGATGAGTGTGAAGGGTATTATTGACTCGGTGATTCCCTCTGTTGGCCGTGTAGAAGTCAAAAAAAATGCAGTTTATAAATGGGTAGGGACAGGTTGGTTAGTAGATAAGGACATCATTGTTACAAATCGTCATGTTGCTGGCATATTTGCGCAGAATCGTGAAGGCTTTGCATTCAAAATGGGTTATCCCGACGGTCGTCAGTCAGCCAATATGGATTTTCTGGAAGAATACCAGCGTAATACAAGCTTTGAATTTGATATCGATTCGGTTTTATGGATTGCTCCAAATGACGATAGCGAACCGGATATTGCATTTCTCAAAGTGAAAAATGGTAGTAATGGCTTAAAACTGCCATCCCCGATTGAACTTGCTGATACAACTGAAGTTGGTGAAACGGTGATTACTATTGGTTACCCGGCAAGAGATGCCAGGATACCCGATCAGGATTTGGTATTAAAAGTTTTTGGCAATGTGTACGATAAAAAACGCCTTGCTCCGGGAGAAGTGACATCTGTAACCGATAGCGAACTGCAACACGACTGTTCAACTTTAGGAGGCAATTCAGGTTCAATTGTATATAGCTTAAACACACGCAAAGCTGTTGGATTGCATTTTGCAGGACTTTATATGCAAGCTAATTATGCTGTAAGGGCAAAAGTGGTTGCTGACCTTCTCAAAAAAGTAAAAGCAGGAACATTGACCAGGATGAAAGGTAATGAGTCATCCAATTTAAAACAAACAAATAATACAAATCCATTGACTTTAACTAATAATCAACTTACCTGGGAAGGCAACATCCCAATTAAAATAACGATAGAAGTTGGCGGACTGGTATCAACCGCAACCATCGCTCCTTCGAATGGAAAAACTTCTGTAGGCCTGGGTGCAACAGGATCAGGTGCAAAAGATCAATTTGAAAATGTCCTGGCTCAGGTCAAACAAAAATACAGTGATCAGAAAGCTGTAATAGCTATTGAAGAAGGCTATCGGTTCAGGAGTGGATGGATCACTGACGAAAAAGTGGTGGTTATTGAAGTAAGTGACAAACAAAAATCTTCCGAACTCATGGTTCCCGATCAACTGAATGGAGTTGGTATTGTTATTCGTACAGCTTCTGTATCTGATCAGCTGGAATCTATGGGAGTAGAGCTTCCTGTCCTTGAAGTCATTCCTGCACCTGGATCATACCGTGAGCCTTCAAACGTATCATTGCAGCGTTACACAGATGAACCCATGCAGGCAGTATTTCATGTCAGTCCGGATTCAGCCTGGCCAAACCTGAAAGATTTCATTGGCAGAGTAGATAAAAAAATGACTGGTACTATTTATGAATGGGAATCAGAACATATAAGTGAGGCTATCTTCAATGCTATAAGTAAACCTGGCGCTGAGTTGAGGATGGTTACTCAATACAATGGAACTTATGATGCGGTCATGGAGATGAAAAAGAAACTGGGACGGAAATTCAAGCATGTTTGGGCCTCTGTTGGTCACAATGGAGAAATTGTACCTACAGCTTATCACATAAAGGTGGTATCAAGAGATGACGAAGAATTTTGGTTAAGCAGCGGTAACTGGAAAAATTCCAATCAGGATGATATAGATCCTGCAGGAGAAGATTCTACCGCTATAACGCCCCTTCGAACAAAAAATCGTGAGTGGCATGCTATCATTAAACATAACGGACTTGCTAAAATGTTCCGGCAGTTTATTGAATGGGATTTCAAAGAAGCCACGCGGGTTCCTTATGTTGAAGCCCCCCTACCTGCAGTCTTCTTATTTGTACCGGTAAAAGCAGAGAAAGCAGAATTAGAAAGACGCGGCCTGGGTCGTTATTTCAAACCCAAAAAGATTGATCGTATAATAGATATTGAACCGCTTTTAACACCAGACCGAAATGATAGAGGACAGCGTATGTTTATTAAAGCTGCAACTGATATGGTCAAAAGAGCTACAAAAACAATCGATATCGAGAATCAATCTTTCTCACTTCTTGATGACAACGATGAAGAGTATGAGCGTTTTTACAATGCTATCTTAAAGAAACAGGAAGAAGGTCTTGATGTTCGGATCATATTCAGAGATCCGCGAGAGTTCAGTGCAGTAAAAGGGCAACTAACATTGGAAAAACAACTGACGAGATTAAAAAAATTTGGGTTGAATACCGACAATATGAAAGTGCAGAGATGTTGCCATACCAAAGCCATTATAATCGACTCAAGTCTTGAGGGAAAAGGTGAAGTGCTTTTTGGTAGTCACAATTTAACTACTTCCGGTGCGCTTTACAATCGCGATGCCAGTTTACTTGTACGAGACACAGAAGTTGCACAATATTTTCAACAGATATTTAATTTCGACTGGGAAGTTTTGGCTTCACAAACCATAGAAGAATCCGTGGACATTACTGTGGCACAGCCTGGTGTAGAAACTCCTTCTGGATACAAAAAGGTTTCTCTCGCTGAGTATATGGAGATGTATGAAGAATAATTTCAAATAGGATGATGGCTCCAACTCCGTCAGAAATGGCGGAGTGTTTTTGTTAAGCTAATAAATGCTACATGAATATGTTTGACTCATGAAATTTGAAATTACTGATTAGTTCGGTATTCAAATGTCATTTCAAAAAATACCTTCAGTTAATTGTAATCATCCATAATTAGTGGAATAAATAAACAAACACATAACATGTAGGCATAGTCGACATCAGAATCCTCTCCTCTCCTTCCGCCATTCCTTCGGCGTAACCTTGAATCGCTTACGGAAGGCATTGATAAAACCCGGCAGGGTTTGATATCCGGCCATATCAGCAATTTCTTTTAAAGGTTTGTTAGTTTTCTCTAGTAGCAGGTGGATATGCTCCATCTTCCGTTGCATCAGTCGCGGGAAAATACCGATCCCGAATACCTTCTCATAGTTTTTCTTTAGCGTGACGAAATTAGTTCCCAGTTGATGCGCCAGTTCCGGGATAGTAACCTTACCGTCCAGGTTATGCGCCATGATCCGGTCCGCCTCGTACATCTGCCCAATTTGTTCGGGGCTGAGTTCCCCGGGTAAAACCATAGGCAGTGATACGGTATGAGAGAATAAAAGTTCCCTGATTTTATTGGCATAATAAAAATTCCGCAACGTTTCCTGGAAGGGGCATTTTAAAATAGCATGCAGCATATCCAGCAGATCGCTGGGAACGGGATGGGGTGGCATCACAGTAAAGGGTTGGTCGGATCCAATGCTGGCCAGCAATTCCGGCGAAAAATGAACGGTCATATAAATAAGAGGAGTATCCGGATGAATGTCGTTCCCAAATACTGGCTGGTCGGTCAGCTGGTATTGCCCGGGCAACAGTGCATAAGATTCGCCTTCTTTGGGATGAAGGAAAAGGGTTCCGCTTAAAGGTACTTCAAGTCGCATCCAGTGATTCATTTCCTGGGTGATGAGTCGGGTGGCAACAGTCCCCTGGTACTGTCGCAGGGTGATGGTATATAAACGGTGATTGAATACATGCATCGATAGGGTATGATGACCCTGTTCCGATACCAGTAAATTACTGCCCGGTAACTTCAGACCTTTGAATTTTCGGGAAGTACCCGCTTTCAAAAAAACAGGTTCACCGGTGGAATGGGTTAGTTGGATCATAAATAAATCATCGATCAGGTTGAATGTCGGCCTTTCACTCAATTATTAATTAATCAAAATGAAATATTAGTTTCTCTACTTGTAATGCTGCAGTGAAGGGCCATCATTACATTGATAACTCTGACAATAAATCATCACCCACTTTTATTCCAAGCAGCATTTCGGAAAGTATATAATTATTGTTATTTAAAAAACTAAAATAATTTCTATCGGCTCGATTAATTGAAAGGTTTGGTGGTTAAGAATCAGGTCAGGCGAAACATAAAGTATAAATAATTATTAAAATAAAAAATACAAGATATTTCTGAAAATTTATTTAGATCAAAAAAAATGAGCTCACCAAATTCATCAAAATAATATTGCATCAAAATCAAAAGCATGAATTACTGAATATTTTTTGTAAAAAATATTACACCTATGAGGAAGATATTGTTTCTCACCTAAAGATTATTTTCATAAATTCTTTTTCATGCATGAACTTCAACCACTGATGCTACGCCCTTCCATCAATATGCGCACCTGCTAAGTATAAACACTTACCACTATGCGCAATTATTAAGAGTAAACACTTAGTGGACAAAAAAATGATTACTTTTTTTTGGAAATAAAATTTATTGCTTCTAATTTCAGTGAACAAACTTCATTTCTCCACCTCAGTGTTATCAATATCCTCGAAAAAAGATAATTAACTCGTAAAGGTTTCTCTCTGGTTAGTAAAACAGTTGGTCAGAAAATATTTTATTGTAGGACAGGGTCTTTCCTGGAAAAATTTGAACTTTTCGTTAGTTCCCGGAAAAGTATTTGACCCTACTGACAATAAACAGATAGGAAATGTTTAAGGTGAATAAGGTAGCTTATATTATTTAATCTCTTAAAAAAAGAATAATGTGTAAGTCGGCTGTTATCTTTTTCTCAATATTTTTTTTTCCCATTACCCTGTTTTCACAGACCCACTACTCAATAGCGGCAAAGTTGAAATACAATGATATGCCCGTGAATGGAGCTACGGTCTTGCTGATGAACCCGGACTCAGTCATAGTTAGGTCGGCTATTTCAAACGATCTGGGCACCTTTATGTTTACAGATCTTGACAGCGGGAAATATATACTGGCTGTTTCTCATAGCTCTTATCAGCCCATCTTCCTCTCCCTCTTGCTGGAAGGTGGAGAACTTACCAGGAAATTAGATGATATGTTGCTGGAAAAATCCGTTGCCGTATTGCAGGAAGTAACCGTGAGGGCGGAAAGACCAGTTATCGAATATAAGAATGACCGGATAGTACTCAACATATCTGAAAAAATGCAGAAGATAAGCCCCACCAGTTTTAACCTGCTAAACAAAGCACCCGGCGTGGTATTGGGCCGTAACAATAAATTGCAGATAGACGGACAGTCAAATATTATGATAACCGTAAATGGACGGCAGCGGTTCTCTTCGATTGAAGAAGCTATCCAGTTTTTACAAAACACACCTGCCGAGATGATATCGAGCATTGAAGTGATTAAACACCCGTCTGCCAAATACGATCAGTCGGCAGCTGGCGGCATTCTGAATATCGTACTTAAAAAGGATGAAACACAGGGGTTAAAAGGTTTTGCAAAAGCATATTTTAATGCCGGCACCTATAACAGGTATGGCGATGGCCTCTCTCTCAACTTCAGGAAGAAAAGGATGAACCTGTATGCAATGTACGATTACAGCCATGATACAGAATATGAGAGGGATAATAGTCAACAGATTTTTTCCGATTATGCTTTTGACCAGGACTATAAACTGGTAAAAACACCAGGATCAAATAAGATAAGGCTGGGAGCTGACTTTACACTGAAGAACAACCATATTATAGGTCTGCTGACAAATATCCTGCGTACCAGTGAAGACAACAACAGGTACACCAATACATTCTATCATCCTGTTTCTGCTGTTCCCGACTCCATCATCACACTGAATGAAACCAGTGGGGTGAAATATAAAAGGTCATTCTTCAATTTCAATTATAATGGGACTTTTGGAAAGTCAAAAGAAAACACCATAAATATTGATGCCAGTTATATAAAAGATGACCTCGGCAGGGAGTCTTACTTTGTACATGAATACTTTGACAAATTTTATAGTAGCCTCCGCCCTAACTTTACATTGCGTGCAAATCTCCCTTCCATTGTTGAACTGAAAGTATTCAGGGCGGAATACAGCCGCAACCTGAAGAAGGATATCAAACTGGAAACTGGTATCAAAACCTCCTTCTCCAGGACCGATAATAATGTCTCTTATGATACAGTGGCGAATCAGGCGTTCAGCAGGGATACTTCGCTTAGCCGCCACCATATCTACGAGGAAAATGTAACAGGAGTTTATGCCACGGTGAGCAGGTTTACACAAAAAATGGGATGGAGAATAGGGCTCAGGTACGAATTAGCCAATGTAAATGGTAAAACGATTGGGCAATCATCCCTCAAAAGGAATTTCAATGGCCTCCTCCCTAGCATAATGTACAGGTATGCGCTGGATACCAGGAACAGCCTTACTTTTAATTTTATCCGGTTATTGGCCCGTCCTGATTTTATCAAATTAAACCCCTTTATACAATACCTGAATCAGAATTTTTATTACCAGGGAAATCCGGACCTGAAACAATTCAACATCTATGTCAGTTCTTTGAACTACACGTATAAATCATACGGTCTTACGTTCCGGTATGACTATACGGCCAACTACATCCCACAGGAACTCTTTGTCCGAAGTGGTACATCCTTGGTTACAAAAGCCACCTATGCAAACGCCGCCGACCTGCATGGCATGCAATTAAGCGTATCAATTCAGTTTAACAAACTTAAATGGTGGAGCAGTAATAACAATATCAATATATTTCATGGTACGGTGAAGCCGAGGGATCCAAGCTATACTGACCTGGATTTCACCAATACCAGTGCCAGTCTCAATTCATCAAACACCTTTACACTCCCGTACCAATTCTATGGAGAACTGAACGTAAGCATTGGCAGTAGTTCAAGGAATAACCAGGTCATTTACAAAGGCAGTCATCAAATAGACCTTCGGCTTACCAGGAGCTTTCTAAAAAACAAAATCAAACTCTCACTAACATACGATGATATTAGTTATGGCGCAGTAGCGAGAGGATATAAGCTATACAATGGAGTTAGAAACGATTTTTCGACAAAATATGATACACGTCGTCTGGGCATTTCAGCAAGTTTTAGGTTTGGACATACGTTGGTGGCGAGCAGCCGCCAGCGGAATGTAGGAACGGAGGATGAAGAAGGCAGGATCAAAAAAAAGTTTAAATAAACGACTGAATAAAATATTGCCGGGGAAGTTGCTGTAATAAAAAAAGCAATAACGGCTAAACGGATTTTTCCGGGAAAAGCCAGGCTTGCGCAACCTGGTTGTCCACTATGGATGACAAAAAATCTATAGGCCTCTCCTATGGCTCAATAGGTATTAATCATTTCTTAAATTTTAGAAAATGAAAAGACCAAATTTCAGTCTCGAAAAGTTTGACAGCAGCAACCTTGTGACTTTAGAAGCACAAGAGCTCAATCTTGTAATTGGCGCAACAGCGGCGGTTGGTATGTGTTCCTATTCCGGGGACACCGACACGCAGTCTGTTGACTGTTCTTATTCATCAGATACTGATGATAAAGCACAAGATCAACCAAATTGATGCTGTTGTTAAACACCAAAGGAATAAGCAAGAGGACGGGTTTTGTCCTGGCTTAATCTGATGAACTATGAGCCATCTACCTGAAAGGCGATGGCTCATTTTCAACCTTAGTAAATAATTACAGATGATATTAATTCTTTCTACCGGCCATAGTGAACCTACCACCGATACGGTGATAGACTGGTTATTGTATTACAAGGCAGACTTTATCCGCATCAACAGTGAAGATATGGTGGATAAAACCACACGATTGTCGGTAAAGATTGATTCTAACCAGATAGTAATTGGGGGGCAAAACATTAATCTGGATAAGGCTAATGTGGTTTGGTACCGGCGCTGGTATGACTACCGGAACATAGGATTTCAGCCATCCAACCTGCATCAGCGTCAACTGAATCGTGAATTGTCCGCCGAGGCAGAGGAACTGCTTATCTACATTTACTTTTCATTGCGGGATAAATTATGGCTCTGCAATCCGTTGGTAAATAAAACACATAATAAGCTCTTCGCATTGCGTATGGCGAAGTTGGTAGGACTAACCATCCCAGAAACATTTATTACAAATCATATGGATGAAGTCCGCCGTTTTCTGGAAGAACACGGTAATATAATTACGAAACCCGTGGGAGATCCCTTTGTCTATTTTGGCGATGATGGTTCCTGTTTCAAAAACTTTACGCAGAAACTAACAATGGCTTACCTGAAAAAATTGCCTGACTCGGTGTTTGTCTCGCTTTTTCAGAAAATGGTAAAGGCCGAATTTGAAATAAGAACATTTTATTTAGATGGTGATTTCTATTCCACCGCTATTATGCACGGCAACACACTTGACATAAAGCTTAGTGTCAATAGGGATATGAATGTTAAAATGATTGCCTATGAACTCCCTGAAGATATAAAGGATAAAATAATAATATTAATGAAAAAACTTGACCTGAATACAGGTTCTATTGATATTATACGGAGCCAAAGCGGCGAGCATTATTTCCTTGAAGTAAACCCAATCGGCCAGTTTTCGGGCTATGGTTTTGCCTGCAATTTTCAGTTGGAGAAAAAAATAGCAGAATGGCTCATCAAAAAAGATCAACAAAAAAAAACGCATCATGAAAAAAATCAAGTTTACGAGTGTCTTTGACGAAGAAATACTAGGTCACACACCCCTTTATTATAGGTTTATGGACAAAGTAAGTAAAGAAGACTTTGCAAAAATTGAGCACACATTTATGCGCCAATCTTCGAGTGAGCGGCACCGTTCACTTTCCTATTTTCTGTATGAACCTTGCAAGCCTTTTTCAAAATTCATTCCCAAAAACCATGACTTGGTTTCATTATGAAAGGACAATATTTTAAACTATATAGTAGTTGTATTCCCGTTATGGGAACCGCTGGGGCTGTAATCATCAACCTGCCAAAGGTCTCATTCACTAAAATCCCACAGTTCCTGTGCGAAATACTATTAAATTATCAAAATACAGATCTGCCTGCGCTGGAACAATTGTATGATGATAAGAATAATACAATAAAACAACACTTTAATTTTCTTTGCGATGAAAGTCTTGGCTTCTTTACTGACAAACCTGAACAATTCCCATCGTTAAGTTTAGACTGGGACACCCCGGAGATAATTAAACATGCGGTTCTTCAGATACAAGACTCAAGAAAGTTTGATTATAAGAATATTATAGAACAGCTGGATGAATTATTATGTAAGAATATGGAGATATGGTTTACTGGAAACTACACATTACAGGAACTTGATGACTTTTTATCCTGCACAACTGGTAAAGTACTCCGCTCAGTTGCTTTGATATTGCCTTACGATCCGCACATAACCATCAAAGGCTATGAGGCGCTTGCATCGCGGCATAAAAAAATCGGCGAGATATACCTTCACCGGGCACCCGAATCATACAAAGATGCTACTACAAGGGTATATGCTACTACAGACGACCTTACTAACTTTAAGAAAACATTTTTCAATATTCCCGCAGATGAGTACATTATTTTCCTGGAGTTTTTTACAGAAATTCAAAAGCATAATGCCTATTATAACAGGAAGATCTGTATAGACGCAGATGGTAATGTTAAAAACTGCCTGACCCACAGCAGGAATTTTGGAAACATCGGAGAAGAGACCATTGAAACTATCATCAATGAAACTAACTTTAAAGAACTTTGGTATGCCTGTAATGACCGTATCCTTGGCATCAAAGATTCAGAATTCAGGTATTTATGGCTTAATACACATGAACTGGAAAAAGTGGATGATTATTATTACCGGATGATCGACTAATTAAAAAAAATGTTGCGGAAATTCCCTAACTATATCCAACATGACTCGAAAGATTGCGGGCCGACCTGCCTGCAAATCATTGCGAAATATTATGGGAAATATTTTTCGTTGCAATCGCTCAGGGAAAAATCAAAGATTGGAATTGAGGGTGTGAGCCTGCTGGGTATCAGCCAGGCTGCTGAGACTTTGGGGTTCCGTAGTATCGGCGCCCGTATTGATATAGAAACATTAGTCAAAGAAGCACCATTCCCCTGCATCGTTCATTGGGGCGACAATCATTTTGTGGTATTATACAAGGTGAAGAATGGGTCCTTTTATGTGTCCGACCCCGCACAGGGAAGGATTAAATACGACAAGAATGAATTCACTTCACATTGGGCGGCGCCTCAATCAGCACCTCCGCAGGGAATAGTGTTATTGCTTGAGCCTACTCCGAAATTCTATACAACCAAACAGGATGTGCCGCAGAAAGTAGGGCTTAAAATGATAGTCAGATACCTGCTTAATTACAAAAAATTATTATTTCAATTATTGCTGGGTATCATTTGTGCAGGTCTGGCACAACTAATATTTCCCATGCTTACCCGCAGCATTGTTGATAACGGAATTGCACCCGGAAATCTTTCTTTCATATATGTTGTCTTACTGGCCCAGGTCATGCTTTTCATCGGCCGCACCAGTATAGATTTTATCAGGAGCTGGATATTGCTGCACATCAGCACCCGTATCAATGTATCCATCATCAGTGATTTCTTTATTAAGCTAATGAAGTTACCACTGAGTTATTTTGATTCTAAAATGACCGGGGATATCCTTCAGCGGGTAAATGATCATAGCAGGATCGAGCATTTTTTAACGGCCAGTACCCTGAACTTTTTCTTTTCCATAATTTCATTCCTGGTATTTTCGGTAGTTCTTTTTTCGTATAACTTCCTCATATTTTTCATTTTCCTGCTCAGTACCCTCATTTACACCATTTGGGTACTTGCCTTCTTAAAAAAGAGACGCGAACTTGATTATAAAAAGTTTTCGATCAACAGCCAGAATTCCGACAATGTCATTATGATGATAGCGGGCATGCAGGAGATAAAACTAAATAACAGTGAACAGCAAAAACGATGGCAGTGGGAACGAATTCAGGCAAAACTCTTCCGCTTCAATATTAAGAGTTTGGCGCTGGGTCAATACCAGCAAGCCGGTGCATTTTTTATTAATGAAGGTAAAAATATATTCATAACCTTTCTTGCAGCCAAGCTGGTTATTGAAGGAGAACTGACGCTGGGTACAATGCTGGCTATTCAATACATCATTGGCCAGTTAAATGCACCGGTAGAACATTTCATACAATTTCTTCAGGCTTACCAGGATGCATCTATCAGTTTAGAGCGGCTTAATGAGGTACATACGCAGGAAGATGAAGAACCTGCAAGCAAACAAACCCTGCAATATTTGCCGGAAGAGAAAAGTTTACGGCTGGAAAATGTCTGCTTTGCATATCCGGGTCCTGCGAAGCCACAGGTACTGAACAATATTAACCTGGAGATACCTGCCCGCAAAGTAACAGCCATTGTAGGTGTAAGCGGAAGCGGAAAAACGACTTTGATAAAGTTATTGCTAAAATTTTATAGACCAGAACAGGGAAGAATTACCATTGGCGATATTGATCTTGATATGATCAGTAATAAAATCTGGCGGCAAAAATGCGGAGCTGTACTGCAGAATGGGTATATATTTCCGGATACAGTTGCCAATAATATAGCAGTGGGCGATAGCAATCCGGATTACGAACGCCTGGTATATTCAGCAGAAGTTGCCAACATCATTGAATTTATCAACAGTCTGCCATTGGATTTTAATACGAGGATCGGATCTGACGGAGTAGGTATTAGTGAAGGCCAGAAGCAGCGGATACTGATAGCTAGGGCAGTATATAAAGATCCCGAATTCATCTTTTTTGATGAGGCCACTAACTCACTGGATGCAAATAATGAAAAAGAGATCATGAAAAATCTGGATCATTTCTTGAAAGGACGGACAGTAGTAGTCGTAGCACATCGACTCAGTACCGTGAAGAATGCTGATAATATCATCGTATTGGACAAAGGGGTCATCGTTGAAATGGGTACGCATGAAGAACTGGCTTCCAAGGGCAACAAATATTTTGAATTAGTAAAAAATCAATTAGAACTGGGGAAATAACAAAATGGAAACCGTAGAAAAGAAACATACTTATAATACCAGGAGTGGTGCGGTGCAGGAGATACTTTCCCGCCCACCGGCTTGGATAATACGATGGGGTACCACGCTTGTCTTTTTTTTTCTAATCATTCTGATTGGCATTGCCTGGCTGGTACCCTCTCCTACTATTGTAAGTACACGTTTGCGGATAGAAGAGTTACCTGCATATGATTCGCTTCATTTCCCGGGTTATGACACTTCTTTTGCCGGAGTTACTGATTTAAAACAGAAAGATTTTGGAAATATAAAAGCTGGTCAAAAAGTACTTATACAACTCGACGCCTATAACTATCATACATTTGGAATGCTCGAGGGCAAAATAGCAGCTGTGTCAGAAAAATTTAGTGGCCCGCAGGGGCATTTTACTGTTTGGATATCACTGCCGGCACAGGGTACAACATCACGCGGCTATAATATACAATACAAGCCCGCCATGATTGGCGCAGCAGATATAATCATTCGCCAGCAAAAACTTATTGAAAAACTAAATCCATTCTGATTACTGCTACTGACAAGAAACCCAATAGCTAAAGGGAATAGAAAATAGTTGGAGGCTAAAAATTAGTGAGCCGCTAATGCGGAAATTGGCGGCTTAATAAAAGAAGGTATGACATATGAAACGATTCTTTGCAATTTTACTATTTATTTCCAGTGCTTGCATGTCACAGAATACAACCATTGTTAATTTTGAATCCACCAAATTGCTCCAGACAAGGAAACTCTGGATTGATATACCCCCGGAGTATAAGGCTACCGGTGATAGCTGTCACCTGATCATATTGCTGGATGCCAATAATACTTCATTATTCAATTATACAGTGGCAGCAAAGCGTTTCCTGGAACGTAACGCGGTTGATCTTTCTGATTTCAATACTCCAAAATCTATTGTAGTGGGGATTGAGCAAAAAGAAAGAAGAGTCGATTTTGTGAAAAACGCAGCTGATTTTTTATTTTTTCTGACGAAGGAAGTTTTGCCCTACATCAGGGCGAATTATCGAACCAAAAATTACACAATTTTGATCGGGCATTCCTTAAGCGGCAGGTTTGCTTTATATGCCCTGCTGAAAGAGCCGACACTATTTAATGCCATCATTACTGCCAGTCCGGCTTTTGAAAAAGATCAGGGTAATTATGTTTTTGAGCAGATTGATTCATTGATAAATTCAGGCCTCCCTTACGACAGAGCTGTTTATCTCTCCACCACCTACTTAAAAAACGATAGAACAGAAGAGCAGTTCCGTGATTTTGCTGAAGAGGCAAAACTTCGATTTTCAAAACCTTCCTTTAAAAACTTTCGTTTTCTATTTGGCAGTTCAAATACCCTGGGGCATGCAAAAAGTCCTTTCTTTTCAATTCCGGAAGGACTTCATTTTATTTATGATCCAAAGTTATGGCAGACAGATGCGGCCAAACGATTTGGAATAACTACTTCAAGTCCGCAATTTTAGACAAGATTTATAACCATCCGGCTTTACAAATCAAAGTTTCCAAGCATTCTGTAAACTCTATTATTTTTTGACCACTCACCAGTAGAGTTTTTT
Source organism: Chitinophagaceae bacterium (assembly GCA_031397865.1). Taxonomy (GTDB): domain Bacteria; phylum Bacteroidota; class Bacteroidia; order Chitinophagales; family Chitinophagaceae; genus JJ008. Next base: position 120,679 of record JANNMN010000017.1, read on the forward strand.
AGTAAAAAAAGAGACCCTCTCCACCAATTCCTGTAATGAGGTTAAAATTGAACAAAAGCATAAAACCTGCTGCCTTCAAATCTGATTAATGGAAAATTTTCCATGCTTTATCTGCTATTTTGGAGCAAACACAATCTATTGGCTGGTTTCACTCCTTTTAGAGTAAAGTTATATACACAGAAATGCAAGACCAGGTATAATAATATTAAAAGATTACACCCTTCACAGACTTGTTTTTTATGAGCCTTCTGCAAAAACAAGTCTGCCAACGGTGTTGTCAAAATTGTAAAGTGTATTTCAATCCCGCACGGCGGGAATCAAATACGTAGACCAATTTATTCCGACCTTTAGGCGAATGGAAAATGAATTTGAACTTTCCGTCTCCTTCAATGGAAATAATTTAACCGTCCCGGCAAAGCTGTTGAATTATGGTTACACTGTTAAGCTGGAAGTTGAAATGGAAGAAACGAAAGTACTATTTGAACCGGATGAGGAAAGAAACTGGAGAGAGTTGATTTCATTTAAAGATATGCAGGATAAAAAACTGGATGGAGAATTATTAAAAGCCATTGCAGTATTCATTAAGGCGATTACAAAATAAGTACATGTTATAGTATGAAATTAGGTCAATTTAGTAAGCAATTCCTAACGTCTCACTCACCACAAGTTCCTCCAAATTAAAGTCACTTCCTGAAAAAAGTGAATCTGGGAAATTACCTTTAATAAAAATATCACTGGATATACCACTTGCCCAATTAAAAAAGTTGATCAAAACACTTGATTGGGTTTTGATTAATTTTTCTGGATCTTGTAAAGCCACTAACATACTTTCCAAAAGGTCTACTCCGTAATTTTCTATGATAATTTTTCTTTTTTCTTCAGTTTGAAGGTAAAGACTAACGCCAACTGGATCCGCTTCCGGATGAAATACAGTCCCTATCATAAATTCGTTAAATCGAATGCCCATGACAGCTCTTTCATATGGCACATGTGGTCTTTGTTTTTCAATACAAAGGATTTTCCCACCCATTCTTTCAATAAGTGAATAATCTGGTTGAATGATCTGAAAATCCCTGGCATCCAATGCATAAAATGGATTCGAAAGTTTATCAAAAACAGGGTCAAGTTCACCTTCTTTAAGCAAGGTTATTGGAACTACACCAAAGGATGTTGACTTCCTCTTACATACTAATCCCAGATTAAAAAATCTTGCGGCTAATAAAAAGGAAAAGCCAATTAGAAATACATGTTTTTTATTTCGACTATTTCTACCTACGTTCCATTTATCAATTGCACCGAGCCATTTACACCAATTAATATCCCACTCTTCGAACCTGTTTTCAAGTGGGTTTCCTGGTCCTCCACTGGAAATATAAATTTCAAAGGACATGTCGGGAATCTCATTCTTGTCTCGTACATCGAATTCAAGAACTTCAACATCAATATTGCCGGCAATAGCCCATTGCGATATAATTGTTTGTATACATCTCATTCCCTGATTTGGAAGTCCATCATATAAATCCAAAATAGCAATCTTGACTTTTCTTGAACCTTTTTTGTTGGCGGATACAATTTCAACTTTTTTTGATTCAAGAGAGATAAGCACTTCGCTAAGTAATTTTTCTAACTCTTCCTTTATTTCAATATGGGGCTTGCCAGCTAAAGCTGTTTGTAAAAGGTCTCTTGACTGTTCGAAACTTTCAATATTACTAGCCAAGGTGGCAGCTGTCAACAGTAATACTGATCTGGTCGGTTCAGTATCAAATTCATCTTTCAACACATTTGATGCCAACAGTTCTAATTTCAACGACTCTTTAGTTAATAAATTGAACTCATGAAATCGTTGTTTATTCTTGGCTTCATTTGCCCTTTTTGCAAGAGCCATCGCCTGTCGGTGTATTTTTCTGATATCAATCATTTTTTTCTAAAATATGCTTTTGGAGTTCCAAACTCAACAATAGAAATATAGGCAGGAAGTTTATACCCATCTGACGGAACAGTCTGTTCCATTTTGATTTTAACCCGATTGGCAATGGTATTTTTTGAGGATTCTTTGTTAATTCCCGAAACTTCAAGCCGGGCTCGTATAAAATTTTTGGGATTATAATTAACATCTGTTTCTTCATACCCAAGCCAATAGTCTATCCCAGTACCGATTAATGCTTCTTCTATTACAGTATAATCAGTAAGTTTGGCGCTTAAAACAAAGGAAAGAACTTCTGCTGCATGTTCTATTATTTTTCTGGCTTCCTTATACCCTCCTTTCTTAAATGTTCTTTTCCATTTTAACGAAATTTCAGTTTTCTGATCCCCTGATACTGTAAGCATACACCCTGAATTATGATTGTTGTTTTCTAAAGCTACGATACAATTTTCTATTAGAAAATCACAATGAGAAACACTGAATGTTTTCTGTATCTGCGAAAGATTTTCCAGCTCCAAGAATTCCATATTTAAAGTTTTGTGGAAATGCTATAAATATAAAAAGAATATGTCTTTAGCCTTAATTATATTTCTTTTATCAAAATTGAAGAATCTAAGCCAACTTTCGTAAAGTAATTGTAAAACTGAATGGAGCCATTACGAAATAATTTCTTTCAGCTTTAATAATCTTTCATAAAAACTTCGTACATCGGTTTGTCACCATTATTTCGAAGAACTTTCAAATGACTGTCTATAAATTTGGAAACACTTTCTACTTTACTTCCAACATCCAATTGCACTGATGTTGGCAATTTTGCTTTGGTAAAAAATTCCTCCAAATCATAATTTTGTTTTTCGGTCACCGGCATCCCTGAAATTATCAAAACTTTGTAACTTGAACGATGACTATAAATGAATTTAATTTATTGGATGAAATGGAACAAATTGAAACAGTTTGGAACAAAGCAGTTCTGTTGGCTGAACGAAAAACAGAAGAACAGGTGTTTGAATTATACCAGGTAGATTCATTTTATGTAGAGCTTGGCGGTCCTTTAGATTCCATTGTATACAATCATATCCGGGTAGATAAAACGACTGATTTATTAACCCCCTATTTAGATCAAATTCAATTGCCGGAGTAATGCCCTTTGAATTACAACTGAATAGTGTCACCATGAAGGTTGATGAACTGGTGATACCAAAGTACACGGCCTTCCGGGTTATATTCAGCAGCACAAGACTTCCAATCGTAATAGCAAGAACAAAAGATGCAGGTAAAAAAAATTTCTGGACATCTATTCCGGAAGGAAGACAAAAAGAAGCGGAAGGTATTGGAAAATTAATCGAAGAATATATCAACAACAAAGAGAAAAGCTGATGTGATTATTTTAATGGAACGAAAGTCACCAGGGATGAATATATGAACTTAAAGCATTTGGAAAAGCTGGTGACCACTTTTACATTTTTAGATCGTGATGTAATCAACGGTTTTGATTTCATTTTAATTGTTGATCCAGAATATTCCATTGAATAAATATCTCAAACTGCTCATGCTGATAAATAAGAACGTAACCCTTATCTGCTTCTGCCAGTGCGTACTTGAACATTTCAGCATCTGCGTATCGATTTACCCCGCCCGTATATGGACTCTTGTTTTGCCCTAATCGAGACTTGAAAATTGCATACGCATTGAGGGAACTTGAATACACCCCTAAAATGTGTTGATGGCCGTTTATTTTATCCTTCCTTACCAAAACTGAAATGCTCATGTTATTTCTACTTTATAATTGCGAAGTTAAATAATACCTCCTACAGATCACCAGGCTTAAGCGTCATTGCTTCAATCCCTTTTTGTTTCCAGTCCAGTAAAATATAATACCCAATCCACCCGGTTTGATGAGCCACATCGTCCTTATAATCGGTGTGGAAAAAACCGAGCACATGCATATACTCATGATCTGTGCAAGTGAAGAGAACATGCTGTGTTTGAGCTATGCCTGGAATCGTCACTGGCAGAATTTCAGTCGGCCCCATTGCTGATCTTGCAGAATGTGCCGATATAAAACCAGAGCATTTGGCTGAAGCGATTCAATACAGGAGTTTGGACAGGGAAGGATGGGCGGGATAATTCTGAAAATAATTCATTCCATCTTTTCAGGCTTGCATAAAAAACCTCCATTTTTTGACAGATAAAAAAATAGAGGTTTTAATTTGTGAGGCTGTTAAGAAAAAGGGCAGGAGAAAAGGAATTATTCAATTTTATATTTTATCACAACCACTACATCATCGAGATTGTTTGTATCTAATCCCCCGTTTCCTGCTTCAATGGTCCATTTTCCGATAGGGTCATCATTGGTATTAAAGCTACCCCCTTTGATTTTATTTGTATTTTCATTCGAACCGGGTTGGGCAATATCATCGTCCGGGGAAAAGACAACTGTATTGCTATCATTTATTTTCAAAGAAGCCGGGACTGCTATGGATTGTGAATGCTTAGGCTTAAGATAAATTTTTACCAGTTCCATACTTAATATTTTGTCCATAAATACATAGGGAAAATGCATTTTTCCTACTTCAAATTCGGTTTTTTGCGGATCTGAGTGGAGTAGAAGATGAAATGCTGCGGGGAATTCATGACGCAGACTGAAAATACGATACACTCCCTCGCTTTGTGTATATGCTATGATAGTAGCAGCGAGGTTGTCCTCAGCAGCGGCACGATCACCATCAAGTGCTGTGTAACTGATATGTACTATTACGTCCGCAATGGTATCATAGTTGAATGACCTTACTTTTGCCGGTAATTCAAGACGCCATTCGCTGATCGCTCCGGCACCTTCAAAAGGCAAATAGCGTTCATCCCTGAAATTTAAGTCGAATACGCCGGAATCGTTATTAGCGCTACTAGTTGTAATGGATGTATTCTTTGCCACATTGATTTCTTCCAGTGCAAGCTTATCCTCTTTTTCAACAAGTCCTTTTAATAGGGTAAGCCTCGCACTGATGTTAGCATGGGGGCCGGCAATGCAGGGAATAGAAACCCGGACAGATTTGATGATCCTCCGGTATTGCCCGGGGTATAATACTTCGAATGCGATTTCCGGAATCTTAATATCACAAACACCGCTCTGCCGTAATTGGATCAGATTGGATGAATTGAGCAGCGCCAACGAAAAACTTTGTGTTATCTCAGGGATTCGTTCATTTTTTTCAATATAGGCTTTCTCCATTTCCTGCAATTGCAGCAAGAGTCGATCACCTGCCAGCAAACCGGCTTTATCAAATTGCCAGTTATCAGACTGAATAAAAATATCAGAACGGAATGTTTCAAAATTGTAAGCTCGTTCAGCCAGTTTAGCCAAATCCTGGGCTATGTTGAAAGAGGAGCGATAAATTCGGTTCAGCGTTGACGCCATGAAATTATACAAGCCGAGGTTGGTGAATTTATTTTTGTAAAAATCATGTAATTCATCAGACTGTTCCATGTTTTTTTCATGAATTTCGAAATCTTTTTCGGCGATCAACTCTCGTATTTCAGCTGCAAGTAACTGCTGTTGGTTTTGCTTTTGTTCCTGCTTGGCTGTCTTCAATTGATATTTCCATTCTTGCTCTCGTCGTTGGAAGGTTGCCTCCAGCCCGGCAGAAGCAGAAACCGCATCGGCTATGCTGGCCATGCTGCTGGTCCACTCCGCAAATTCGACACCACTATGTCCTAATTCCTGGCCTCCATATTTCATGGAAAATGGGCTTCCTACCTGGGGAATCAGATAGGTTATCCCAGCCATTAAATGCACTACACTTTCGGCTAATTTTAAAGCAGTTCCTGCATGTTTTGATACTTGTTGAACCACTTCCCATCCTGTTAGCCCTGCATTCAACAACTCATCGTAATAACCAATCCGGTTTTCAATGTTCTTCAATCCTTCTTCAATGGCTTTTAACTGCGTTCTTGCTTCCTGCAGTTGCTTTTTCTTAGTCTCTTTTGTCAGCCTCAGAATGTTCTTTTCATGAACACTCCTTAATAGCTGGAGTTCTTCTCCATCTTTCTTTTCCAACGCACTAAGCAATGCAGCGCCAAACCCTTGTGCGGCTTGTGCGTATTGTCTCGCTTTTTCCAGCAAATAAGTAAACCGGTAGTGAGGTAATTCACCGGTCATCATTGCCATTGAAATCGCTTCCTCCAAACTGAGTCCCGATGCTCTTAATCTTACCAGCATCATTGGGTCAATAGGTGGTTGGAACAAGGATAGGCTGCGCCTGATGCCCTTAATGTTCATACAATTCCAAATCTTAAATAGTCTGTCATCTACCCGATCCCAATACTGCATCAGGTCCTTGTTTTCAGGTACACAAAATGCCAAAGAAGTCTGGCGTACCACATCAAGAGACGGAAATCTTCGTTTGGGTTTAAACTTGAGTAGCTTGTATTCATTCGTTTTTGTGAAATCATACTTTTTATCTTTCTTCATTGGCTCTCTTTCGTACCCTCTGTTCCTCTCCTTCACTGCTTCGCGATAGGCCACTACATGGGTACTGCTGCGTTTTAGAGCCTTTTGTGCGTTGGAGTTAATCGTAAATTGCTGATTGTTGTCGCTTTTATGGCTTAATAAAGCGGCCATGTCCTTGCCTGTTCGAAGTGCTACCTGTTTCTCAAAACCAACGAAATCAATTTCCTCGTTGGATGTAAAATGTATTGAATTTAACTTCTTTGAGCTATTGATGAAACCTGTACCTGCCCGATAAATTTGCGTTTGGGTCCAATGATAATTTTCCAGCGTTATCAGAAATTCTGAACCATCGTCTATGGCTTCTGCAATTTCCTTATAGGTTAGCACTTTGTCGCCTGGCGATTTACATTTACCCATTTTTACCGGCCGCCGGCCTAAAATATCTGATGCAAATTGGTAGAGCATCTCTGCTTCGTTGATGGATTCACGTGTATCCTGTGTAAACAAGGCATCACCCCAATCCAGCAGATTGTCAATGTACTTCATCACAATTGCTTTTTGATAGGCACTTATTCGCAATTGTGCAATAGCATGCGGGTCAAAAGGGTCTTCTTTATATACTTCAATCGTCTTTGAGTCGGTAAGAATTTCCTTTAGCTTTTCAGCATCCAACCCTCTAAACTCTGCAAACTGCCAATTGTGATCGCTGGGTTTTAGATCTGGTTTCTCATCTGCCGTTGGATTAAATATCCGTTCATACCACCATTTTGCTTCCTTATATTTTTGATTGGCATTAAAATGGTTGGCAATTAGAAATGGAATATGGAAAAACATTTCCCAATAATACTGGCCGTATGGGCCCCTAAAATTCAGCTGACTTCCGTGTTTAGTTGTTAATGTTTGCGTTTGCAATGACAGAAAAGATTCTAAGCCCTTACCATGAAGCACATCACTGAGCTCATCGGTAAGTACGGTATCCAATGGAACCAGAAGCATGATTTTAGAGCTCTTTACGACAAGATCTGCGTTCCCTTTTTTGTCTTGTTTTATGTAGTTCTCTGACAGCTCCTTCGTCCCTTGCTCAATATGCGTTACGAATTCACCATTATTATTAAAGAACTTTATATACTCTTCTTTATAGTTATTCAAAGGAGCACCACCAAATATATGTTGCGTAGCGGGTCCACTAATATTGTTCTCTGAAAGTGATAGCCCAAATGTTTTTTCTTTAATTTCTCCTTCCTTTGCATTGGGCATTGCTGGTACTAGCTGATAAAAGGAGATGCCCTTTATTTTTACAGAGAAGTAGCAACCACCAGGAAGCAATATCAGTTCACCCTCATAGGACTTGGCTTCCTCACCAAAGAGGAATTCATCAATTACGACATTTACAGATATATTTTTAACTTTATTGGAAAAATCATCATTTATAACTACAAACTCACTTGCTGGGGTTACAAACAGGATTTTCAATAAGCTCGACTCGTAATAAATCGGCAAAGGAAAAACCGTATAAGTTACCTCACTATATGATCTTTCATGCGTCCAAATAAAACCAACACTTAATGGCGTGCTTGCACTTGCGTAAGGGTTAAATTTGATCGAGTATGGTTTTCTAAAGACCTCTCTTTCAAATATCTCAATAATGCTGTCTTTTTTCTTATCCCAATCATCCTGGACAAACGCAGCGCCACCAAATACTCTGCCATATATTTTTTCTTGCGATACACTGTTTTGGCCTATCACCATCCGCTGTGGTGCGGACCATTTCTTACTTTCATTCAAAAACGCATATTTCAGGTGACCGGTAAACTGAAATCTTTTAGAACTTGAACTTCCATCATTTATCTTACTCAGTTCTTTCGATTTTACTTCAGTCCAAAATATATATAATTTCCCATGATAGATAAGTGCTGAAATTTCTCTGGCTTCAATACCGATATCCATTTTTTCCCAGTTACCCCATATTTTTTTCTTATGGCTGTATATCCTAAAATAGTATTGGTAAGGAGCTACATTTGTACGGGCAAAAAAGTAATAACAACTGTCGTCTGTAACGGCACCTTGAATCAGGTTGTTGGCCATGTAATTAGCATTCCTAAATTTCGCACCCGTATTATTTTCTCTAAGAAAGTTATAGTTCCCAAGATTGTCATAGTCTTTCTGATAATAGGCGCCGGCATAACGAAGTTTCGCTAATTCAGTAAATTGGCTAAGGTATTTTTTATAGGCTTCTTCAGCTGTTTCCTTGGTAATTTTTTGCTGTAACAACTCATCTTCAACGTCTTTGAATAAATGTGTTTTGGTATCACGTAATGAAGGATCAATATAGTTCTCGGGATAGAGAAACACTTTTCTGTTTGCTTCCCAAACTCTATAATTTTTTCTCCATTCCCATTCATCTTTAGGAATATAGGTGGGTAGCACTCTAATATCAGACAGCGAAGGGTTCAAATTAACATCCGACTGTTCCAAATTGACGGTGCACCGATGTATATACAATTGCAGACTGGTAATCGCCGAAACCAGTGGTGAAGTTCTGGCACAACCACTCATGTCAACACTCAGAAGAAAGAACGCATAGAGATCAGAACGATCTTGAAATTTAAAGCTCTCCTTTTTTGATATGATATAGTCACAAAGTGCATCTCGCTTAAGTGTGTTTATTTTATCAATATAAGGTTCCTGTTTTTCTTTTCTTGTTTTATCATCATCGTATTTTGACAAGAAGGCAGCTTGGGCAATCTCTGCTGCAGCTTCGTGATCTTGAGAAACAAGTTTCAACAATGAATCGGCTTGTACCCCAAGCGTAGTCATCATTTCTGTCACTTCCTTTACCCTGTTCAACGCTTCGACAGCAGTCAAACCGGGTGCTACAAGGGGAGTAACAGAACTGATACTGCTCAATGCCTGGTTCCGGTACTCTGCCAGTAATGATTCAACGCCATTAAAACTATTATTGACCTGGTAACTGCGTAGAATGGTCCAACGTTTTTCGTTAAAGTCATCTTTGTCTTTTAGTAGAGTGGTGTAGATGCTCAATTGTTTCAAATCTCCAATACTGAGTAACTTTAAATTGCTGATGCCAAATACTTGTGGATTGGTTACTAAAAAGGAAATATTATCTGCATCAAGCTGATACTTTTCAAAAATGAGGGAATAGCGTTCCAGGGTTTGGATTACATTTTTCAGGTCGTCAAATGCATTGATATCGTCTGGCAAGTCATTAGTGAAATTAGCATTCAGTGCTTTTTCGGCTGCTGTGTGGTAATCGGTACTGACTAAACTAGGAATATACTGTTCCAGGAATTGCTCATGGGTGATATTGAAAATACTTTGTAGCTTATTTTGCAAGATTAACCTCTTCATTTCAAGTTTTACATTATTGTCTTTCGCCAGCTTAACCGCTTCCTGGTTTTGGATTTCCAGGATCAGTTTATAAATGACTTCTGTATTGTATTTATACTTGATTTGATTTGATTCTTCACCAGTTAAAATGTATTTTAATTGGGTAATTTTGAGTGGACACTTTCTAAACCATTTCGAGAAGCGCAAAAGTTCGTCAATGTTGTCCAGGCTTTGTACCGGGTTGTCGTTCAATATTAATTTCAGCACCGTGCAAAAATCACTAATGTTCCATTTAAGTGCTTTGGCTATTTTGGTTTGCCGATAGAGCATAGAGAGATGAGATACTCCTATTTCCTGGGAAACATCAATATTGAATAACTCATTTAAGGCAATGAATTCAACTTCTGAAATACCAAGACCTGAAAGCAGCACCGGAGTTTTATCAGTAATAGTATTGTCTTTGAGTTTGGCAGTATCAAATACCTTATTAACAAATGCCTCTTTATCTTCTACAATGGATTTAGCAGGTAACAGGTGAATAATGGCAGCGAGTTCTTCAATACTCAAATTAAGAGCCGACTTAATAATGCAAGCCTGGCAGAGAACGAGTACTTTTGAATTCGGGTCTGAATTATCTTTTTCCAGATCACTTAACAATCCTTTTGATTTTAATGCATTCAATACCAAATCAAACTCCGGAATACTCCACCCCGTTTTTTTCCAAAGTCTGAGATAGCGGTGGATATAATCTAAGCGTTCATTGGTCAGATTTTGAACAAGCTCCCTGTACTTTTGAATATCATCCGACTCTGCAATCATTTGAACCTTAACCGGAGCAATTTCCGGAATAAATGTGGTTGCCAATAATTCATCAAGTTGAGTTCTGCTGATGCCCGCAAATGAAATAAAGTCTTGTACATGGAAGTTATTTAATGATGGGTTGCCAAATCTTTTGCTGACATTAGCAATGTCTTTATTAGTAATAATATGCAATTCTTTTTGTGATAATTGAAGGTATTCTCGATGTTGCTTAGCTACCGGAACATTCATCAATTGGTATATATCATATAATTTCAGGTCAAAGTGACTGAGATACAATCGCAGGGTTTCCAATGAAAGGTCAAAGGGTTGATTAAGGGAACGATTGGCGTTTTTAAGAAAAGTATAAATATCATTTTCAGATAAAACAGACTTGAGAAAACGCTCCAGAACTTCATTCACTATACTCAGGTAAGGAACTTCTGTAGAGGTATTTTTGCAACTTAGTTCAAGTTCCCACAGATCAGGTCTTCTTCTTTTTAAATAAAGCGGATGATTACCTTTAGCTCCGCTAAACACTTTTTTGCTAACTTTTTCCTGTACAAAATACATAAGGTCTGCAAAGTAAGCGCCAGGACTAAAAATAGAACGGCAATGTTCACAGTCGCAGTAATCCATTTTTCCAAACAAATCAGAGAAGCCATCTATTTCTTTCAAATCGTTTACTAATGCGTGCTGGTTAGAGACAGCTAAATCTTTAAAATTGCCTTTAACGCCATCCCTGATTGCTTCCATATAATGTGCCGAGCCAATGGACAAATCCTTTGCTTTTTCATACACTCTTCTCCCTTTTTCCGTGCTTAGTCCGGAAGCTGCAATAAAATCTTCCTCAGAAAGAGAGAGTATTTTATAAGCTGAGTCAAATCCTCTCTTCATAATATGATCTGCCGTATCATGTTCTTCAGTCATCACATAGCTTCTTTGAAAGGCTGCCATTTGTTTCTGTACAACAGGTTGATGTTTACTGTCAATTTCCTTCCAATTGTACATTGCACGGGTGGAGTTTTTCAGATCCACACTGAAATCGGAAGTCAGCAGATCAATTTTAGGATTGTTTTCATAGAACTTGGAGAGTGCGTTGAATCTTGCATTGATTTCTTGTTGCTTGCCGTTTTCATCTAAGCTACTTTGTATAATGTCGCCAATCCCTAAATAGCGGTAAGTGTTCACTATCGGAAGGGCCTTTTCCATCGCGGTGACTACCACTTTTCTTTGGTCCTGAACAATTTCTGCCCAGTCATTTTCTGTGAGTTCGGCTATCGGTTTAGATTTGTTGCCAAAAAGCCGAATATTTTTTTTCAGTAGAGGCTGAAGGTCTTTAGTAAAAGTCATGATTTCTCCCACCGCCTGTGATCTGAGTTTGCGCTGCATGAAATATGCTGTAGGAAATGATTTCTCAATAGTGTTATTCAGATTTTCTGCATAGTCTTCTGCGCTTATCTCATCTTCAGGCACGTTGATTTTTTTATCGGTAATAATCTTAAGCCAATCGGTGCTGTTCATGCTAACCAGGTCAGAGATTGTTTCTATCCTGGCTGATTTTAGTTCGGAGATCAGTTCAAAGTTTTCGTCGGTCAATTGCGCCAATTTTCCAGTCAATACCAAATCTTCTTTTTGAACCGCATTGATAACCCTTGCTTTAACAAGTCTATCCAACTTTTCCTCGTCGGGTTGCAACAGATCAAGATCGGCATCGGCCAGGGATTTAACTTTTTCCTCTTCCAGGCCAATGATTTTACCATAGGTTAGATTCTTGGCATAACGGATCTCGTTGGCGAGGAAAGGGTTTTTGTCAATGGGGGTCTCCAGCTCCAGGATTTCCGCAGCCGTAGTATCCCCGTAATCCTCCAACACTTCTTTCAGTTCATTTATTTCTTCTGCGTTCAATCCGGCGGTTTTGTCGGATTCAATACTGGCGATAATCAGGTTGCTCAGTTTAACATCTTTTAATTCCGGGACATCAAAATTTTTGATCTTATCAAAAGCTTTATCTAATAAGGCCTTTGTGCCGGGTAAGACCGCCGCTACTTTATCTTTTATTTTATTTAGCTGCTCAATAAACTGAAGATTCAATACCTCTTTTATGGTATTATTGCCCTTCTCAGAAATGGCAGTTAGCCTGTCAACGGTTTTGACACTACTGCTTTTCTTAATAAGTGAGGAAAAATCTGCCGGTTTTCGTATTTGCTTTGACATGATATGTTGAGTTTTTAAATTTTGAATTAAATAACTAAGGATCAAAAATTTTAGTCGTCTGATGATAATTGCTCATTTACTATACCTTTTTTGTTGACACAAGTTGATACTTGAGGCAGTTTGGGAATTACGTTATCGAAAAATCTCCTTCAGCATTGAGTATCACATCTCCTAAAAGGAAATCTTTCGTTACATTTTTTTCCCAGACCTCTACATACAGGTTGTTTGTTTTGCTTAACACCTGTGAGAGATGATTTTTGATTTGAGTGTTGCCACTTTTTTATATTTATTGTTTTTGGTGTTATCTATAACTTCAAAATTTCTATGTCTAATCTATTACGGTCTGTGGGGATACAGACATGGGAAAGATGACTAGGAGCTACACAACTTTATTTCCGAATCCCGCCACCTCTAGGCACCCTTGGAATCCTATTTCCCCTAAATGGCCCAGGACTTTGATTCCCTGGTGGTACACGTCCATGATTTTGGTAATGTTCTGTCGTCTTATACTGTTCTGCCCAATGGGCTTGTGGCGATTTCATCTTCATACCCCCTTGCCCTTGGCCCCACACACGGCCATGAGAAAGTCTGTAGCTTGAACCTATTGATTCTAAAGCATGATTCCATTCATTGATTTGTTCGATTGCTCTTGGAGATTGATTGTTTTTATTAAGGCCTTTTAATTCTCTACTAATACCATATTTATATACGCCACTCTCACCTGTATCCAAATTCGTCCATAATATCTCATAAAGATGTGCAGGTCGTTTTTCCAAGTCTTTCATCGAAGTTCCTCTTCTTGGATTCGGCTTTTTACCAGAATTTGGATCTCCTACTACAGGATTTGATGGATTAGCTCCAGCACTATCATCATCTTGACTATCTGACGGATTTACAGGTGGTATATACTCAAAAGTAACACCAGGTAAAGGTGAACGGCCGCCAATTTCATTCGCCCGAAATCCAATCTCTGCTTCCTCAGCTGTACCGCCCCAAACTACTTCACCATTCCTTTTAGCAATTACTCTTGCAGGCTGAGCATTTGGCATGCCGATAGAATCAAATTTTGGTTCTTCTACTTTTGGTTCCCGACCGGGGACATAGCACTTCCCGATTTCGATATCAATTACTGGTGGTTCTGGCTCTAATTCAAGATTTACTGTAGGAAGTGTATAAACTCGTTCCATATTATAGTTATTGAGCATAGCCCATGCTCTGTTGGCAAATTCTCCTGTTGCGGCCTGGGCAAAGTTTGCCCTTGCTTCCGGCGACATTCCCTTAAGATGGCTATATAACTGCGGGTCTTCCATTTGCTTGATTGCCCGGTCTGTATCGTTAGCTGGAACATTTTTTGTTCCTTTTTGATCGTAATAAATAATTGGATTACCATGGGCGTAAGCAAAAACATTCACCCCATCACCAATCCCGATCGGATCACTACTCAACCACCTCCCCAACCACGGCAAATAATACCTCGCACTATGGTATTCCAAACCTGATTCTTCATCCCGCTCCATACCGGTATAGCGGTATCGTTTGGCCGCGGCCTTTATGGTTGCATTTTTTGCCTGATAGGCAGTAGTTCCATAAGGATGATATTCTTCGTAAGAGATCACATGTGCTGTAGCATCCAACTCTAAAGCTGCAGAACCTAGATGGTTGTGTAGCTGGTATCGCAGCAAGTGTTTCGCGGTGCAATCATCCACATTATTCCGGGTTTCAATCGTCACAAAGCGATGTCCCTGGTCCATTAAACTTAGACTTACTCTTTCCAATCCGGCATTTGCACCAGTATGTTTTTTATACAACTCATAGCCTGAAATATAAATTCGTTCTTCTTTTTTAGTTGGTGTTGCACCAGCTTCAGCAAAGTTTTCTGTGATCTTACGGATACGCTGACCCCCGCCATCATACTGGTACCAGGTTGTTTCCGCTGTGCCATTGCCGATGTTTACTTTTTGCCTGATATTTCGTATCAATTCTTCTTTAAAGTTCCATTCTATTTCCTCGATGTGCGGCATCCCGGTTATAAATCCATGTTGCGCATGGTGTGGATATTGATAAATTTGATCGCCTATCTGTGTACTTATTAAACGATTATTGTTAGCCTGGTAAGCATAATCTCTTGTCCAGTTATTTCCGGTAGCCTGATGCCGCATTTGCAGCATATTACCTACCGCATCATATTGATAAGTTTGCGTATAATTCCGCAAAGCCATTGGGTTACCAGGATCAAGCTGTTGCATGAACGGGGCATCATTCCAGTTATCCTGTGCAGTAAATAACAGGGCTGCGTTATTTTCTCTTCCTTCAGCTTCCACTAAACGATATAAAGCATCATAGACATAAGTGGACGTTCCGGTAATCTTTTGGTTATCAAAAAATACAACGGGAATGTTCTTGTCTTCTATATGGGAAATGTTTCCAACGGGATCGAAGGTATAATACCAATCCTGCAACGGATCGTTGTTTTGCCTTTTGCTTTCTAAACGTTTAAGACGGAAGGTTTCTTTATCATAATAAAACTTAGTACTTACATCATTGCCATAAACAATTTTATTCCGCTGGCCTTTTTCATTGTAATCAATGTTTTTGATGTAAGCAGTGCCAACAGCATCCCCCGGATGCAAAACGGATTCTTTATCTAACAGTCCTGCTTCGTTGTAAGAAGGCGTGATTATGCTTCCGTCCTGCGCAGTTTGTTTGGTGATTCTTCCAAGTGCATCCGTTTCTGTGGTAAACGTAAATGCATCTCTTTCCAAATCGCTTTCCAGGTTAGCGTCTGTCCAGTTGACGGTTTCCTTGTATTTACTGAATAATTTCCGGGTCGTAAAAAGCGGCTGTCCTTTAAAATCAAACTCAGCAGTTTCAATCAAACCACCGGTATCAAAAAGTTTAATGGGCTTACCCAGAACATTACTGGTTTGCAAGGCAGTCTCATTACTGCGTTCTGGCAACAAAAGGCTTTCACCATAAATAACTTTGCCAAAAATATTATCTAACGGGACGCTGCCATCGCCTCCCAGTATTTTACTATGTGTTGGCCGCTGCAGTAAGTCATAAAAATACTGGAACTCATGGTTACGTTCATCCCAGGTGTGAAGTGGGTTGCCAAGAATGTTTATCAATAACCAACGTTGCCCGGCATCCATACTGTTTTGATATACCCGGTTGCCCAGCATATCATATTTATATTTCATTACTGTATTGCCCCGGGCATCCGTTACGCTACGCAGGTTTCCCTCGGTATCCAGTTTTGTTTTGGTCAGGTAAAATTCATCTGTATCAGTTGTAATGTTTTTATTGTGGTCAATTGATAAAACAGGTCTGCCCAAAGTATCAAAATGCAATGAGTTGGGAGTATTGGCATGTTTGGCAGCTTTATCAGCAGCGGTTTTTTCTTTTACCGGATCTTTTCCTGCACTAATAAGTGCTGTATCTATTAAATGATTTGTGCGATCGTTAAACCAGGATGATTCTAAAACGGTATCGTTGGCATCAGACACCGTTTGTTTCCAGGAATCAAATTCCACTTTTGAAAAAGTTCCATCAGGCATTTCGGTTTTTGTCAGACGACCCGCAGCATCATAATACATTATGGGGGTAACACCTGTTTCAACCAGTTCTTTGAAATCTTCGTAATGATGCGTTACAGAAAAATAAGGTTCGTATTGTTTTACAGGATTGCCTTTATTATTTTTGATGGTTCTTCCATTTCCAATCCAGCGGAGTTGTTTGGGTACAAATGCATCCGTACTAATTTCGTTAATAGTGATAGATTGATCTGCGTTTATCAGCACTTGTTTGGCCCTTCCTGGTTCAGCTTGTACTTTTTTCATGATCACTTCACCTATGCCATTGGAATATTCAAAGCCTATTTGCAATGGTGAATCAGCCAGTTGCTGAAAATGTTGTTCCCGTGTAATGGCTGCTACAACAGCGGGTTTACCAGAAGTAGTATAGGCTTCAAAGTCATAGACAAATCGTGAAGAGGCACGGTTCAATAAATTTTTTCCAATATTGGTAAGCTGAATAGAATCGGCAGCCTGAAAAAAACCAAGAACTGCCGCTGACTCTGCGGCGTCAGTTATTTCTGAAAGCCCGGTTAGTTCATCTGCTTCACTGCCTTTACCCATGACGGCTACCGCTTTTACTAAACCTAACTCGTCACTGATAACTTCAGAAACATTACCATTGATGTCTTTCATCCTTTTGGGAGACAGGGTGCGAAAATTAAAACTTACGACGCCTGATTTATTCCCCAAAGCATCTTCGGTTTCATCAATAAATAAAAAGTAATTACCGTAGTACTTTACTTTGGTGATGGCTCCATAGGGGTCGGTATAGGATAAAGGCAAGTAAAAACGATTTTGTGCATCCGTTTCATTTTCAGGTGATGTTTTAAATTGAATGGTTCCGGAACGTATCCACCAATTGTTATCGCCTTCGCTATGAGTAAATTTACCTTCTGCCAGTAACGGGGCATCAACTTTCGCCCCAAAAATATCTGCGATCAATTCAGGCGTATAGGCCAACTGATAACTTTCAAAAGGAATTGCCAACGACTCTAATTGATGTAATGATAAAGCAGTTGTTAAATTGTTTCCATAATAAAGAGAACGAACCTGTTCAATTAATCTTTTTTGCGCTTTGCCAGCCACCGGCTCTTTATCTGTTTCATGGTATAATGCCGTGTCCGATTTTGCATCTGAAATGATGTTGGTAAAATCGCCTGGTGAATAGTACGTATTGGTTTTTACAACACCTTTCAATTCAAAGGTTTTTAATTCTGAAGGCAACCGCAAACGATAATCGGTTTCTGAAATCACATCATTGGTAAATTGATTTTGAGTATAAATGATCACTGTCTTGTTTTGATCTTGTTGTGTTTCTATTGGTAGCGATGCATCAGTCAGTAACCTGGGATATACAACTGAAACTGATTCCAATACATTGCCATATTCATCCAGTTTTATATTGAGGCTATGGGCTATGCGGGGATCTTCGCTATTTCTTTCATAATTGTATGTAACAGCCTCGGATTCTTTCACAACAAAAACAGCATACTTGTTTTTTCCTTTGGGTTGAACCAATTCAATCACACAATTATGCGTAGCAACAGAGAAAGGGGTGAGTTCTTTTTTTCGGGCTTCTTCAGTATTGCCATATTTAATGGCATCTCTTGCAAATATTTCCGAACGAAGCCCCATACCCTTGCAGGCCCTTAATGCTTCCTGCCATTCCTGCGTAGAAAGTTGATTAAGTATTGTTGGATCAATTCCCGGGGCAGTAATTAGTCTGGCATCCGGCAATGCCACTTCATGATGGGTGATAGAAAAACCCTGCCTTTGCATTTCTTCATACCAATAATCTTTAGCAAATTGAGTCAGAATTTTATCCTGTTGCAAAAAAGCTCCGGTATGGTTCCATGTTTTGGAAACGACGGGTTCCTGGTGCAAGGGTTCTTCTACAATATTGGAAGCGTTCCCTTTTTTCCAATGTTCAAAGGTTTCAGCATCTGTTTGCTCCACCATCCCAAATCCCCTGAATTCTCTTTCTGCATGGTCGTAATAACCATGATGGTATTTGTATTCACTGACAAACCGGTAGCCCGATATTTTATCTTCGGTGATGGTTTTGGAAATACAGTGAACCGGGAAATGCAATTTGGTTACCCAGGGCTTTCCTGCTAATTTATCGTCAATATAAAATTTAGTAGAAGGAGTATATTCCACCGAAATTTCTTTACCCAGATTATTTTTATAAGAAACCATGAGGTGAGGCTTCTTACTATTCATCAGGTCAATATATTTCAATGGGGCATTTGCATCTTTGGCTAAAGGGCTTGACCAAACGATACAGGCAACACCATTCCCCAACAAATCGGTAACTGTAATTTTTGACTGGGAATGTATTTCGGGCAACGCATCTATTTCAAACGGAGTGGTACTAAAACGATTGCCGCTCAGGTTTTTCCAGCAGGTAAATTTGTTTTTACCCAAATAGATGATATCGGAAGTGCCGGAACCATCAATATCTGCCAATCGCAAATAAGCAGGATTAAATGCATCCAGATGATCAAAAACCGGGGCATTATCCAGAGCCACTTTAGCACCAAACTTTCCATATCCCAGGTTTGGCCAATAACATACTTCACCATTTCGTATTCTTACAATATCAGTCATCCCACCTCCGGACATATCGGCTAAATAGATAGTCTGTTTTCCATCAGCAAAAACAATCGCCGGTCCGGCTTCTTCATCAAATGGCTTTATCGTTTTCTTTGCCGCGGTATATCCATGCCTGCCTTCAGATGCATACCAGGTAAAAACATTTTCTTCTGAAATAACTACTTCCGGTTTTCCATCTCCATTCAAATCGAGCATTCGGGTATTGGCATCGCCAAAATCTATATTGGGTAACCCTTTAAATGAACGCAGTCCTTGCCATTCATTGTCATCATCCAATTCAAAATATCCCGCAGGTTCAGTATCAAAACTGACTAATTGTTTGCCGCCATCGGCATCCAGGTCTGCTAATTGCAATTGTCTGCCAAGTCCTGCAAAAGACGGTTTGGGAGAAACTAATTTTGCCTGTTCAAATTTTCCATCACCCAGGTTATGCTTGTAATACCAGCCGTTCGCCTGTTCGGTAAGAATCCCCGATAGGCCTTCATTAAACAGATCGGTGAACTGGTATTGCTGCTCATCCAAACCAAACGGAGCATGAACCAAAGCATCGGAGGAAATAGTTTTTACGTCCTTACTCCAATCATGTTTTTGGTATTCAAACTCCATGGGAGGAAGTTTTTTATGCGAATAAGAACCATCTGGTTTTTTGATATAACCGTATGAAGTAATTGTTTTTAGAAAAGTAAAATCCTGTTCAGTCGAAATGTCGTACTCAAAATTGATTGACGTTATGAGTGTTTTCTTATCGGATTTGTCCGGTTTTATTGCCAATTCTTTAAAAACATGGAACAATAAAACCCGTTTGCACAATCGGGTAGTTCTTATTTCAAAACCTGCTTTGTAATCTGAAAAAGCATCCGGCCTGAAATCCCAGTCGTTGAATGTTTCAATTGAGCCGGTGCCAGACAATGTTCCATAATCAAATATGGTTTGAAACATATAATCTGTTTCAATTGGAAATGGATCACCAAATTGTTTATAAGGTATATTATTCCCATAAAGCACTTTGTCAATATAGAGATTTGTATATGTAATTAAACCATTTTTTAGCCGATTTCGATTGTGTAACAATAATTCGTCAAACCCAATTTTGTCATCCTTTTTATAAATGTACTGTGAGCAGTTTCCTTTATCGTCAAATACAAATTCGGGGAGCCACTCATATATTTTTGTTGGATCATCGGGGTTGGAGATGATAGAATTATCCGTCCATCCAAAAAGTGTGGTGGTATTTTCTTTGGCAATGACACGCCATTTAATTCTTCTATTTCCTTTTTCAATCCAGCGTTCTATCCGGGCAAATAATCCCTCGATACGGGGTTTGTAATTTCTGATGGTAAATAACCCATCTGATGAATCTCTTTCGCTGATGAAGTATTCACCATTAGTTTGCATTTGAAAACTTCCATTCGGGTTCTTTTTAAACTCTGGCACTAAATCTTCTGCTTCAGAGAATAAGAATGTGTCCGAATCAATGGCATCAGAGTATTGGGGCAGTTCCTTGTCTGTTTTCCTCCTGATTGATCCCAAACTTAAATTCCAACCCAAGCCAAAAATGCCATTGCCAGCACCAGAGCTATAGGATAATCCTAATGAAGGCGATGCTCCTCTTGCAGGAGAAAAAGGAAGTGGTATTGAAAATGAGGATGTGCCATTAACAGCGTTTACCGAAAACTTTTCGTCAATGCCTTTAATGGCGCCACCACCTTTAGGAAGAGAAATTGAAGGAATTTCAACGTTAAATTGTTTATCGTTTCCGGATCTGGTTTTATATCCGGCAGAAGAATGGTTATTATCTTTCTCGCCCCGTTGCATATCTGATAAAGCAGTTTTATTAATGTGCAGCTATGAAAAATATAGTTCAGCTTAATAATAAAATTGAACCGCTACTTCTATCAGATCCTGATAAATAAAACTATTACTATTTCCCATATTACACATACAATTTTCATATTATTTTTTGTTATGAAATTAATACCCATCACAGATTCAATCTTACTCTGGGTTTTTCGAAATAGTATATTCTTGTGTAAGCTCCCCAAAAAGTCAGCCATTATGAATTAGAGTTGTTTTCTAATCCCTTTTTTATTAATTCCCCAATTTTAAGCCTCTTCTTGAGGTGTGGAATAAGCCTTCTTTCCTCCCAGCTCCGGACAGTTGATGCATCTGCTAAAATTAGTCTGCCAAATTCTTTTGGAGTCATTCCGTGTACATAGCGGTAAATAGTGATTTTAACTCTAAAAGTCAAGCTATCAATTTCAACAGGGAAGTAGCCAATTATCCTTATTTTCCGGAAGGAAGGAAGAAAGAAGCCGAAGGAGTTGGACATTTAATTGATGAATATTTTAAAAAGAAAGATAGCTGATGTGTTATTACAACGGAACGAAAGTCACAAAACAGGAATTTATCAGGCTCAAACATTTGGAGAAACTGGTTGCGAATTACAAATTCATTGACCGGGATGTGATCAATGGTTTTGATTTTGGGGTAACAGCAATATTAAAACCAATTCCGGGAAAAGAAGACTTTGATATCGTGCCGATGGAATGGGGTTTTATTCCCGATCCTTTGGGTTGGCCGTTCATTGAAACAAGGGAACAGTTGTTGAATGTGCGACGTGGGTATAAAGATGCAAGAGGCAAATGGAATGAAGGCATCAATTTTTTAAATGCTGTGTCGGAAGAAATAGTGAAGCCGGGTAAAGTTTACCGGAAGGCAGCGCAGGAACGCCGCTGTATTTTTTTGTCAAGTGGCTACTATGAGTGGCGGCATATCTTCCCGTTGAATAAACGTACTGGCGAACCATTAAAGACAGCAAAGAAATATCCTTACAGGGTGGGGCAAAAAGACAAAGAATACTTTTGGATCGCAGGGGTCTGGCAGGAATGGACCGATGCGGATACAGGGGAAACAATTGATACCTGTGCCCTCACAACTACCAGCGGTAATTTGGTCACCAGTCAGATTCACAACAGCAAAAGCCGGATGCCAACCATGTTGACGGATGACCTCGCCTGGGAATGGATGTTTGGCAAACTGGATGATAAACGCATCACCGAAATCGCCACCTATAATTTGCCGTGGGACCAGATCAGTTATTATACACTAGCCAAAGATTTCCTGAGTTCGCACGAGCCCTGGAAAGAACATTTCTATCCCGAGTTACCACCCATTGAAATACCGGGTATGGAACTCCCGCAGGCACAGGGACAGATGGAATTATTTTGATGGTGCTAAATTGTTTAGTAGCTTTGTAACATGCTGGATCAATCAACCTTTAATTTCACGGTATCAGTAGCCGGCAAAGAAGAAAGAGCCTATGTACTGGCAGAAGAAGGCGAAGACAGGGACTTTCATTACCGGGTCAAATTCTCAGATGGTTACGAAGATGTATTTCATCTGGTAGAGGATAAATTAGTGGGGCTGCAGGGTACCAGTTCGGATGCGTATGCAAATGCGATCAAGTACGATGTGCATCATTATATCGGGTTGAATACCGATGCTTTCTGGTATGTATTCCGTGAACAAGTGGGGGATGAAATGGTCAATGTCTGGATATTCGAAGAAGAAGACGAGGACGAAGACAGAAACCTATCAACGTCCTGGAATGTGCATTACAAAAAAGAATATCGCTTTCATTTAATGAAGGTCGGCGATACATGGATGGTATCTAACAGGGATGGCAAAAACATACCGGCCGTCGACCGGGAACTGTCGAAGAAAGTCGAGTTCGTACTAAAAACAATTCTTTAAAACAATTCCCCTTGCTTCGTTGTCACCGGCAAATTTTCAAACCGGAAACGGTTAGCCACAACCCAACTCCGCTCTCCCACCATTCGCTTTAATAAAATCATTTCATCAGCAATAAACCGGGATGTAAAATGCTTATTGGAATAAGCCAGCCACGCCTTTTCATATTGCCAGGGTTTTAACTTCATCCCAATAGTGAAATGCGGCTCCAGCATAAAATGCGGCGTTTTCTCAGGGTCGTATTTGAGTAACCTCTGCGCTTCCGTTCGGATTGTTTTGACCAGGTTTTGAATTGGAATTTTTGAAACCACATTGAGATAAATAGTGTGGCTGGGAAAACTTGCAAAATCCTTAATCTCAACTTTAAATGGAGGATAGCCCATCGCAATAGTATGTAGTTTTTGAACGATTCTTGATTCAGTCATTTCCAGTTGTTCGAACTTCAAAAGTGCAAGATTCGCCCGTGAGCCAGGCACACCAGCAATCTTATATTCCATATTAAAATCCTTGCGGATTTCACCAATCTTCCTGCTTAGTTCCTGATGAGGATTCAATACTAAGAGGTACTCAAAGACCCGGTAACCGGGCATCACAATTCCTGTCTGATTCATAGCTGCTGCGTTTAGACAACTAATTTACTAATTAATTTAGTATTGTCCAAATATTATTCCCAACCTTTGAGAGTTTATACTTTTGATTCCAATAACCCACTTAACTAAATATTACAATATGCAAATGCCTTCAGTTTATTATAAAGTCCGGATTGCAATTAAACAAAGAATGAGAATTTATAAATTTCGCTGGATATTCTTTAAGCGGGCACTATCCAATTATTGGAGATTACGATTTGGTATTATTGCATTTATTGTTTTAGGCCTTGTCATTTATTACACATCATGGTCAGGTAAAAATCCAATTTTTAAATCAGGAGACAGAAATACATGGCAGAATATTGCAAGCGAACTACATGGCTTGCTGTTTGACGTTCTGCTCTTCGGTATTGTTTTCGTAATCTTTGAAAAAGTAAGAGATAAGAGAGAAATCATTACAAGGTATCTGGAAGAATTAGACGATTATCGGGGATGGGACAGCCCAGAGGCTTACCAACGAACTCATGGCTTGCTTAGAAGATTGATTAATGAACAATATTTCAGAATAGATATGAGGGATATTTTCATAAAAAATCAGAAGGTGTACAAACCATTAAATTTCGAATATTCAGTATTCCAAAGGGCATCATTAGAAAACAGTGAATTCATAAATACTTATTTTATATCGCCATCATTTCTGGATACCGATTTTTACCGCACCAGGTTTGACTATAGTAATTTCGATTCTGCCACTTTTTCTACCTCATTGTTTAGAGGAACGCAATTTCTAAATTGTCAATTTAAGAATACTGCCTTCCATGGTTTAAAAGTATCACCTGAATTTAAGCCTGGTGTCTATTTCAGGGATTGTGAATTTACAGTTACTGATTTTAAATATTTTAATGTTTTCAGTATTATGGGATTAGTCAACTGCACTTTTACAGCTTGTGAGGCATTTGAGTATCAAAAAAACAGGCTGGAACAACTTGATGTAAAAACCGGCATTACATATTTACCAAATCCAAAAGGTTACGAAGAAAGAAGGAACACTGAAATGCAAATTCTTGAGATTAACTAATTCAAAATGCCTCATATTCAATCGCTATATAAAAAACATATTATTCCGCCTGGAACGATACTTTTTAGGAAGGCTCCCAATAAATGTTTCTTTGATACAATGTTCTTTGCCTTCTGCAAAACTGGTCCGACGACCTCAAATACCATTTCAAATTCAGTCCAGGTATGGAAAACAAATTCGGAGATACAAAGCCTACGTATGTTAAGAGGCAGATCACAATATGGCAATATGTTTTCCGCAATTGTTGAAATCTATAACTTTCATTTCCCACACGATAGTAAAGACGAATGGGAGGATTTATTAATGAAAAAACATGATACTGTAAGACGAAGAAGATTAATTAAATCGCTAAAAGATGAAGGAATCAATAGTTGGGTCAGTTCAGTAGAAGACAATTATGTGATGGAGCTATTTATGTTCGCAGGTTCAGAAGTACACCAATCATTATTTTCTTATCAACTAAGCTATAAAATACTACCTGGGTACGAAACATATCCGGACATACTTTCTATAAATAATAAAGAATTCGACTATCTGCCAATCATTAAAAAAAAGTCTCCACCAATGGACGACATTACAAGAAATATGTTATTTGGGTTCGAATAAAACTTAAGACTAATTATCCAGCACTTCAATAGCCTCCTCAATCGTATAAGATTTTGATTTATTCATATAATACTGTTCTTCCATTTTGTCGATTGTAATATGCAAAAATCCAATGTATTTTAATTCAGTCTTAAATTTCTCAATAAATTTTAATAATTCTTCCTTAACAACTTGCAAATTTTCTTCCGAAATCAAACCAATATTTGTCAGTGAGGTAAGAATACTAGACTCTAATCCATTAAATTTGTCTTCTTGGAAATGAGGTTGCTTTGATAAGTGAAGCAATCTCAATAAATCTGGAATTGCCTCAGTGGAAGTGATCTTTGTTAGAAATAAAAGATGATGATAGTCCAGAGAATTATCATTCTTCTCAATTATATAATCAGTATAAAAGCTTAGACCAGTTAAATTACTTAGTTCGATTAATCGCTTTGCTGCATCCAATTTTATCGGTATAGTCCGTTCTTCATCTTTGATTATAGCTTCCAAAAAATTAACAAGGAATAAGTGTTCGGTTGAATAGGGCATTAATAAATCAATTATCTGCCAGCCCAGAGTATCTAGGCTTACATAACGTAGAATCTCCTTAAGAGCAGATATATTTTCGATTTTTCTGAAATAAAGAATCAGCACATCCCTTCTCTGAAATTCCGATTTGGATTCATCTTTCAGACTATTCACAATATCAGGAAAGACTTCTATCAGGCCATTTTCAATAGCATACAACGAATTTGTTTTCCATACCCATGAAACAGCAATTCCGTTTCTGATGTTTTCAGCTACTTTTTTATTTACAATTTCCTTATTTAGAATTGTTGCAATAAAATCAATTTCATCAGTTGAATTATTGTCCCTATTATTTGAAAAGTCTTTAAAAAGTGTAAATGCCAAAAGCTGCTTTACTGGAATATGGATTTTCACATGTCGTATAAAAAACCATAATATTTCAGCTTTATGGTTAATTGTAAAAGATTCATCGGTCGTTCCCTTTCTCGAAATTATCTTTTGCCAATTCATTTCATTTGCAGCAACAAGGCTCCATTCTTCAATAAATTTTCTTTGTTCATTACTTATACTTAGCTTATCATTATTCATTAAGTGATGGAAAATTTGATCTATCCTATAGTATTGAAATTCCTGGCTCCCCTTTATCCAATCCTTAAGAACTTCAAAAGTTATTGTGGATTTGTTTCTGGTGAAATCCCTTAAAATCGAAAGAACACTTGCTGAAAAATAATCATCTAATAGCTGATCGTTTTTTCTTCTTACCTCCCAAAGATTATCATAATTCAATTCATCCGTTTCGACTTCATCAAATACGCTCTTAATTTCGAGCAGGAGATTAACTGGGTCAAATAATACATCAAAACTCCTTTGAGCTTTTGCAAGATTCAATGCATCATAATCAATTACAGGAGGTCTTTCTAATTTAATACCCCCAGCTTCATTTAGCCTATTTTCTAGATAATCGATTAAAGATCGGTCACTATTTATTCTACCTATATACCATTGTAAATCCTTATGTAAATTTTCAGCATCTTCATTTGTAAAATTTCGCTTAACGTACTCCTCTACAAAATAATTGATAATCTCTTTGTCAACCAACATTGCCACAAGCATTCCTTTCTCATAGTTCGGAATATCTGGGTAGTTCCAAAGCAAATGAAAAGCCCTTGCTTTTGTCCTAGTCTGTTCAAAAAAAGTGACAAGTGGCCGAGCATAGTCTAACTCATACATTTTCCCCGAATTTGTGAATACTTCAAAAATGTCATCGAATAAACTATTTTCAGAATCAAAAACTTTAATTGAATTTCTTATTATGTCATTAAAAACTTCCTTTTTTTCATAGAAGTTCATATGTCGTCGATCAGTGGGGTCGCTAAAATATTTTAATACTTTTCGGATCGCTTCAACTGAATTAGCTTTACTTAATCCCTCTTTGAGTAGCCAGGATTCATCTGCAAGATTTACAGATTCCCGGTCTTTCTTAACATCTTCATCATCCGAAATAAAAATGCCTTCCAAAAAAATATCAATGTATTCATTTACAAACATTGAATCGCCAAGAAGTTTATATATCCCTGCTCTTATATATTGGTTATATCTTTTCCCAAGCTTATTGATAATTTTTTCAATTGACGCCTGGTCATTCAATTTAAGGTCACTCATTGCTCGGAGTACAGAATATATCAATCCTGTATCATTTTCATTATTATCAATTAATTGAAAACAAATGCTTTTTATTCTTTCCAGGTGAAATGAAGACATTAGCGAAGGGTTCATGCTATCAAGAATATGTATTGCATTCAACTTAACTATTCTTGGGTTTTCAATGTCAACCATTTCCTCTATCAGAAAATCTATCACTTCGTCTGATTGAGAAAAAAGTGCCAGCTCGGAATCGGTGAATTTGTTGGAGCGGAGCCAAATACCTTTCTTTTTGTAGTCATTGAAAATTTGCTTAACTAACCTTGCTCTTAGTTCTTTATCCACTCTATCCTTTTCGAACTTAATTATAACTTCCGGCTCGGCTGACAATATCCAATTAATTAACTCAGAAACCTCTGAATCATTACTGATACTTATCAGAAAAGCAAGGGTATTGACCCAGCTTGGTTTAATTTTTTTATATGATGGCGCAAATGAAATAGCTTCCTTTATTTTTTCAATAGTTCTTGATGACAATTCCACAGCAGCAAGGTATTCTTGAATATTATTGTGTTCGAAATGCCAGGAATTTTCTGAATCATTACGCTTGTTGAAGGCTGAAAAATATTTTAGTAGCTTTATTTTTTCCTGCGTACCCACAACCTTTTGAAGTTCTTCTGTTGAAATAAAATTTCTTCCCAGCATTTCCATGGCAAAGGCTACTCTTTGAAGAATGCTGATAATTTCGCTTTTAATTGCTTCCGTGTCAACTGTAGACCTGAAATGATCTTCATCAAGTTCAATTCGTGATTTAATAAAACCCCTGATTATTTCTGCTCTTTTTGAATTGAGATCGTTGTGATTATTGAAATGGTTTACTAGTATATTAAGGAAAAAAGGTTTTACAACGATGTCCAAGTAGCCCTTTCTGTAAACTTCATTAATAAATTTATTGCCATCAATGCCTTTTAAACTAAGATATTTCCGGATTTCATCCAATGAAAGGTCATTGATTAGGAAACATTCAAAGCCAGGCAGGGTACCTAAACTTGTTTCTGTAGGAATTTCAAAAAAATTAGTTCTGCAAGAGATAACTAATCTTATATCTGGATATTTTTCAGTAAACGTTAGTAGCCTGCGAATTGCCTGATTAAAAAATTTGGGTTGTATCTCATCTAGACCATCCAAAACGATTAATAAAATTTCCGTATTAATCAATTTCCAGCCTTCAGGAAGAAAATCTTCTATTTCTTCGTTGATGTAGGTATTGAGCCGTTTATAAATCGGAATAAATGGGCTTCCAGGTTCGGTAAATCTTGCAGTGATTTGCTGGAGTTCAACAGATTTACCAGTTCCTGCATTTCCTAATATTACTACCTTATGAGTTTTTAATAATACCTCATTTAGAGTATCATATTCATCAACTTGAAATAACTGTTTAGCAAGTTCCTGTTCCTCACCAGCCTTTTTAACAGTTCGGGGAATGTAATAGGGAATTGACTCAATGTTATTGTAAAAAGTTCGAAACAACTCCTCAAGTTGTTCCTTGTTTAACTTTAGCTTGCCTTCATTTATATTCTCAATTAGTGCCTCTTTTATTTTCGTTTTTTTTTCAAGGCAATTTCGAAGAGCAATACCACTCAACACATCATGAACACTATCTTTAAATTGTTCCGGATCTTTAAATGGATTAACCCAGCCGAGGGGAATCAATTTTTCTTTGAACTGTTGAACCTTTAGCAATTGTTC
This sequence comes from Chitinophagaceae bacterium, assembly GCA_031397865.1. Lineage (GTDB taxonomy): Bacteria > Bacteroidota > Bacteroidia > Chitinophagales > Chitinophagaceae > JJ008. The sequence goes on from JANNMN010000017.1 coordinate 149,525, forward strand.
AGTTTCCCCAATTGTGTTAGGAGGCTTACTATCCTTGAAAAAAAAATAAATATTAAGAGCATTGGAATTTTTCTTCCATTCATCATAAGCAAGATGAAACTCTTCTTCAGTACCCGACTGAAAATCACTTCCTGTTTCTGAATTTACAGCTCCGGGAGGAGTTCCAAATCGCATCCATAATATCCCAATGTAAACATCATAATTCTTTATTGTATCATTAATAATTGCTTGTGGTCTTGGCCCAAATTGTCCTGCTATATCACGCCAGTCTCTTACTTGCAAATGTATATTGCAGCCATTATTTGCGTAAAGAGTATTTATTCTGTCGCAGACTTTTCTAACAATAGATTTTTCAGGTTCTACATCACCTGGACATGAAACAAAGACCTGAATCTGTGTTACTTCGTGGCTCATAATAGTGAAATGGTTTCCTAAACTATCGCTTTTTTACGAATAATCTGTGATAAGTTATTTGCCATATAAACTGCTTGCTTTACCTACCAACTTTTCGCCAAACCGCTTCTTTATATGGTCAATCGACTCGTATAACTTGATCATCTCCTGGCTGTCGCTAAACAAATCAATCTGGTAACTCCCCGGTATCAAATTCATAAACCGTATCCCAATCATCCGCACCAACATTCTTCGGGTATATAATTTCGTAAACAATTCTTTCACCACCTTTATTAAACCATGATCCGTATTGCAATAAGCAATGGACATCTTTATATCATGTGTATCATGATCAGAATAACGCAGCTTCACCGCAATGCAACCAGTAACTTTATTTTGCTTCCGTAATTTAAACGCCAGTGCTTCTGTCACTCTTACCAGTTCACCATGCAGTACTTGCATACTGATTGTATCTTCCTGGAAGGTATGTTCCATCGAAATATACTTTTGTTCTACATAAGGTATCACCGGTGATTCATCAATACCATTGGCCCTTCTCCATAATTCATTACCACTCTTACCGACAACATCACATAACATCTCCGGCGGAATCTCGCTCAACACCTTAATGGTTTCTACTCCCATCTTGATTAACTTGAACGCCGTCTCTTTACCAACTCCGGGAATTTTAACTACACTTAACGGGGCGAGAAAATTTTTTTCATTCCCGAACGGAATTTCCAGTTGGCCATAAGGTTTAATTTGTAATGCGGCAACCTTGCTCACCATCTTATTACTGGCAAGACCAGAACTCGAAGCAAGGCCGCTATGCTTTTGTACCTTAGCTTTGAGTTCGTTAGTAAACTTCATGCAACCAAAGAACTTGTCCATCCCCGTCAGGTCAACATAAAATTCATCCAGGTTCGATTTCTCTACTAGAGGCACGGAGTCTTTAATAATTTCAAAAATCAACTTCGACTGCTTCGAATATTCTTCATAATCAGCCCGCACAACCATCGCATGTTTGCATAAACGTAATGCGATACGCATCGGCATTCCAGCATGAATATCAAACTTTGCAGCTTCATTACTACAGGCAGCCACAATACCCCTGTCATTACTGCCACCGATAAGTATGGCTTTACCATTCAGCGTTGTGTTACGTTTCCGCTCGATGGACACAAAGAATTGGTCCATGTCATAATGGGCGATATGGCGGTCATAGGTCAACATACTGTCTTGCCCGGTAACTCACAGAAATCATTTTATTGACTTCAAGACTGACAACGCCAAAGTCCAAAGTAACTTTGCCGGTGGCTTTAAAAAATCCACTTTTGTCAAGCGGGTATCGTTTCGCCGATTCTGGAAAATGTACCGTGTCGACCCAGTTCAGTTCACTGTCAATGAAGGTACCGAAGTACATAACTTCACCATTCTTCGTTGGCACATGTTTATGCGCAATAAAATAAATAAGCACCGTTACAATTTTATTCGCAAACTTTAGTAAGTCCTTTGCAGGAACATATCTAGCGGGGTCATCATCTGCTAAACCAAACGGGTTGCCCAGCGGAAACCCAAGATGATGAAGCTGGTCGTAAATATCATCCAGCGGATGATCGGCCAGGTCGGGCAATTTAAATTGTAGTGGCGCATCGGTAAAAAGCGGTTGAGTATTTTGTAAATGGAGTTGATGCTTTTTATGCAGTGAATGCGCTTCCCACAATAATTCTTTCTTCGACTTATCAGTAAACCGGAAAGCACCAGTGGCAATTAAAATTTCCAGTTGGGCAATGCCGGGATTGATACGTTCAATAAAATCCTGCAGGTGCAGGTAAGGACCATCTTCATCTCTTTCTTCAATAATTTTATCCTTCAGTTCTTTCCGCAAGCTTTTTATATGTATCAGACCAACATACACTTCGTAATCTTTGATATTCGTGTATGCAGAGCTGTTGTTAACGCAGGGCGGCTGAATCTGTCCACCCGCCTTAAAGAGTTCAATAATATAAAGTTCAGTAGAATAAAAGCCGCCGAAATTATTAATGACGGCTACCATGAATTCCTTCGGGTAATAAGTTTTCAAATAGAGTGACATATAACTTTCTACGGCAAAGGATGCCGAGTGAGCTTTACAAAAACTATAGCCTGCAAAACTTTCCATCTGCCGCCATACTTCACTCGCCAATTCTTCACTATGTCCCTTTGCTTTGCAACTGTCAAAATATTTAGTACGGATAAGTTCAAAGCTGCTCCCTTTATACTTGGAGGAGTTCATCGCTCGTCGCAATACATCTGCATCACCTAATGAAAGCCCGGCGAAATAGTGAGCAATTTTGATAACATCTTCCTGGAAAACCATCACGCCAAATGTTTCCGATAAATGCTCTTCGAAGATGGGATGTAGATATTTGATCGAATCGCGGTTGTGGTACCGGTGAATATACTCCCGCATCATTCCGGATTCAGCAACACCGGGCCGGATAATCGACGATGCCGCAACAAGCGTTAAATAATCATCACATTGTAACTTCATCAGCAGGTGCCGCATCGCCGGTGATTCGATATAAAAGCAGCCAATAGTGTTTGCTAACTTTATTTGCAAATTGACATTGAGATCTTTTTTGAATTTATTAATATCATGAATATTAATATCAACACCTTTGTTTTGTTTTATTAATTGCAACGCCTCACGGATATGACTTAAACCACGTTGACTTAAGATATCATATTTGTTCAGCCCGATATTTTCCGCTGCATACATATCCAGTTGCGCCGTCGCCATTCCCTTTGGCGGCAAAAAAAGCGCAGCATGATAGGTGATCGGCTCTTCACTGATAAACATTCCGCAGGCATGTACCGAGCAGTTGCTGGGAAATTTCTTCATCAAACTTCCATACTGCATGATTAACCTTTGATTTTTATCCCGGGGTACATTGGACCTTTGTAGTTCTTTTATTTCTGCATCGGGCAAACCAAACACTTTTCCCAGTTCCCGGATAATAGAATCATTCTTATATGTGGTGAAATTTCCAACTAAACTTACATGTTCCTTTCCATAGCGTTTGAATACATAATCCATTACCTGGTCCCGGTCATGATGCGAAAAATCAATATCAAAATCAGGTGGTGAAGTACGTTCAGGATTTAAGAATCGTTCAAAATATAAGTTTAGTTCAATGGGGTCAACATCGGTGATGCCCATGCAGTACGCAACGATGGAGTTCGCACCGCTGCCACGACCGACATGATAAAAGCCTCTTGATTGCGCATGACGGACAATATCATAGTTGCTAAGGAAATAAAAGTTAAAACCCATGTCACCGATAATTTTGAGTTCCTTTTGCAAACGTTCCAGTGCCACTTTGTTTTTCTTACCATACCTTGACGGCAATCCATCCATCGCCAACTTTTCAAGTAGTAACCTATCCCCTTCCAATGTACCGGTATATGTCTTCTTCGTTTTATCCGTATGAAATTCCATGTCAATTGTACAACTGTCCATCAGTTTGTAGGTATTGGAAATCATAAACGGGAAATGGTGGAAACAATGCAGAAGGTGCGCAGGTGAAAGAAATACTTCCTTCTCATTACATTCTGTTTCCTTTGGCAATTGGGATAGCAACACATTTTTATCTATCGCTCGCAGCAATCGATGGAGTGAATGATAAATTTTATTTTGTACCGTTACCGGTTGTCGTATCACAAACTTTTCTTCATAATCACGCCAGTCTGTACCAACCAGTTTATTAATTTCCAGTGGAGTAATCCCAATCCGTTCATTTAAACGCAAGGCAGAAAACTTTTTTGCACCAAGAGGATAAATAACAAACCCATCCCACCCATTCTCAAAAAATGTTTGTTCATCCGAAGCTTCCGGGAAATCTTTCTTCGCCATTAAGTGTTCGGAGAGAAATTGATTGATCCACGCATAACCTTTGTTATTGGCAGCAATGAGTAGATACAGCAGTTTATCACCGTTCCTTACTTCCACCCCCACTATTGGTTTAACTTTTTGCTCCCGGCACAGTTTCACAAACTCCCAAATGTCACAGGTTGAATTAATATTGGTCAGGGCCAGGGCTGTAACCCCCTTATCCACCGCCGTTTCCACCAATTCCCTAGTCGAAAATGTTCCGTAATGAAAGCTGAAATATGTCTTGCAGTTGATATACATTCTGCAGCAACATTACTAATTTATTTAGTTACAAAAAGCTAAATTTATTAGTTATTGATTTTCAGATACTTCTCCTTTGGCCTTAGGCGATTTTTCCTTTTCAACAATAAGGTTAAGAACTGTTCTGACATTGAAAGAAATATCCGGTCTTTTTTGATTAGATAAAGAACCAAAAGTTAATGCCAATAAAATAAGGATGGTAATTATACCTAAAACAATCGCTTCCAGGTTTTCATTTTTAAGATTAGATTTATCCCAGTGGCCAGCAACAAATGAGGTAAATAGTGTTAACCACACTAATGTTATAAAAAAACTGATTATCTGATGAATTTTAGTTACTGAAAAAGGGTACGCCCCTATCCAATGCCAACTTCGGTGTTTATGTTTTCTTTTTAAACCATGTATAGGAGTATTAAGCATTTCTTCAAGTGACGAAATAACAAAAAACCAATTATTCTGCCAGTATTTACTACCACGATTAACAAGATACCAGCCAAATGAAAAAATCAGGCCCAAAGAATTAACTATCATTATTAAATCATACCGTTTTGCATATTTTGCATCCGCCAGAATAAAGTACGCAGTAAATGAAACAGCTAAAAATCCCCAAAAATAAGTGGCCCTTTTCCAATATAATTCCATTTCAAATTTCATCATATCGTAAGCACGATCAAGTGCTTTTTGTATTTTTTGCCGGTCAAACTCTTCGTTCAATATATCCCTTTTTGAGAAAAGCTCTTTTATTTGTTTTATATTGTCTATATATTCTGGCATAAAAGAAAACTGGTAACTTATTATTAAGGTAGGCTAAAAATCTAATATATGATAATTTCACACTTAGGGCATTAAAATTACGTTCTCTATAATCGCTGAAAGCAGATAAAATATGATGCTAATCCAACTTACAGGACTTTCTGGTGCAGGTAAAACCACCCTTGGATATCTGGTCAAAAAAGCACATGGCTTTAAAGCAGAAGTAATAGATGGAGATGAATTCCGTAGCCATCTATGCAGAGATCTCTCTTTTTCAAAAAATGACAGAATTGAAAATATCCGTCGTTTGGGATTTGTTTCAGAACTACTAGTAAAAAAAAGGGAATTAAGACAATACTTGCTGCAATCAACCCTTTTGAACAAACAAGATCAGAATTAACTAAGTATGGCACCCATGTTAAAGTGGTATGGTTGGATTGTCCTGTTGACGTTCTTATCAATCGGGATACCAAAGGGTCATACAAAAAAGCATTGTTACCGGATAATCACCTGGAAAAAATTTCAAACTTAAAAGGTATAAATGACATCTATGAAAAACCATATGATCCAGATCTTATTTTGAGAACCGATATGATAGGAATAGATGATTGCGTTATAAAAATGGTTCAATTTATTTTAATCGAAATAAAAAAATATGGAAGCCCTATGTGTTGATATGGGAAATGTCATTATTGACCATTTAGGTTTTGGCACTACAGAACAATTTGTAAATGAAGGAAACTATTGTGAAATACCCCCTGTAAAAGATGTATTATTTTTTTTAGCCAAATTAAATGCAGAGCGCTTCAAAAATAATGTTTACGTAATCTATAATGCAACTGGTGTAGCCGATTCAAAAATAGACAGCTGGCTCGATTGTAATGATTTTTGTGAAATCACTAAAATCGAAAGAAATAGGATTATAAGAAGTAAAGGAGGCAGAAACAAAACAGGCTTTTGCATTGAAAAAGGCATCAGTCATTTTATTGACGACAGGCTTGAAGTCCTTTCCTATCTGTTCAATGTAGTGCCTAATTTATTTCTATTTCGTGGTCAAAACAGGGAAATCAAAAAATTTAAATTTTGTTTATCGAATGTAAAAAGACTTGAAAACTGGTCAGATTTATACACATTACTTAATGATTCACAATAAAAATATGAACGGAATTGACAATATAAAAATGCCTATTGATCTAAAACAAATAGGAATTGATTTTTTTATCGTTGTACTTACTATTAAAAGGTCATATTTTAAAGAGCCCTTCTTCCTGGACTCCCTTTTGAAGCATTACAATATCAGCTTAAAAAGTAACGATGAATCTGAAGGCAATAAACTTGTACGATCATTAGATTATACTGATACCAAACACGAAATTACCTTGGTTCCTGTTGAAACTTTCCTAGCATACTTTGAATCAGGTATGTCGTGCAATAAAGTCATTTTTATTTTTCACATAGCCAGGTGTGGCTCGACGTTGATAACACAAATGCTGAATGAATCACCATCGTTTTATACAATTTCTGAGCCGCCAATCATCAATAAGATTTTAGACCCAAAATCGGGTCTATCTAATAATATTTCCTCGCGTCTTTTGAAAGCTTCCGTAAATTCTATTAACTTGACAGCACCTGCCGGGTCCCTTGCAACAGTTATTAAGTTTAGAAGCTGGATTTCCTTGTTCTTAAAAAGTATCATCGAAATATTTCCCGAGACACCTTGGCTATTCGTGCATAGGAATGGCTGCGAAGTACTGTCTTCTGTTATCCAAAGCCCGCCGGGTTGGTTAAGATCAAAAGATGCCTATAGCGCATTTTTTGCTAAACACATATGCCTTTCTGAAAACGATTTTCTTAGCTGTTCTGCAAATGAATTCATTACAAGGTTGTTGGGACAATTTTGTAAAATTGCAAAGGAAAACCAGTCCGAAAAAAGTTACTTCGTTAATTACACAAGTCTTCAACAGGATTTATTTGCCTATCTTGATTCAATAAATGGGCTAAAAATATCGTCAGAAGAGAAATCACTTATGTGCTTGTCGGTGCAGATATATTCAAAGGATGTTGAAAGAAAAGAGTTATTTAGAAGCGATTCAGCGGCAAAAATTATTTCACTTGATAAGAAACAACTATTTTTCGCCGAAAAATTTACTGAGGTTGAAAGAAAAAAATTAATTAATAATACATTTTCAAAAACTTAAGGTGAACTTACAACATTTTATCAACCCTAATACACCCTCTTCGCTGGATTTTGAAATAGTGGAAAGAAAGGGGCGGGGTCATCCAGATACTCTGGCTGATCGTCTTGCAGAAAAACTATCAGTCGCTTATAGCAATTTTACAAAAAATGAAACCGGAGTGATTTTACGTCACCAGTTTGACAAGTTACTTCTAATGGGTGGTCGTTGCAGCGTTTCCTTTGGGCATGGCACATTTAACTCTCCGATTCGGATTGTCATTAACGGAAGAATGACACAGAATTTTGGCACTAAAAAGATAAATTTTCGTGATTTAATTTTTAATGAGTGTGAAACTTTTTTAGAAAGCGAACTGAGAAACTTCAGATTTTTAAAAGATAGCAGGATAATTTTTGAAACTACTTCACATAGTACTAGGGGCCTAATTGATAATACTGGCAATTCGTCTATTAATTACCGATTCAGCCCAAGAAATGCTGCTGACTTGCCGGAGTCAAGTAGACCACTGTCTAATGATACTGCCCTCGGGCATGGATTTGCTCCATATACTAAATTGGAAAAGATGGTCCTGAATATTGAAAACAGTCTTACTACTTCCCCATTTATCAATGAAAATAAATGGATAGGAACTGACATCAAGATAATGGCCTGTCGCTTAAAGGGAAAAGTTGATATAACACTTGCAATACCTCAAATATGTACAGAAGTGAATTCAGCAAATGAGTATTTAAGTAATTCAGTCAAGCTTACTGAATTTGTAAGTACAATCATTAATAAATATCCCGAATATGAAACGAGAATTTCTATAAACCCATCCGACAATCCCTCAAAAGATTTGGTCTACCTGAGATACACAGGCTCTTGCATTGAATCGGGTGATGAAGGTGCTGTTGCAAGAGGCAACCGTATCGGTGGTTTAATTTCATCCTGTAGGGCTTATAGCATTGAAGGGCTAAATGGCAAAAACCCTGCATATCATGCAGGGAAATTATATTCTGTCATTGCATGGGAAATTGCCCATAAACTTTTCGATGAAACTAATACCCCATGTGAAGTTTTTATTATTAGCCAGATAGACAGACCGATAGACGACCCTTGGAAAATTATTATTAACTCAAGTATTCAAATTGATGAAAGCCTTGGTGAGTCAGTTGTAAAGGAAATACTATCCGATATTGACACAATTACAAATAAACTCTTATCAGGGTTATACCCTCTTGTGTGATATTTTTAAGAAATCCTATAATCTGATTGATCAAAATCCTATAGTTAAAAGTAGGCTCGACAACTTTTTATCCAACATCATAATGTATATCCCCTATTCTCGATTTTGAAACTTACAAAACGATTTACTATATTAAAACAGCGCCCTTTGGTCTTCCTTTAGTGGCATAAAAACACTTTTTCTCTTTCCCTAAATTCTAGGACACTTCAAATACCTGTCCATCCTTAACCTGCACTTTCCCAAATGAAGCGAACACCTGGTAATTATCCTTCGACATCTCCCGGTATCCGAAATCAAAACAAAAAATAATTTCATTTCCTTTATTCTTTGTAATGACGGTATGAGTGTGAAATCCAAATTCAAATCCTGCTTTGAGAAGCGATTCACGGGTGAATAGCTTCTCAGGTTTCTGTGGGTTGAACATTTTTTTCAGGATACGCCTGTTTCTTTTCAAAATTGTATCAATCTTTTTTATCTCTTTATGTTCTTTAATCTTGATGGCATTATTATATGCATCCTTGCATCCCGAATCACAGAATACTTTATCGGAGCGACCAGACTTAATTGGCTTCTTGCAATACAGGCATAAGACTATTTCAGCAGTCATAACTTAAAAATACAAACTTTTTATTATCAGTGTTTACACGGGTATATAAGTATATACACAGGTAGTATTCTTCTATAAACGTTACCGGATTATAAATTCGTTTGGTCAAAACATTCACTAACGAAAACTTAAAATTATGAATGCAAATCGTGTTTTATTAATCGGCTATGTAGCCAAAGACTTGTCTGCAACAAAGCTTGAAACAGGTAGTAAAAGAGTAGGTATCCGCATCGCAACCCATTACTTCCATAAAACACCGGAAGGTGAAAAAAAAGGCCATACGGTATGGCATGATATAGTCGCATGGAATAGTACGGCTGATTATGCCGAGCGGAATTTTGTAAAAGGAAGCAAAATAATGGTAGATGGATCTATAGAGTACAGAACCTTTCCCGATAAGTCAGGCCATATCCGCTATATCACCCAGATCAAAGCCCACAGTCTCATGAATCTGGATCGTTAATCATCACTTAAAAAAAAATTGTAATGACTACTCAAAAGACACCACAAAGCGAAAAATTTATTTACAAAAATTCGTATAAAATTATTCATTGGGGCTGCTCCTTCGATTCCTTGCTCGAAGTAAAATTTGCGTTATCGATTCAGGACGAGTATGAGTTTCTTCGCTCCCGCATTACAATTTATTATGACCGCACGACAAGGAAGCCGGTTAATTATCTGCGCCGCAATTATGGTAGCTATACCCCGGATTTTTTGATTCGCCATAAGCAAACGAAGAAAGCCTTTTGGGTGGAGGTCAAGCCCCGCGACTTTTCGGATTTGGATAATCTTTCTTTGCGTACAGAAGTTGCGGAGAATTATATTAGGTTGAAGAATTACGACTGGGAATATAAAGTAATCTTCGATGATGAAATTAAATTGAATCATGACCAGGTGCAGCAGTTTAACGAATGTTGCAAATTGAAAAAGAAATCTGACTTCAAAATTAAATTTGCAGAATGTAACAACCGGTTTGACCGGAGTATGCCTTCTTTTTTTACAACTGTTCCTAAAAATAATAGGGTAGCGTTTGTTATGTTCGGTATGGATAAATAACCTTCCTTTTTTCCCGCCATTTGTTTTTCATAGCATCGTCCCTTGCGACGCTCCATTCATCGTTCGGTTCATTGGGCATCAGTCTCAGATTCCAATAGCCTCGTTTTGTAACGAATCTGGGTTCAATGCGAAAGTCAAGTTCGTGCCTGCCACTCTTACGATTACATAAGGCACGCCAAAAAATTCCGGCATAAACACAAATCCATCACACACCCCTTTCTTTTATTCCGTTGCTTTTTGGCAAGGATGGAGCAGGCCCGGCAGGAAGACTTTCTTTTTTCCCTTTTTCTTTTACAAAACAATTTTTTTTTATCATTTAAAACAAACATGTATGTTAATCATTGGAAGACTCACAAGCGATGCAGTTTTAAAACAACTGAAAAACGAAAAGCAGGTAGTTAATTTTTCCGTTGCGGAGAATCATTACTACAAACCCAAAGGGGGCGAGGGTGTACAAACAACCACTTATTACAATTGCAGTTATTGGATTAGTACAGCCATTGCAGCCCGTTTAACAAAAGGTGCATTGGTGGAAATTGTCGGGCGGGTAACTACGAAGGCATGGATTGACCTCAAAGGAGATGCAAAGGCATCAATCAAAGTGCATGCGGATACCATTAAAATTCATTCAACCGGGAAGAGTAGCACGGTAGTGAACAAAGAAGGTGCATTGCAACCAGCAGGCGCAGCGGTCCTTACCGAACCAGTTGATGACCTGCCGTTTTAATTTCCCATTCATTTACCCATCCCGTTTCTACGGGATGGGCTTTTATTTTTTTCAAATTCATAGTAAGTATTAATAAACCAAACCGCAGCAGTACCGCCTGCGGCATACAAATTAAAGCTGGGTAATTAATTATGGCACATAACTTAAATTTTAATGAGCAAACACAGCAACACAGTTTTTTTTCTGTCAAAGAAAAAGCATGGCACGGGTTAGGAAAAGTATTAGACAACTATCCCACCAGTGCCGAAGCCCTCAAGTTTGCAGGGCTTGATTTTACAGTAATCAAAGAGGACATTTACACCACCAGTTTTAACCCAGATGGTTTGGCAATGGATGTTACACAGAAAATCAAAACACACTTTGCAACTATCCGGCAGGATACAGGGAATGTTTTGGGAGTAGTTGGTAAGGATTATGAAATCGTACAAAATGTGGATGCCTTTTCTTTCTTTGATGCTATTGTGGGAGGTGATGGCATCCAGTATGAAACTGCCGGGGCTTTGGGCAAGGGAGAAAGGATTTTTATTACTGCTAAATTGCCGGGTTATATCAAAGTAGGCCGGGAAGATTTGATTGAGCAGTATTTATTTTTAACTACTTCACATGATGGTTTCGGTAGTATTACCGCTGCCTTTACTCCGGTTCGTATTGTTTGTAACAATACATTAAACGCAGCCCTTCGCAATTTTTCCAACAGTATTAAAATCAGGCATACCGCTAACGCCAAAGACAGGTTAGAGCAAGCCCATAAGGTAATGGGAATTTCAAACCAGTTATCCGGCCAACTGGAAACCATTTTTAATAACTGGACAAAAGTAAAAGTGACCGATCCCGAATTGCACCGCTTAATACAGTTGGCAATGGTGCCGAATAAAGAAGTGCTGGAAAATATTACTACCGGGAAATGGGATGAATTATCTACTTGCTTTAATAATATGTGTAGTTCAGTTTTTGAATATGCAATGACCAGCCCGACACAGCAGCAGGAAACAACGAGGGGAAATTTGTTTGGGGCCTATAATGCCGTGACAGGATATTTTCAGAATGTTAGGAATTATAAAAATGATGAAGCCAAGTTAAAATCCATGTTATACGGTGGAACTGCACAAGCCAGGACACAGAAAGCCTTTAATCTTTGTGAGGACTTTTTTAAAGGACAATTGGATATGGTGAATTGATAGGATTATATAGGAATGACAAGGGCAGCGAACAGTTGCCCTTGTTTTCATGCTTAAAAAAGCTGCCCCGCCACATGATTAAGATATTATAAAATGGCGGGGCAGCTTGGTGTTATTTAGTCCTTACCATATTTTATCATAATTTGAGTAAAATGGTTTTATAAATATTGCTAATGGCTACACCTATAGAAATCAAACAAGGCAGGTACGATTTGACAGACTACCTGATCCATTTTACCAGGAAAAATAATGGACTGTCTGCATTTGAAAATCTGAAGAGTATTGTTTCGGATGGGTATATAAAGGCTGGCTGGTCACAAAGAGGCAAGAGAAAAACAGTTTTTGGTTCTAAGCCTGCCGTTTGCTTTACAGAGACGCCACTAAATGGATTTCTTGATTATGTAAAGAAAAGGAGTAACAAAGACGCTATTGATCATTATGGTATTTTCTTTCACAAAAAGGACATATTTAAAGCAGGAGGAAGAACTGTTATCTATGGAACTACACTTGAACCAAAAGAAAAAGAAGAAAACGGGAATTTCTTCATTGAAGGATTTCCTGAAGATGAGCAATATCGTTATATCCTTACTAAAGTAGACGAAAAAAACGACTGGATGCATGAACGTGAATGGAGATGGGCGAATTGGAGTAACTCAAGTTTCTTAGATGGTTTTCCTGTTTGGAAAATAGGTCAGTATAAACCACTTGAAAATGCTGATTTCAGGTTTAGACGTATAGGAATAGTTGTCAAAACAAATTCCCAAATGAAAATGATAGAAGATATTCTTGTTGCTAATTTTATTGCAGAACGGGGGCGATTGAGGAAAGATGAAAACGATATTTTTGATTTACATTATTTGCAGGAAGCTATCAAATCAACTGTTATAATCGTACTCGATGAAATAGACCCGGATATTCTTGCCAAAGCCCGCATTGAAGAAATCATAAACCTGGAGAAATTCTATAGTATTTACCGGACATTATGCGGAAAATACAATACGGAGTATATCTAACACATATCTTAAGACCTATTATTCACGTACCACTAATATAAGGGTTAATCCTTAACCTGATAGCTTCTGGTAAAACACTCCAATTTTCCTGACATTCAGGCAATTATGGTCAAATATTTAGCATCAGGAATAAAAATATTATATTGGCCTATGACTTTTGAAGACCTATCCTTACAATTCAAAATGGCACGTCCATTAGTTCTGTTGCGGGCAAAGAATGCTCCTTTTATGCTTTCCTTTTTTTATAAGGTTTTCAGGGAGTCACATCTTACAACGATTACCAATACAGAATTAAGAAATAAGCTGGAAGGATATATGGAGGATTTGGAGTATGAAGAAAAAGATGATGAACTGGAAGCTGCTACACTTTTTGATGACTATTCTCAAAAAGCTACCCAGTACATTGACAAATGGAGTAATGCCGGTTACCTGCAAAAATATCCGGATGACGAAGGCGAGGATTTGCATGAACTTACCAGCGATACTATCAAAGTATTTGAATGGATTGAAGACCTGCAACGCCCCGATCATATTGGAACCAACAGCAGGTTCAGGGATATCTTTTTTAAGTTGCGGGGCATGATTGAGCAGAGTACAGAAAATTCAGAGTTAAGGATACAGGAGTTGGAGAATAAAAAATGGGAAATCGAAAATGAAATCAACCTGATAAAACAGGGGAAGAAGCCAGTCACTTATGATAACACGGAGATAAAAGAAGAGTTCTATAACCTGAATAAAATGGCCAGGGAACTGCTGAGTGATTTTGCTGAAGTGGAACAAAATTTTGAGCAAATACGAAAAGAGGTGCAACGGAAATATAATGAAAAAGATATTGCCAAAGGTTCTCTATTGGTGTTTGCATTGGATGCATTGGATGATATCGAGAACAAGGATCAGGGAAAAAGTTTTAAAGCTTTTTGGGAATTTTTAATGGATGAAAAAAAGCAACAGGAATTTAGTCAGCTTACAGAAAAACTCTACCTGCTTTTAAAAGAACGGGATATTGATTTTAATAATGACCGGTTTTTGAAAAATCTGAAAAGATTCCTTCATGCATCGGGTAAAAAAGTAATTGATTCCAATAGAAAATTAAGCGAGAAAATCAGCAGAGTGCTTTCTGAAAAAAATTTGTTGGAACGCAGACGGGCAATGGAGTTAATCGGCGAAATAAGACAAATGGCTTTTACATTAACTGAAAGCCGGATTAAAGAGGAGGCTTTTCTCGTTATTGAAGATGAGCCGGATATCAACCTGATTGACCGCTGGGAATTAAACGATGGGAAAGAAGATATCCTGGATACCTTATTCCCTGATGGTATCGGAGGTGCTATGTCCGATGAAGTAGATTTAAAATCTTTGTTTGACCAATTCACTATTGACCGGAAAAAACTTCAGAAAAATATTGATTCCATGCTTACCGACAGGATTCAGGTAACATTAAAAGAGATCGTAGATAATTTTGGATTGGAGAATGGGTTAAGTGAAATTGTTGGCTATTTTTCCATTGCCAGCAGTAACGACCATCATATCATTTTGGAAGAAACAATAGAGCCTATCTGGATCAAAGAAAGAAAAGTGAATATACCAATGATACTTTATACAAACCCGGTTAAATAATATATAATGGATCAACCCAGTAACCGGGCACCTTATGCCCATATCATCATTAAATTATTGCAGGGGCCTCTCTATGCAGAAGACAAGGCACATTGGAGGGATTTACAGGCATGGAAATCACCCATACATGAATATTTTGCCAGGATTGGTCTGGAGCTTAATATCAGTGACTTTGATGGCTTCGCCAGGATCATTCAACCAGAAGCGGAAGAGCATGATGAAAACCCATTGCCCCGGTTGATGCGGAAGCAAACGCTTAATTATGAAACAACACTGCTCTGTGTGATGCTTCGGGAAATGCTGGAAGAGTTTGACATTAAAAGTGAAGGCACGACATTTTATCCAACACAAAAGGATATCAAGGAACGAATTGAATTGTTCTATAAAGAACAAACAAACAAGAGTAAATTATGGAAAGAGCTATCAAAGCCTATTAATAATTTGTTGTCAATTGGCATTCTCAAGCTTAACCGGGAAGACCCTGTTAATAAAGATAATAACCATTATGAAGTAAAAAGAATAATCAAAGCTTTGGTCAATAATGATAAACTCGAAGAAATCAAGCATAAGTTAGAAGGCTATGTCAACCCTGTTCAACAACAATAACTCGGAGAGCGGTTACCGGCTGCGATCCATGGAAATATTTAACTGGGGAACCTTTCATGGTAAAGTATTTAAACTACTTACCAATGGAAGAACCTCTTTACTGACCGGCGCCAACGGAAGCGGCAAAACTACTTTGATTGATGCGCTGCTAACCATCCTGGTGCCTTCCAACAAACGATTCTATAACCAGTCTTCAGGTGCAGAAATAAAAAAGGAAAGGGATGAGAATTCTTATTTCTGGGGATTTCATGGAAAGACTTATTCAGAAACGGATGAAAAATCGAAAACAGAACAATTAAGAAGTAAATCAGATAATCCTTACTCTGTATTGCTGGCCAGTTTTCAAAATGCGGGAACCCTTCATACAGTTACCCTCGTACAGGTGCGCTGGTTCAGCGGAGGATCAATGAAAAAAGTATTTATTGTATCCCCCTATCAATTAACTATTACGGATAATTTTGGGAAAGGTCAATTTGACATTAAAGGAGAATGGAAAAAGAAATTAAAGAAACAGTATCCCAAGACAGATTTGTTTGACAGTTTTAAAGATTATGCAGCCCGTTTCAGTGATCTGTTTGGCTTGAAAGAAAAAGCACTTTCGCTGTTCAATCAAACGGTTGGAATCAAAGTGCTGGGAGACCTGACACAATTTATCCGTCAGCAAATGCTGGAAGAGCCGGAAGCAGAAGAACAGTTCAAAAGTTTATATGACCATTATACGGATCTTCTCATTAGCCATAAAGCTATTCAGAAAGATGAAAAGCAACTGGAATTACTGGAACCTATTGTGACCAATAAGGAACGCCTGGAAGGGCTTGAAAAAGAAATGGCCGTTTTAGTTTTTATTGAACAGCAGCTACCCTTCTTCTTTGATAAAATAGAATTTAATTTACTGGATAAACATATTGATAGCCTTGAAAAGGACATTACTTTCCTGGAACAGAAAAAAGAAGAAACAGAGCATGCTATCAAACAGGATGAATCGGATAAAAGCCAGTTGATTGCCCAGAAAGCCTCTTTAAATATAGATAACCAGGTACAACTGCTCACGAAAGACATAAGCATTGAATCTGAAAAAAGAGACAGCAAGAAAAAAATAGCCCAGGATTATATACGGCTGGCAACTACATTAGGGCTTCATACAACTGTTAAAGAAGATTCCTTTCGGGAGAATCAGCTTCAGATTGAACAACTCAGTCATTCGATAGAGAATGACTATGCTGAATTGAATGAAAAGAAATTCAGGTATAAAGCAGATCAGGAAAGAATCAGTATCCAGATAGACAAAGTTCAGGAAAATATAACCTCTTACCTGAGCAGACGAAACCGCATATTACCAGAATTGATAACTGTCCGGGAACGCTTGCTCGACTTACTGGAAACCGGCGAAGACGAGCTTCCGTTTGCAGGCGAATTAATTAAAGTAAAAGCTGATGCCCGCCACTGGGAAGATGTCATAGAAAGAGTATTACATAATTTTTCATTACAGTTATTAGTTCCAGAGCGGTTTAATAAACAGGTAAACCACTTTGTGCATTCCAATAACCTCCGGGCAAAACTTGTCTATCAGCGTATCGACAAAAAAAGTAACGATAGCATTGTTCGCTGGCCAACTGAAAACGATTACCTGGTAAATAAACTGGAATTAAAAGAGTCCGGGCAATACACCACATGGCTGGAAAAACAATTACTGGAAAGATTCAACTATTACTGTACGGATGATCTGGATGTTTTTTATGGATCACAAAAGGCGGTTACTTCAAATGGTCTTATCCGAAATATCAGTCGTCATGAAAAAGATGACCGTGCCAATAAATGGAGTAAACTAAGCTATACGCTGGGATGGGACAGTAAAGAAACAGTTCAATTGCTCTTACAGGAGAAAAAGACCCTGGAAACAGAGCACACCAAGATATTTAACCTCCTTCAGGAAATCAATCCTAAAATAAAATCGCTTGATGCGAAGCGTCCATTAATTACGCTGCTTTCAGATATAAAATCATTCAATGAAATTAACTGGGAGCAACATGCTGTGAAAATCGACTCTTTGCAGCGTAAGATTGAAGCATTGGAAAGCTCGTCCGATCAGTATAAAACTGTTTCAAAGCAACTGGAAGAATTGGAAATAGAGCTGGAGCAAAAAAGAAAAAATAACGAAGAGTATATCAGGAAACTCAGCAAACTGGAAGACGAATGTAACCGTATGAACTTACGAAAATTTAATATTCAATTTGATGACCTGACAACAGAAGGTATCGGCCAGATTGAATCCTTTTTTGCAAAAGAAAAAGTTGAAGGTGGCAACCCTGCAACACTGGAGCAACTTTCTTTGCTTAAATCAAGCACTGCCGGTATTCTAAAAAGTCATGTTGGTACCGGCAATAAAGCGATCAATAAAGTTAAAGAAGAAACAATCGGGTTGATTGCAAGATTTGTTAACCCTACTGAAACAATACTAAGAGAATTTCCTGAATGGAGCGGAGATGTGATGAATATAAGTCCGCAGTTTACAAGCCTGGACGAACTCGAAGATTTATATAAGACAATCCGTAATCAAAGGCTGGTGGAACATAAACGCCGCTTCCGGGAGTATATGGATAAAAGTATGCTTGATGCGCTGACCAACTACCGGACCTGGCTTAATAATGAAGAAGAAAAAATCAAAGAAATCATTGAAGAACTGAATGTTCCGCTCAAGAAGATCACTTTTAATAAAAACCCTGATACATACCTGCAACTGGAATGCAAAACTACCCGTGAACAGGAAATCAAAATATTCAGGGATCAGTTGAGTTCAACAATACCCAGCGTACTTGAATTTTCGACGCAAAAGGATGAAGCTTACCGGGAAAGAGTTTTTCAAAATATAAAAGTGCTTATTACCGAATTACAGCAGGAAGAAACATGGCGCAGAAAAGTAACAGACATCAGAAACTGGCTGAGTTTTAATGCTAGAGAATATACGTTTGCAGAAAATAAAGCAGGTCAATACCATGATAATACCGCCAGTTATTCAGGGGGACAAAAAGCACAGTTTACCTATGCTATTTTAGGCGCAGCGATTGCGCACCAGTTCGGAATATTTCAGCCGGGCAAACAACATAAAAGTCTTCGGTTTATAACTGTCGATGAAGCTTTCAGTAAACTGGACCCGGAGAAAAGCCAGTTCCTGATGGAGTTTTGTGCCCAGCTAAATTTACAGATACTTGTCGTAACCCCACTTGATAAAATCAATATTGCAGAACCTTATATACATGCAGTACATTTTGTGGAAATAAAAAATAAAAAACATTCCATAGTATATAATCTAACAATGGAAGAATACAATGAACGAAAAGAAGAATTTAAACAAATAGCTGAAAACTCAGGATGATTACTCCAAAAGAATTATTGGCCAAAACAGATAAAGCATTTTTCAAAATTGTTTCATCGCAATTAACTGGGGAATCAGTTTTCCCCTGGGTAATACCGAGCAACAAACAAATCCTTGGAAGCAATTACAGTGACTGGAAAAATGATATAGTTCCCCTTCACCAGCAATCTAAGTCAGTAAAATCAAATAGCTATTCGGTTGACTGGAAAGAAAAGATTATTAATGGTAGTAAACAGAGTATTCCTTCGAGAATTTATTTTGAAAACTTTGAGGACTTTTTAGCGTTTACAGGACGGAACGCAGATTACCAGAAAATATACAATGCTTTCAGTAGTATTATTTCACTTTACCCTTCATTAAAAAACTGGACTGAAGAAAATACAAGAACACTACTTCAGTATGATACAGTATGGGATGAGATATTGAAAGTGTGCACTTTTTTTGTTTCCAATAACCCACCATATCCATATTATATCCGTGAAATACCGGTTGAGGTACACTCAAAATTTATTGAGCAGCAAACAGGAATACTAAAAACGTTGCTGGACTTATTACTGCCAAATGAAGCGATTAATAAAAATGAAAATGATTTTGCAGGAAGGTATTTTCTGAAAAGACCTGCCGTATTTACACAGATCAGGATATTAGACGATGACCTGAAACCCTTTCTTGGGTATGATGAAATCAGTCTTTCCCTGGACGATGCATCCTGGCTGAAATGGTTACCGGGCAAAGTATTTATTATTGAAAACAAGACCTGCTTTCTGACCTTCCCAAAAGTTAAGAACGCTGTTGCTATTTTTGGAGAAGGGTTTAAAAGTAATATCAGCAAGCAAATTCCCTGGCTGAAACAAACCAAATTATACTGTTGGTTTGATTTGGATGCTGCAGGTTTTGAAATGCTGAATATGATCCGGCAGTATTATACAGATGCCAGTTCCTTCCTGATGGATGAAACCACCTACCAGCAATTTGAACAGTACGCCGTTACCAATACTTCCAAAGAAAAAACGTTGCCGCATCTTTTTACAGATGAAAAACGCTTGTATCATTATCTGCTCTCAAACAAAAAGCGGTTAGAACAGGAACGCATTGTTCAGGATTATGTACAAAAAAAACTGAACGGGCTTATTTAATTACATCATTAGTTATTTCACTAAGATAGACTTTGGGCTGCTGAAACGTCCAAGAGCTTCCGGCATAAACGCAGGCCCATCGCACAAGGCTGTCATTTATTCCTTTGCCTCATGGACTTTATAGCCCAAAGTCTGGGACAGTTCCATAATTAATTCTTAATCATTAAAACGAATTTTTATGGAAAGTACATTGAATCAACAACTATTACAGAATGTATCAGAAGTTGAGCTGATTTACAAATCAAAAGTCAAAGCATCGGACAGGCCAAGAATTGCTTCATCAAAAAATGCAGGAGATTTATTGATTAAATTATGGGATGAAGACAAAATTGAATTTGTTGAGCAGTTTAAGATTTTACTTTTGAACCGTAACAACCGGGTATTGGGAATCGTGGATATTTCAAGTGGTGGTGTTAATGGTTCTGTAGCTGATCCCAAGATTATTTTTGTAGCTGCATTAAAGGCCAACGCCTGCAATATTATTATCAGCCACAACCATCCATCAGGTAGTCTTAAACCAAGCAAAGCAGATGAAGCAATAACACAGAAGATAAAATACGCCGGACAGTTGCTGGATATACGGGTGTTTGATCACATCATTGTTACGAGTGAAGGATACTATTCATTCGCTGACGAAGGGCTGCTCTAAGCCCTTTTTTAAACATTTAAAGACATTTTGGCCCTGATTTTCAATAAATTGCTATCAATCTACTAGGTCTATGCATTTGAATTACCTTACCAATCCCAGCCAGAACTTGCAGCAAAAAATGCGCTATTTCTCTGATTATTTTCTTTATGCAAATGAATTTCTTGGAAGGTTACCAGATTTGCCTTTTGACAACCCAATATCTTTTGTAAGCAAAATCGTTTTTCAATTAGAGAATAATATAGAGCGAAGTCCCCGGTATATCCAAAATCACTTTACCCAACTATTACATTTCTATGAAGACTTTATGACCAAGCATACCAAGGAATTTGAAAAAGTAAAGAAAGTTTATGATCAGTATCTCAAGAGCCCCCCTGGAGAAAAAAAGAAAGCAAACTGGTTGAAAAATAATTCAAATTTTCTAACAGCATTGCAAAACTTACACAGTGAACTTGAAAAGGACCTTTTTTCAAAAGTTTTTTTATCACTGAGCAATTATATGGTTTGCAAACACAAACTGCCCACACATAAAAAGGATATTGAATTCTATATGCAAATCCTTGTCTCCTTATTTCGTTTAAATAATCATCCCCGGAAATCGGTAGATGAATATATCGACAGGATAATATCCGGCAACAGGTATAACTTCCCTTTTCCCTTAGAGATCTACGCACATAATAAAGATGACTCCTACATCACAAAAACGGAAGAGTATTTAAATAGCCGGGATTTTAAAAAACAATTTGAAGGTCTGAAGAACCTGATGATAAACCCCAAGCACCGCAAGGGATATTTTCTTTATGCGATTAATCATGTGAATATTGATAAATCGTTCAAAAAGACTTTTAAAGTAACGATTGATAGAGTGACATTTATTTCCCCTTACCATCCGCAATTCAAAGAGATTAAAAAAAGTGTCCGGATTGATGACCTGGAAAATCATAAGGATGTTAAAATATTTCCTCGTTTTTTTGGCAAACAAAAACTACTGGCATACGTGGAGCTGTATTTTGAGAATAAGAAAAACACAAGTATTGAGGGTGCTGCCATTGTATCAGAAGAGATCAGTTACTTGAATCAATACCTTGACGTTAATTTTAAATTACAGGAAGGTGATTTTATTTTTACTGAAAACTTTAAGGGAAACGATTGGCATTCACAGATTAATATGATGAAATATAAGATCGTATGGCTGGACAAGTTTAAATACGATAGTATCACACAAACCCCGTTTGAGCTGTTAAGACAACCCAGCACTCATAATCAATTGCTGTATAACGAGAGGGTTTTTATGAAGGCTGCTGCAAATGATGAAGTTTCCTTATTTTGGCAGTACATTGAAAATTTGTTCTGGTTTCAAAATGAGAACAACGATAAAATACGAGAGAGATTTACCAGAATCCTCTTTAAGGAAATTGACCAGTTTACAAACAACTTGTTATTGAGTATCGGTCATTTATTTTATGGTATGCAGTTTTCAAAATATGCA
Source organism: Chitinophagaceae bacterium (assembly GCA_031397865.1). Lineage (GTDB taxonomy): Bacteria > Bacteroidota > Bacteroidia > Chitinophagales > Chitinophagaceae > JJ008. The sequence continues at coordinate 171,713 of JANNMN010000017.1, forward strand.
GAGGAAACAGGACTTGACAAGGGGGAACTTGAATTACTGAGTGCCGAACTCGGTTATAAACGAAATATTAAGTTTCCCATTGCAAAATATAAAACAAGGATAAAGCATCCTTTCCTGAAAAGAGTCATCGGATATTACCTGCAAACCACAAGCAAAGCATTCAAACCAAAATGGGAGCAATATTTTCAGTCGCTGATACTTGAACTGCAGGAATTCAGGAATGCAGAATTACACAGCGGTCATGTAAATCGGTATGCAAAAATAAAAATGCAGGAATTAATGGCCCCCATCATGAATAGAGCAAGATGGGCCATTATCAGAGCCTGGGAAAAAAATAAGTCAGTTCCTTTTAATGAACTGATTGCCTCTCTTACGAAAGCATAATAGATATTCAAGTCCAACTATTGAATATTGTTTCTGAGTATTTTAAAAATTGTATTCGCTTTGAGTTTACCCGCTTTCTCTTTGTGATCAGGATTGTTCACCATATGCTTTTCAATAATCGGTATATCTTCCCTGGTCCCCATTATCTCCAGACATTTACAAATTACTCCGGTTCCTTCAAGGGTTGTATCTGAGGTCACAAATTTGCTGATACATCCTGCAAATCTGCGATAATCTACTGCTCTTTGATTGAGGTCTTTTATAAACTGATCTATTTCAGCTGGTCTTTTTCTTCCTGCAATTTCAGTCAACTCGGTAATGATATCTTCATCGGTCGGCAAAAACTTTCGTTGACTCTCAGCACTGAGGAACGGATAAATTTCTTTTACCCAATCCAGGTAGTTGAGACGCTGGCATTGCTCTGCAAGTTCCGATAACCCATGGTCATCCATTAACTGAAAATAAGGCCGCAAGCTCTTTAACCTTTCAAGAGTCAATTCAGGATTGTTGATATTGCTGAAATAACCATAGTTAAAGTAAGCGTATTTAAACTCTTCGGCTAAAAATTTCGCATTCTTCTTTTCTTCCTCACTAAGGTTCCAGGGTTCGTCGGGAAAAATATAATATCCCCTCAACGGTCCCTGATAAAAATCCTTTACGTTATCCCAGTTCTTAAATCCTAACCGATTAATTTCATCTCCCGCCAGTTGTCTTGTTTTTGGTGTTGCTATAAAAAGAGCAGTTATAAACCCAACATGAAATGTCCGTATAGTGTCCCAAAACTCAACAAGAATTTCTTCAGCATCGCTTTGATTTATCTTTCGTAGAGTCTCCAGCGCACTTTCAAGATAGCCGCCATTCTTTTCATCAATTGCCCTTTGAACCGATTGTTTAAAAAAGGTTTTGAACTCCTCGTTCCAGATAGTGTCAGACCACCGTACTCCCCACCACTTTCTGCCAATAAGAGAAATAAGCTCTGTTGTAACAGTCTTATCCCGCAGTTTTGCTCTCCAAAATATAGAAGAATCATATAATTCCGAATCATCCTGATCTATTAACCTTATTTCAGTAACAACTTTTTCTCCTTCTTCATTCCCGCACCAAAAGCGAAAAGCAAAATATCGCTCCTTATCGGGGTTATTCTTGTTTTTCCAGAACGCTAAAAGAAAAGCCCTTGATCGTTCAGAAAGTTTTGAATGTCGTCTTTCTAAATCCCAGCGATCTTCCGATGCCCGGATACTATCATATGATTTATCACCTGTTGCTTTTCTAAGTTTTGCAAGCTTTATGATCACAGCGGTTAATACCGTAGGAGAATCAATATACTCCAGTATGCAGTAAATCAATTTTGTATAACGTATATGTTCACCTAATGGTATAAGGAGATCAATTTGTTCATCTGATAACTCCCACCGGCTATGCCTGAATTCAGTTACAATCTCGTTTTTTAGACCCGCTGCATTCCCATATTTATCTTTTGTATCTTCCAACCCTGTCCAATATTCTAAAGCTGTTGTAACTACTGAAACCTGGTCTTTATTAAAACAATTTAGTATGCTCCAGAAGTAATAAACAAAATCATCGGGATTCACATTATGTTCCCAGTGTTTTTGCAGAAGTAAGGTTAACTCAGGAGAATGAAGGTAACCTGCAAGCAGGTAGATATTTTGTCTGGCCTTTTCTTGTTGTTGATTAGATAAAAAAAACTGTGCTGCTTTGATAGTTTTTTCAAGATGAATAAGTCTTACATGATCGAAAATAATATCCCTCCAATAATTGCCAGCAGATGGAGGAAACCAGGTATAGGAGGCAAGAAATTTTACCCCACTGGCCGGGTCGCCGTTTCTGAAGCGGGCAAGATGTAACTCAATTGATTCCGGTAAACCTTTGGTTATTTCCAGAATATCTTTGGTATCAAAATGCAGGAATGATGAGGATATCGCATTGATTAAAGCACTTGAAACCTGCTTATTTGCAATTTCAGAATTCCATCTCTTAATTTGAACACTAATAACATTAAACTGTTCTGATCTGTCATCGGGTTGAAGAAACTTTAAAGAATAATAAACCGCTAATGGATTTATTGTCAGCAATAGGTCGATCTCTGGTGCAGAAAGGGAGCGCATGGAGATAGCAGATCCTATAAGCTCCGAATAATATGGATCGCCAAGAATTGATTGATAATTGCTGGAATCGCCAATAAGATTTTGCAGACTTAATACCAAAATAAAATCCCTGACACGATCATGCCTGAATACGATAGAGTCCTTCTTATCAAAGTAAAAGAGAAAGCGCTGGGCGGCAATAGTTTCAATTATGGTGAGGTCGGATAATTCTTCTTTGAACCATTTTTTAAGATCAGCATAAGATGGATTTAAGATACGATTATTCAGGATATGATAACCAAGCATCTCAAGCCCTGACTTATATTTAGTTTCAGGCACACAGGCTTTAGAAGCCAGGATATTTATTTTTTCGTTTACAAATCCTTCAATTATCTGTTGACCGTAGTTAGGAACATACTTTGCTTCATTGATGATATGGTCAAGGTATAATCGCATTAACAAAGGGTCTTGTAAAGTGTCTCTTAGAATCGAATCGGTTTGTGGATCACTAAGTGTTAATGTAGTATTTGATAACGTCTGTTGAATAAAATGTACTCCGTCTCTACGGGTGAGTTTTTTCAATGTCAGCGTTTCAAAATATTTTTCCTTTCCAGATGAATTTTCAATCAAAGCCATGTTCTTGGGCCAGACGGGACAAAGAATCGACAAGTCGTAAATGCTTTGCTCTTTAATCTGCATCCAGGAAATTATTTTTTCCAATAGAATAGTCGGGTTATCCTGCTTATTGATATCATCTACAACGATGAGTGACTTACCTGTAAATAATTGCCTGATGACATCTTTTTGAACAAACAAGTGCGGGCATTCCAAAATAAGTTGCCTTTCTATTGCATCAAGGATACTATTGGATTCAGCGATTACTTTTGGTTCAATTCTCAGGCAAGAATACCCGGATTGTAAAGCGTGATGCAAAAGGCTATATGCAGCAGTACTTTTCCCTCCTCCGGAGGGAGCGATTAACAGCCCTAATTTTTTTGGCATTGTTGCCATGGCTATACGCAAATTACTGAGAGCTGTTGTTTCTACAATTGACGACTCATCGGTATAAATTTCGATACCATAACTATAGAGATTCTGACGGGCTATTTCGTTGAATGAAGGAGCTGATAAAAGATCAGCTTCAATTCCAAGATGAATTTTTCTTAAATATTGCCCAGTAGGATTGTGATCCAGGAAATCAGCCAATATAGACAGCTCTACAATCTTAACTGTAATAAAATCTTCTGGAATTTTCTCCATTACTTTGGCTTCCAAGGCTGACGAAACAAGCTGGTTTGTTACCAGGAATATGATAAATTCAAACCCCTGATTACCTACTCTTTTTTCCCTGGCAATAGTGGCTGCTTTTATCAGGTCGCCTAAAGGATTATGTTTAGATGTATTTTCATTTAACCATTTCCTTTCAAGATTACTGTCATTTGTTGTATGCTCAATATATCCATATTGAGTTTTACTGATTTGCACAAAGGCATCCACAGGGTCCTTAATCGTTTCCCCTTTTTCGTTTATGCCCGATTCGATTAAATCTTCCAACACAGGATATTTGATCCTGAGTATGGCGTTGGCGATTCTTTCAAATTTTGCCCGGTCCGTAATAGCCTTTAAATGTTCGGCGGTTGTCATTGAGTTTCAAGCTGATATTATAAAATAATAAACAGCAGAAAGTTACGGTTAATAGACAAAAAACTGCCTGGGAAGCTTCGCTGATTTACTTAAATTGTCTTCAGCTTTTGATAAAATTCGGCGAGATCGCCTTTTTTTAAAATTTCTTCATGAATCAGCTTGAATTCGTCGAGTGAATCTTTTGGGAAAACACCGATAATTTCATCGTCTAAGCTGTTTTTACCGGTTAATAAACCCGCCTCGATAAGCCTGCTTAAAATCAATATATTTTGCCGGCTGATCACTAAAGAAATCTTGCACTTTTCATTCATTCCGGGACTGCATAAAATAGTTTCAAAGATCTTGAGTTTGTCTTTGCTTCCTGTTACCGCACTGCTCATAATTCACGTTTTTGTTTTATTAAATATTTGAATTCTCAAAGTTATTTTATTATCACATGATTTACCACTTCAGAATTTGAACAGGTTAGAATGGTTCCAAAGAATTATGCAAACAAAGCCGACACTGAAACGCTTTGTTCAGGGATGCACTTTGCATAAATATTATCATTACTGATTATTTTAAGTGAAGAGCTGCTGCGCAGATAAAGCAAGTGAATTAAATCCTGGAAATCGTTTCGATGAGGGAGTTTATCATTAATAAGTTGATCAGTGGAGTAAGCCGACATGGCAGATAAAAAATTATTTAATTTTCCGTTATAACTTTTATAAACATCTTCTTCTGTCATCTTGCCAAAACTGGTTGACAGAATATTTAAGCCAGCATTTGCCAACGCAATAATAGTAAAACTGTCATTGACCCCCGGTTCATTTAAGAAATTTACAATCGCTCTTCGGGAGTCCAGATCATACTTTTTGTCGCCAATTTTCACAAACGCCTTTCCTTTTGAATCCTCCAGGGCTTCTTTAATTTCAATATTTCCAACAACTGCCGAATTATAAAAATTATCTGTTAGAAAATTATCCAGCCAAACGAAATAGTTGAAGTCAAACTTGCGCTGGTTTTCAGCCTGCCTAGCCTTGAATCTGTTTAAGTCAGGGGTGTTTAAAACGTCTTCCATTAAGCCGTATAGATCGGTTATTCTTTGCTCCTTATATTCATACTTATTAAAGCTATCAAAGGCTTCAAAAATCAGTTGTTCAGCGAAAGTAGTATCCCGCATTACTGCAGAGTTGCTGAGTAATCCCAAAATCACCTTTCTTTTTTGAAAATTTTCGACCGTTATTCCTGCTATTAACTCTATCACGGAAAAGCTGGAATAAAAACTCTCTGCCTGTATTCGTTCAGGTATCGTTCGTAACAGATAAATGGCACTGGTATCCAGATAATATTTCATCAGTACTAATTTAGGTAAAGTTCATCGAGGCTATTCAGAATTTGAACAGGTATTTTTTAAGATTACTACAATTTATACTTTTATAGAATCCTGTCAGGTTGCTAAATCTGCAACCGGCAAGATGTTCAATTGTTGCACAATTGCATCTTGCTCCCTATGCCTCCGTAGTCGGCGGGAGTATAGAGGCAGTTTGTTTAAAGTGAAAATGAAAGAGTGATGGAAGGACAAAAGAACAAAACGAAATCATGGATTTCGTTCCGGGTAAAACCCAAAGAGTACGACACTATACACGGCCATTTTTCAAAAACTACTTGCCGGAAATTAAGTGAGTATGCCCGCAATGTATTATTGCAAAAACCAGTAGTTATAAAATTTCGCAACCAGTCCGCAGATGATTTTTTAGCGGAAATAATTCTCCTTAAAAATGAGCTGAATGCCATCGGCAATAACTACAATCAATCGGTGAAAAGATTACATACTATGGAAAGAATTCCGGAAATGAAAATCTGGCTGCAGAAAGATCAGGAATTCCGGGAAAACTTTCTGAAAAAAACAGAGCAAATAAGGGAACGGTTGGATCAAATCTACCGGCTATGGTTGTCAAAATAACAAGCCCACATAGTTTGAGCAGAGCCCTCAATTACAACGAAAAAAAAGTAGTGAAGGGACAAGCCGAATGCATCCATGCGGGAAACTATGTCCTGAACCCGGAGCAGATGAAATTCCATCACAAAATGGAAAGGTTGCAGGATTTGATTTCCCTGAATGAACGGACGAAGAAAACTAATACGCTGCATATTTCTTTAAACTTTGATCCTTCCGAAAAACATACTAAAGAAGTTCTTACTTCCATAACCCAAACTTATATGGAGAAGATAGGGTTTGGCAAACAACCCTTCCTGGTTTATCAGCATACTGATGCCGGCCATCCGCATATTCATATTGTCACTACCACAATCCAAGCTGACGGAAAAAGAATTGATACTTACAACATCGGACGCAATCAATCCGAGAAAGCAAGAAAAGAAATTGAACAGGAGTATAGATTGGTAAAAGCACAAGACAAAAAAAATCAAGCTGTCGGCGAAATCATTCCAGTCAAGGTACAGAAAGCACAATATGGAAAATCAGGAACTAAGAGGTCAATCACTAATGTTTTAGACGCAGTGATTAATCACTATAAATACACTTCCCTGGCTGAGTTAAATGCCATCCTGAAACAATACAACGTGGTAGCTGACCGGGGTATTGAAACTGGTAGAATCTATAAAGCAAATGGTTTGTTGTATAAGCTATTGGATGCAGCAGGTAATAAGATTGGCGTACCCATTAAAGCAAGCCTGATTTATAGTCAGCCTATTTTAAAGAACCTGGAGAAGAAATTTGCAGAAAATGAAATCAAACGTCAGCCGGATAAACAGAAATTAAAGACTTCAGTTGATTGGGTATTGTCGAAATCGCCTGCTTCATTAAAGGACTTTACAGAAGCTTTATTAAAAGAGAAAATTCAATCTGTTCTGCACCAGAACAAGGAGGGATTGATTTACGGAATTACATTCATTGATTACCGGAGCAAATCCGTATTCAATGGAAGTGATTTGGGAAAACAATACAGCATTGCTGGTATCCAGCAGAAATTAAATGTAAAAGCCGAAACGCCTTTAGTGGAAAAGCCGGGCAAAGAAATTTCGCCATTCCCAAAGCAATCAAAAGAAAATACAGTTTACTTAGAAAAAGAAGTTTCCAGCAATCAAACCAAAGAAGATCTGCTACAGCAGCTTACAGAAAATGAAAAGACATTTAATAAACTCCCTTATGAATTAATGAAAAAGAAAAAGAAGAAAAGAAATCAAAATCTATAAATAAAAAATTATGTCAGCAGGTACAGGTGAAAACGACATCGGGTTAAGAAAGATACTTGACTTTACAAGGCTTGGCAGCATTGTTATATTATTATTGCATTTTTATTATTACTGCTATGGTATATTCAAATTATGGGGATTAACCGCTGAAATAGGTGACCGGTTCCTGGTTAATATAAGCTATACAGGTTTGTTTAATTGCATCTTCACTTCAAAGTTAATGGCACTTGGCTTACTGGTAATTTCGTTATTAGGAAGCCGGGGAAAGAAGGATGAAAAGATCAGTAAACAATCAATTGCTTTCTATCTAATCTGTGGGCTTATACTCTTCTTTACAAGTACACTTTTACTTACTATCAAAACTGATCTTGAAACGCTTGGTACTATCTATATGGGAGTTACCAGTGTGGGGTTTTTATTCATACTTGCAGGGGGCAATTTATTAAGCCGTTTTATTAAACTGAATTTAGGTAAAGATATTTTCAATGAACTCAATGAGACCTTTCCACAAGAGGAACGGTTATTGGAGAATGAATACTCGATAAACCTACCGGCACAGTATAATCTGAAAGGGAAAATTCGCAAAAGCTGGATCAATATTATCAATCCTTTCCGGGGATTATTAGTTAGTGGTTCGCCTGGTTCCGGTAAGTCATATTTCGTGATTCAGCATATCATTAAACAGCATATCGAAAAGGGGTTTACGATGCTGGTCTATGATTTTAAATATGACGACCTGACTAAGATTGCCTACAATTTTTTACTAAAGAATAAGAATAGCTATAAAGTGATACCGGCCTTTTATTCTATCAACTTTGATGACCTTTCAAAAAGTAATCGTTGTAATCCTTTGGATCATTCCACCATGTTTGACATTACCGATGCTACAGAAGCTTCCCGTTCGATTATGATGGGACTGAACAAGGATTGGATTACCAAGCAGGGTGACTTTTTTGTAGAGTCACCCATCAATTTCGTAACTGCTATAATCTGGTTCCTTAAAAAATATAACTCCGGAAAATATTGCACCTTACCTCATGTGATAGAATTGATGCAGGTTGATTATGAAAAACTATTTTCTGTACTCAGAACCGAACCCGAAATAGAGGTACTGATCAATCCGTTTATTTCAGCTTATCAGAATAATGCAATGGAACAATTAGAAGGGCAGGTGGCAAGCGCTAAAATTGGAATGGCAAGATTGTCTTCGCCACAGCTCTATTGGGTTTTATCGGCTAATGATTTTACGCTGGACATTAATAATCCTGATTCTCCAAAAATTATTTGCCTGGCAAATAATCCGCAGAAGCAACAGATTTACGGAGCAGTCCTTTCTTTGTACGTTACAAGATTAATTAAACTGGTTAACCAGAAAAACCGCCTAAAGTCCAGTCTAATCTTTGATGAATTTCCAACAATTTATTTTAATGATATTGATAGTCTGATCGCAACAGCTCGTTCAAATAAAGTTGCCACCTGTCTGGGTATCCAGGATTTTAGCCAGTTAAAGAAAGATTACGGTGCCGATCAATCGGCCGTGATCATGAATATCACTGGGAATATTATCAGCGGTCAGGTTACAGGTGAAACCTCAAAGGTTTTGTCCGAACGGTTTGGTAAGATCAACCAGGTTAAGGAAAGTGTTTCCATAAATAGAACAGATACCTCTGTGAGTAAGTCCAGTCAGTTGGATTTTGCCATCCCTCAGTCTAAAATCGCTGGTCTTTCATCGGGCGAGTTCGTTGGGATGGTCGCTGATGACCCGACACAAAAGATCAAGCTGAAAACATTTCACAACGAGATAATCAACGATCATGCGAAGCTAAAACAAGAGGTCGATCATTACCGGTCCTTACCGGTAGTGATGGATGTGACCGCACAAATGGTTAGTGAAAATTTTCGGCGGATCAAATCAGAAATAAACGTACTAATTGAAAATGAAATTGAAAGAATTCTAAATACTCCTGGCACGAGCACAATTAAATAATCCCAAACGTACACCACCTCTCTTACAGTCCTGTGCAGCAATCGCCAACAATACTCAGTGTGACCTTCTCGCCAAATCGTCGATAGACTGCTCAATTATATTCTCCATCATGATCTTCCAACTCCTTTCCGTCATTACCAACCATTCTCCGCAATTTTTACACTTGTGAACATGTTGCTCTACTAAGAAAAATCTTCCTGTTTTGCTACCTTTATTGCTTCATCCTTAGGCATCTTCCTTTATTCTTGTTTTTTATCGTATTGATCTAGTTTATTACACCAAAAATCAGATCTCTGAATTTATCAGCGCTAAGTCTGTCATGATAGCAGTTGTATATGACGGAAATTAAATTGTAGGTTGAACGTTTTCCAAAAATAACATAATTGCCCTTGAATCTTCTTCAAGTACGCCTTGGCCGACAATAAAAAGAAATTTAGAAAATTTTCGATGAGAAAATGCTGTCCGTATTTACAAGATGCAATTAATAATACGGTTAGGCTTCGTAACTAGATTTCACCCGACAACAATCTGCTGTTTAGGAGTAGCGGCAACTTTAACGGACATTCCAGAATTCCGGATCGTTAATAATACTTAAAATAAAATTTCTATACTGGACAATGGCCTTTCTCTCTATCAATCGTTTCAGGCTTTCTGCGATAGTATCGGTGGAAAAATGAACGCCTAACTCGGAACTAACTTTTTCAGGGGTAGTTAACCAATAACAGGCCCGCAAAACTCTCAGGTCTGCCTCAGATAGTGTAAATCGAAAATCAAGTTTGGTTTCACCTATCCGGTAGTTTTTAATGAGAATATTACCTTCTACAAAAAACCGGCAACTATCTTTTTCATTTTTTTGAATATTTTCTATGTCTTTAAAAACCAATTCTCTTTTCAGGAAGGGATTATCCCTTTTAATGCCAGAAATCAACTTATTGATTAACTCCAGCGATTTAAATTTCAACCTAGTGTATGTAAAATATCGGCTTGACTTTGGATGCCCAAACAAATGTACAGCTGCTTTAGAGCGCAAAAAACTTTGATAAAGTGCATTTTTTTTTCTGTACAAGCTTGTTAAAAAGTTTTCCTTTTCACTAGACGGGTTTGGCACATAAGCCCAGATAGTAAATGGCATATCGAAATGAAAAAATAACTCGACCCATCTATCGCTTTCGTTGCGTACTGTCTTTTTAGAAATCGGTGACGCGTGATTTCCGAGGTCATCTCTTGCATTAGCAGCATAGGGGAATCCGCTTATTTGTGTTTGTGGACCCTGGAATAAATGTAATGAACTTCTCAAATAATCAACCTCTTCCCTGATATCATCCACTGATTCTCCGGGAAATGACGTGAAATAATTCGTCATTACCACTTGCCCGGAATCTAACATTGCCTTTACTGATTGTAATGCCAGGAGAGGGTTAGTCCCTTTTTTCATTCTTTTCAAGGTTGCCGGATTAAGTGACTCTATATTTAACATCACTCTGACTTCCAGGCTTGAGTTCGATTCAAGAAGAGCAATTGGCAGATCCACTCTGAACTTCCTCACCATCAACCAAAATTCAAGTGTAAAACAAATATCCTTGTATTCATTTTTTTTGCAAATATCAATTATCGGCAAAATTGCCTTCAGATCATTTTCATCTGAATCAAAGAACACCTTTATCTTGCTTGTCTCTGGATTTGTTTTAAGCAAACTTTCCAATACCGAACTAAATTGTTCATTTATTTTTTCTTGGTTTACAGGCTGCCAGTTTCGCCGGTCCAGTTGCGTACAAAAGGTACATTCACCCCAACTGCACCCCCTTTGGGTCAATAACCGGATCGATTGTTTTCCATACTTCACTACATATTGTAAGCTTGGCTCATTGTTCCGTGAGTATGCAGGATTGAGCAGATCATTAAAGTTTTCTGTAATGGCTTGATTATTCGCGCGGCTGATTAAACCTTGGATTTTGATCTGGTGAAAAGAGATACCATTCTGTAACTGGTCGATCAGGTTGCTCACAGGGATTTCGCCGTATCCAACAACTATCCCGTCGATAAAGTCTGCATGTTCGATCGTTTGACGGGCATACTCTTCATCAAAGTAGTCACCACCCATGATAATTATTCCACTGGGGTCAATGTAACGAATTATCAGTGCATGATAAAGGCTATTGAACAATGTGTAATCATAGACACTTATCATCCAGACGTTTGGAAGTTCATATTCGCCCAAATATCCATGAAAGGCCTCCCCGATAGTCTGGTCAAACTCATTCTTAAGAGCTTTCACGGATTCTCTTAAAGAGATGTTATTTAGAAACCGTTTACTTAGTAGCTTACTCTTTACGCATTGATCGATAAATGACTCCCCCGCCATGGCTACGGGGCCGATAAACAGGAAAGGATTGATCGTATGGCCGATAAAAATGGACCTTGCTTCGGTTGGCAATGCAAAATATAGATCGGATAAAACAGACTGGTATTTTCGAAAAATGTTATGCAACCCCTTGGAGTTGTTTAACCCGATTATGTCAACATTTGAATTTTCCTTTCCCGATACACATTCATTCAACAATTTTACCCCCCATGGATAAATGGATGAATCTAGTCCCATCGGGATTACAAAATTGATTTTGATATTTTTTTTCACTCCGATAACTTAAAATTGTCGACCTGGAAACCAATTTTTTTGTAGAGATTGATCGCTGGCAAATTATCCATGCTGACAAATAAAGCCACGGCGGGGTAACCCTGTTTGAGCAAAACATTCATGGAAGCCATAATAAGGGCAGATGCGAGTCCCTGCTGTCGGAATTCCGGGATTGTGGCTGAAAAAGCAAGAAGCGGTATTTCTAGTTTTGGCCATTCGCAAACTAAACAACAGGAAACAAACCTGCGTGAATCTTCGTATACAAAACTGGCTTCTTCATTGACTTTTCCATAGTATCCGGTCAAGGTTCTTATGGCCTCGCCGTTGGCATCCTCAGGTGACTCGCCTTCATCATCAACTGATCCATGAAAGGCGTTATATAGAAGGGCACCCAGCAATGCTGCATCTGTCGATAGGATGTTCCGCCTATTTTTTTCCTCTGTTGTTTCGCCTTGGACCGTTTTCCGGCTCATAAATATTTTCTTACTCATAGAAATTGCTTTACTCGTAAAACTCTATTGTTGGCAAATAATAACGCAAAACATTCTTCACTTGGGTGTCGGAATGCCCAAATCTTAATAGTACTGAAGACTCTTCGATTTTAGTAATAATATTTATTCCCGGGTATTCATCATCTTTGATTGGTCCGGGTGAAAAAAATCTCAAACCATTTCCCCACGCCAGTGCAACATGATCACACCAGCGCATTTTTTCAATGATAACCTTTAAATAGTTGTCATCGATCCACGGCGTATCCTTCCCGTAAGAAAAAAAAGTCATATCTAACGATTCAAAGATTTTCACCATATGAAATATAAACGCACGATTGCACAAGTGAAACTCAGGTTTCAACGCATAGACAAGACCTTCCACTCCATTTCCCTTTAAAGAACTCCCTTTGACAATATCCATGCTCTCGTCCATAACCTGGGGTCTTAAAATAGCCCCTCCGGCAATATGTCCCTTCTGGTAAACGATCACAAAATAATTCTCGGAGGTCAGCAATTTCTCAAAGCTCTCCTGGTTGTGCGAGTTGTATGGTGAAATTCCTTTTGCATAATACTCGGGTAATAATATTTGAAAGTAGAGTTCTTTGATAAGAAAGGACCGACCTAAGGATTCAAGATCATACACTTCTACTGTTAAACTTTTCTGGTGCCAGGCGGCGATGGAGTCTTTAATTTGCTTTTTGTGTTTGCGACTAAGATCTCTTGTGCAAAAAGGTAAACTAATTGCTGATTCAATGTACATTGGAATTGATTTAAACCCCGCATCCAAAAAGAGCCCGATCTTATCATTTTTACTTTCAGGAATATCGATTAATACCGGGCCGAGGTGCCGCAGGTGGAGTGCTGCTTGGATTTCGTGATGACTTCCCTGAAAGTTATAGAATCTCCTGCTCACGGTAAATAGTTTTTTGAATCAGTGTTTGCGCCAATCCTTCAGAAATTTTGTAAAGTTTGCACAGTAATTGATCGAAAACCTGGAAGTTGCCATCCAGATCCTTACCCAAAATACCCAATTCCTTTAAATGTGCAATGTAGTCGGGCAAAGGAATAGATGGTTTCTTTGTTCGGTATGGGTACTTGTAATCTGCCGAGTGTTGCGAAAGTACCTTAAAAAAACGTCTCATCTCGTCGATAAAATGATCAGCTGCAAGTAAATTGGAAGGGATAAAAAGCAATCTTTTGGCGATGCGTTCAGCGTTAGGACATTTACCTTTCAACTGTCCCCAGGCATCCTCGTGGTAAGGAGGAGAGACGGGCTGTAATAAAAGGGGAATTCTGGAAACTAGTGCGGCTCTGTAAACATCCTCGGCGGATAAAGGAAATTCTTTAGCGAGAAGAACAGGATACAATTGTGATATTCCCGCATTTAAAGAAGCCTCCGGCAATACCAGTTCCAGGGGCAGCTTTGCTTTTTTTATTACTTCGTAGCACCTGCTTCGATTTTTACCTTCCTTTTTGCTTTTTAAAAACAGGGCATCGATAACCTTATCCAGTTCCTGGTATAAGTGATGTGAAAATACAAACCGTTTTGGTATAGATTTCCATCTCAACCCCTCTCTCCCATAGAACAATAATTTAGACGCTGCCAGGTAATCGCTCTTCCTTTTAAACATTGTAATGCCACCCGCACCAATATCCATCGGCTTACCGCTGCCACAACTTATGACACCGGCATCGAAATGATCAGCTGCCTTACGGCCGGGCCAGCTTCCGAAAATGGAAAGTGTAAGGTCAATTACTTTTTTTCCTTGGAAAATTTCTATCTCCTGCCAATTGCCAGGGCTACCCCAGGGTTCAATAGCAAATACAAGGCTTTTCGCAGGAAGACTATTACATTGCATATATAAGTTCTCATCAATATCCTTAAAAATAACCTGATGTCCGCTAGATTGAATACATCCGGCTATGGTCCAGCAGCCTAACGCAGGCAGATTTACCCGGGTGGGTTTACCGCCGGTTAATACATCCATTACCATTTCTATTGCAGCAGTCCCCGACTGGACACATAAAACATAGTCAAACCCTGTCCATTCAGATATTTTCTCTTTCCACTCCATTAAAATAAATTATCGCCGATTCTCAATAATGAAAATACAAGGGACAACGACTCCGTTGGAATATCACCAGGTTTCGGTGAAAACTCGACACATTCGACAACTCTTATATCGGGTAATAAGGATTTTACTAATCTGATTTTTTCCACTAACTCTGTTAAGTTCCATCCCCCGGGCATTGGAGAAGATACATTTGGCAAAAAAGAAGGATCAATAACATCCCAATCGATCGAAACATGAACAGGGTTAGATGAACCGGCTATAACCTGGTTCAATTGTTTTTCCGTTCTGATAATAGTTCGTTTTTTTGGAACAGGTTTTCTTCTATTTGGAACGATGCCTCTTAAACCGACTTGAAAAATCCGTTTTACATGTGTTGATTTATCCAGGTAACTTACAAAATTCGAGTGGTTCGGGAATTTTCCATAAATGTTGATGGCATCTTCGTGAGCATCGAATATCACCATATCACTTCCCTTAATTCCTTGCGAGGTCCAGTAGGTTATCGAATGGTCGCCCCCGATTATGAATAGTTTCCTACATCGTGTAAGTAAATAGTTGACGATTTTGGGAATTTCATTCACAGCCTTTATTGCGTCAAAATTCTCAACCAGGATATCACCTGCGTCACAAAGTTTTTTTCCGTGCAAAAGCGTTTTACTTTGGTCGTAATCATACCATCCCTGGGAAGTACTATCATCTAATTGTATAGATGGGAATGCCTGCGATGTGGACCTAAGAGCAGAAACCCCGAGTCCTGCATGACTTTTTTTAGACAGTCCTCCAAAATTTAGAGGTATGCCTAAGAAAATTATATCATAATAAGTTTGCTTATCGAATAAGGGAAGATTGAAAAACGTGCCATTGGGAGCCGTGCCAAGATGCTGCAAAATATATCTCATACCAGGCGACTAATGTTAAGGGAATAGATTTTTCCGTTTCTTTTATAAACTGCCAGGGTGACCTTGCTGGTGTCCGGTACAAGTTTTTTGATAAATAGATCCGGTGAATGCAGGTCGACATAAAACTGAATTACTTTCTCAAAACTGATGATATCATAAGAGAACTTTGCTACCCTGAAATCTTTAACCTTACTTTCGAGAAGAGAAACTACCTTTTTTGAAGGAGTTTTTGTTTCTTCCAGTGAACCTTTCTTTAAACCTTCATACCGCCTCACTTCCTGAATCCATGTTTCATTTTTCTTTTTAATGAATTCAAACAGTATATAACCAACTGTTGTTTCTACATTTTCTTTTAAAAAACCCCCTTTCGAAAACATTCGGCCAATTTCGAAAATAAATTTATCGCCGTATTTTGCACGAAGTAATTCTGAAGTAATAGGCCAATATTTCCATAATATCCTGGAAACATCCATTATTCTTCTTTCACCATCAAAACGGAAACGCATGGGGTCTTTAACACCTTTTGGAACGGGCTTTGAAATATCGTATAAGGCTTTTAATAAGGTCGCATGTGGCTTTACGGTAATAGCTGCCATAATATTTTATGGTGTTAGTATTAAATTTCTTTGATTTAAGGCCGCAGCAATTGGCAAAGTCTGTTGCAGGTTATCTGAAATAGTTTCATATGGTGCGTATTCAAGTTCCAAAAGAATTGATTTCAGGTTTTTTGATTTGTTTACCGTTTCTGCTGCAAATTCCATCAGTTGTGGGTTGAAAGGCAGATGATGCGAATCTAAACAATGCAATTTGCCGTTGATTTTAAGAATATCAAATCCAGATAAATGTATTTCGGCTACCCTGTTCCAGCCTTTCCATTTGGATGAAGCGAATTTTAGGGGCTTGTCTGAATTAACAAGCAGTCCCATCATATGACCGACATCCAGGGCAATACCGCAATCGCTCTCTTCCGAAATACATAAAAGATAATCCCAAATATCCATGTCGCCGCTGATAAAATAAGCTGGGGCATTTTCAACAAGAATCTCACACCCTAATATTTCTTGGCTTCGCCTTATATTGTCCGCTGTTAAACGTGCGGTCTTCAAATCCTGTATAGGGTTCAATTGGTGGAAGCCAAGGTACATCTTGTCCCAAACCCAAATTCCCAGGTCTTCGACGATCCATTTGATATTCAACTGTTGTACCTTTTGAGCGATCAATTCAAGCTGTTTCGGAGCGACTCCCTCTGAAAGATTTATATCCACGGCGTGTAAAGTGACCGGTATACCTGTCTCGTCCAGGAGTTCAGGTAGTTCAGGAGGAACATCTTCGTTAAAAAAAAATCCAAGGTTGATAAAATCAAGAGATGAATACACTGGATCTTTATCCAAGTATTTTTTGCAGGCCTCTACCGCTTCCTGCATAGTCATGCCCAGTCCGAGGCCTAGATAAGGCAAATTTCTCATACAAATTCGGTTTTTAAGTACGTGTCCTCGATTGCTTTGAGGTTTTCTTGGATTATAAAAAGTTGGGGCATGGCTTCTGCGATCGAATCATAGTTATGATGATCGATCAGGTGCCAGATTACCTTTAGAGGCAAATGCTTTAAGGAAATGAAATCAAGTCTTAACTTTTGTGCCCGCTTATAGGTTATGGGATCGAGGTCATGGGAATCCATTTCAGTAATAAGCGTCCTGATATTCTTTACTCCTTGTTTTATCCAGCCCATGTGGTGTTTGCAGAATTCCATCGTCAGCCTGTAAATGCTTTTTATACTCTCATCCACGAAAAGGTCATCACATGGAGGCACAAAATCCGGATCAAGTTCTTTTTCAAAAAGTTTTGAGTACTTATGCCGCAATGGGGTTCCTGGGTATAGTATCAGTGCATTAAAATAATGGTCAAAATCATCAAGCTGGCTTACAAGCCCGGAGTCAATAAGAAAACTTAAGTTATCCTGGAGGTCTTCGATTGTCTGCTCCGGATAAAACATGATATAGTCAAGACCAATCCGCAAGCCGTATTGTTGCAGAACGTTAACTGCTTCGAAATTTTTCTCAACTTTACAATCTTTTTGCATAATGTCAAGTTGTCTTTGACTTCCTGATTCGATACCAAGTTCAACCATCCTTAACCCACAGTCTATCAGTAAGGGAATATATGATTTCATTTTTAAAAACATCAGGACAGTTGACAAAGCGCTCCAGGTTACTCCCGGAAGTCTTTCCCGGATTAATTCAGCAATTTCACATACGCGTTTTGACTGTACAAAGAAATTGGCATCCAAAAAATAGATATGTTCAAATGGTTTTCTTGAATATTCAAATTCAAGCCATTTTATCACATCATTTACATCTGCGGCTATCCATTTCTGGGATACTGTTATGATGGAGCAAAAACTGCAACGCATCGGGCAACTTCGGCTATTAACTAAAGTGACTGCATCGCGCTTTTGACCGTTAAATGGATCGATAAAAACAGGCCTGCTTTTTGCCAGCGTTATGAGTTCTGCATCAAAAGGGTTTGGCCAGTTTTCTGCGGGCAGCTGAGGCCCCGGCAAGCCACAATTTATCAGTTCTTTTGACTCCGAGAGCCAGCCAAGCCCCGGGATCTCCATGGGTCTGTTTTTAGCTGCTAAAGAATTAATAAGAGAAGTAAAAGGGATTTCACCATCACCGGCAATAGTGTAGTCGAATAAATGACCCCAACGATTGGTGAAATGTTTCCAGGTAAGGCTGACATGGGGCCCACCAGCTATCAGGATAATGTTGGGAGACCGTTCTTTGATATAGGAAGCCCATTTGGTCACGACGCTGACGTATTGACTATATACCGGGAATCCGACTACATCTACATTATCACGTATGATCTGATCAGGGACATCATAATCATTGACATCGACACCCGCGCAATCTATTACTTGAATGTCCAGGGGGAGTTCTGTCAGGCTGCTTTTTAAATAGGATGCAATACTTAATAGCCCCAGTGGAGGAACCAATTCGGGAGCGCTGCTATAAGGAGGAGCAACAAGTCTTATTTTCATACATCGTATTTAAAGCTCTTTACCAAGAAAACTCTCCAATGCTCCATGAATGGTTGGGTAAACTACGAAAATCTCCTTAAATCCTGCGGCGAGAGCATTCTCCTCGTCGGACGCAACCCCTTTCTTAAGGTTTTCAAATATGACGCAGTTCATCCTGAATACACGTTTTCCATCATCGAGGAATGTATATCCCATTTCTTCTCTGAATGCCACATGTTCTCTTAGTCCGTAAAACAACTTTCTATTTTTTAGAAGACATTTCGATACAAGTACGTCCCATTATTTCGAAGAAATCTTCTTTGTAGGCATTGCAATATGGGTACGCCCCATTACAACGAGGAAATCTTCCTTGCCTATTTCAATTTCCTGGATTCCAAAGATATCTTCCTTCTTGATTCTTCTCATCGTTGCTGGTGTAGCTTCAGATTTAGGGATAAAATTTACTTTGAAGCTGACTTCGAGTTCATCGATAACTTTCGATTTTCCTTGTTTTGTTGCCATAAAGATTAGTTTTAGTTTTTAAAAAAATATCAACAGATCGTCCAAAATGCATTCCTATGCTAATATAACATTTATCTAAATACAAAAGAAGGGTTTTATGAGAACTGCCAGAAATTTTGGGTTAATGGTTTTCCCGTAAAATATAGGAAAATAACCCGTTTCCGTATGTACACGGATGCTCGGACTTGGTTCAGGGGTATTATAATCTCAACTACTGCTTATTTAGCCCTTTCGAGGCTATAGAAATATCCCCAGGTCTAGAGTGTTAGGAAGGATTTCTTTTATTTCGTTCGGCATTTCCCTTGTAGTTCTAAAAGTTGATACGCCCATAGGCTTTGCAATACTTTTTACCGAATATTCGACAACCATATTATTCTTCTCCTTACATAAAACAATCCCAATACTATTATTTTCTTCAGGTAGTTTTATTTTGTCATCCAGTACGTTAAGATAGAAATTTAATTGCCCTGCATATTCAGGTTTAAATTTTCCTTTCTTTAATTCAAATGCAACAAGGCAACGTAAGTGGCGGTTAAAAAATAAAAGGTCAATAAAAAATTCTTCCCCGTCAAGTTCAACACGAAACTGATTCCCAATAAAAGAAAACCCTTTGCCGATGCGAAGAATAAAATCCCTGATGTTGGCGACAATCTTATTTTCAACTTCTCTTTCATTGTCCTCTTCCCCGAGGTTCATATAATCCATTAGGTATTCATCGTTGAATATCTTCACAGCATCTGGCTTTAGTTCTTCTGATAAGGATTTTATGAAGTTATTTGGCAGCTTTCCTTGTTTGTCGAAGAGCCTGCTATTTATTTGATGTTCTAATACAGAGACTGACCAAAACAAATTGGCCGTTTGTGTCATATAAAAGAGAGCTTCTTCATAAGAACTGCATTTATCTAAAATTAAAATATGGTGCGAAAAACTAACCCCATAAAAGCTGTTTAAAATGTCATTATTCAATTTGGCCGTCAATGACGGCGTAATTACATTCCTATGATTATCAGCTATTTGCGAATTTTTGATCTGTGCCGTCATTGACGGCGTAATTACTGCGTTATTTTCTACATAATTCAGAGTGTCTAATTGGGCAGTCAATAACTGCCCAATTACTGTATCCGAATATCTTGAATATAATTGCCGCATCTTTTGAAGGTTTCTGGAGGAAAAACCTCTTAATCCTGGGATTTGTTGTTGCAGATCAGAAGCTATCTGACCTAAAACATTTACACCCCATCTTTCAGCCAAAATTTTTTCAGAAAGCATTTTACCTGATTGAAAATATAATAAAAGTTGACCTCGGTTGGCGAATCTTGCAGCCTTATACTTGCCTTGTCCAATTGTTTGTTTAAGGTCGTTTACAAATTGTAAATATGATTTTGAAGGTTTCATTTTATTGCGTTTTCTAAATAAATGATAGGTTTTTTATATTGCTATTAATTTTGATGTAGGCATCTGTTTGAACTTAGTTCGCAAGACTTTCATATCATCACTTATTTTCCTTTCCAGTACATGTACATAGATTTGGGTAGTGGAAAGCTTTGTATGTCCAAGCATCTTACTGACAGTTTCAAGAGGAATACCATTATTGAGTGTAATGGTTGTTGCGAACGTATGTCGGGCAATATGAAAAGTCAAATACTTTTCAATTTTGCAATGAGTTGCAATCTCCTTTAAATAATCGTTGACTTTTTGATTGGAGATATACGGTAGCACTCTCCCTTTCTTAATAAGTAAAGGATCGTCTTTGTACTTGTCAAGTAATGCAAGGGCTTGGGGCAGTAAAGGAACACTGACTTTTATTTCTGTCTTCTGTCGAGTAGTACGTAACCAGTATTCCTTATCAATACCCATCATGATATTATCCCGACCAAGTTTCGCCATGTCTATATAAGCCAACCCTGTATAGCAGGAGAACAGGAAAATATCCCTGGCTTTATCCAACCTCTCATTTGGCAGGGCGGTTGTTTCAAGGGAATAAATCTCTTCCTCAATCAGAAAATCCTTTTCTGTCTTTTGAAATTTCAATTTGTACAGTATAAAAGGATCTTTAGGAATCCATTCAAGTTTGAACCCCAGAGTCACAATCTTACGTAGCCGCTCCATGTGTTTCATTACTCCATTGTTACCAAGAGGATTGCTTTTGTTGAGTGGAGTTGTGGTTCTTAAGAAAAGTTCAAACTGTGTAATGAATTGATAGTTCAGGTTAGTTAACCGTATATCATCAACACGAAACTTGTGTTGAAGGAACTTTCGTAGATACTTTTCAGTAGCACCATAATTTTTCATGGTTCCTTTCGCCAGCAATATTGTAGAACTGGTTTCGTGGTAACGGATAAGTGCCATGAGGGTGCTTTGCCCTTCATCGTCCCCGACATATAGCCTTTTAATGGCATCGGGGTTAATTAAAGCTTTCTGTTCTTTGAGTTGACGATAACAATTGATAAGCTTTAATCTTGTTTCGTCAAGGAATGGGTTGATTCTGCTGACTAATTCCTTACTGCCAATCGCCATCTGCTTTTTGGAATCCCATTGATCTGGCTCGATAGTTTTGTTCAAAGAGATTTCAATTCTCTTCCTGTCAATTGTAATCCTTGCATAAATTAATGAACCGGATAACTTGTTTTTGCAGTGCCGAATAATGAACCGCAAGCCTAAGTTGTTTGTACTTTTCATAACACACAGTTTTAATTAAACAATCATGCTCCTCAGTACTATTATATGCTGGAAATCACTCACCAAAAAGATTCTGAAATTGTGATCTTCACCATAGACAAATTCAAAATTAGAATGTGATTATGGTGAAATGGAACTCACCCGTCAACTCACCAGAATGGTGAGTTACTTTGTATTTAATTGAATGATTTGTGGAAAATAAAAACCGCAAATCACTGATTTGCGGTCATTTGCACTTTTATTAATTTGTGCCTGTCGGGAAGACAGGATTCGAACCTGCGACCCCCTGGTCCCAAACCAGGTGCCCCGCCGATTTGGCGGGGCTACTTCCCAGCCATCAATCTTTTAAAAGCTTCGCCACCTTTCCATCCTTTAATTTGTTTTTCTCTTTTTAACGCATCTTCTTTAGAAAAATATTCTTCAGATAAAATAAGTTTAAAAGGAATTCGACTTTTTGTGGATCGTTGCAACCCAGCATTATGAAAATTTAATCGGGCGGTAACATCACCAGTACTTCCTATATAATATTTCCCATCTTTTAAACTTTGCAATATGTAGATATAATTAGGCATAAAAAAATGGCTCAAAATGAGCCATTCAATTTTAATTGGTCGGGAAGACAGGATTCGAACCTGCGACCCCCTGGTCCCAAACCAGGTGCGCTACCGGCCTGCGCTACTTCCCGAACTTATCGGAGACATTCCCGAATTGGGAGTGCAAATATAAAGGCTTCTTACCGATTTTAAATAGATTTTTACCCAAATAAAAAGACAGGGTTAATCCCTGTCTTTTCTCTATTTGTGGTGGCTTGTAAACTTTTATTTCGAGGTACTTAACGGTGCAGATAGTGAATAAGCTATCAACCGGTTCATTTTATTATTTACCACATCGTCCAGGTAAATAGTAAACTCCACTTTTACCTTTTGCCCTTTTAAATCTGGCATTTCTTTAAACGGAAAAAACAACTCCAGGTTTTTCTTACCCACTTTATTATAACTCACTTTTGAACTTGGCAATAAAGTAAGTTTGGTATAAATAGCTGCCATCTTGTTCCAGCTAAACTTTGTGTTGGTAGTAGGCATATAAAATCTTCCATCTTCTGTAGTAAGACGGGCCACTAAATGTACCCTGCCCAATACCGGGCTTGTTTTTAAATCAAATGATGGATAAATAACAAATCCCTTTCTTACATTATCTACTTTTACTTCAAGGTTAGTAAAATTGCTGATTTGTATTTTTGGTACGGCAAGACTCGAGATCTTTTTTCCCTTAGGATATAATGCAGCCATTATTTTTTTATCGCCTTCTGATATTTCACTGCTTCTCTCTACGGAAAAACCATCCAATGTTTGCCAGGAATAAACGGCGTAGTGCATCACTGATTTTGGATCATAGGTAGTACCATTGGTAAAAAACTGATCACTAACTTCCAGCACATTAAAATCTACCATTTGCTTATTCCAACCCCTGCCTGCATAATAATTATATACGGTATCTACATTCCATTTGATACCGCCTGGAAAACTTTGCTCATGCAATAATCCTAATGCATGGCCAAACTCATGTCTTGATGTACGGCTCAATGCTTTGATATTCCATTTGCGGTTAGGATCAGGATAAGATCGTATGTCATCATATAACTCGCCATAGGTATAGTTACTAAAGTTTACTCCTTTATTTTTCAAGTATAAATAAAAAGGTCCGCCTTTGTTAATATCTTCTTCATAAGCAGCATAATCAATAAAGTTGGAAGTATCCAGATTCAGGGTTTGCTGATACTGAGGAACATCATTACTATTTATTCCAACTGCAGAATTATGCCCCAATGAATCCGGTACACCACCAAGTTTTACCCTGATGTTGGTAGTAGGTGTATTATCAGGTACAAATTTGAAAGTGATATTGCCATACAATTCCCATTCTTTTGCATATTGCATTATTCTTCTTCGAATATCCTGGCTGCCTGCGTTGTCCATAAACTTTACCAATATAACATCTCCATTTTCCCATGTTTTATAATTGTCAGCAACTTGTCGGCCGGTAGTCGTATCAACTGCACTCAGTATTTTATCAAAAAACAATGTAGTGCATGGCGCAGTTACATCTTCTTTCTTTCCCTGGATGCGAACCTGGGCCTGGGCAAGTATGCCGATAAAACAAATCGTCGTTGCTAATAATAATCCCTTTTTCATGTTAAGTGGTTTTATAGTGTGAATGTAATTTACAAGTTGCAATTCCCTTATACCCGCCGGAGGGTATTTTATCGCCAATCTCCATACAGCACAAAAGCTCCCCAATAATTTGGATGACGGAAACGAGCATCCTGGCTTAATTTTATTTGTGCCTGCCGCAATGCTTCCGATTTTTCCATCTTTGTATTCAGATTTTCATAAAAATATTGCATTAACAATCCCGTAGGCTCATCAGCCACTTTCCACAGACTGGCCACTACCGTTTTTACATGACTTACTAAAAATGAATTAGCTGGTGAAATACTCCAACCTTTTACTAACTGCTGCGCTACCGCTGTTTGGCAGGCAGAAAGAATAACCATGTTGCAATCGGTTATGCCTAATTTTTGAACTTCCCTCATAGTTAACTGGCCATTGTTGCCGCCGGTAGTGTCTTTATCTGGCAATAATTTTAAATATGACAGTGAATAATCAGTCGAATAATTTAAAACGCCATGTGTAGCAAAGTGAATATATTTTTTACTCCTAAGGCTTTGTTTTGCCATGCTTTCCGTAGCCCTGCTATCAGTATACACGGTGGAATCAGAACCTAAAATTTTACCAATCTGCTGCACTTCTGTAATGTTGAATTTTAATTTAGCATCTGGTACACCAAAAGCCGCAAAAGATGATAGAGATTTATTTCCTGAATCATCCCCTGCCACACTATTAAACACAGACATTTTATTGGTATAAAATATAAGGTGGTCTTCCAGCAAAAAACGAAAGCTGTTATCACTAGATTTTTTCCCCAGGCATTGAAATGGCATATTGCTGAAAATACCCGTTGGTATAATGCACAGTTTTTTCTTACCGCTTATCTTATCACTCACTGTAGCAATAAGCACATTGTATAATTCATCCGAAATATCTTTAAACTCTACATTGCTGGTTGTTTTTTCTTCGTCTTGCGGATCAGATCTTTCTGCCAGGGAGCCAGTTCCAGTTCGCTTTTTTGTATCGTTAATGGTCTCTATAAAAGACGCAATTTTGGGAGACAGGTCTGCGGTCATTGTATCTACTGCCAATTTCTCATTGGTCAAAGTAAAAATCATAAGAGTTTTATCATTCAATAAATATAACATCACCGCTACATCATCTGGCAATTTTCCTTTGTAGTTATTAAACTCATCTGCATTTGACCGGGTAAAGTAAGTACTCAACTCCGGATACTGCTGAACAACATCCTGCAAAAAATTATTGTAATCCGCTTCAAGAATTTCGATTTTCTTAAGTGTTTCTTGTTTGGCTACTCCTTCTTGTTTTTCCAAAGTATTTTCCAATGCCTTACGGCTTTGTTGCATCGCCAATAATTTTTTTAATGCATCATTTCTTTCTTCATCACTGGAGTTAACAGATAAATTACCTGATAATTCTTTGATGCCTGCAATATTACTCCGGTTAGCATAAGCCCATGCCTCTTTTATGTTTCCCAGGTTGTAATAAGAAAAAGTAATCTTATTATAGAGATCAGATTTTTTGGGATCATTATTAAAAATCTTTTTGGCGTCTTCGCCACCATATAAGTTTTCAGTATTCTTATCCAATTGTAGCACAGCTTGTTTAAAATAATTAATAGAACTGTCAAACTTCTGCTGATTATAATACAACAAGCCCAACTCGTAATATGCTTCCCAACCGTCTGGTGTTTTGTATAGTGCAGCCTGTGCCGATGCATTTCTCAAACTGGATAAAGCAGCCTCTTCGTTTTTCTGCTTTATATAAATTCTTCCAAGGTTAACCAACGCATCAATAGTTTTTTCTTTCTCACCACTGGCAGTTGCATAATCCCTTGCATAAGAATAATATTCAGCTGCCTTATTCAAATTATTTTCTTCCAAATATATTTTACCAAGAACTAGTGCCATGCCAGAAGCAGCTCGGTTCAATTTCATTTTTTGTGCCTTTGGAAAAATTTCTTGCAACAATGATTTAGCTTCTGTATTTTTTTTTAACCCAGCCAGGCTTTCACCAATATTACCCTTAGTAAGCATGTAGCTTTCATCTACTACTCCTTTTTTCATAGTGGATAAAGCTTTGTCCAAATATTTCATTGCATTGGTATAATCTTTCTGCCCGATGTACACTACCCCAATATTATTATATATAACTCCTCGTTGATCCTGCAATAGTTCTTCTTTGTAAAGACTATCTGCAAATAAATAAGCATCAATTGATTTCTTATACTCTCCCATACTACTCAGCAAAGTTCCTCTTGATCCATAAGCATTAGCCAGCCTTATCATATTACCAGATTTTCGAAAAATGTTAATTGCATTATCACTGTTGGCTATCCCTTTAGAAAAATCGGCAGTACGGGAATATAAAAAAGTGGTGAGTTGTAAAGTATTGCCCAGGTTTAAACTGTCGGACATTTCTCTTGAAACTTGTATGGCCTTTGCCAGAGCATCATCTGCTTTTTGAAATTCACCTTTGGAAATATGAACAGAAGAGATATTGTTGAGTTGTAAAATTGCACTTCCTCTATCCACCGAATCAAAAATGGCCAATGCCTTTTGATAATACATTAATGCACTATCCAATTCAGTTTCACTTTCATATCTCCATGCTTTCAGGCTTAAGCATTTTGCGGTAGCCGCAGCTGTATTTATTTGTTTACTGAGGGAAACACATTCATCATAATAAGTATCTCCTTTTATTAAATCATGGGATCGATATGCGAGGAAGGCTAATGATCTGGCCGAATAAAATTGATAGTCTGTATTACCATCCTTTGCACTTTTCAATCTTGCCGCATCATAGTATTTTACTGACTTTACAGTATCAATTGAATACCATGCATCGCCCAATTGGTATAATGCTTCAATGGTTGACTTACTGCTTACACCATTTGCTTTTTCAAACCACTCTGCTGCCCTTTTGTAATTTTCATCATTTAAAAAAACTTCTCCTTTCTTATTATAAATTTCTGCAAGTCCTGAACTGTCTTTTATACTTTTATAAATAACAGATGCAGAATCATAAGCTTGTAAAGCTATGGTCTTGGAACCGCTTTCTTTATACACTTCCCCGATCTGCTTCCACGAAAAAGCCTGACCCGAAAAATTCTTAGCTTTTTTTCTTAATAAAATTGATTCCTTGTGTGCAGCAACAGCTGAATCATACTTTCCCAATTGCCAGTAGCAGGTGCCAGCTAGTGATTTTGAATACCCTGCATTATTATCATCACCCAATTGCAGTAATGTTGCCATTGCTTTTTCTATTGACTGCAAACAATTCTTATATTCCCCCAATTTATAATAACTAAAGGCTATGTCATTTTCTACAATAGCCTTATTTCTCTGATCACTGTTATGCTTATATATCGTTGAAGCTTTATTAAATGCAGTTAAAGCATCTCTTGGTTTTCCCTGGTCGTTATTTACCCTACCGGCAAAAGAATAAAATTCTGCATTTCTAATTTGAGCAGTAGCAGTATTCACCTGATTATTAAAGTAAATAGCAGAGTCCAGCAACGCTAATGCTCTATCATATTCGCCAGCTTTATATTTTATAGAAGAACGATATTCATAAATTCTTGCCATGTTTTCATTATATTTCCCCTTAAGAATCTGCCGACTGTGATTAGACTTAATCGTTGCTTCTGAAAGCATACTATCCGCATCGTTGTATTTTAATAATTGCATATAGCAATATGCTTTCTTAATGATAGCCTGAGATTCAATGTCGGCATCTTTTGCTTCTACTGCCGCCTTAATCGTTTTATCACATTCTATAAGAGCTTCTTTATATTTTTCCTGGTTTGTAAGCACCTGTGCTTTACAAATGTGGGCAATGGGTTTATTTAATGTGTCTTTAATTGCATAGGCTAATGCCAAAGCAAAGTCGGCCAGTTCATTTGCTTCCACAAATTTTCTTTCTTCTGATAATACTGTAGCCTCTATTGCAAATGACCGGACCGAGTTCTCAGCAAGAATATCTTTTTTATAAATTGGTAATTGAGCATTGAATGCTGCTTTATTTTTATAAATAGGAAATAGAATATTTTTAATTTCCGGGTGACTGTAAGGACTATTACTGCTTAACCAACCTGCAAAAATTTCGCTGGCTCTAAAGCTATTACCCATGTAAGTATCGGTATAGGTAGTTACATATTGAAAAAAAGATTCCAGGTCGTTGCGGGTTGCATCACGAAGAATTTCCAAGGGAGTTCTTCCTTTGAAACGACCATCCGTTAATTTCTTATACATCACTTCGGGAAGATTAGTCCGGTCTTTTATTCTTTCATACGTATTTTTCAAATCTGTTAAGATGGCGGTATAAATAGAGTCTTCCAGTTTTTTATTATCCCGGTAAATAACATCCCGCAGGTAATACAGCGGCTCTCTATCCACATTAGTGTATATAATATTTTTAAAAGACAGTTCTGAGAAAACAGTGCGGAGAGGCAAAGCAGGCATACTTACATTTAAAGAAACCATATCATCAATTTCTATAGAATCTTCCTGTCTATACACTTTTATGTAACAGGCAATCAATGTATCATAAATAATTATTTTACCTAACCCTACTTCTTTAAAGTTTCTTTCTTTACTTACACCGGGTATTTCACTTTTGTAAGATTGAAAAGCTTTTACCAATGTACCATTCTCAATACCAAGATTTCTTGCATTATCCAGGAAAGCAACAATGGTATCATTTACCCGATAGGTATAATTGATATTGAAATAAATTTCCTTCACTTCTCTTTTCCCATCCGGCTGCGCCAATGCATTATTTGCAATTACAAGGCTTAGCCCAATAAATAGTATGTTTTTAAGCCTTTTCATAATGAACTCATTTCTTTTGAATGGTAAAATGCACCGTTACAATTCCAATTTCTTCTACTTTAATGTTGGAAACATCTGCCCTTGTATTGTCTCCCCTTTCATTAAAAAGATCATCAAGTACGGTTTGAAATGATCTCATTTCATCCCGTTGAACAGTCTGTTCAAAAACACCACGAAGATCCATGGCTTCTTTGGAAACAATTATTTTTAAAAATTCCATACCTACCGGAGTTCCTTTGCTTACTGTCAATTTACGTACAACAGTTGCATTCTTATCTATCATATAATCTCCTGGCTCTTTGTTTTTATAAGGATACAAAACTTCCACATGATTGTTGGGATATATATCCAGCACTGTATAAAATAATTTTACCCCAGTATTATTTCTGATTTTTAATTGATAAGCATCACCATCCTCTAGTATTACTTCTCCATTTCTAGCATTCTCCTTCTCTGCAACCAACTCTACAGAAACGAAAGGGGCAAGATCACCACCATCAGGCATGGTACGTAAATATTTTACCCGCAATGCTTTTTTTATATTAGCGATTAATAGTTTATTGTCTTCCACAGACATGGAATCATCTTTAATAAGATTTGTTCTCCACAATAGTTTATTATTTCTATCAGTAAGTGTCGCAGTTCTATAATCAGCTTCACTTTTTATAGCCAATTGAAAATCTGCATTATCAGAAAGAGTAATAAACTGATAGGGCTGTAGAATTTTTTTCAACTGGTTTTCCAGCCGTGTCGATTTGGCTGCAGCATCTTCAAATTTCAACTTTAAGCCAGCAGAGAGACTACCATAATTCTCTTCCTCTTGTTTCAATTCATAAAGAGTTTCCCTCTTCAATAACTTATCAGCCACTCCTATGCTTCGAAAATTTTCAACTTTTTTGATAATAGCATTTGCAAATACTTCTTTGCTGCCGGCTTTATATATTTTAGCATTGCTTCCTACTGCCATATTATCCATCATTCCTTTATCTATTGTAAATAAAGAATCCTGTGCAGCAGGTATTGTTTTTATTCCTACCCGTATAAATGTTCTATCTTCTTTGGCTGTGTATTTTCCAGTAAAAATTACCTGGTTCGCATTACCTTCTATCATCGGCATCTGATCGGGAATTAAAGCCTGTATTGTCGCTTTTATTTTTTCGAACAATAATCCATAATTATTACCTGCCGGCATTTCACTCATGGCTTTATAAAAAGCATATGACAAAGAACCCAGATCCTCATGATTAATAACTACCTGCTTATTTTCCTGGTGAGGTGCAGAACCACTAATTACAACCATATTGGAAATAGAATCTGCCATTGTTTCAAAAAAACCTTGCTTTGCTTCTGCAGCAGAAAGATTGATTACAGAATCCAACGGATTTTCCGGATCAGGAAAAGGAATAGGATCACCCCTAGTAACGGCAAATCCTTCTGCCCTGGTGGCGGTACCGGAATGGCAAGCATCTATTAATACAAGCAAACTTCCTTCCGGACCAATGTTTTGACGTATGGCTAAAAGTTTAGGATACAAATCATCATCCCGCAAATGATTTTGGCCACGGTACTTTGTTGGACTATACTGGCCTCTTGCATCGTAAGGCATCAATGCTTCATCATATCCATCATCTTCATCTTTGCCAAGTTCTATTGTTCGTTGATCTCTTATTTGCTGTCCATGACAACCAAAATTAATTACCACGATGTCTTTCTTTTTTGCTTTTAATGCCAGATCAGTAAGACTTTTAAGTATGGCAGCTTTTGTAGCTTTTGCGTTTATTAAAGTTTGAATACTCTTAAACCCATTTTTAGTTAATACTGCTTTTATGTATTTCACATCATTTACAGATGCAATAGGACCTACTCCGCTGTTAGGTGCATATTCTCCTACAGCTACCAGTAATGCTAATTTATTTTGTGTAAATAAATTGTTTGAAATGAACAAGGCTGCTAGAATAAATAAGAATTTCATGTTGTCTTGGTTATAATGGTGGTTATGGAATACCAATTTAACGACTAAGAAGCAAATACCCCGAAGATTTCATAAATGCAAAGTATTTGCCGGGGTCTTTAGCAAAGCTTTATAATATTTTAGCCATTTACATACCCACTGGACGGTATATAAAATTGGGAAGGGTATAAAAAGAAAAATCCCAACCAGTGAAACTGATTGGGATGATGCGGAGAGGTGGGATTCTAGCCGCCGACTGGTGGAACAGCGTAAACTCCAGTATTATTTTAATAAAAAATGCAAACTACTATTAGCAGTTTGCATTACTATAATCTGCGGAGAGGGTGGGATTCGAACCCACGGTACAGTGTAACCCGTACGACGATTTAGCAAACCGTTCCTTTCGGCCACTCAGGCACCTCTCCAGATAAGAACTTTATTTTACCCTTCTTGTAAAGGGGAGGCAAAAATAAAGATTAATTGCTTTCCCCCAACACTGTTTTTCATTTTTAGGCAATAAAAAACCTCCGAATACACCGGAGGCTTTTTAAAAAATATTGTAGGTACTTATTAAATAAACATTACATAGCGGCTAGCTGCACTTTTTGCTGTAGCTCCAACACATTTTCTCTGAATACACCGTCAGTATCCATCAAATCCTTTACCGTTTGGCAAGAATGTATAACCGTGGTATGATCTCTTCCGCCAAAATGCTCCCCAATGGTTTTTAATGAATTTTTGGTGAAAGCTTTGGCCAGGAACATAGTGATTTGCCGTGCCTGTACAATTTCCCTCTTCCGGGTTTTTTGCAGGAGCTTGTCGTAAGACACATCAAAGTACTCACAAACCATTTTTTGAATGGTTTCGATGGTGATTTCTTTGCTGGATGATTTTACAAAATTTCGTAACACTTTCTTGGCTAAGTCTAAGTCTATTTCCCTCCTGTTTAGCGAAGATTGTGCCAACAGTGATATTAATGCTCCTTCTAATTCCCTTACGTTATTACTTATATTATAAGCGATATATTTAACAACCTCTTTAGGCATTTCGAGGCCGTCATTTTTCATCTTTTTCTCTAGAATTTCAATACGGGTATCATATTCCGGCACCTGCAGGTCGGCACTAAGGCCCCAGCGGAAACGGCTTAGCAATCTTTCCTGTACACCATCCAGATCTTTGGGAGATTTATCAGAAGTTAGGATTAACTGCTTATGAGATTGGTGTAAATGATTGAAAATAGCAAAGAAGGCATC
This sequence comes from Chitinophagaceae bacterium, assembly GCA_031397865.1. Classification (GTDB taxonomy): domain Bacteria; phylum Bacteroidota; class Bacteroidia; order Chitinophagales; family Chitinophagaceae; genus JJ008. The sequence continues at coordinate 203,579 of JANNMN010000017.1, forward strand.
CTGGGATTTTTCAGCTTTGGCAAAAAATTGAACATCATCAATAATAAGTACATCTATTAACTGGTAAAAATGGATAAAATCATTGATCGCATTATTGCGACTATGATCCATAAACTGGTTGATAAACTTTTCGGAGCTAACATAAAGAACAACTTTGTTTGGATGTGCTCTTTTTACTTCATTTCCGATGGCTTGTGCAAGGTGAGTTTTACCCAAACCTACACCACCATATATTACTAAAGGATTAAAGGAGTTGGTTCCGGGTTTTTCAGCCACTGTTTTTCCTGCACGACGGGCCACTCTATTGCAATCGCCTTCTATAAAAGCTTCGAAAGTATAAATATGATTTAGCTGCGGGTCTATCTGCATCTTTTTTAGACCCGGAATAACAAAGGGATTTTTAACAGGATTATTTATGACTAAAGGAAAATCCATTTCGTTGTTTGAAAAAGTTTTAAACCCTTGTCCGCTTACATCCATAGTAACAGGTTTGTTCTTGCTGTTACCACTATCTACCATGATGCGGTATTCAAGCCGGGCATCTTTACCCAACTCTCTTTTCAATGTCTTCGCTAATAAATTTACGTAATGTTCTTCAAGATACTCGAAAAAGAATTGGCTAGGCACCTGGATAACCAGAACATTATTTTTTAATGATACGGGATGAATAGGTTCGAACCAGGTTTTATAATGCTGCCATTCAACAATGTCTTTGATGATCTTTAAACAATTGGTCCAGATTTTTTCAGCATTCTTCTCCATGAGATTAGTAAGCAGTTTATACCGGGTTAACTATAGTTGTTATTCTTTATAGTCCAAAAAAAAACTCTTCACACAATGTCAATAAAAAAAGTTGGACAGGGAGGCGAATATCACCATTTCTTTTATAAAAAAAAATTTTTATCCCCCTGTTTTTTGTGAAACAGTGATATTATGATTTTTGGTCAACTTTTTTCCAGAAAATTTGGAAAACTCAAAATCCAAGCGGCCTAAAATAATTCCTGCAAATCCAACCTGATTTACTATAACATCATCACCTTTCTTATTCTTATACTCAACAGGGTTGTCTAAAAAAGTATGTGTGTGTCCGCCAATAATCAAATCAATGTTCTCTGTTTCCTTTGCCATTATTTCATCACTTACTTTATTGCCTTCTTTATATTGATAACCGAGATGTGAGAGACAAATCACCATATCACACCTTTCTTTTCTTTTAAGTTTATCCGCTGTTTCATTTGCTTTCTGTATAGGATCAAGATATTTAGTGGCACCAAACAAACTGTCGGGTATCAATCCTCTTCCTTCAATACTTACACCAAATACACCGATACGTAATTTTCCCTTTTTAAATATTTTATAAGGTTGTGTTTTATTTTCCATGGGAGTGCTGGTAAAATCATAATTGCTAACCAGCATTGGAAAGTTGGCATGGCTGGTAAGTTGCGTAGCCAGGTTTTCCATACCAGCATCAAAATCATGATTGCCGATGGTGCAGGCATCATAGCCCATTGTAGTCATTGCTTTTATTTCCGGCTCTCCTTTATATATATTAAAGTACGGTGTGCCTTGAAAAATATCACCTGCATCTAATAATAACACATGTTGTTCTTCAGCCCTTATTTTATTAATTAATTGCGCCCTGCTGGCTACTCCACCAAGGCCCTGGTTGCGGCCACCATCCATTGGAAAAGGTTCTAACCTGCTATGCACATCATTTGTATGAAGTATGGTAAGCTTTAGTGGATTAAAATATTCTGCGGCCTGGGCTATTGATGGCCCCGCTATAATTGCTCCTGCAGATAAAGCCGCTTGTTGAATAAATTTTTTTCTATTGAGCATTGGTAACCCTGTTTTCTATTTTAGCATTGATATTCTTTCCCTGACTTTTTAATTTTTTTATATAATCCAGAATGGCATCACGCATCAAATAGCCGTTTGTTATTTGGGGTGTAGGCCGCAGCATATCTGCATTATCCCCACCATTGGCAATAAAGTCCGAATTAACCGTTGTATAAGTTGCATTCGGATCTAGTGGCTTTCCTGCAATCATTACATTGATTGCCTTCTTTTCTTTAATCTGCATCGTCATCCCGGCAACTGGCCAGCCACCTTTAACTGCCGTTAAATCAAGAAACTGCTGCAGCACATCGCCTTTTAATTTTTGAAGTATTAATAAGTTATCAAACGGCATCAACTCAAAAATTTTTCCATTAGTCACATTACCCGCAGGTAATTGATTTAATCTTATTCCTCCAAAATTTACAATAGCAATATCTACTTTGGTATTATACTTTTCAGCAGCCATAGCAAGAAATGCATCTACCATAAAATTTCCTAAATTTCCTTCCGGTTGTTTTTTATCCAAACTAATATCGGCCACACCTACTACATCATTCATGGTTCGGTTTACATTTTCACTATATGGTTGTAAAAAAGAAACGACAGCAGAATCTTTGGGTTGTGTATCAGTAATGCGATACGTTTTATATTCCAGCGATTGACTCTGATAGGGAGTATGACAGGATGAAACTGCTATAACAAAAAATGCGACAATAAATGGTAAGGGAGACTTTTTCTTCATATTCTATGATCTTGTTTGAAGGTATAAATATTTTATTGCTGTAGCAAGGATTAAAAAAGAATTATCCGATTTTTTTTATTGCATCTTTGCGGTAAATTTCTACGACCTGATTTTAATCATATCTTAGGTAAATGAGTTATTTGTAAAAGCACCTTTCAGGATAAAAACCTGACATTATGCAAAAAATTATTTCTATAAAATTGCTTCCGGCTGAAGCAGCTGACGATACAATAGTAAAACAGTACATTGCCACAGCTGAATCAATAAAGCCTTCATCAGTTAGTGGCTTCATTATCCAAAAACATTCTATTGATGCCCGGTCAAAACAACCATGGATCAATCTTTCAGTAAAAGCATTTATAAATGAACCGTCGCTACCAAGAGAGATTACTCCTTTTTCTTTTCCCGATGTAAAAAGAGCAATCAAAAAGGTAATAATAATAGGTGCCGGGCCTGCGGGACTTTTTGCAGCACTGCAATTAATACAATCGGGCATACAACCCATATTACTAGAGAGAGGCAAGGATGTAAGAGCCCGAAGAAGAGACCTTGCGATACTTAATAAAGAAGGCGAAGTAAACCCTGAAAGCAACTATTGCTTTGGCGAAGGTGGTGCAGGTACTTATAGTGATGGAAAATTATATACCCGTAGCAGTAAAAGGGGAGATATTACCCGCATACTTAACTTATTCGTTCATTTTGGTGCAGAAGAAAAAATACTATATGAAGCCCATCCACATATTGGTACTAATAAATTGCCGCAGATCATTACTGCTATGCGAAAGCTGATAGAGGATTGCGGCGGCCAGTTTTTATTTGAAAAAAAAGTAACTGATTTTATCATAAAAAATGAGAGTCTAGTTGGTGTAAAAACTGCTGAGGGCAATTTCTTTCATGGAGATGCTGTTATTCTCGCCACCGGGCACTCGGCAAGGGATATATTTGAATTGCTTCATCATAAAAAAATATTGATTGAGGCAAAACCATTTGCATTAGGTGTTCGGGTAGAGCATCCGCAGGCATTAATTGACAGTGCACAATATCATTGCAGCCCCCTCCAAACCTCCCCACAAGGGGGAGGCTTACGAGACCCTAATTTACCACCAGCTTCTTATAGTTGGGTACAACAAGTAGATGGCAAAGGTGTTTTCTCCTTTTGTATGTGTCCGGGTGGTATCATAGCACCGGCTGCTACTTCCCCGGGAGAATTAGTGGTGAATGGATGGAGCCCATCCAAACGCAATAATCCTTATGCCAATAGTGGCATCGTAGTTTCTGTAGAAGAAAAAGATGTTTTGAAATCAATTAAGAATGATAAACCTGCCAGTCCGGCAGGCGGGTTATTAATTAATAATTCTTCTGAAGCACTATTCCTGATGGAATTTCAAAAGTCCATTGAACGAAAAGCTTTTGATGCCGGTGGAGGAAAATTTGTTGCACCAGCCCAGCGGTTGGTTGATTTTACTGAAAATAAACTATCCAATTCTTTACCCGACTGTTCATATCTACCAGGGCTTCACTCTACAACTTTGAAAGATGTGTTACCAGGCTTTATCCATAAGAGTTTACAACTTGCATTTAAAGAATATGGAAAGAAAATGCAGGGCTATTTTACTAATGAGGCAGTAGTAGTTGCTACAGAATCAAGGACCTCCTCTCCTGTCCGTATACCAAGAGATACAGATAGCTTACAACATCCGCAAATAAAAAATCTGTATCCCTGCGGCGAAGGTGCAGGATATGCAGGTGGTATTGTAAGTGCTGCGATGGATGGAGAAAGAGTAGCGATAAAAATTGCCCAACAGATCATCCGCAATTGATAAATATCATTATTGCGAAACTTGTTTCTTCGAAAGCAATAACCCTTTCTCAATTAACTCTCCTTTTTTCCAGGCCTTTACTTCCATTTTGAATGCTGCTTTATCTTTCTCATTGTAAGACTGCATCAACGATTTTGAAAGATCTGGTTTTCCCGCATCTACCCATGCGGTGTACCAAAAATCTGCTATCATCTTGGATGAATTCAGCAATTGATCATTAATTGTTTTACCCAGTAGCTTACTATATGCTTTTGCAAAAGCAGAGCTATACGATTTAACTTCTTTACCGCGGCGGATCTGTGTTCTGAACTTGGTGGAATCTACAAATTGTTTTGTTGCTTCTATTTCTTTACTGAAAACATTGGGCAACAATTGATGTGCCCTTCTTATGCAATCCCAAATAGTTTGTTCCGGATCCGGTAAGTATTTAGCTTTTTTATCACGGTACAAATTGTATTGTACTATTTCTATTTCCGGCACCATGCTTTCCCATAAGCTGTGCAGGCCATGCTGATTGGTTAACTGCCCATCATAATTGAGAGAAGTATGTAAAGGAACATTGGCATCACCAATATAATGTGCCATATCAACCGCATAAAAAAGAATACTGTCTTTATTGCCCGAACGAAAAGCTTCCGTTAATTTATTTTTCATGGTGATGATGTGATAAGGAACATATCCATATTTAATCAGGCTATCTCTTGTATAGATATTTACAGCATCATCCCATTTGAATGGCATTTTCCAGGCAGCAGAATCGCCAAAGGCTTCCAGGTCAATAAAATGTTTAGTTGCTTCGGTAGAATCCTGATTTCTACGCATATCTGGTCTTCCGGCATTTTCTACCAGGTTATTCATGTTTTTATAAAAAAATGGCTGCATCGGTTTTGGCAGTTGATAAATCGCCAGTTGGTGAATTGTACGATGTACAAGAAAGCCCCAACTGCTAAACGCAATGACTGTCACTAACAAAACAACACGGAAAAAATTCTTCTGCATGGATAATATTATTTGATACTGCAAAATTGATAAAAGAAAGATATCAGCAAAACCACTCTTCATATAATTCAAATGCAGTTTACAGGTTTATTCTGACCATTCACCGAATTTTCAAATTCATCTGGGTAAGACAAGTATTTTTGTTACACAAACCAACTATATGCCCCTACTCGAATTACAAAATCTCAAAAAATATTTTGCTACTCAAAAAGCTGTGGATGGTATAAATCTGCAGGTAGAAAGAGGACAAATATTTGGATTGCTTGGCCCCAACGGTGCAGGTAAAACAACCCTAATCCGGATGATAACCGGCATTTTTTATCCAGATGAAGGAAATATAATTTTTGATGGTAAAAAATTTGACCCTATCAATGATGTGGGACAAATAGGCTATATGCCGGAAGAAAGGGGATTGTATAAAAAAATGAAGATTGGGGAGCAAACTATGTACCTGGCGCAATTAAAAGGGCTGAGCAGAACTGATGCGTTGGAAAAGATAAAAGCATGGTTCATTAAATTTGAAATGGAAAGCTGGTGGAATAAAAAAGTGGAAGATCTTTCAAAGGGTATGAGTCAAAAACTGCAGTTTGTAACTACTGTATTACATAGTCCTAAACTGATCATTCTTGATGAGCCCTTCAGCGGACTGGATCCGGTAAACAGTAACCTGATCAAAGATGAGATCTTTAACCTGGCCAAAAATGGCAGTACCATTATTTTCAGTACACACCGCATGGAACAGGTAGAAGAGATATGCGATCATATCATACTGGTGATCAAAGGAAAAATAATACTTGATGGCACGGTAAGAGAAGCCCGCCAAAAGTATAAAGCTTCACTTTTTCACATTGGTTTTGATAATGAAATTACTCCACATCAGAATTCTTCTTTTTCGTTAATGAAAGAAGAAGATCATTCCCTTGTTATAAAGATCAATGAAGGTTATACTTCTAAC
>JANNMN010000028.1:0-119939 GCA_031397865.1 Chitinophagaceae bacterium
GAAGTTAGTTTTTTAAAAGCAGTAACCACCGACCAGTTCAATCATGCACCTGCACAGTTGATGATGCAAACCGGTTCTGCAAGATTGGGCAGGCCGAGTCTCGGTTCCTGGGTTACGTATGGATTGGGAACAGAAAATCAAAACCTGCCCGGATTTGTGGTATTGACAAGTGGGGGCCAAAACCCGGATGCAGGCAAGAGTGTGTGGGGCAGTGGATTTTTACCAAGTGTTTATCAAGGTGTGCAATGCCGAAGTGAAGGCGATCCGGTTTTATTTTTAAATGATCCCGATGGCATTAACAGAGATTTACGTAAAGCAAGTATCAATACCATCAATGAAATTAATCAACAGCAATACAAAGAATTTAAAGATCCCGAAATATTAAGTCGCATTGCTCAATATGAAATGGCGTACAAGATGCAGATCTCGGTACCTGGTGTAATGAACATTGCCGACGAGCCGGAATACATACACGAAATGTATGGCACCAAACCCGGCAAAGAAAGTTTTGCCAATAATGTTTTGCTGGCAAGAAAATTAGTAGAGAAAGGTGTTCGCTTTGTGCAACTTTTCGATTGGGGTTGGGATGCCCATGGTACCGATGCTAATTTGGCGATTGATATTGGCCACATCAACAAATGCCGCAGCGTAGATAAAGCCATGACCGCATTGATACTCGATTTAAAACAAAGAGGTTTGTTAGATGATGTGTTGGTAGTGTGGGGTGGCGAGTTTGGAAGAACTCCCATGCAGGAAAACCGTGCAGGCAAGGCCGTGCCATTCAAAGGAAGAGATCATCACACCGAAGCATTTACTATTTGGATGGCCGGTGGAGGAATAAAAAAAGGTGGCAGCTATGGCGAAACGGATGAGATCGGTTACAGTTCCATCAGTGGTAAAACAAATGCCTTTGATATACAGGCCACCATTTTAAATCAGTTAGGATTTAATCATGAAAAATTTACGTACCAATTCCAGGGGCGGCCTTTTAGATTAACAGATGTGAGTGGAAGAGTGATAACGGAAATTTTAGCTTAAGTGGGTATCACCCCGTCCGTTCAGGCGGGGGTTAAAAACCCTGCTGGCGGTTGAAAGAGAAATTTTGTTAACCAGCTTCAGTTTTTCATGGCATCGTCCCTTGCGTCGCACACTTGTACGTTCGGTAATTCTATTCGACTTTTTTTAGAAGAAAAATCTTTTTTATAAACAGTAGCAAAAGCAATGAACCAAAACAGAAGACATTTTATCAAAACAACTGCCACCGGTTCTGCCGCATTATTATTATCATCACTGGATGCTTTTGCTGCAATGGAACAACCCACTTTTACAAACAATAAAAATTACGATGTAAAAATCTTCAACACCGATTGGGGTTTTGAAGGAAACCGTGATGTCTTTTGTACCAAAATAAAAGCAGCCGGTTATGATGGACTGGAAACAAGCTGGCCCGATGATGCCAAAGACAGGGATGCTTTATTTGCTGCTTTAAAGAAACATAACCTCGATGTTGGTTTTTTATGCGGTGCCTGGGGAAACGATGCTTCCGAACATCTTACCAATTTTAAAAAGTTAGTAGATGCTGCCACAAAACAATCCATTCAAAAACCTTTATACATCAATTGCCATTCGGCAAAAGATTTTTACAGTTTTGAAGACAATAGAAAGTTTATTGATTACACCACGGCTGTATCAAAAGAAACAGGAATAAAAATTTTGCATGAAACACACCGCAGCCGTATTTTATTTGCCGCACATATCACCAAACAGTTCATCCAAAAAATTCCTGACTTAAGATTAACACTCGATATCTCTCATTGGTGCAATGTGCATGAAAGTTTATTGGGCGACCAGGAAGAAGCGGTAGCAATGGCTTTGGAAAGAACAGATCATATTCATGCAAGAATAGGATACGAAGAAGGGCCGCAGGTAAATGATCCCCGTGCACCGGAGTGGGACTATGCAGTTAAAGCACATTTTGCATGGTGGGATAAAGTTGTAGAAAAGAAAAAGAAAAATGGTGAACGTATGACGTTCTTAACTGAGTTTGGTCCGCCGATGTACATGCAAACCCTGCCCTATACTTTGCAAACTGTGAGTGACCAATGGTCGATCAATGTACATATGCTTCAATTATTAAGAAAGAGATATTCATGATATTAAGTATTGCTGATTTCATTGGACGATTTCATCCTGTATTAGTACATCTGCCAGTAGGTATTTTACTGATAGCTGTTGTGTTCCAGTTTCTTAGTGTAAAAGAAAAAAACACCAACCTGCAATCAGCTGTTGGCATAAGTCTACTACTCGGCATGCTATCTGCCATAGCTTCCTGCATCAGCGGATATTTTTTATCACAGGCTGATGATTATGACGCCACACTTGTCAGCCGTCACCAATGGCTTGGCATTTCAGTAGCGGCTGTTTCAATCATTGCTTATTTTTTATATAAAAAAAATAAAAAGCAGCTATCATGGGTGATGGGTGTATTGGGTTTGCTTATTATTATCACTGGTCATCTTGGTGGTTCACTCACACATGGCTCCGATTATCTTACCAAATCATTTTCTTCACAAACCGTAGCAACAAAAAGAAAACCTATCCCTGATGTGCAGGAAGCGGCAGTGTATGCGGATGTGATCAAACCCATTTTAGAAACAAGGTGCTACAGTTGCCATGGTCCTACCAAACAAAAAGGTAAATTAAGATTAGATGCACCTGATTTTATTGCGAAAGGTGGCAAAGAAGGAGAAATCATTACAGCCGGTAATCCTGATGAAAGCGAATTGATCAAACGGATTTTATTACCTAAAGAAGATGATGATCATATGCCACCGGTAGAAAAACCACAACTAAGTAAACAGGATATTGAATTAATCCATTGGTGGGTAAGCAATGGTGCTGATTACACAAAAAAAGTAAAAGAAATTCCGCAAACTGATAAAGTAAAACCATTACTGCTCACCTTGCAATCCGGTGAAATAAAAGAAGAAATTAAACTTTCAGATTTTCCAGAGAAGCCGGTTGTGGCAGCCCCAGATTCAATCATAAAAAAATTAAAAGCAAGAGGTGTCACTATCATTCCGGTAGAGCTAAACAGTAATTATCTTATTGCTAATTTTATTGCAGTAGATTCCGTTACTCAAAACGATGTACAACTACTATCTTCTCTATCAAAACAATTGATTTGGTTAAAATTTGGAAATACAAAAGCCAATGATTCAGTTTTAAAGCCAATTGCTTTACTTACTGCTCTTACAAGATTATATCTTGAGAATACAACCATTTCAGACGCAGGGTTACAATCTGTAAAAAAACTTACTCAGTTGCAGTATCTTAATCTTACGGGAACACAAGTTACCTTGAATGGAATTTTACAGTTAAAGGAATTGAAAAGCTTACAGGAGCTGTACTTATATAAATCAGGAGTAACCAGTATTGATTACATAGCACTTAAAAAAATATTTCCAAAAACAAAAATAGATACAGGTGGCTATAAACTGGAAATGATTCCTAGCGATACCTTACTGGTAAAGCCGCCATTAGGAAAATAGAAATAAAATGAAACATAAATTAATTCAATCATTAAATAATTAGCATGAACACAATTCCCATTCGTACAACAGTAGTTGGCAGTTATCCTTTCCCGGGATGGCTGGAGTTTGCTTCGCAGAACATGGACAATTTTGGCAAAGCCGATATTGATGAAATGATTGAAGATGCTGTAATTGCTGCCATACATGATCAAACTAATGCAGGACTGGATGTAATTACTGATGGTGAACAAACACGGTTGGATTTCAATTTATCATTTTATGGTTTTATAAAAGGCATTGAAAATAACGAGACCGAAACAAGAAAGTTTGGTCCTGCTGCACATGACCAACGGGGTAAAAATAATATAGTGGGTGAGTTGGTGGCTCCAAATGGATTAGGTGCTGTTGCAGAATTTTTACGATTAAAAAAATTAGCACCTGCAGGTCCCACCTTAAAAGCAAGTGTGCCCGGTCCATTTACTTTAAGTGGCAGATTATTGCCGAACGAAAAATACAAAGACCGTTATGCTATCACTGAAGCATTATTGCCCATCATCAGCAAAGAACTGGAAGCATTGGTGGCAGCAGGGTGCACAGAAATTACGGTGGATGAACCCAGCATGAGTTGTTATGCATACAAAGAAGACACCAAACGTTTTGTGGACATTTTTAACCGCACCGTAAAACCAATTATTGGAAAATGCAATCTCAGTACTCATTTGTGTTTTGGAAACTTTAAAGGAAGGCCGGTTGGTTATCGCAGCATCAAACCCATGCTGCCAGATTTTTTAGACATGACCATTGATGAAGTCCATATCGAAATGGCCAACCGTGAATTTGCCGAGATAGAATTATTACAGCCCTTTGCAGAAAAAATGAATGTGGCGGTGGGGATCATTGATGTAAAAAATTATTACATTGAAACGGTAGATGACGTAGTGGAAAGAATTAATCGTTGTTTGAAATTTATCCCTGCAGAAAAATTATCGGTGGCGCCGGATTGCGGACTGAGCCAGACAGCAAGATGGGCCAGCAGGCAAAAGTTAATTAACATGGTGAAGGGGGCAAAAAAAGTAAGAGAAAGTTTATGAGTTTGATTCCGGCCATATTAAAAGATGAAGCATTAATTGCAGAAATGGATTCACTGCTCAATGATGAAAAACAGGTTCATCTCTGGTGGCTGGGCCAAAGCGGCTATCTATTACAATGGAAGGGAAAAAGAGTATTGATCGATCCTTACCTGTCCGATTCATTGACCAGAAAATATGAATCAACCGATAAACCACATACCAGGATCAGTGAGCTGGTGGTAAGACCGGAGTTGCTAAAAAATATTTCGATCGTTACATCCAGTCATAACCACACCGACCACCTGGATGCAGAAACGTTGATACTCATTTTAAAAAATAATCCCGAAATAAAATTTATCATTCCGGAAGCCAACCGAATTTTTGTAGTCGACAGGGTGAAATGCAACAACGATTTTCCTGTTGGATTAAATGATGGCCAATCCGTAACCATTGATGGATTTACTTTTAATGGCATTCCTGCAAAGCACAATGAAATTGACAGGGATGAAAAGGGCAATTGCAAATACATGGGCTATGTAATTGAGTTTGGAAATTATAAAATTTATCACAGCGGTGATACTTTGTGGTTTGATGGAATGGTGGATTTATTAATACCATTTAATGTAGATATAGCATTGTTGCCCATCAATGGCAATAGACCAGAAAGAAAAGTGGCCGGTAATTTAGATTGTAAAGAAGCAGCGGAATTAGCAAAAGCTATCCATGCGAAAATGGTCATACCTTGTCACTATGATTTGTTTGTATTTAATACGGCTGATGTAAATGAGTTTGTAAGAGAAGCAGAAAAAATAAATCAGCCTTATAAAGTATTGAAAGGGGGAGAAAAGTTTTCTTTTGAATAACCCCGACAGTAATTGCAAACCCTGTCGGTGGTTTAGATATTTAGAAATTAAATTTAAAACTAGTATATGAATCGTTTTTTTTCACCGGCACCTATTGCACAAAACTATGGCATTGCTTTGGTGCGGATAATAACAGGTATCCTTTTATTGTGGCATGGCTGGGAAATGTTTGATGCTGAAAAAATGAAAATGTATACCGGCTGGTTTGTGGAAAGAAAATATGCTAATCCTGAAATTTGGGCTTATGCCGGCAAAGTAGCAGAGTTATTAGCAGGGATTGGTTTTGTACTCGGCTTATTCACCAGGTTAGCATCGATAGCAACCATTGCAGCATTTGCAGGTGTTATTTTTATATTAGGTGATAAAGGAAAAATTTTCCAGGGAGACCAGCATCCGTTCTTATTTATTTTATTAGCTGTCGTTTTTTTATTTACTGGTCCGGGTGCAATGAGTACAGATAGTTTGATTTTTAGAAAAAGAAAATGAGTTGAAATTGCTGAATAGAATTCCTGTAGTACAAGTGTGCGACGCAACGATGATGCACAAAGAACTGCAGATGGATCAATAAAAAAATATATCATGCCGGATACATCACAAGTAAACATCAATACCAAAGCAACGAAAGAAAATACTTACGATGCAATTGTGATTGGCAGCGGCATCAGCGGTGGATGGGCAGCCAAAGAATTATGTGAAAAAGGGTTGAAGACATTGGTGTTGGAAAGAGGAAGAGATGTGCAGCATATCAAAGATTATCCTACTGCCAATTTATCAAGATGGGAGTTGCCGCATCGTGGCAACATAACAACAGACACTAAAAAAAATAATCCGCTCATTAGTAAAGCTGCTGGCTTTGATGAAGCCACACAACATTTTTTTATAAAAGATGCAGATCATCCTTATGTGCAGGAAAAGCCATTCGATTGGATAAGAGGTTACCAGGTGGGTGGTAAATCATTAACATGGGGCCGTGCCTGTGCAAGATGGAGTGAATACGATTTCACTGCTCCCAAACGATATGGTTATGGCGAATCTTTTCCGATTGATTATGATGATATAAAAGATTGGTACAGCCATGTTGAAAAATTTATTGGTGTGTGTGGTAATGCAGATGGTATTCCTTCCATGCCCGACGGTGAATTTTTACCTGCCTATGAATTAAATAAAGTAGAACAGCATTTGCAAAAAGTAATCAAAGAAAAATTTAACCGGCATTATGTATCGGGGAGATGGGCACATATCACTGAACCAACACAACTTCATATCGACCAGGGCCGCACACAATGCCTCAACAGGAATTTATGTATGAGAGGTTGTCCATTGGGTGGTTATTTCAGTTCGGTCAGCAGCACATTGCCATGGGCCAAAAAAACCGGCAACTTAACGGTGCGTCCGCATTCCGTTGTTCATTCGATTATTTATGATGAGCAAAAACAATCCGCAGGATCCGGTGGAAAAGCCATCGGTGTAAAAGTGATTGATGCCAATACGAAAGAAGAAATTGATTTTTATGCCAAAATTATTTTTGTCAATGCATCGGCATTAAATACCAATTTGATTTTATTGAATTCAACTTCAAAACGTTTTCCCAACGGATTAGGTAATGACAGCGGTGTACTGGGAAAATATATTTGTTTTCATAATTACCGTGGAAGTATGTGGGGCTATATGTCCGGCTTTGAAGATTGGTACTATAAAGTTTCCAAACCGGCTGAATGTATTATTGCCAACTACCGTAATGTAGAAAAACGAGATACTGATTTTTTTGGTGGCTATGTTATATACTCCGGTGCCGGTCGTGAAAAATTAAGTGAGGCGAATGCAACAACTCCGGTAGGTGCCAATTATAAACAGGTATTGAGTGAGCCCGGCCGCTGGAGTGTGTATATGTATATGCAGGGAGAAACGATTGCCAAAGAAACCAATCATGTGCGGTTGAGTACAACTGAAAAAGATCAATGGGGCATTCCGTTATTAATTACATCTGTGGGGTATGATGAGAACGATGATAAGATGGTGAAAGATTTTTTAGAGCAGGGCAAAGCCATGATGGAAGCAGCAGGTATTAAAGAAGTGAACACTCATGATAGCAAACAGGCACCGGGTCTCGACATACATGAAATGGGCGGTGTACGTATGGGCAGCGATCCCAACACTTCTATGCTCAATGAATTTAATCAACTGCATCATTGTAAAAATGTTTTTGTAACGGATGGTGCCTGTATGACGAGTGCCGGCAGCCAGAGTCCATCTATTTTATATATGGCATTTACTGCAAGGGCTGTGGCGCATGCGGTGGCAGAAATGAAAAAAGGTAATTTGTAGCAACCCCGTCAGGTGGTTGCGTAAAAAAGTTTTTCGATAAAAATAAATTATTATGAAACTAAAGATGAATAAATATTTTTTGAAACAAGCTTCGGTTTTTCATAGCATCATCGTTGCGTCGCACTCTTGTACTGCATTAATTCTATTGAGCATTGGCTTTCTGTTCAATCAGTCAATTGCGAATGCGCAACTCCCCTCTACACGAAGTGGAGAGGGGTCGGGGGTGAGGACCTATTGCAACCCCATCAACATAGATTATGGCTACACACCCATTCCCAATTTTTCTGAATGGGGAAGGCATAGAGCTACAGCAGATCCTGTGATTGTAAATTATAAAGGCGATTATTATTTATTCAGCACCAATCAATGGGGCTACTGGTGGAGCAACGATATGCTCAACTGGAAATTTATCAGCAAAAAATTTTTACGTCCATGGAATGAAGGGTATGATGAACTCTGTGCACCGGCAGTTGGCATCATCGGCGATACGATGATTGTTTTTGGTTCTACCTACACCAGCAAATTCACGATTTGGATGAGCACCAATCCCAAAGCCAACGAATGGAAACCATTAGTAGATAGTTTTGACATTGGCGGATGGGATCCTTCTTTTTTTACTGATGTTGATGGAAGATTGTATATGTATAATGGCAGCAGTAATAAATTTCCTATGTATGGCATTGAGCTTAACCGGAAAACATTTCAACCGATTGGCACCAGGAAAGAAATATATTTATTAGAACCCTGGCGTTATGGCTGGCAGCGTTTTGGTGAGCATATGGACAATACTTTTTTAGATCCGTTTATTGAAGGCAGTCATATGACGAAGTACAACGGAAAATATTATTTGCAATATGGTGCACCTGGTACCGAGTTCAGTGGTTATGCAGATGGATTACTGGTTGGGGATGATCCGTTGGGGCCATTTACGGCAATGTCCGATCCACTAAGTATGAAACTCGGTGGTTTTGTAAGAGGTGCAGGGCATGGCGCAACATTTCAAGACAACTATAAAAACTACTGGCATATTTCAACTACCGTTCTTTCAGTAAAAAATACATTCGAAAGAAGGCTGGGCATTTGGCCAACAGGTTTTGATAAAGATGGAGTGATGTGGTGCAATACAGCGTTTGGTGATTATCCGCACAGCCTCCCCAACCTCTCCAAAGGAGGGGCTTTCACCGGCTGGATGTTATTGAATTATAATAAACCTGTTCAGGTTTCTTCCACTTTCGGTGGTTATCTTCCTAATAATGCTGTAGATGAATTAGCCAAAACATACTGGAGTGCAACGAGTGGTAATCAAGGCGAATACATACAAACTGATTTAGGTAATATTTCCACCGTTAATGCTATACAAATCAATTACGCCGACCAGGATGTGGCACAAGATCATTTAGGAAAAATAAACGGTGGCGAACAATATTATCAATACAAATTGTATTTTTCAAATGACGGGAAGAAGTGGAAAATTCTTGTGGATAAAAGCAATAACAAAACCGATGTGCCGCATGATTATGTGGAATTAGAAAAACCGGTGCAGGCAAGATTTATTAAATTAGAAAACATTCACATGCCTACCGGTAAGTTTGCCATCAGTGGCGTTCGTGTATTTGGTAATGGTAATGGTGCAAAGCCCGAAGCAGTGAAAAATTTTATTGTATTGCGTACAGAAAAAGATAAACGTAGTGCTTTTATTAAATGGAGACCTGTAGATAATGCTTTTGCATATAATATTTATTACGGCACTCATCCCGATAAATTGTACACCTGTATCATGTTGCACAGCAATAATGAGTATTGGATGAAAGCCATGGACTCACAAAAAACATATTATTACAGTATTGAAGCGATCAATGAAAATGGAGTGAGTGAGAGAACAACAGTAATGAAAGCTGAATAAAAAAATAAACAATGGAAACAAAAATTTATCCGGACTACGAAACCTTATCAGCAGCCGTTGCACAAATAATGTTTGATGCAATCAAACAAAAACCTACCGCTGTCATTTGTTTGGCATCCGGCCATACACCTTTATTGCCTTGCCGGTTATTTGTACAAAAAGCAAATGACGAACACCTGCATTTATCTGAAGCCACTTTTTTAGGATTAGATGAGTGGGTAGGCGTGCCGCCGGAAAATGAAGGAAGCTGTCATTATTTTTTATACAATACTGTTTTTAATCCATTGGGTTTACAGGCTGGTCAGATACATGTATTCAATGGGATGGCAGAAGATTTAAATGCAGAATGCACAACGATGGATGAAGTGATTGAAAATAATGGCGGCATAGATTTAATGATCGTTGGCATCGGCATAAACGGCCATATAGGGTTTAATGAACCGGGAGTTGCATTTAATAAATTATCGCATGTGATAGAGCTGGATAAAACCACCATCGAAGTAGGACAAAAATATTTTCCTGCAGCTACCACTTTATCCAAAGGCATCACTATCGGGTTGCAACATTTAATGAATGCAAAACAGGTTTTATTAATTGCCAACGGTGAAAAGAAAGCACCCATCATAAAAAAAACAATTGAAGAAGAAGTGTCCAATCAAATCCCTGCAACAATAATGCAGACACATAAAAATGGAATTATTATGCTGGATGATGATGCTGCATACCTGATCAATAAAACAAACTGATCCGAATGAGTAAAGCCACCACCGTCCGCATTATTTATTTTTTGGTATTCTGTTGCACGGGTGCATGGCTGCCGAAGTTATATGACTACTGTATTTACAAGGGTCTTACTGGTTCGCAAAGTGCATTAATCTTAAGCATCACACCCATCATGATGTTTGCTGTGCAGCCGCTCTATGGTTTTTTTGCAGATAAATTAGGCTATAAAAAAACATTACTGCTCTCCACGTTTTTAGCCTCCATCAGTTACCTCGGCTTTTTATACAATGTTGGTTTTACAGGTTTAATTATCGTTACCGTTATCATGTCTTTATTTTATAACACCATACAACCTGTGCTCGATAGTATGGCATTGCAGATTGCAAAGTCCAATGCAAAATTTTCATATGGCAGTTTACGCTTTTATGGAGCGGCGGGTTTTGCATTTACCACTATCATTACCGGGCAGGTTATTGATGCAGTAGATATCACGGTAATTTTTATTGTTTCCTCCATCACCATGTTCTTATCTTTTATTTTTTGTTTTTTTCTAAAAGACGAAGTGTATGAAAAAAATACAGTAAAAGCTTACAGCAATGTTTGGGGTGTAATAAAAAATCCACCTTTGATCATTTTATTAGGTTGCGTTTTCCTCGTGTCGTTAAGTGCCACCACCATCTGGAATTTTTATTCTGCATACCTCAAAGAAAATGGCGCATCAGATTCGCTGGTGGGGTATGGCTTATCATTCCAGGGCTTGTGCGAATTGCCCATATTTTATTTTTCTGCCCGTATTATTTTTAAATTAGGATTAAAAACAACACTTCTTATCACCATACTTGCTACAGCCATACGAATGGTTTTATATTCCATCATCAAAACACCTGTTGCCACTTTACCGGTAGAGCTGCTGCACGGCTTTTCATGGAGTTTGTTTTGGGTAGTGTGTGTAGAGTATGTAAATAAACTGGTAGATGAACGTTGGCTCGCCACCGGGCAGTCGCTTTTATATGCCGCTTACTTTGGCGCTGGTGCCATTGCCGGCAATTACTGGGCAGAATATTTTTTAAGCAGCGGCATGAGACTATCCGGTATATTTTTATTGAATGCAGGAATAATTGTAATTACAGCCGTTGTGGTTTGGGTGTTTATAAAAGAGAGACCACTGGTTCAATTCAACAGTAATTAAAATTTTTTTTGATTGCTATTGTTTCAATCCCTTCTTCATTTCTCCCACACACCAGTTCACAAAGTTAATTACCTGGTCTTCTACCGGTGCATAAGGTCCGGGGCGATAACCATTCGTTTCAATACCCCTGAAATTATTTTCGCAAAGTTGTCCATCCTGTTCACCGGTTATTTCCCAGAATTCAGTAAGACGGTTTAGTTCATAATCTATTCCTTCCATTGCATTCTTATCAACAAGCCAGCAAAATTCTACATCTGTTGTTGATGCGTTTACTGCCGTTACCCTCATCGTCCATATATAATCACTCACTGCATCCATCCAGAAGTTGGGATAATTTACCAAACCAATTACCCCCGCATCATGATCTTTATGCATGCCCATGGGAATAGAAACTTTTTTTCCATCCACACTATAACTTTCAACACCGGGTCGTAAGGGATAACGAACTGCATAAGTAGTAGTGCCCGGAGTTACTTCCACCAACTCAGTAGCCAACCCGTTTGCCTGCCAGGTTTTTTGTTTGGTAGCAGTGAGTACATCCGTATCTTCTTTCAGGTTGGCACCAATCACTGCACTGCAATATTCAGGATGTGCACCACCACAGTGATAACACTCACGGAAATTTTCTGCTACTAATTTCCAGTTAGCTCTTAACGTATAATTTTTGATAGCGGCTACTTTCGCATCATTAATCTGAAAGGGTGCCAGGTAAGGCGTTAAACTTTTTCGGATATTGGAAAAATCAGGAGCTTCATGGGCAAGACAAATAAAAATCAATCCTTCCACTACTTCAACATGTACCGAACGTAAGTTGAATTCATCTTTACAAAAATCATCGGGCATTATCCGTGCATTCAGCAAGGTACCGTCTTTATCATATACCCATTGATGGTAAGGGCAAATTAATTTGGCTGCATTTCCTTTTTGTTCCAGGCAAATTGCAGAACCTCTGTGTGCACAGGTATTATAATGAGCAAACACTTCTCCTTTATTTCCACGAATGATAATGATTGCATCTTTTTGAAGGTTGTAAATAAAATAATCACCAGCCTTTGGTATTTGTGCCGTATTACCAGCAAACAACCAGTTGGTTTGCCAGATAGTTTTCCATTCAGCATCAAACAAACTTTGGTTAGTATAAAAAGCTTGCTCCAAACTAAAACCCGGCTTTTGGCGATAAATTAGTTCTTCTAATTGCGACTGTTTCATTAAAAAAATTGGAGATATAAATATACTTTTTAATTTAGTCACCGCCTCAACTTTCACAGGGACAATGATGAAAAATACCCGGTACCATATTCCTATTTTTGCTGATTAAGTACTACCTTAAAGCCGTATGAAAAATAGGGTTAAAAGCTTACTGGCTATTCTTATTTCTTTCCTCTTTTTTAGTGTTACAGTCATTGCACAACCATTTCTTGAAGAGATACAGGCTTTCAAAAAAATGAATAGCATCAGCATGCCGGCAAAAAAACAAATTTTGCTGATAGGCAGTTCTTCTTTTACTATATGGAAAGATGTGCAATCCTATTTTCCCGGTTACCCGATTTTGAATCGTGGCTTTGGTGGATCATCACTACCCGATGTGATACGGTATAGCGATGATGTTATTTTCAAGTATCAGCCTAAACAAATTCTTATTTATTGTGGTGAAAATGATTTCGCTGCCAGCGATACCGTTTCAGTAGAAACTGTTGTCAGCAGGTTCAAAGAATTATTTTATTTAATAAGAAAGCAATATAAAAAAGTCCCGGTCGCTTATGTGTCGATGAAGCCAAGTCCCAGCCGGAAACTCCTGATGCCAAAATTTGATGCTGCCAACAAAGCCATACAACAATTTTTAGCTACCAAAAAGAAAACCGCTTTCATTGATGTGTATCATCCCATGTTAAAACAAGACGGCACTCCAATGACTGATATTTTTCTGGGAGATGAATTGCATATGAATGCCAAAGGCTATGCTATCTGGCAAAAAGTGCTATTGTCTTATTTAAAAAAATGAGTCTTGACAAAATGAGATTTAAATTAATAACATGTATTTCGTTTTTAGTTTTATCCATATACACCTATGCACAAAAGGAAGTGCAGCTATCATCACCCGATGGGAATATCGTTTTTAAATTAAAAGCCAATGAAACTACTCCTGCCTATTCTGTTTTTTATAAAAAAAGTAAACTGATTGACAATTCATCGCTTAATGTTGAGGTGGAAGGTAATGGAACTTTACAAAAAGTTATTATTAGTAAAGTATCTCCTGTTAAGGAAGTAAATGAAAACTATACATTGGCTGTTGGCAAAGCAAGCAGGGTACACAATCATTACCGGCAAACCATCATCTATTTACAGGATAAAATAAATAAAGAGTACAAAGTTAATATAGAAGTAAAGATTTTTAATGACGGACTTGCTTTCCGATATTTATTTCCCAAACAGCCGGGAAAGACTTCTTTTACATTGCTCGAAGAAAAAACACAATTCAATTTAGTCGGCGATCCCATTGTAAAAGCACTGCCACTTCCCAATTTTACTTCATCGCATGAAGGATTTTATATAACAACTCCATTCAGTAAATTAAAAGAAGATACGTTGCTTGACATGCCGGCTTTATTCCAGTTTCCCAATAAAATATTTATGGCTATCACCGAAGCAGCGTTGTTGGATTTTGCCGGAATGTATTTGATAAAACGGAAAGGTATTTTAAATAGCCAGCTTTCACCATTACCCAATCAGGCAGGCATAAAAGTAAAAGCGATACTGCCTCATAAAAGTCCGTGGCGGATATTGCTGATCAGCGAAAGAGTTGGTGCATTGATCGAATCAAATATCATCACCAGCTTAAATGAACCATCAAAAATAAAAGATGTATACTGGTTGCAACCGGGCACTTCCACTTTTCCGTGGTGGAATGGAACTATTATTCCTGATAGCATTAAAGGCGGCAATAATTTTGAAACTAATAAATACTATATTGATTTTTGTGCTGCTAATAATATAAAATATCATACGGTGGTGGAGTATGGTGGGCATGAATGGTACACCAATGACGGAGAGGGTTATCAACCCGGAAAAAATTTCGACATCACAAAACCGGTGGATGGTTTAGATATGAAACAGATTTGTGATTATGCCAAATCAAAAAATGTAGGTGTAAGGGTGTGGACACATTGGAAAGCTCTGTATCTAAAACTGGATGAAGCTTTCGCAAAATTTGAACAATGGGGACTAAGTGGAATGATGGTGGATTTTATGGACAGAGATGACCAGGAAATGGTAAACATTCAAACGGAAATTTTAGAAAAAGCAGCAAAGCATCATTTGCATATTCAGTTTCATGGTGCCTATAAACCTACCGGGCTTCACCGTACTTACCCCAATGAATTTACGAGAGAAGGTGTGATGAATTATGAATATGATAAATGGGATAAATTAGTAACTCCCAACATGGATATTGAAATTCCTTTTACAAGAATGTTGGCAGGTTCTACTGATTATCACCTGGGTGGTTTTAATGCGTTGCCTGTTGCAAAATTTGTAGCACAAAATAGTAAGCCCTATGTAATGGGCACCCGTTGCCATATGCTGGCAATGTATGTGGTGTTAGAAAATTACCAGGGAATGGTGTGTGATTATCCGGATGCGTATATCGGTGAACCTGGTTTTGAAGTATTGCAACAGATACCTGTTACATGGGATGAAACAAAAGTGATAGCTGCGGAAGTGGGAAAATATATTTCTATTGCAAGAAGAAAAAAAGATAGCTGGTATATCGGAACAATAACAGACAGCACGGCAAGAAAAATAAATATCCAACTCGATTTTTTACCCGTGGGAAAATATACGGCAGAGGTATACAGTGATGCAGCCGATGCGAATGAAAATGCCAATCATCTTACAAAACAAATAATGACAGTAGATAAAAATAAAAGGTTGAACTTATCAATAGCTAGTGGAGGAGGGAACATTATTATTTTGAGGAAAGAAAAAAGTAAATGAGTTAAAAGAATGTATAATCAGCAAGCAGTCTATTTAATGTTATCAAGCATCAGCATATGAGAAGATTTATGGCGGCGAACCAATGTATATTTTTAATTGCGGTAAGTTATTTACTATTCGGCTGCTCCAATCCTGCAGCCGTTACTAAAATTGCTTTTGGTAGTTGCGGCTACCAAAATGAACCGCAACCCATCCTGGCTCTTGCTGCTGAGCAACACCCTGACCTATTTATTTTTCTGGGTGATAATATATATGGCGACACAGATAATATGGATACGCTGAAAGCAAAGTATGATTTGCTGGGAGCAAAACCAGAATTTCAACAATTGATGAGCAGCACCAAAGTGCTGGCTACATGGGATGATCATGATTTTGGCCGCAATGATGCAGGTAGGCATTATCCTTTTATCAGCGAGTCAAAAGAAATATTCCTTGATTTTTTTAAAGAACCTGCTGAAAGTGAAAGAAGAAAGCATGAAGGTATTTATCATGCAGAATACATAAAGTATGGCGATAAAACGGTGCAGGTGATATTGCTTGATAACCGCACATTCAGAAGCGATCTGTTATTGTATGATACACTGGCCAAACTTCCGAGAGAACATTATTTCTATACTCCCGATTATAAACCGCATATTTCTGCCGATAGCATGCTGCTGGGAGAAGCACAATGGAAATGGCTCGAAGAAGAATTGAAAAAACCAGCCGATCTTCGTCTTATTGCAAGTGGGTCGCAATTTGGCATTGAATATAACGGCTATGAAGCATGGGCCAATTTTCCGCATGAGCAAAAAAGAATGCTGGAGCTGATAAAGAAAACGAAAGCGGATGGAGTTATGTTTTTAACAGGTGATGTGCACTATGCCGAAATTTCAAAACTGGAAGAACCGGGATTGTATCCTATTTATGATGTTACATCCAGCGGTATCACTTCTACCTGGGATTTTGCTACGCTTAATAAAAACAGGATTGAAGGGCCGGTGATGGATAATCATTTAGGATTGCTAACGATCACCTGGGAAAAAGATCCGGTGATAAGAATGGAGATCATTGATAAAAAAAGTAATAGCCGGATTGAATACACGATTAAGCGGAGTGAGATAAGTAGTAAGTTGTGAGTTGTGCGTAGTGAGTAGTGAGTAAGGGGTATTAAGTTATCAAATAGGGAAAAGCCCGGAGGGGCTAAATGTGAGTAGCCCCGGATGCAATCCGGGGAAATAGATGACGCAATTTGAATTGAAGCCCCATCGGCCCGCCCGGATGACCGGTCGGAGGGGGGTTTAATATTGATGATTAGCGAACAGAACCCTGAACGGAGCGTCGCAACAAAAGCTCAATAGTAGTACCATTGTTGATACCATAAAATAAAAAAACATGATGAAAAAAGTAATGTTAGTAATCCTGGTGGTTTTCTCCATTCAATTACAGGCGCAGGATGTAAAAATGAAATCCTTCATTGATGGATTGATGAAAAAAATGACGGTGGAAGAAAAAATCGGGCAGTTGAATTTGCCGGGTAGTGGTGATATTGTAACGGGGCAGGCAAGTAACTCCGACATTGGCAAAAAAATTAAAGAAGGAAAAGTAGGAGGCTTATTTAATATTAAGTCAGTAGAAAAAATAAGAGCCGTGCAAAAAGTAGCGGTAGAAGAAAGCCGGTTAAAAATTCCGATGATATTCGGTATGGATGTGATACATGGTTATGAAACGGTGTTCCCGATTCCGTTAGGATTAAGTTGCACCTGGGATATGAACCTGGTAGAACGTAGTGCAAGAATAGCTGCGGTGGAAGCAAGTGCAGATGGAATTAACTGGACGTTTTCTCCTATGGTAGATATTTGTCGTGATGCAAGGTGGGGACGTATTGCTGAGGGTGTTGGTGAAGATGCCTACCTCGGATCGCAGATTGCAAAAGCTATGGTGAAAGGATACCAGGGAAATGATCTTACCAAAAATAATACGATCATGAGTTGTGTAAAGCACTATGCATTGTATGGTGCTGCAGAAGCTGGTAGAGATTATAATACTGTTGAGATGAGTAAACAGACGATGTATAATGATTATTTTCCTCCCTACAAAGCAGCGGTGGATGCCGGTGTGGGAAGTGTGATGGCAAGTTTCAATGATGTGGACAGAGTGCCAGCAACTGCTAATAAATGGTTGATGACAGATGTATTGAGAAAACAATGGGGTTTCAATGGTTTTGTAGTAACGGATTATACCGGCATCAATGAAATGATGGATCATGGTGTTGGTGATCTGCAAACAGTTTCTGCCAAAGCAATGAATGCAGGCATTAATATGGATATGGTAGGAGAAGGTTTCTTAACCACTTTGCAAAAATCATTGAAAGAAGGAAAGGTAACGATGGCACAAATAGATATGGCCTGCAGAAAAATACTGGAAGCAAAATATAAATTGGGACTTTTTGATGATCCGTATAAATATTGTGATGCCAACAGGGCGAAGACAGAAGTATTTACAACTGCTCATCGTAATGAAGCAAGAAGTATTGCGGCACAAAGTTTTGTGTTGCTGAAAAACCAGGGAAATGTTTTACCGTTGAAAAAATCAGGCACCATAGCATTGATAGGGCCATTGGCAGATAACAAACAAAATATGCCGGGCACATGGGCTGTAGCGGCAAGATTTGATGAAGCAGTGTCTGTGTTGCAGGGATTGCAGGAAACTGTTGGCAGCAATGTAAAAATTTTACATGCAAGAGGATCCAATTTAGACACTGATAGTTTGTTTGAAGAAAGAGCCGGTATGTTTGGTAAATCATTACGAAGAGATAGTCGTTCTGCCGATGCTATTTTAAAAGAAGCATTGGATATCGCCAATCAAAGTGATGTGATCGTAGCAGCGTTGGGAGAAAGTGCAGAGATGAGTGGTGAGTCCTCCAGCCGTGCTGATATTATTATTCCGCCAATACAACAGGATCTTTTAAAAGCCTTACTAAAAACGGGTAAGCCGGTAGTGCTGGTTTTATTTACCGGTCGTCCGTTGGCATTGAAATGGGAAAATGAAAATGTGCCTGCCATATTAAATGTGTGGTTTGGTGGCAGCGAAGCCGGTTATGCTATTGCTGATGTATTATTTGGTGATGTGAATCCTTCGGGAAAATTAACGACTACTTTTCCGCAATCGGTGGGTCAGCTGCCCATGTATTATAATCATAGAAATACCGGTCGTCCATTGGAAGAAGGAAAATGGTTCTCCAAATTCCGCAGCAATTATTTAGACGTAAGTAATGATCCTGTTTATCCGTTTGGTTATGGATTAAGCTACACTGCGTTCAGCTATAGCGATATTAAACTTAGCAATACTTCATTAAAAGGAAATCAAACACTCACTGCATCTGTTACTGTTACGAACAGCGGCACTACTACCGGCAAAGAAGTGGTGCAGTTGTATATCCGTGATGTGGTGGGTAGTGTTATAAGGCCGGTGAAAGAGTTAAAAGGATTTCAGAAAATAGAATTAAAAGCAGGTGAGAGCAAAACAGTTTCTTTCAGCATCACACCCAATGATTTGAAATTCTATAATTATGATCTGAAATATGATTGGGAGTCGGGTGAATTTGAGATCATGATCGGTGGTAATTCAAGAGATGTAAAGAAGGGTAAGGTGAATTGGAGTAAGTAATATTTTACAATCTTTAAATCCCTGATCATCTTCGTTGCGTCAGTCTATCCCGATAACGATGGTGTATCGGGACACACTTGTACTGTAGTAATTCTATTCAGCATGTATGATCTGAAGCATGATTGGCTGGGAGAGTTTGAGATCATTAATGTGAATTGGATTAAGTAAAAGATCATTTATACTATGCGTATATCTATAATATTAGCAGCAGTAATGATCGCAGGATCATGTAATGTTTCTAAAAAAGCGAGTAAAAATAATTTTACCCCGCCCAGCAATATCGTGGTGGCACATCGGGGTGCATTCAAGAAAAATAATTTTCCTGAAAATTCAATAGCTGCACTAAAAGAAGCTATCCGGCTAAAATGTACCGGATCGGAGTTTGATGTACGAATGACGGCGGATGATTCTCTTATCATTAATCATGATCCGGATTATAATAAATTGGTTATTGAAAAAACCCCCTATGCAGATTTAATAAAATTTAAACTTTCTAATGGTGAAAAACTGCCCACCTTAAGAGAATACATACTCGCAGGTCTTGAAAATAATACAAGCACTCAATTAGTTTGTGAAATAAAACCTTCTGGTGTCAGCAAAGAAAGAGGCAAGGCTATTGCTGAAAAGTCATTAAAGCTTTTTAAAAAGTTGGAGGCGGATAAAAATGTATCGTATATCAGCTTTGATTATGATATTCTGAAAAAAATAGTGGAACTCAATCCGTCAGCTATTACTCAATACCTCGATGGAAATAAATCTCCTGAACAATTAAAAGCAGATGGTATTAGCGGCTGTGATTATCATTTTTCTGTTTTTCAAAATCACCCTGAATGGATAACGTCTGCCAAACAAAATGGTATTTTACTGAACGCATGGACCGTGAATAATGCCAATGAAATGGATTGGCTGATTGCCAACGATTTTAATTTCATTACTACCAATGAGCCTGAATTATTATTTGAAAGAATAAAGCAGGCGCCATCTTCCAAGGGATGGAAATTAGTTTGGAGTGATGAGTTTAATTATAAGGGCTTACCAGATTCTACAAAATGGAGTTATGATGTAGGCGGACATGGCTGGGGCAATAATGAATTACAATATTACACGACTGCTGATACTACGAATGCTATTGTAAAAAATGGAAAACTTTTTATCAGGGCCATCAAACAAAAAAAAGAAGATAAAAATTATACTTCAGCCAGGTTAGTTTCAAAAAATAAAGGTGATTGGCAATACGGTAAAATAGAAGTAAGTGCAAAATTACCGGCAGGCAGAGGGATGTGGCCTGCTATATGGATGCTGTCAACGGATTGGAACTATGGTGGCTGGCCAGAAAGTGGTGAAATTGATATCATGGAGAATGTTGGCTATAATCCCGATACTGTTTTTGCCAGTGTGCATACAAAAACATTTCATCATTCTATTGGCACACAAAAAACCAAAGGACTGCAAGTCGCCAATCCATACACTGCTTTTCATAAATATGGAATTGAATGGTACAGAGATCGCATTGATTTTTTTATAAACGATATACTTTTTTTCACTTTCAACAATACCGGGAAAGGTTTTGAAGAATGGCCTTTTGATAAAAAATTTCATCTGCTATTAAATGTTGCCGTAGGCGGCAACTGGGGTGGAGTTAAGGGTGTTGATGAAACCATTTTTCCTGCCAGCATGGAAATAGATTATGTACGGGTATACCAGCAATAAATTTTTTAGTATGAACAAATTATTTTTTACCGGGATTGTTTTTCTGTTGCAAACGGGAACTTCTTATTCGCAGAACCTGCCTGCCCGCAAGGCAGGAAAAACAATAGATCAAAAAGTAGATTCAGTGTTGAAACTGATGACACTTGATGAAAAGATCGGGCAAATGAATCAATACAATGGTGACTGGGCTGCTACAGGCCCCATCACCAAAGATGGCGACAAGCAAAACCAGATACGTAAAGGAATGGTGGGTTCTATGCTGAATGTAACGGGTGTTGATCATACCAAAACATTGCAGGAGATCGCCATGCAATCGAGATTAAAAATTCCTTTGTTGTTTGGTCAGGATGTGATACATGGGTACAGAACAACATTTCCTATTCCATTGGCAGAAGCAGCCAGCTGGGATATGGAAGCCATACAACGAAGTGCAAGAATTGCAGCAACAGAAGCAAGTGCAGCCGGTGTACATTGGAGCTTTGCACCAATGGTTGATATTTCAAGAGATCCCCGTTGGGGAAGAGTGATGGAAGGTGCCGGTGAAGATCCTTATCTCGGTAGTTTAATTGCCACTGTAAGAGTAAAAGGTTTCCAGGGAAAGGGATTGGGAAATACCGATGCAGTGATGGCATGTGCCAAACATTTTGCTGCCTATGGTGCATCAGTGGGTGGCAGAGATTATAATTCGGTTGATATGAGTTTGCGTCAACTGCATGAAATTTATCTGCCTCCATTCAAAGCAGCAGCCGATGCAGGTGTTGCTACATTCATGAATTCATTTAATGATCTTAATGGAATACCAGCTACAGGTAATAAATATTTACAACGGGATATTTTAAAAAATCAATGGAAGTTTAAAGGATTTGTTGTGAGTGACTGGGGCAGTGTGGGGGAAATGATCAACCATGGTTTTTCAAAAGATAATAATGAAGCAGCCATGCAGGCTGCTAATGCCGGCAGCGATATGGATATGGAAAGCCGGAGTTATATTCAGCATTTAGCCAAGCTGGTAAAAGAAGGAAAAGTAAAAATGGCTGTGATAGATGATGCGGTGAAAAGAATTTTGAAAAAGAAATTTGAAATAGGTTTGTTTGACGATCCTTTTAAATTTTGCAATGAAGAAAGAGAAAAATTACAACGGGATAATAAAGAACATTTGCAGGCATCGAGAGACATGGCAAAGAAAAGTATTGTGTTATTAAAAAATCAACAACAGCTTTTACCGTTAAGCAGGCAAACAAAAAAAATTGCGTTGATCGGTCCTTTTGCAAAAGGCATCCGGGATCATCTTGGTTTTTGGAGTTATGAATGGCCCGATGATACAGCCAGAATTGTAACGCTATGGAATGGAGTGCAAAAAAAATTAAGTGCTGATGCTTCGATGTTGTATGCAAGAGGTTGTGATATCCGTGATACCAGCCGGGCCGGATTTGCGGAAGCAGTTGCCGTCGCTATGCAATCAGATATTATCATAATAAGTGTAGGTGAAGCAAGAGATATGAGTGGTGAAGCAAAAAGTAAAAGCAATATTCAATTGCCAGGTGTGCAGGAAGAATTAATAAAAGCAGTAATGGCCATTGGCAAACCGGTAGTTGTATTGATCAGTGCAGGTCGTCCATTGATTTTTAACTGGACAGCCGATCATGCACCGGCTATATTATATACATGGTGGCTGGGCACAGAAGCAGGTAATTCCATTGCGGATGTATTATTCGGTGATTATAATCCTTCGGCAAAATTGCCAATGAGTTTTCCCAGAACAGAAGGACAAATTCCTATCTACTATAATTATTACAACACCGGCCGTCCTGCAAAAAACGACAGCGATTTAAATTATGTGTCAGCTTATATAGATTTACCCAACAGCCCAAAGTTTCCCTTTGGTTATGGATTGAGTTATACAACATTTGATTACAGCGATATCAAACTAAATAAATCAACTCTTAGAATTAATGAGAAACTGGAAGCTAGCATTACTATAAAAAATACTGGTAATTATGATGGAGAAGAAGTTGTGCAGTTGTATATCCGTGATGTAGTGGGCTCAGTAGTAAGGCCTGTAAAAGAATTAAAAGGGTTTCAAAAAATACTATTGAAAGCAGGCGAATCCCGGGAAATAAAATTTCAAATCACCAATGAACAATTAAAATTCTACAACGACAAACTTGAATACAAATCTGAACCGGGAGAATTTAAAATCTATATAGGTACAAATAGCAGGGATGTAAAAGAAGCAACTTTTGAATTGCGTTAATAGTTATTTCACTTCTTCAAAATCAATATAATCACCGGCCTTGTGTTTTGTTTCGGTATTAGTAGGTGCAGGTTGTGGTTGCTGACCTTGTTGTTTACGCAGTTGCTCTTCCATCTTACTCTGCATTTCCCTAAAACCTTTTTTTATTTTGCGGGAAGCCATGTACACCGGTATCACTAATCTGAAAATAAACAAGTAGGCGATGTAAATCAATATAAAATATAAAACGTATTTCATCTTTTAATCTATAAAAATTGGAGTGTAAAGATAAGATGGCTGTATTTTTTGTTGCCGGATATAAGTCCTTGTTTACCGAATTATTAACCTTGCCGGTTTCACTCTCATAATTTGGCTTGAATAGGCAGTTTCCCTTACATTTGCACAGGAAATAGATGATTGAAGGGAACGAAGCCGTTCCCTTCTTCTTTTATACACCATGAGTAACGACACCCAAATACAGGCATTAGAAAGAAGAATTGAGGCTATAATCAGCGCAGATCCAGACCATTTTCTGGTGGAAGTAAGAATTAAACCTATAAATAATATAAAGATATTTATAGATGGAAATCAAGGCATTAGCATCGAAAAGCTGGTGCAATACAACCGTCGGTTGTATAAGCAACTGGAAGAAGAGAACCTTTATCCGGAAGGAGATTTTTCTTTGGAAGTTTCTTCACCCGGTTTAGATGAACCATTAAAAATGCTTCGCCAATACCTCAAAAATGTGGGCCGTTTTGTGGAAGTGATGAATTTGGAAGGAGTACAAATAGAAGGTAAATTGATAAGTGCAGAGGAAGAAGCAATAGTAGTAGAAGAACAAAAAGGCAAAGGGAAAAAAATGGAAATAGTGCAACACACTATTCCTTTCAACACTATAAAAACAACAAAAATTCAAATTAAATTTTAACTATTCCAGTCTCTGCTCCGGTATATATCGGGGCCGGACATCAAAATTTGTGTTATGGCAAGTATCAACCTTATTGAAGCGTTCCAGGATTTTAAAGATGCGGAAAACATCGACCGTCCCACTATGATGAAAGTAGTGGAAGACGTATTCAAAACCCTGCTCCGTAAAAAATATACCAGTGATGAAAACTTCGACGTCATTGTAAATGCGGAAAAAGGTGACCTTGAGATCATCCGCCGTCGTATGATTGTAGAAGACGGTCAGGTAGAAGATCCGCTGGCGCAAATTGAATATTCGGAGGCTGTGAAAATAGA
Source organism: Chitinophagaceae bacterium (assembly GCA_031397865.1). Classification (GTDB taxonomy): domain Bacteria; phylum Bacteroidota; class Bacteroidia; order Chitinophagales; family Chitinophagaceae; genus JJ008. The sequence continues at coordinate 24,433 of JANNMN010000028.1, forward strand.
ACCCGACTTTGAGGTGGGAGAAGAATTATACCAGGAAATTGACTTGCTCGATTTCGGTCGCCGGGCTATCCTTGCTGCTAAACAAACACTGGCAAGCCGCATCAGCGATCTGAAGAAAAACGTATTAGCAAAAAAATATGGCGATAGAATAGGTGAGATCATCAGTGCAGAAGTATACCAGGTTTGGAAGAAAGAAATCTTATTGCTGGATGAAGAAGGCAATGAATTGATACTTCCAAAAAGTGAGCAAATACCACAAGACTACTTTAAGAAGGGCGAAAGCATCCGTGCTGTGGTAAGAAAAGTGGATATGAAAAATAATAGCCCCGTTATTATTCTTTCAAGAACAGCACCGGAGTTTTTAGCCAAATTATTAGAAATAGAAGTACCTGAAATATTTGATGGCCTCATTGTTGTAAAAAAGATTGTAAGAGATCCGGGAGAAAGAGCAAAAGTGGCGGTAGAATCATTTGATGATCGTATTGACCCGGTAGGTGCTTGTGTGGGTATGAAAGGTAGCCGTATCCACGGAATTGTTCGGGAATTGAAAAATGAAAATATTGATGTTATCAACTGGACTAGCAATATTCAATTGCTTATACAGCGGTCATTAACACCAGCGAAAATAACCAGCATGGAGCTGGATAATGAAGGGAAGCATGCAAATGTTTACCTGAAGCCAGACCAGGTTTCCCTGGCCATTGGTCGTCGTGGAGTTAATATTAAACTGGCATCAGAATTGACAGGCTACGAACTTGATGTTTACAGAGATAATGAAGGCGAAGTAGAAGAGTTTGATATTGACCTGGAAGAATTCAGCGATGAGATCGAAACATGGATCATCGATGAGTTAAAAAGAGTAGGTTGTGATACCGGAAGAAGTGTGCTGAACCTTACTGCTGAAGAACTGGAAAGAAGAACAGACCTTGAAAAAGAAACAATCGCTGACGTAAGAAGAATATTGAAAGAAGAATTTGAAAAAGAATAAGAATGTGAGTAGTGAATAGTGAATGGTCAATTTTAGACCGCCTACTATTCACTATTGACCATTCACTATTCACAATTAAACAACCTGAATGGCAGAATTAAAACTTCCCAGATTATTAGCTGCGGCCAAAGAATTTAATATTGGTCAGGACACCCTTATTGACTTTTTGTTAGGAAAAGGGTTTCCAAAAGATGAGCTGAAGCCAACTTCCAAGCTTACAGAGGACATGTACCGTTCTCTGCAACAGGAATTTCAAAGCGACAAGGCCGCCAAAATGAAAAGCGACCAGCTAGAACTTCCAAAAGGATCCCAAGCAGAGGCTAAAAAGAAAAAAGAAGACGAAGAAATATCTTTTAAGAAAGACGAGAAAGGTGCACCTAAGGTCACTAAGAAAGAAGAAGCTAAACCAGCAGAGGTTATTGTTCCTCCTCCGGTTGTGGAAGTGGCACCGCCGGTAATAGAAGAGCCGGTAAAAGAAGAAGCTCCCATCGTAGCCGAAGAGATCACCAAAGTAGAAGTACCAGAAGTGGAAGGACCAAAAGTGATCAAGAAAATAGATCTATCTACTATCGATTCATCTACACGGCCTAAGAAAATCATTAAATTAAAGAAGGAAGAGACTGCACCAGTTGAAAAACCAAAACCGGCTGCGGAAGAAAAACCTGCTAAAGGCAAACCTAAAAAAACATCAAAAGAAGAAGAGGTAAAACCTGCAGAAGTTATTGTGCCGAAAGAAGAACCGGTAGCAGAAGATCAGCCGGCAGTAATTGAAAACATTGAAGTAGAAAAATTAACCGGGCCAAAGATTTTGGGAAAAATTGAACTTCCCATTGATAACGATACCCGTCCGTTGAAGGATGAAAAGAAAAAACGTAAACGTATCCCTATTGAAAAGAAAGATGTAAAAAGGGAGATATTCATTAATAAAGATACCGGTGGTGATAGAAGACAAGGTGGGGGACCCAATACCGGTGGTGGTGGAGGCAACTTCAACCGTGGCAGAGGCAATGCTCCGGCAGGTGCAGGCGGTGGTAATCGCAGACCTATTACCAACACTGGCGGCCGCAGAGAAGATAAACTGATTGACGAAAAAGAAATTCAAAGAAAAATACAAGAAACCCAGGCCAAACTATCTGGCGGCGGTGGCAAAGGAAAAAATCTGAAAGCCAAAATGCGCCGGGAGAAGAGACAGGAGATGGCTGATGCAATGGGCGATGCAGGAGATGATAATAAACTACAGGTTACAGAATTTATCAGTGTGAGTGAATTGGCTAGCCTGATGGATGTAAGCTTTGCGGATGTTATCAGCAAGTGTATGGGATTGGGCATCATGGTTTCAATCAACCAGCGTCTTGATGCAGAAGTAATTGAACTCGTAGCCAGTGAATTTGGTTTTGATGTTGAATTCATCAACATGGAAAAACAAATGGAGATGGAAGAAGACGATGAAGAGGATGATGAAGCAGATCTGCAATTCCGTTCACCGATTGTTACCATCATGGGCCACGTTGACCATGGTAAAACTTCATTGCTTGACCATATTCGTAATGCCAGTGTGGTAGCCGGAGAGGCAGGGGGTATTACCCAGCACATCGGTGCATACCAGGTTACATTGCCTAATGGAAAAGAAATTACTTTCCTTGATACTCCTGGTCACGAAGCCTTTACGGCTATGAGAGCAAGAGGTGCAAAAGTTACCGACATAGCCGTTATTGTAATTGCAGCGGATGATGCGGTGATGCCACAAACAAGAGAGGCTATCAGTCATGCACAGGCCGCCAATGTGCCAATGATATTTGCTGTAAATAAAATAGATAAAGACGGTGCCAATCCACAAAAAATATATGAGCAGCTTTCGCAAATGAATATATTGGTGGAAGAATGGAGTGGTAAATTTCAAAATCAGGAGATAGCAGCGAAAAGCGGATTGAACGTAGATAAGCTTTTGGAAAAAATATTATTGGAAGCTGAAATGCTGAACCTGAAAGCAAATCCTGATAAGGAAGCTACAGGAACAATCATTGAAGCATCATTGGATAAAGGCCGTGGTTATGTAGCGACATTACTTGTTGAGAACGGAACACTGCATCCCGGAGATCTGATTGTGAGTGGCCAGTATTTCGGAAGAGTGAAAGCCATGTTCAATGAAAGAAATAAGAAAGAAGAAATGGCGGGTCCATCTGCTCCAGCAGTAATATTAGGATTGAATGGTGCACCACAGGCTGGTGAGAAATTTAAAGTATATGCCGACGAAGCAGAAGCAAAAGAAATTGCTTATCGCCGGGCACAGATATTAAGAGAGCAGGGAATCAGAACCAAGAAACACATTACACTTGATGAGATTGGTCGTCGTTTGGCTCTTGGAAGTTTCAAAGAATTGAAAGTAATTATTAAAGGTGATGTGGATGGATCAGTAGAAGCATTGAGTGATTCATTACAAAAATTATCTACACCGGAGATATTGGTAAGTGTGATACACAAAGGTGTTGGTCAGATCAACGAAAGTGATATCGTATTGGCAGAAGCATCTGATGCTATTGTTATTGCGTTCAACGTTCGCCCATCATTGCAGGCATCTAAACTGGCCGATAATGCAGGTATAGAAATAAAGATGTACTCCATCATCTATAATGCCATTGAAGAAGTGAAGAGTGCCATGGAAGGTATGCTGGAGCCAAAAGTACAGGAGAGAATTACAGCCAATGTGGAAATAAGAGAAGTGTTTAAGTTTGATAAAGCCACCGTAGCAGGTTGCCAGGTATTGGATGGAAAAATTAAAAGAGATTCGAAGATCCGCCTGATACGGGATGGTATTGTAATTTATCCAACTGGAGCTGCAAATGCCGAACTGGCTTCTTTAAAACGATTTAAAGATGATGCCAAAGAAGTACTTTCTGGTATGGAGTGTGGATTGACGATCAAGAATTTCAGCGATTATAAAGTAGGCGATGTGGTAGAAGCCTATGAGGTAGAAGAGGTGAAGAGAACACTTTAAGCGACGAGTTTTGAGTTTCGAGTTGCGAGAAGAGGCTGCAAATGTTACGTCTCGTCACTCGTAGCTCTTAACTCGCAGTTTCACTCAACAAAACTTTTGTTAAATACCTTTCCCATCACACATTCTTTTTACAGGGAAAACTATTTTTGAACTTATGCTTTACACTAAAAATATACTAACTGCTTGTTTCATGTTGCTAACCATGGCAGCATGTGCTCAAACACAATCCACAAAAATAGTGGCGGATAAAATAGCTGCTATTGTAGGAGATCGGATAATTCTTCTATCAGACATCAGAAATTCATTGGCAGATATTGCCCGCCAGGGCGGCAATATTCCTGAAAATGGAGAATGTGTGCTGATGGATCAGGCCGTACTTTCCAAAGTATTGATGTTGCAGGCTGAAAAAGATTCATTACCCGTAACGGATGAAGAAGTAGAAGCCGATCTTGACAACAGGATCCGTCAATACATTAATCAACTCGGTAGCCAGCAAGCATTGGAAGAAATTGCCGGTAAATCCATTTACCAAATCAAAGACGATGCAAGAGAATCAGTAAAAGAACAAAAGCTGGCACAGGCCATGCAGCGTAAAATAGTAGATAATGTACGCATCACCCCGGTAGAGGTAAAAGCCTTCTTTGAAAAAGTGCCAAAAGATAGTTTGCCTTTTTATGAGTCGGAATTGGAAGTTTGCCAGATAATTCTTTATCCAAAAGCATCCCGTGATATTGAATTATACATAGTGAGTGAAATGAATAATTATAAAAAGCAGGTAGAAAGTAAGGTTACTACTTTCGATCAGCTGGCAAAATCAGTTTCAGAAGATCCGGGAAGTAAAGATCGGGGTGGCCAATATCAGATCAACAGAAATGAAAAAACATGGGATCCTGTTTTTATGTCCACTGCTTTTCGTTTGAAGGAAGGAGAAATTTCTTCCCCTGTAAAAGGAAAGTTTGGTTATCACATTATCCAGATGGTACAGCGGAATGGAGACGATGCCATCGTTCGTCATATACTTCGTATTCCTCCGGTAACAGAAGCTGAGATAAATATTTCGAAATCAAAGCTGGATACCATTCGTTCAAAGATCATTGCCGGCACATTAGGTTTTAATGAAGCAGCTACAAAATACAGCGATGACGAAGCGGCAAAATATACAGGACCTTGCATCACTGCAAGAGATGGTTCTACGTATGTAACTATTGATGCTTTGGATAAAGACCTGGTGACCATGCTGGCTAAAATGAAAATATCAGAATTTTCTCAGCCAGTTGCATTTACCGATGAGCAGGGTAAAAAAGGAGTAAGAATTGTACACCTCAAATCCCGTTCTGAACCACACCGTATGAATCTGAAAGATGATTACAGCAAAATTTCTACCTATGCCCTGGAGGAAAAAAAGAGCAAGACACTGGAAAAATGGATAAAAGATAAAATTCCAACTTACTACATCATGATCGATCCGCAAACTGCAAAGGATTGCCCGTTGTTGACAAGATTTGCTTCTTCTAATTAATTGAAAAATATTTATCAGCAGGCCGCTACCAAAAGTGGCGGCCTGTCTGTTGTTGTGGGGTATTCCTAATGTTGTAAATTACAACATGAGAATTTTCTTTGCACTTACATTATTGTTCTCGCTGCATAGTTCCGCACAGGAAAGAAAGTTTACCTATTATACAACTGCTGATGGGCTACCGTCAAACTTTATCTATAAATGCATAGAAGATGACCGGGGCTTTCTTTGGATAGCTACTGATGCAGGAGTTGCACGGTTTGATGGTAATAACTTTGTTACTTATGATACAAAAAAGGGTTTACCTGATACTGAAGTACTTGATTTTGTAAAAGATGGTAATGGAAGGATATGGCTAAAAATCTTCAAAAGGGGGGCTTGCTATTATGATGAAAAAAAAGACCGGTTCATAAGTGAAAAAGATGATGCAACATTAAAACTAACAGAATCCGCTACCTACCATATAAACATTTTATCAGATGGAGGTATTGCATATAGTGGAGTTAACAGTGAAATTTTCAAGAATGATAAAAAAATTATTGCCGCAATAGGAAGGAATTATAATAACAGTATTATAACTACCATTTTGCTAAATAATAATGAAATAATTACAGCTAATGGATGGAGTGCTAATTATTGGGTAAATGAAAAATTAATTGACTCCCTTATTCTCTTCCCCTTCAATAATGTAACAACCAGAATACCAGTTTCAGTAAACGACACTCTCTACTATTTTAATCTGGATGATAATAGTATTCATATGTTCTGGGATTTTAATTTTCAAAACAATCTATTTAATAAAAAACAGATAGTTCTTACTGAAACTATCAGGAATTTTAATATCTGTGGAAATTACTTGTGGGCATCTACACATAGTGGCAAGGTATTTAAATTAAATCGCTTCACACTCCAAAAGGAAGATATATTAAATAATGGTGTTACAAATTCAGTTTATACTGATAGTAAAGGGAATACATGGATTTGTACCGTTGATAAGGGTCTTATCAAAGTAAATAACCAGTCAGTTAAAACTGTCGCTTTGCCAGATGGGTTTTTTAACCGCAATTTTCTTAGCATCTGCAAATGGAAAAATAAAATATATGCAGGCAATTATAACGCTGAAATAATTGAAACAAATTTTTCCAGTGTTATTAGCCATACTTTAAACACTCAAAATTTCAGCCCATGGATACGACAATTGTTACCAAGTCCGCATGGGTTATTAAGTGGAGGTGAAGGAGGACTATATTTAAATTTTAAGCCTCTGAAAAATGGTGAAACCCTATTACGGGGAATCAAATCATTTGCCTTTATAGACGACGAAAATTTAGTTACGGCAAAATCATCTATACTTGACAGATTTAATATTTCCACTAACAGTCTCCAAAGGCTTGTAAAAGGGCGGGGTACAGCCATAACAGTTTCTCAAAAAAAAGAAATCTATTATGGCACTACAGAAGGTTTGTTTCGCTTTCAGTATTATGATACAACAAAAGACGTTTTACCAATACCAAATCCAAAGTTGCTAAGTGAGCGGATTACTAATCTTTACGCTGCAAAGGATGATTTACTTTGGGTTGCCACTCCATCTGAAGGTGTATTCGTTTTTAAAAATGACACCCTCCTTGCACAAATTTCCACGAGTTATTTTTTAATCAGTAATGCTGTCAAACATATCCACTCCGAAAAACCGGGTACCGTCTGGGTAGCAACCAACAAAGGCATCTCTGCTATTGACTACACTTTCACTTACAATAAATTTCAATACAATATCCGCAATATCGGTGTAGCCGATGGATTGCTTTCACCACAGGTAAATGCCATATGGGTGGAAAATGATACTGTGTATGCTGCAACCGCCAATGGTATCAATTATTTTCCTGCCAGCATTACTCCGCCAGATAATAAATTACAGGTGTACATTACCGGCTTTTCGGTGAATGGCAGAGATACTTCACTCATCAGCAGCCTGTCATTTCCGCATCGTTTTAAAAGCATAATGCTTCGTTTTGCAGCACCGGAAATAAACGGCTCCACCGTTTCTTATCAATACAATATAAATAATGCAGGCTGGCAGAATAACAATAATGGGTTGCTGGAATTACCACAATTAAAACCCGGTAATTATAGTATTGATGTGAGAGCTATAGATGCTAATGGCAAAGCTTCTGCCATGATAAGCAACTTTTTATTCACTATACAACCAGCCTGGTGGCAAACATGGTGGTTTATGGGATTGGTAATATCTATCATTGTTGGTCTTCTTTTTTACTTACTGCAGCGTAGCGATCAGAAAAGAAGGCAAAAAGAATTAGAACAGTTAGCTACTCAACAAAAAATGACGGACCTTGAACTACAAGCAGTAAAAGCACAAATCAATCCCCATTTTGTTTTTAATTGCCTGAACTCTATTAAATCTCTTATACATCAGCAACAGTATGAGGATGCGGATAAATATCTTGATGATTTTTCGTACCTGCTACGTTCCACTATTGACCACTCTTCGCAAAAGATGATTCCGCTGAAGGATGAAATAAAATACATTGACAATTACTTGCGGCTGGAGCAGTTGCGGTTTGGCAAAAAACTTACTTACAAAATTGATTCAACTGTTGACGGCAGTAAGCAATTACAAATCCCTTCCATGCTATTGCAGCCCTATGTCGAAAATGCAATTAAACATGGCATTCGTAATCTGGCAGACGGTACCGGTTTTGTACATATTGATTTTACTCAGACCCCTGTTACTCTCACCTGCCGCATTGATGATAACGGTGTGGGCCGGGAAGCCGCCGCACAAATCAATACTGGGAATCCCAACTATCACCAGTCGGTGGGCTTGTCGCTTACGGGCAAACGAGAAGAATTATTTGGTATCCGGTCTCATACCATTGATAAAAAAGATGACAAGGGAAAAGGAACAGGTACAACGGTTGTTTTAGAAATTGCACTGCATTATATTTGAAAAACACCAGATAACCCCATCAACCACCACCAAAACTACCACCTTTGAACCAGCAAGTTACTTGCATGCTTATTGATGATGAGCCGAATAACTTACAATTGCTTCATGCACTTATCACCAAATATTTTCCCCAACTGATAATAGTGGAGGCAAGTGACAATCCGGCAAAAGCTTTACTTCAACTTGAAGAGCTGGAACCGCAGTTAGTTTATTTAGATGTGGAAATGCCGGGCCTTACTGGTTTTGATTTATTAAAGCAAATGGAGCCGGTATCATTTGAGGTCATTTTTGTTACAGCGTATAATAATTATGCCTTACAGGCATTTGATGCCAATGCCGCAGGTTATTTGACTAAACCGGTAGCGGTTGATAAGTTTATAGAAGTAACCAACAGGGCTATTCAAAAAATACAACAGCAGGAACAAACCAAAAACCTGTTCAGCCTTCTGGAAAATCATTTGCAGCAAAACCAGCAGCAACAAAAAATTCCATTGCCCACACAGGCGGGAATGCAGTTTGTACCGCAACAAGAAATCATATTCTTAGAAAGCAGCGGCAACTACACCAAGTTTTATCTGTTGAATAAAAAAGAAATTCTCGTAAGCCGCCAGTTAGGTGAATATGAGAAACTATTACCCGCCACCGACTTTCTCCGCATACACGATAAATACCTTGTTAATCTGCCCCACATTACCGAATACCTGAAAGGCACCGGCGGCCAGGTGGTAATGCTGAATGGCCACACACTCCCCGTAGCTGTTCGTAGAAAAGATGAACTGCTGAGTAGGTTTGATAGGTGGTTGAAAAGGGGGTAGATTCTCTTTTCTACACTTATACAGTTTTCCCTTACATCTATACGTTTTGGGTAGGAAGTCTTTAACGTTTGATTGAAAATTTGACAAACGTTATAACATGAAAAAAATCTTCAATTTAATTGTATTCAGTTTGATCTCAGTTTACTGTTTCGGACAGGTTCCGCAAGCTAAACAGCAATCAAACAAACCTCCTGTTCAGTTTCCAGTTGATCCCCCTCCTTACAACCCAATTCCTGACAACCTCTTTTTTTCAGTTAAAAAAGTGATTGTTGAGTTACCAAAAAATGTTTCCTGGGATCAATTTGTCCGGCAAGCAATAATAGAAGGCGGGTGTATCCAGCAATTTCCTCCGAGATGGAAAGGGTACAATGGGATTGCTTATCGTCAGCCCAGAAAAATTAAAGATTTAAACGGCACTATCAGGGAGGTTGATTGTACTTACCCTCATAATCTACAAATCTGGCCGCCTGATTATGGAAACACAGAGGACCCAAACCAATATGGGCATTATGAATTGGCGAGATTTAAAAATCCAATAAATACAAAAAATTGGGGTAAAACTATATATGTTGAAAACGATATACTAATTGTTGGAAAACTAGATAATAAAAGTCAGTATAATAAAGATGGAACCAGAAATGCTTTCCAGATTACACTTCTTGAAACTAATAAACAAAAAGTAATTGCCGAAACAATTACAGACAAATCAAATACCTATTGCTTTTGGAACAACCCGCTTAATAGTAAAAAGTATCCTCAAGGTGTTTGGATACAGGTAGTTCCTATTGTAATTAAGGATATTGGTGAAGATCTACCTCCGGTCGTTTTATGGCAAACGGTAGGAGGAAAATGTGTCATGGAAATATTACCTACGGATCCTACATATCTCTCAACAGTGCAAGAAGATAATGCTTCCCTTTGTACCCCACATAGAATTACTATTTCTAAACCCATTATTAGCGAAATAAATTCAGGACAAGACTTGATGGTGTTCCTTAACAAGCCTCTTGAGGATAAGTTAAAACCTAAGATAAAAACAGTTGCTTACAGAATGGATTTTGATTTTTACAATATCTTGGAAAACGAAAATACAAGTTATAGGTATGACAATAAAAGTAAACAAACAACTATTACTACTCCTATTAAGTTGAAAGGAGGCACAGTTAATCTGATTGTGACTGGTGAGTTTACGGCTTATAAATTATTTGATCCGCAAAATCCTAATAAACAACAACGAACAAAAGAGACAAAAGAATGGGATGGGAGCAAAGGAACTGTTTTTGATCCTTTTGGGCCTGTTCCGCCACAAAAGTAATTATCAGTGAAAAATTAACTTAAATGCTAAAAGAATGAAAAAGTTATTATTGTTTGTTGTTTTTGTTTACAACTCTACAAATATAATTGCTCAAAAAAGCAAGCAATTAAACTCGGTCAGTAATGCAATTTTAAAAGATTCAGTAGTAATAAAAGCATTAAAAATTTCAGGAGCTGGTACTTCAGCAGTTATTAATCAGCCAGACAAAGCATCAGCTAATAACAGGCAGGCTACTAATTCAGTAAACAATGCTGTCGTTGTTACCCTTTCCTCCAAAGACAGCTCTAATGAGTTCACAGAGCTGTTAGTATATACACAGCCTGGAAAAAAGACATTAGCCCTTTTCAATAAACCAAACCCGGTTTATAAATCTATTGGCAATCATATTTCAACTTTTTTAAAAAATGTTGAAGCTGGCATTGATGGTGTTGGCAGTAGTGCAGGAAGTGGTGCAAGTAATATTATCCATGTAGTAACCAGTAAGTTTAATATAGATCTAAAGAAAGATGGAAACTGGAGTGAATGGTACCCAGCCGGAGAGGAATGTGATATGGAAAAAAACTGCCCGGTGATCGGCTTATTAGTAAAGGGAATTAAATACTCAATGCATGTACGTTTACGTTTTGTTCCAAATCCGTTTATTGGTTCACTTCTACCAGGATTTCAAGACGTCGAATTTGAAGAAAAATATGTTTTCAAAAGCTGCGGGTGTAATAATTAATTACAGGAAAAAATTATCATATAATCCATACTATAAATACCTGAATTATTTATTATAACCTCAGTAAAGTACCTGATATTTTTTTCTTTAACATGAAATCACTCCTGCTTCTCCTCTACTTATTCCACCTTCCTGAAACAACAAAGTATGAGGAACAAACTCTTATTGCAAAATTCACCGATGCTGTTAAAAAAGAAAATATACTTTATCTGCAGTTCACTGATACAAAAAAAAAGATATGGCTTTTTAATGCGATAAAAAGCGAAACCGTACCCTATGTATTTTATACCACCGAGCCGAATGGCAATATTATTATAAATCCGGCCATTCGAAACCATCGCTTCAGCATAAAATATCAGAATAGGGTAGGCATGCACAAAGAAAATTGGATAATAAAAATAAAAGAACAGTAAATTTTTAAAGGGATTATTTTATCAAAATGATATGAACGTTAATCTATTCACTAAGACTATATTTTTTCTCCTTTTCATTATTACAATGAAAACCAATTCCCTTGGCCAGTCCACAATACTGGGTTATAGTATATCTGTATCTAAATATCCAATCGATAATTTTCTCTCCTATGTTCCGGGTGTAAAAATTACAGCAAATCCAGGCGGGATAGTCTGTTCCGGCGTCAACGTAACTTTTACAGCCTATGCCATTAACAGTAATATCACCCCGCCTTATCAATGGAGAAAGAATAATATCATTGTTGGCACCAACAATAGTACGTATTCAGACAATAATCTTTCCAATAACGACATCATTACCTGTACCATGTTCAGGGGAGGAAATTCATCCGCCCCTGTAATCAGCAATTCTATTCAACAAAAAGTCAAAGCCGGACCAGCAATCCCTGTAATAACAGCTAACGGGCCTACTAGTATTTGTGCCAATGATGCTTCAGTGGTATTGTCAACATCTGCAACCGGTGTATTATACCAATGGCAATGCCCGACAAGTACCTATTTTTCTTATAATTACTCCTCTTCCTGCAGTATTTCGGGTTTGATGCTTTCCCCGGGTATTTATAATGTCTCTTTGAAAGTAACAAGCAATGGATGCAGCACATACTCAGCGGCTGTTCCTGTAACAATATTACCTGCACCAGCTTCACCTTCGATTCTTGTTAATGGGCCGCTATCAATTTGTGAAGGAAGTGGCGGTGTTACTTTATCAACGAATGTAACGGCCAGTTCTTATGAATGGAAATATGGGGGCAGTATTGTCAGTACTGCTCCAACTTGCTTGGTTAATAAAGCAATAAAGTCTGGTCCTTATTATTTATTTATAAGAGGAAGTAATGGTTGTAAAAGCATGCCGTCTAATTCTGTTCATGTAAATGTTTGGTATTGTGGTAAGCCCATGTGCTGGTTAGTAAATGTAAACAGCAATAAATATGAAGCTAGAAAAAGCATGAATTCCCTGATGCCAGGAAACAAAACCTGGTATGATTATGCTGGTAATATTATTAATAATCCTGGGCACTATTTTTATGCCCCGGCTCCGGGGTATTACCGTGTCAGGGTAAATAATAATGGTTGTATCACCCCATTTAGTGATTTCTTTTTATACCAGCCAATTGCTGAAAAGTATACGCTTTACCCCGCACCTGTAACTAATTCTCTCTCCATTGTATCCAATAGCCTTACAAATTCTATATCGGCAATAATAGAAAATGCCACAGGCACTACAATGAATGCAAATTTTACATTTGTGGCGATGACCTCAATCAACACTTCCTCGTACCCGGCGGGCACCTATAAGATTACATTAAAAGATATTACTACAGGTGCCATTGAAACAAAATATTTTACCAAACAATAATCTTAATACTAAAAAACATGATGATGAAATCGATTTTGCTTTACCTTTCTTCACTCTGCTCTTTGATAAGCATTTCCGGCCAAACAAATTTAAAATTCAGTGGCAGCCTCCCGTCCGTATCTGTTGAGGTAAACCGCTCTGTACAATTCACAGGATTGAAAGTAGTAGATGCTGCTGGCAATCCAGTGATGGGAAAAAAAATAAGCTGTATTTTTTATCCTGCTGCTGTAAGAGCCTCTCTAACACTTCCTCCCAATGATATGTTAATCACAATGCCCGATGGTCAGGTGGGCGGTTTCGGGACTAGTAGCCAAACCCGAAGTTTTTCCGTAAAACTCACTATTGATGGAACAACTGTTTCCACCCTTATTCCTGTAACCGTATTGACCAATAATCCTAATAATGGGATCTCAAATCCAATACTAGAGAGAGCATCATCTGTATCGCAAACTGTATTTGTAAACGCTTTTACCCTGGAACCGATAAAAGTCCGGTGTTTCAGTAATGGGATTCCTTATTATGGTAATTACAGTAATACAGGCGTCACATTTACTATTGGCGGCTTACCAGGTAATGCAAGTGGCACTTTTCCAAACGGGCAAAAATCAATGACCGTTTCTACCGACCCCAACGGGTATGCCACTTCGTTTGCAATTAGAGCAAACGACAAAGTTGGTACTTTTTATGTAACAGCAACCTTTGGAAATACCGGCAGAAGCCAGTTATTTAGTGTGACTACTGCTCCTGCTAATGAATGAGGCAGTAAATTTTCAATTCCTTAATACAACCCTTTTCATGAAAATATATAAATCGACAATCTGCGAGGAAGGTTATCAGGCCTGTCATCTCCCCTTTCTCGGTGTTTTGCTGCAAAAGGTTATAGATCATCAATCTGAAACTTAATGCCAGCACAAACCGGTATCCTGATTTGTTTTACCTTTGCCACCTCTCATGAGTGATGCAATAAAACATGAATGCGGACTGGCATTCATCCGACTTCGGAAACCTTTTTCTTATTACCAGCAACAGTATGGTACAGTGCTGTGGGGGCTTAATAAGCTATACCTGCTGATGGAAAAGCAGCACAACCGTGGACAAGATGGAGCCGGTGTAGCAGCAGTAAAACTAAACGTAGAACCCGGCTATCCTTTTTTGAACAGGATACGAAGTAATGCACCGCAGGCCATCGCCGATATTTTTCAACAGATAGGAAAAGAAATAGCCGAGTTGGAGCAATATCACCCGGATATAAAAAATCATCCGGGACTGATGAAAGGTCATGTAAATTTTTTAGGAGAACTATTATTGGGTCACCTTCGCTACGGCACACAGGGAAAAAATAAAGTAGAATATTGTCATCCGTTTATTAATCGTGACACTATTCCATCCCGCAACCTGGCACTGGCTGGCAATTTTAATATTGTAAACTCTGATGAATTATTTACCCTCATTGGTAAAGAACCACATGATACTGTTCGCTTCAGCGACCTGGCTGCAATGATAGAATTGATGCATACTTTTTTATGCAAAGAAGATGAAGCATCTCCGGAGCATATGGATATTAAAAAAGTATTGAAAAAAACATTACCGTTGCTGGATGGTGGTTTTCATGTGGGGGGAGTAACAGGTAATGGAGTTGGTTTTGTATTCAGAGATGCACATGGTATCCGCCCGTCTTATTATTATATAAATGATGAAGTGATAGTGGCCGCATCTGAAAGAGCAGCCATCCGAACTGCATTTAACGTTGGTGAAAATGAAGTGCAGGAATTAATGCCCGGCCATGCATTAATTGTAGATGAAAAAGGGGAGTATGAAATAACGCAGCTACTGGAACCAAAAGAAAGAAAGGCCTGCAGCTTCGAACGGATTTATTTTTCAAGAGGCAGCGATGAAAAAATTTATAAAGAAAGAAAGGCATTAGGCTATAACCTCAGCGAAAGAGTTTTGAATGCCATAGATCATGATTTAAAGAATACTATTTTCTCTTTTATTCCCAACACTGCTGAAACTGCATTTTACGGAATGGTAAAAGGCATGGAGAATTATCTAAACAAAGTAAAGATTGAACGGATACTTAGTTGGGGTAAGGAATATGATGCAGAGAAGCTGAGTGAGATGGTGAACCGCCGCATCCGCATAGAAAAAATTGCTATCAAGGATGTAAAGATGCGGACATTCATAACTGAAGATGCCGGAAGAAATGAAATGGTGCAGCATGTGTATGATATTACGTATGGCACTGTTCGCCCAGGCTTGGATACACTGGTAGTGATTGATGATTCAATAGTACGAGGTACTACACTCAAAGAAAGCATCATTCGTATGCTGGGCCGGTTAAAACCAAAACGTATCGTCGTCGTTTCTTCTTCTCCCCAGATCCGCTACCCGGATTGTTATGGTATTGACATGAGTAAGATGGGCGACTTTATAGCATTTAATGCAGCAGTAGAGTTGATGAAAGAAAGAGGCAAAATGGATTGCCTGAAAGACTTGCTGGAAAAATGTAAAGACCTGCAGCGAAATAACCAACTACACACAGAAAATGTGGTGAAGCAATTATATAAACAATTTACCACGGAAGAAATCTCTGATAAAATTGCGCAGCTTATAACTCCTGCCGGATTAAATATTCCGGTGGATGTAATTTTCCAGAGCATAGAAGACCTGCATAAATCCTGCCCCCGCAACCTTGGCGACTGGTACTTTACTGGTAACTATCCCACACCCGGTGGAAATAAAGTAGTGAACAAAGCTTTCATGAATTATATGGAAGGCAGAAATGTAAGAGGCTATTGAGGGAGAAAAACCTGGCATCTTATTACTGCGGCATAATACTTGAAAGATTAATATGATTTAATAAAAAGGGTATCATATTCCCCATTTCATATTTTAAAACAAATTGCATTGAAACAACTTATTCTGATTCGCCATGCTAAAAGCGACTGGGGCAATCCCGGCTTAGATGATTTTGACAGACCATTAAATGAAAGAGGTAAGAAAGATGCACCGGCCATGGCTCAGCGGTTGGTAGATAAGAAAATAAGTATTGAAGCATTTATTGCCAGCCCTGCAAAACGGGCCGCTAAAACAGCTAAGTACTTTGCCGAAGCGTATAACAGAAAGAAAGAGGAAATAATTTTTGAAAAAAAATTGTACATGGCCAACACTTCTTCTTTTTCTTCTATTATTGAGAAAGTAGAAGATAAGTTTAATAGCATCGCCATCTTCTCACATAATTTTGGCATCACCGAGTTCGCCAATATGCTTACCGATATGCAGATAGATAATATGCCTACCTGTGGTGTGTTTGCTATAAAAGCAGAATGTAACACCTGGGCTGATTTTAAAGAAGCAAAAAAAGAATTCTGGTTTTTTGATTATCCCAAAGCCGGAGTAAAAGAGTGAGATAATAAATTTTTTATAGCAGTTGATAACAGAGAGTTGTCAATACTTGCAGGCAATTGAAAAGTAAATTGATCAGCAGCAGCCAATGCATTATTCAGCGAAAAATCTTGTTGAATAATGCAAACCGCCATTTTATTTTCTTGTAAATACTTTCCCAGGTATTCTTGTTCTGTTTGCCCCGGTGTGGGAATAAGAATACTTTTCTTTTGCAATACTACTATATCCATAATGGTGCTGTAGCCACTGCGGCTTATCACATATTCGGCTTCCTGCATAGCTGTATTCATTTCATTGGCAGGCAGGTGATTGAAAAATTGAATCATACCAGTAGAAGGTATTAATGAGGAAGCTCCGGGCAATCCTCTTACAATAGTAGCAGTTCCATTGTAATGACTAATATCTTTAATAATTTTTTCTTCCAGTATGCTCCGTTGCGGTTCTGGTCCGGATAAAATGATGAGTAAATTATTTTTCTTAGCCGCTGTATCACTTTGTTTAAATCTTGAAAGCAATCCAATATAGCGGATAGGAGTGTTTGGTTTATTTGCAGGATGTGATAATTCACCGGCAAGAGTTATTGTATTGTTGCTGGCCGGCAGATCTGGTATCCAACATTCTTTAAAGCGATTGATGTATTGATAATTTCTTTTTTGTAAAATATTTTCTGTCCACTTGCCGAATGAACTTTTTATAGTTAACTGGTGAGTAATAAAAAAGCAGGGAATGTTGGAATGATATAATCCATAGCGGTTATCACTGATCACTGCATCGAAGTCATGTTCACCAATCATTTTTTTTAACCAGTGGTTTTCTTCTTTTATAGCCCGTTGCATTTTAGGTAGCTGCTTTATCATTTTCCAGATAAGACCAGCGGCTGTTTTTGCATACTGCATGTTGTAGCCGGGTAAATGAAGAAATGGTAATTCGGGAAATTCTGTTTTCAATAAATGTTCCTGGGCACCTTCGCCAGCTATCCATACATCAGCATGTTGTGACAACAGCTCCCGGATGATGGGAATGCACCGGGTGGCATGGCCCAGACCCCAATCCAGCGGAGCCACCAATATGCGGGGCTTTTTGCCGGGTAGGTAGGGTTTTTCCGTACTTTTTTCACTGAAAGGCTGATTCATGTTAATTTTTTAACTGTTTTGGCTCAACAGCATACTAATTTGTTTGTAAAATAGTTTTAATTTAGAACTTCCTCCGAAAGGAGTTCTGCAAAAAATTATGAAGACAATAAACAAAATAGTACTTGCCCTGTTAGTAGTTGTATTCTTTACTGCCTGCAATAAAAATTATTATTCCGGCAGTGGAAAAGGTGGAAAAAACTGTGGCTGCCCAAGCAACAAAGGTATGAGTGGCTACTAAAACTGTAGCGGATGATAACAAGCAATAGCAACCTCTTAATTCTCATAACTACCGATAGCCGAAAGGAGAAAGTAACGGAGCAAGAACTATCCGGCCTTAATGCTATCTTATCCGTCGTTCAAACTCCTGAACAATTTTGTAAAGCACATGAGCTGGTCAACCGCAACCGTATTACTTCCCGAAAAAATAAAATACTAAAAGAAACGAAGCACTACAGAATGAGGCCTTTTCGTTTTTTGATTAATAAGAATTGAAACCAGTAATTTGTTTAATCAAGACAATTTCTTCAACGCCTCTCTCAACTTCCCAATCATCTCCTCTATTTCTTCTTTTTTACAAGTGCCTACACTCAACCGATACCACGGAGAAGTTTTACCGGCACCAAATGCATAGAAAGGAACAACCGCCAGCCCTGCATTATTTAGAACATAAGCTGTAACATCGGTTTGATTTTGCAATACAGTTCCATCGGCAGTTTGCTTTCCGGCAAGGTCAATTTTTATAGTAAGATAAATAGCAGCTTCGGGTGTAATGGCATCTACCGGCAAGCCTTCACTTTTTAATTCTGCAAAGCCTTCGTAAATGCGACGTAGTCTTTCTTCAATTTCACTTTTAAAACCAGTGAGATAATTTTTGATGCCTTCTTTATTGGCTAAGTAATGTGCCACCGCTTTTTGTTCCGCCATAGGTGCCCATGCACCTATATGTGTAAGAATGGCTTTCATTTTATTAATAACAACAGATGGTCCCATGCTCCAGCCTACTCTTACTCCGGTAGCTGCAAATACTTTGCTGATGGCATCAATGAAAATGGTGTATTCCCGCATGGCCGGGCGAAGTGATACCGGGTTATAATGTTTGATATCACCATAGGTAAGATGCCAGTACATCTGGTCAAACATTACATAGAGTTTTTTCTGTCCATCCACTCTTCTTTCATTTTCTTCAATCACTAAATCACAAATAGCTTCTAGTTCATCTTTTTTAAAAGTGGTGCCTGTAGGATTTTGGGGAGAGCATAAAGAAATAAGTGTGGCCTCTTGCACATGCGGACGAATAGTGTCTGCCGTAGGCATAAAATTGCTGGCTGCCGTAGCTTCTATAACAATGTGTTCGCCACTTACAAAATGTGTGTAGTGATTATTGTTCCAACTCGGTACGGCATAAATAATTTTATCTCCCTTATCACACAATGCCCGGAAGGCTGCATAAATTAATGGACGGCCACCGGATGCTACCAGTATTTCATTAATACCGTAGTCCAGTTCTTCTTCATCTTTTATAAAATGATGAATGGCTTCCCGCAAATCAAGATTGCCTTCGGCAGCAGGATAGTTGGTAAAATGTTTGCGATAAGCTTCTACTATTGCATCTTCTAATTCTTTAGGTATGGGAAAAATAGAAGGATCAAAATCACCTACGGTAAAATTATAGATACGTTCCCCCTGTCGGATCTTTTCTCTTATCTCTCCTCCCAGTTTTACTATTTCAGATCCGATTAATGTTTCAGATAAATGTGAAAGTTTCATAACCCATCCTTTGCAGCAAAATTAAAGGAAATGGTGCAGATGAATAAGGTATTTGGAAAAGGGTGATGGTAATGGAAAACAAAAAAACCGCCTCTGCAGGCGGTTCTTTTTTACTATCTGGAGTTATGAAATTTTAGTAATGTCCCTTAGCCTTTCCTTTTGCTTTGCCTTTGTAATGTCCATAGGCATGACCACGGCCATTATTCGATTTTATTTTTGCGGCTTTATTTTTTCTTACATATACATTCCTATTATGGCCCCTGTATTTAGGATTTTTTATTTTGGGAGCCTTATCATACTCATTATCCCGTGGATGATTTACCACTACTTTATTTCCAGGTCTTCTCCACTCAGCATTGGAATTATTCTTTACTCTGCCTTGTGCAGAAGAAGTGTTTATAGCAGCTGCTGAAAAAAGTACAACTGCGGAAAGGATAAATTTTTTCATATTAATTCGTTTTATACCCATACTTTTCAAAATCGGTGCCAAAGCAGTACTATCAATAAATTAGTTATCAATGCTACTGGTAATCAATAGAAAAGAAATGTGAAAGCTAAAAATGATAATGCATTGTATGTAATATAAATTTTAACATTACTAATTCAAATAAATGAGAGATAATTAATCAGCTTTTTATTCTTGTCTATATTCTGCTACATTTGAATTATGCAAAACCTCGAACAACACTTTCTATTAAGGGAAGATGTAACCTATCTCAACTTTGGATCATTTGGTGCTTGCCCCAAACCTGTGTTTGAAAGATACCAGCAATTTCAACTGGAACTGGAGCAGGAGCCGGTACAGTTTATTACCGTAAATGGATTAGCATACCTGGAAGCAGCAAGAGAAGCATTGGGTAATTACATTCATTGCCACAAAGATGATGTGGTATATGTTACCAATCCCTCTTATGCTGTGAATGCAGTAGCTAAAAGTTTGGATTTAAAGAGTGGTGATGAAATATTAACTACTGATCTGGAATATGGTGCATGTGATAAGACCTGGGAATACCAATGTAAAAAAACAGGAGCAATATATATCAGGCAACATATACCGCTGCCGATTTCATCCAAAGAAGAATTTGTGCAAGCCTTTTTTAAAGGACTGAGCAGTAAAACAAAATTGATTTTCATCAGCCATATTACCAGCACTACCGGACTTCGATTGCCTGTAGAAGAAATTTGTACCATTGCGAAAGAGAAAGGTATAATGACTTTTGTAGATGGTGCTCATGCACCGGGGCATATTCCATTGCACTTGCAAAATTCTCCCTTTGATATTTATACCGGTGCTTGTCACAAATGGATGATGACACCCAAGGGCAGTTCATTTTTATATGTAAGAAAAAAATACCAGGAACTAATA
The DNA here is from genome assembly GCA_031397865.1 of Chitinophagaceae bacterium. GTDB lineage: Bacteria > Bacteroidota > Bacteroidia > Chitinophagales > Chitinophagaceae > JJ008. The sequence goes on from JANNMN010000028.1 coordinate 45,249, forward strand.
GATCCACTGGTAGTAAGCTGGGGATATAATGCATTGTTTCCCTCTACCTCTACTTTTTTAGATTATCACCAAACGAATGGCACCCGGGATTATTCTGCTTTTTTAACCATCCCTGCTGCCATACAATTTATGCAAGAGCATAACTGGGAGCAGGTGGCTGCTGATTGCAGAAAGTTAGTTCAAGCAAATGCTCCAACTCTTTGTGAATTGCTGGGTGCAACACCGATCTCCCCCGTAAATGATGATTTTATTTTACAACTCTACAGTGCTCTTATAAAAACTAATCAACCAGAAAAATTGCATCGCCATTTTTATGATGCGTATAAAATAGAAATACCGGTGATGCGGCATAGTGATAAAGTGTATCTGCGTTATTCCATCAACGGCTTTAATAACCAGCAGGATTTGGATAAATTGTTTGATGCGATTAAGGAGATAAAGAATACTACAGGATTGATAGAGTAGGTTGTTATAGCAAGAGAAGACCCCTTGCTAAAAAGGTGTCTTCTCTATATTATCGAGTTTTCAAGTGGAAGTATTTGCAATAGCAGATTTTTATATGGTCAAGCTGACAGATAACTAACTCCGGTCTTCAATAAAATTACTGCTTTATAAATTTCTTAAGTTTTGATTTAATAGAATCCTTCACTCTTGTTTTAATAGTATCAGTTACCCTTTGTACTATAGTGTCTTTTGCGTTTTTAATATTTAGGTTGACAGTATCAATGCCCTTTGCCGCCAACTTTTCTTTTACTTTCTGTTCGGCCTGTGTTTTAATTATATTGAGAGAGTCTTTGGTTTTTTGTTTCAGGCTGTCTGCTTTTGCTTTGGCAAAATCCATTGCTTGTTTTTCCAGGTCTTTTATTACATCGCCTGCTGCTTCTTTTAAGTTGACAGCAACAGAAGGGTTATTGATACTGCCTGTAACTTTAAGTGTAAGGTTTACCACATCACTTACTTTTACAGGTATCCCTTTGGTATTTGCATTGGCAACAAGATTATTTACTAAGGTGTTTCCTTTACTCCCCATCAATGCCCGTGGCAGTTTCATTTTTATGCCATAATCAATCGATTGGTCAAAGCCATGAAAGCCTGCAATTTCCATTTCTATATCCTGCACTTTAATGGTAAAAGGTTTTACCAGCACTTTTCCATTACTGAATTCAATATAGTTTTTGATGTCTTTTATACTGATTGATTTTAATTTGTCAATATCTAATACAGAAGCGATTTTTTCCAGCGGCGCAAATCTTGCCAATACTCCTTCCAGCAAAAGCATATTTCCCTTACCTGTAAAACTGTTCAGCAAAGGCATCATACCTGCATCCAGGTTTCCGGTCATAGTAAGTTCGGAATGTAATTTGCCGGAAAGAAATTTTCCAATGGGCATCAGCGACTGCATGGTATTATAAGCAAAAAATGCTTTTTGCACATCCATATTTTTAATATCATAAGCAAGACTGATATCCGGTTTTTGTTTATTTATTTTAGTGGAGTAGCTTCCGTCGATTTCAATAGAACCTTCCAGTGCATTTGTTTTTACATTTTGCAATACAATTTTCTCCTCATTCATCAATAAGTTGCCGTTTATATTTGTATAGTCCACTTTATCGTAAGTAACTTTTTGTGCAGTTGCAGTAATATTAAGATTGATATTGGCAGGAATAGCAAAAGGCTGTGCAGCAGTTGTTGAGGAAGTTGCGGTGCTTACTCCGGTAGAAGGATTTGTTCCCATCCATTTGTTCAGATCAATATTATCTGCATTGACAGTTATATTGCCAGAAAGAGTTTGGTCATCCATAATATATCCAATCAAGTTGCTCAGGCTTCCTTTGGCTGTAGCATTGGTGCCAAGATAATTGGCCGAAGCATTATTCAGTGTAACTGTTTTGGTATTGAAAGTAAGATCGGCCGATGGAATTTTTACTACATCAGGATTGGCGGTTGATGTATAATTGACGTTATTAAATGAAGCATTGCCCGTCATGGTGATTTTATCATATTCTTTTTTGTTGATAGCAGATTGGCTACCGGCAAAACCTGCATCAGCATTCATAATGCCACTCAGTGTTGTGCCCGCAGGCAGTACATTAAATTGTTTCAGATGGTCCAATGTCAATCTTCCTTTTGCATGGCCATTAAAGTTGACAACAGAAACTGGTTGGGATAATAATAATGAAAAATCAACCGGATCATTACCTACTTCAATATGTGCAGCAGTTATGTCGATAGTAGTATTATCTGCTATGCCTCCGCTATTATTAATTGTTGCTTTTATGTTTCCATTTTTAATCGGCTGCGGAAAATCTTTATCCGAGTAAAATAAATTTTTAATATCAAAGAAGCCACCGGCAGTAAAAGGGCCACTCATGTTTTGCAATGATTGCAATGGGCCTTTGGCATACGCATCGGCCCAAAGCAATCCGCTAAGGGTTGTTCCTTTTGGTAGTTTAATAAATTTTGAAAGTTGCGAGAGATCTAATTTTCCCTTAGCACCAGCATCTATGTTTTGTGCAGTTTCGGGATTGGTATAAGTAAAATGGAAATCGAATGGTTCATTATCAAACTCCAAATGCCCTTTACTAATATCTACTACAGAATTATCAGGCTGACCGGTAGTATTAAAAGTATGCAGGCTAAGATTTATATTTTTTACCGGCTTGGGTAAATCGGGATATTGGAAAGAGCCATTATTTACAAGCAGCTTCACATCATAAGCAGGAAGTTGTTGCGGTGAGTAAGTTCCTTTTACAAAACCATTGAAGGAGGCGTTGCCACTTGTTTTTATTGCATCAAAATCTTTTGTATAAATGGCGGGTATCATGGAAAGTATATTCTTAAAATCATTAGTGGGGCTGCTGAATTTAAAATCCATATTAAAGGTTTCTGCATTTACCATTTGCACATAGCCTTCTGTGGCAATGTTCATTGCATTCAGCTTTATGTCGCCTGTTTTGAAAGAGTAGGTATTTGTTTTGGTGTCAATCTTTACATCAGCATCCAGGGTTGTATTTATTTTATTGATGTATGGAATATTATCCTGGATTAAATTAAATGATGTTGCATCTGTAGAAGTGGAAAGAGTAAATACATCAGCAGTAAAATCGCCGCTGCCTTTGTGGTTAAGGTCTTTTAGTTCCAGGTAAGTATTGGCCTGCTTGTCTGAATATTCCAAATAACCATTGTTGATTTTGTATTGTTCCAATTTTAATATAAAGTTGGAAGCAGCTGTATCATCCGAAGTAGAAGTACTGGAAGATGTTTTTACAATATCCCAATTAGTACGGCCAAATTGATTGACCAATAAATGGATGCGGGGTTGCTGTGCATACACTCCATATACTTTTACATTTTTACCTTTTAATACACTCATTAAGCCTGCAGTAACATTCATTTCATCCGCTACTAGTAGAGTGTCTTTGGCATATTCACCTTCGCCCACAATGCTCAGCCCGTTAATACGGATGGTAGCTTTTGGAAAATTTCTGAAGATGGAAAGCTTTACATCTTTAAAATCCACGGTGGCATCCAGGCTTTTATTAATTTCTTTTTTTACAAGAGCTTGTATTTGTTTTTTGAAAACTACTGGGATGAGTAATAGTATAACGATAAGTGAGGCAAGACTGATACCGGTTATTTTCAATATTTTTTTAAGCCAGTTCATTTGGTGGGTATTATGAGTAAGTTAGGAAAAGAAAATGAGAAGGGTTGCCAACTTTTAAAAGGTAGCAACCCTATGCTAAAAGCAATCAATTAGTTTTCTTCATTTCTTTTAATTCAATAGGAATATTGGGCAAAGCAGGCCCGGCAGGCGGGATACAATTATTATCGGAACAGGCCACAAAAAATAATAACATAGGGCTACATTGCTGTCCGCCACATTGCGGAAATATCCTCACTAGTAATTTATCTTTTTCGGTATAAATAGAAGTAGAGTTCTGGCCTGCTGGCAGGATGCTGGTTGTTTGCACACCGGTAACTGTATTTCTTTTTACAATTTTATATCCGCTTCCACAGCCAGCTGCACATTGAAAGTTGAGATTAACCAGGTTTACTGCTACTTGTGCACTGTAAACAGGTATGGGAGTAGCGATAACGAAAGGTAACGACTGCATTGTTGGACTAACATTCCAAGAGCCATTTGGATTTTTATTTACCAATTGGTAATCTGCTTTTATCCATTTACTGCCGAGGCAGCAGTTTTTATCAATGGTAAGTGTAAAAGTACAAGTGGCGCATACCACCGTGCCGCAATAAGCATCATAGGTTATGGTGTAATTACCGTCCTGTGTAAAGGTTTGTGTATAGGGTGCATTGTACGTTCCATTAAATGTGCAACCTGGCGGGCCTTGTATTGTTACTTTAATTGTTTTCGTGCAGTTTAGTCCTGCCGCTGTTCCACATTGATAATCTGCATTGAGTGTGTAAGTACCGTTTTGGCTAAGGTGGTAAATGGCACTGGCACCACAGTTTGTAATGTTTAATTTATCCGGTATTGGACCTAAAGATCCCAAAGATCCAATTGGTGTCTTGCTTAACTGAGAAGTTGGTTTATCAATTGCATTATTATTTATCTTCTTATTGTGGGGGGTGGTTGTTTCATCTGGCTCAGCAGGAATGTTTAATTTTTGCAATTCTTGTGCTGTTGCAACTGTTAATTTGTCTATTACGTTGCTCCAGCCTATGTATTTACTTATCCATTGACCGCCTATGCAACAGGGAGGAGGGCAGGGTTTTATATGCACATCAAATGAACAACTCTTACATACGACACCATTTTTAATTAGTTTAAATGTAATAGTATGCTTCCCAAAATTTGAAAACGTATAGTTAAAAGGAAAACTCTGCGTAATCGGTATAATATTTCCTAAAGCATCTTTAAGTTCTATCACAACACTACCGCTACATAAAGGGGGATTTAAACCCGACCAGGTTACTGGCACATTAAATGTGTATTGTTTATTGCAATCTAATTCATTTGAATATTTTCCACCACAAGCGACAGTGCCAATAGTTGACCCGTTGAAACTGATAGTTGGGCTGGCCGTAAAATTATCTTGCGGACTACAATTGCAAGGCGGATTATTTACGGTAAGACATGCTGCTGGGGTAGATTCAACAAAATTCAAACTCCCTAATGTTTGATTAGCTGAATTTACTATATCACAAACAAGTGCAATTGTATTGCATGCAGATTGTCCTGTAGTGGCAGATGTACTTACTTTGACAGGGAACTGAAAAGAGAAACTATTGCCAGGTTGAATAGGGTTTTGTAGTTTGAATTTTATATTATTTGGAGCAAAAGCAGATGAAAAGCCAGACATGCCGGAAGGGAAATTACAACTAATGCCAGTAGACACCCAACCGGTAGGTACATTGGGTATACTGCTGTATTCAATAGATGCGACACCTGGAATGATTGGTAACGCTGCAGCCGGTTGCATTGTAAAAACACTATTTCTGGGTGAACAATTAGATATCATCAAATCGCCGGGAAAGGGAAGTCTGTCTACAATTGTAATGTTATTCAAGTTGGTTGTACCAGTATTGTTTACCGTTACTTTATATAAAGCTGTTGAACCGGAGGTACCACTACCTGAATATGTAAAAGTTGCATCGTTTGTTCCCATTACCATCTTATTAACGGTAGCAGAGGAAACCTGGCAGATATTTAATGCCTGGTTACACCAGGACGTATTTGGTATATAAGCAGGTGCTGTAATGGATGGGGTAAAATATAAGCTACCAAACTGGGCCAAGGTGCTTACTCTTACTTTAAAACTAATTTTATAATTGGGGTTAGTTCCGTTTACTGGCAAAACAGGAAGCTGCCAGGAAATATTTGAATTGGCAACAACTATTGGGTTTGTGCTAAAGCCATTATAAACATCAAACCCAGGCTGATAAATCAAAGACGGCGGTAACGCATAGGTTAAAGTACCGTTTACCATCGGGGCACTGCCTATGTTACTGAATTCAAAATATAAGTCTATAATATCGTTAGGACTATAACAACTGGAAAGATTTGGCAAGCCCTCACAGGAAATCAATGGAGCTAAATTATATATCCAAGCTGGTGGGGAAACTGTTCCACTCCCTCCACTACCACAAGGGGTACAGGATGTGGGCGACGATACACAATTGTAACTAATAGAGCCTGTGAAAGGAAAGCTGCTTCCGGTGGGAACTCCATTACAAGAATTAGATAAATCATAATAGATTAAAAAAAGGCTAGTCTCATTTGGCATGATACCATTAATATCTATAATTGCCTTTTTTGCATACAATGGTGGGTTAGTATTTGTTGTACCTATCGAAAAGGGTACCGGGTTGGATGTATTTCCATTACAATCCACCCATTTTAATGTAGCTGAACCACTGTTTGTAGAATTATTGTCGTGAATAATTTTAATTGTTTTTACGGATGGTATGTCATATGTAACTGTTAGGTTTAACGCAGTGTTTCCAGAATTTCTAACGCCTGTTGCAAAATACTTATTTCCAGAAGCAGTATAAAAAGCTCCATTCAGAAATACTGCTGATGGACTTGGGTTAACTGATAAGGGTAATGTAAAGGGTAAGCCTGTAAGAGGAAATGTAAAAATGGCCTGGTTAGCAATACCACAGTTAGTACCCTTTAAAACTATTGTTGGGTTTACAGCAGTACCCCCGGGTGTGTTACATGGAAGCTGGAGTGTAAAAAATTGTGTATAAAAACCGAGGCCAGCTACGGGCAACGAAGAAATATTTGGGGTAACAACATTTCCACTAATGATTGCATTAGGGGCATCAACTATTATAGCCCCCGGCACATTAGGCGTAATTAAGAAGCTGGGATTTTGTAACTTATGGCATGTTGCCAGATTAACATCTATTCTAAATCTTACCTTATTATCGGTTACAAGGTAGCTCTGCCACATATAACTGCCCCCCCAATTATTGTTTACCATTCCAGTTATATTTAGTGCCGGAGAATTTGCACTTAAGGAAGGGTTGTTAACCGTTACATTACCATTTATTACGGTATTGATTGGCTGGCCAGTACAAATTTGCGGACAAACGAACTTAAAACAAAGCGGTATTGCCAGCGTTTGATTAGTACTCTGTGTGGTTATTTGAGTTGTCACTGTAGCTGTACTACCCGATATAACAGGAACTGTAAAAACATAACTGCTACTTGTACAATTTTGAAATTGAAGTATTGATGGGTCGTATTGGATTTTCAAGGTTACCACACTACCAACATTTAATCCTGAAAAATTAAGGTTTGCATTTGCTTGAAAGCTGGAGCCTGCATTGTAAGGTTGAGTGCCAACAGGAGCTAGATTTAAGTTTATGGTTTGATTAAAACCTTTCGTACTAATTAATAGTACCCAAAAAATACAGACAAAATGTTTTTTCATTGTATATGCTTTATGTTTTACTAATCTCTAGCTTATTCTTTGCGGTCTGTTCCATTTTTCATTCTCAATAACAGAAGTGATTAATGAAATGAGTTTCCAACTATTGTTTTCTACGAGATCCAGTACTAGCAAACGAGTTTTCAATCTTTCTTTATCTGATTATTGTCAATTTGCTTACTATCTAATGGAATAGTTTTGATTATTTTTTTTCCATCACTAATTTCTAAATACTGGCCACTTTTTAAAGCATCACCTCTAACTGCGGGCTTGGTCTTTGCCGACATAACTTGAATTCTAACATAGATTGTATTTTCTGCACAATCATCGGGGAAATATTTAATGTTACTATTTAAATACATACCACTTTGAACTGCATACCAAGTGCCAACCTGCATATTGTTGTTAGGAAACAATATTGGATTTGATGGATTCATGGAACTAACTCCAGTAGTATTCCAGTTCCAGTCAATATATCCGCTACCTATCTGAGAACCCCATCCAGAAGTGTTTGGCAAAACGCTAGACCCTTGATCATGTAACCTAAATTCGATTGCTATACCTGTAATAGATGAATTTACTAAATGCAAATAATTCAGATAGGCCTGCATTTGATTTTTAAATAATGAAGTTGGTTGAAAAAGCAAAGTATAGGGTAAATTGATAGAGCCAGAGCCTTGATAAAACATAGATTGTTTCAACACATCCTTATTCCATGGTGGGCAGCAAGGATTTGTAGATAATGGAGGTGCATCGGAGCAGCTGGCGCCATGTGCGAAAGTAGGGAGGCTAATATAACAGGTAGTGTTTGTTGGCAGTGCTATTGCATTGTGAAGATAATTAGAAGCGGATCCTGGTAAATCAGGAGAATTAATTACGCCAATAAAATGATCATCATAATTTGCCACATAAATTCTGCCATCTGTCCAAAGTTGCAACTGACCATATGAAAATGTTTTTGGTGCTGCGGTATGAAGCATTGTTTTAGATGAGAATATTACCCCACTAGGAAGTGATAAATCTAATTGATAAATACTTCTAGAAGCATTGCCTGAACTCCAGGTTTCAGTTACATATAAATATTTTTGGTTTGGTGAAAATTCTAACCCATAAGTTGCGTAGTTAAAGGTTCCAATTTTATTGTGATTTGAAACTATACCAGTAGATATATTGAAATCAAATATATCTACTGTATTGTTATTATAGGTTGTATATGCAATTTTACTACCTGTCAAGGAGATTTTCATTTGTCCAACACAACCGTATGTAGTTAACTTTGCAGTACTAATATCTGTAAAAACACAATCTGATTTGGAAATAGTTGGGTTCGTACAACTTCCAATATTAGATGCAGTAATATGAAAAGCATAAAATCGGCTTTCATTAGAAGCATCTGTAACATTATCAATGCCTGCTGGATTTGTGCCGTGTGCAATTACCCAATAACCACCACTGCCATCTTTTATAGCAGTTAATTTTTCACTACTGTAGCCTTTAAAATTTCCTGTTTGACTGGGATTTACTAATGGAGTGTTTTTTGAAGTTTGAACTACACTATTTGTACTAATATCAACAACAGAGTAATTTAAACCATCTCTAAAACTATGCCCTGCAATATTCTCACTACAAGCAGCAATTGTAAAGACAAAATATTTTTTACATTCACAACCAGGCACAGGAATAATTATTGCACTTTGTGTAGCTGAAGTGCCGCCTAATAAATTACTTCCATTTGTCATAACAGCATTAGCACTATTATAAACTGTGGTGCCGTCAGTTGAAAAAATTATATTCCCGCTTCCATCATATGCAATTGCGCAACCTTCATTGGTATAAATAGGATTAGTAGTATTAGAACCAAAAGCGGTTGGTAAAATAGAAGGATTTGTATTAAATTTAATACCTGCATTATGTCCAAAAAACCATGTTTGCTGGGCAATACAAGGATAGTATGAAACAAGAATACATATGATAAATAATAACTTTTTCATTGTATAAAGTTTTTTGATTTTGCCTACTCTATCCGGTTTTCGGCTTCCCCGGTTTTTGATATAGCAAATCTTGTAAATATGGGAAAACAAAAAACCCCTAATTCTAATGACAGGTATCATGCAACCCTGAACGGGAAGCCGCTCATCGCACTAGTTTCAAATAATTCCGGAAATATTAAGGCTTCAGATGCTTGTAGTAATAAGCAATAGCTTCCCCGAGAGAGGAAATATGCAGCTTCATATAAATCCGTTTGGTGTGGGTGTTGATGGTTGTATAACTTACAGCCAGTTTATCAGCCACCATTTTATAACTCATGCCTTCGGCCAGCAAGGCCAACACTTCATTTTCTTTAGGGCTGAGTGGTGAAGTTTTTTCTATGGGTTTAAAATAATCCAGGACTTTTTGTGCAATGGCCGGGTTCATTACAGCGCCACCTTCATGCACTTCTTCTATGGCTTGTAATATGCGTTGAGGTTTATCGTTTTTAAGAATGTAACCACTGGCACCATTTTTAATGCTGGTAAATATTCTTTCGCTGTCATCGTAAGCGGTTTGCATCAACACTCTAACTTCCGGGTGTTTGGTTTTTATAAGCCGCAACCCTTCCAGCCCATCCACTTCCGGCATATTGATGTCCATCAACACTACATCAGGGTAGTATTTATCTATTTCTGCTAATACATTGGAGCAATTAGGGGCTTCTCCTACATATTTTAAATTGTCAGAAAGGCTGATTAATGCTTTCAGGCTATCCCTTCTGTCCTTGCTGTCATCATATACAAATACCCGTATGGTCATATTGCAAAATTAATATCCAAATAACACCAACGGGGTAATTAAATTAAGGGACAGGGATTAATACAAGAACTGAAGTGCCTTTGCCTGGTGCATTGCCGATGCTGAAAGTGGCATTTATCTCGGCTGCCCTTTTTTTCATATTAGCAATACCGTTGCCGTTGGTTCCATTGGTGATAAAGCCGATGCCGTTATCTTTTATATTAAGTACAAATTGCCCTTTCTCCGCCCCGGCAGACAGGTCTTTTTTTAACTGTATGAAGATATAATTGGCTTTGCTGTATTTAACAGCATTGTTAATGGCTTCTTTAGTAATCAGTACAATGTTTTTGCGGACAGTTATATCCTTTATATCTATATCTGCGGCTGCATCTATTTTTACTTCGTAGTCCATGTCGGTAGATCCCAGCATATCATTAGCAAAATTTTTAATGCGGCTGCTCATGGTCATAAACTCGTCTTTGCCCGGCTTCATACTCCAGATAATATCACCAATCTTATCTGCCAGGTCTTTCGATTGATTTTCTATTTTATCTAATACCTGCTTTGCCTGTTTGGTATCTTTATCTATCAGTTGATTAGCCACGGCACTGTTTACCTGCAGGCTACTGAGAGAGGAGCCAATATCATCATGCAGGTCAGCCGTTATTTTATTACGTTGTTGCTCTAAGGCTAATTGCTGACGGAAGGCTGTTTGTTGTTTGTTTATTTTACGGCGGTTGTATAACCAAAAAAATAATGCTAAGACTGTAGCGGTAACTAATAACCAAAACCAGGTGGTTTTGTAAAACGGGGTGTTGACATAGAAATGGATTTTCAATACAGTTTTGCTTTCCTTATTGTTAATATCCATAGCCTTCACATATACTATATGCTTACCACTGCTTAGCTGCAGGTTTAAAGTATTACCTGTAAGATTAGTGAAGTTTGTTTCATCGTCAATGGCATACATCAGGGTTTTAAAATGGCCCGTTAATTCTACCCCTGCAAATTCAAGTGAAATATTGTTTTGATTGCTTTTCAACTGGTAATTCAATGCTATGGCGGTGCTTTTCTGATTTATCTTAACAGAGATGAGCTGTGGGCCTACTTCAAATTCAGAGTGTTTATAATTAACCGGGATAGAAGCTATTCCATTCTCGGTGGCAGCATAAACTGTATCGTTATAATATGTAAGGTCATTAACTGTGTTAGAAGGCAGGCCATCTACTTTTGATACATTCCAGATAGTATAATTGAATGGCTTATTTGCATTGGAATATTCTATAATGCTAAGGCCGGATTTACTGCCTGCCCATATTTCATTTTTTAAGGGAAGCATACAGGTAATATTTTCAGGCAGCCCGGTATTATTGGGTATCACAGCCAAAATCTTTTCGTTTTGTAATACCAGCAGGCTACCTGCGGTTGTACTTATCCATAATTTTCCATCCGGGGCTATTGCTACCATATCAGGCTTTTCACCAGGCAATTGATTTTTTATTGGAATATAAAAGGAAGAGTCTGCCCGGTAATCATATTTGTATAGTCCATTCGGCCCTATATAATAAATTATCTCATCAGATGCTTCGGCCAAACTAAGAACCCTGTCGGGAACACTTTTTAATGCTTTGCTTGCAAGGGTATTTATATTAAGCTGTGTCAACCCGTCAATAGTACCCAGTATTATAATACTATCATTTAGTGAGATTGCTGTTTTTACTGAAGTAGGTTGATTAAAGCCGAAAGATTTATTATAGATTGTAATGCTCTTATTAAAATCTATATTCACCCCTTCATCCTGGATGGTTATCACTTTTTGCCCAAGGCAGATGGTTTTCCTCAACCAATTAGCCTTGTAATTATTGGAGATATCATGTTTTTTAAAATAGCTTCCATTGGCCTGTAAGACCTCCCCGTAATAATTGCCTGCAAATAGCTGCCCCTTATCACTTGCATCAATACTTAAAAAATTTTTATTCAGCAGGGTTGGGGGAATGCTCAGGCAGTTAATTCCATTGTTATTAAAATATAATAATCCTTTATCCAATGTTGCAATCCACAGATTATTTTGCCTGTCAACATAGGCGCTGTTTGTGGCCTGCTTTAACTGCATAGTGTATTGCAAAGCCAGTGATTTTTTATCAAAGATGAAAAGATGACCTTTTTTACCGATGATGCAAAGATGTTTGTCTGAAAATTTATAGCCTTGAATTGCTTCCGGTACTATGGTTGAATCAATGGTGTAGTGAACAGGATTTGTTTGCAAATTGCTGACTTTATGGATTATATTATCATTCAAAAAAAAATAAAGTTGATTGTTATTAACAGTGGGAGCCAAGCCCTGCCATTTATCTAGTGTTATCCAATTGCTATCAATTATCTTATCATGCTTCAGGATAAAAAATTTTCGAAAATATATTTTATCATTTTCACTTGCTGTGTAGCCTGAAAGATAAAGCTCTTCATTATCTTCTATAAGTATTAAAGCTGTAGATATTTTTTTAAATGAAAAGGCACAGGCAACCAATTTTTTCTGAAGAAAAATACCGGAGCCTATCCTATTATAAAACCTCAACCCGCCATTGGGCATTTTTGTAACAAACAGGAGGGTTTTAGAAATTTCATTAATCGTATCATTGTTAGTAATTGGAATGAACTTATTGTTTGCTTCATCAAAATAAGCAGGAGGTTGTTTGTAGCAATTGACCCAAACAGTGCCGTCATTTTCTATTGCTACTTGTAAAACATCGTTGGAAGGCAAGCCATCTTTTACCGAAAAGTTTTTAAAATATTTACCGTCAAACCGGGAAATGCCATTGTCGGTTGCTGTCCATAAAAATCCTTTATTGTCCTCGGCAATATCGTAAACATGGTTACTTGCTAATCCTTCATTGGTGGTAAATGAATTTAATTGTAGATATGACTGGGCCCTGCTTATGTTACAATAGCAGCAAATGCTTATCAGTAATATGAAAACTGTTTTAATAATAAAGGGTTTGAGAGTTAATGAGAAATTATCTATGGCCAATCTACGAAAGTTGTATCTTATACAGTAGCTTTTTTATCTTCCACAATCAGCCTTCATCAATTGTCGCTCTCAACCCTGTCACCTCCGGCAGTTTTACTACCCCAATATTTTTATTACATATACCACCTGTCACTGTTTTGCTTCTTTTGAAAAACAAGATCTTAAAATAAGGATTGGCCTCGTTGTCTATGCCATCAAAAACAACTTACTAAAACTGTAGTTACTTACGAAGGCTCCACCACGACTTTACTATTATCACACAAATCGTATTTTACAAAAATCTCGCAGCCGGGTTGGTATTTAGGAATAGAAGTTTGTGCAATGACGCCTTTGGCCTTGCCGGAAAAGGAAGGATAATATCGGGTAATACTTCCAGTTCTATTTTTACATAAGGATTAGTACCATTTACATTGATACCGGGCCAGGTATGTTTTTTTATCTTATAGCATAATTCCACATGACAATAGTTACAAAAATGATTATAACAAAGCTGGCAGATTAAGATCTGATAAACTTATTGGTTAACTAAAGTTTTTCCAATTGCAATTCAATTGACGATCATAAATTTATTGATGTATCCCCTTCACATTATTGAGCAATGATTTTTATCATCATTCCTTTTGTAACATTATCCGTCAATTTCATTCCATTTAAAATTGCAAATTCTTCCAGTCTTTTTTGCGGAACATTATATTGATTGAAAGCCTGGGCTAATGTCATTGTTGAACCCACTGTCTTTATCCTTACCCGTTCAGGCTTTTTATTTAATTTGGCTTGATCAGTCAGTTGACGAAACCCCTGCATGGTATAAGTAAAACTGTCGGCGTAATTGTCAAAATCAGTAATGGTAGATACGCCAAGCAAATGATAGATATTACCATTGTATTGAATAAAATAAGACATCGTTCTTAAAGTAGGTTGTTGACCTTGTTGTTGTGGCTGCTGGTCTGCAATAACATATAGGGCCGGCAATCCATTTACGGTAGTGTTCCTGGAATCTCTTGTTATTAATTTATATTGTTGTAAAACAGCATTGGCAGATTCTTCCAAATTTGTACCCGGTGCCAATGAAAGCATAAGCAAAGCCTTGCCATCTTTGGGTGCAAGTTGTACCCGTTGTGGTGTATTCTGATAATTCCAGTTTACCGGAGTGGGAAATTGAAATTTTAATTCAGGATGATAGAAAACATTATTTTCCAGGAATCCTGCTTTAGGATCTTCTCCATAAATTAACCCTTCAATTCTTTTGAGATAAATATTGCGGTTTATCATGGGATCGGTAAGATTGAGTTTTTGTTTCCACTCGGTTGCCAATTTTGTTACGGTTATATTTCTATCTCCCGGATTTGGGTGAGTAGATAAAAACTCAGGCAACTCTGCTGATTCAGTTCCTGCTGATTTCCTTTCCAACGTAGTAAAAAATTTACCCATCTCTATGGCATCGTATCCTATTTTAGTAGAATACTCCACGCCTAATGCATCTGACTCTCTTTCTGCATCCCTGCTGTATTTTAAAAACAATAATTGCAAACCTGATGAAGCAGCTTCGGCAAACTGGCCCAGTTCCGGTGCTATAATGATACCTGCTATGATACCCAACTGTCCTAAAATAGCATTCCGTTGTTGAGCTACACCATGCCGATGAGTAATATGTCCTAACTCATGCCCTAGTACACCTACAAAATCAGCTTCACTATTAAAGTGAGCCAGTATGCCCCGGGTAAAATAAACGTAGCCGCCCGGTACAGCAAATGCATTCAGCACTTCCGAATCTACTACACGAAATACATAATCCAATTTTGGACGATGAGATATAGCGGCCATTTGCTTGCCTTTCGCATTAATAAAGTTTTGCAGAGCACTATCTTCATACAAACCAAATTGCGCCACAATTTGTGGATCGGCTTCTTTACCCATGGCTATTTCCTGGGCTTCGGACATTAGTACAACCTGCTTTTTTCCCGTAACGGGATTCCTGGCACAATTGCTAAGCGATACAATGAAGATTAAGAATAAAGAGGTATAAACTAATTGCTTTTTCATGTTTTGATGCATTAATATGAAGAAAGTGTGGAGGATACAGGGATCCGGGAAATGTATATACAACCGGGATGCCACAATTAATGAGGAAGGCTTAATTCATAAATTTTTTTAAAAAAGCCAGGCTGTTTGTGAGCATAGGCTTTTGTTGAAATAGAAAAAACTATCCTTTTCAAGGAAAGGTAGGTAGGCCGGAACTTATTAATCTAAACGTACTAAGAATGTTCTATCACCACCTTGCTATTATCATACAAATCATATTTTACAAAAATCTCGCAGCCGGGTTGGTATTTAGGAATGGAGGCCTGTGCAATGACTCCTTTTGCTTTGCCGGGAAAGGAAGGATAATTATCGGGTAATACTTCCAGTTCTATTTCTACATAGGGATTGTTGCCATTTACATTTATGCCGAGCCAGGTATATTTTTTAATAATGGCTCTTGCTGGTTTTCCAGATTGGCTGATGCTATCATTCTCTTTTTGTAATTGCTCCAGTTCTGCTTTTATCGTTGTTTCATTTGGTTGATTAAATGTAGTGGCTGATGATGAAGAAGTGCCACCTGTAAAATCTATCACCACATTCATTTCATTTTTTGGATCAATCTTAACCGGCAGTTCCATACCGGGCATATAGGCATTTGGATTGATGCGGGATACCAGCACCCGGGTATGAGTAGTATATTTTTGTCCGAAATTATTTTTTACTTCGAGTATCAACTTTACCTGCGGATTATTATTGATGGTAACACCAGTGTCTTTTACTTCCAGAATTTTTGCCCTGCCGGATATACCTGTTTTTTGTAAACGGCTTGCATTGATCATTGGTTTGAAGAAAAGCCGGTAGAATAAATAAAACATGCCACCGAACATTGCCAACATACCGATGGTGAGGTAAATACCCATGGAGCCGGCTGTGGTGAGTACGGCAATAATACCAATCAGCAAACCGATGATACCGCCAATGATACCTATCCAGGCACCTGCATTCATTTTTAGCATGGAAGAAAGTTTTTGGTAGAGTAATTTAAATAAAAAAGAGGTTTTATGCAAAAGCATACCTGGGAAAAGCAGGGGAAAAATTAAGGTGTTTATTTTCCTTTACTTCGGGCCGAAAATAATGTACGGACTTGGCCTTCTTTTACATTCTGTGTATATTTAAGTAAAGAGAGTGTTTTCACAAACCATCGTTGCAGGCAATTGAGACCATTCATTTATTTCACACTTCTAAAATTGTAATTTATGGAACCAACTACTCCTCAATTTGACCCTGTTAAATACAAAAACACTACCCACGACCAATGGCAAGCTGCAGCGGAAGCATGGTATCGGTGGAGTCCTACACTTAATAATTGGCTTGGTAAAGCAACAGACAAAATGTTGGAAATGGCGGGTATCAGCATCGGAAGCCGTGTATTAGATATTGCAGCCGGAGCTGGAGAGCAATCCATCACCACAGCCAAAAAAGTTGGTCCATCAGGTTATGTTTTAGCCACCGACATTTCAGCTAATATCCTTGAATATGCTAAACAAATGGCGCAGCAGGCTGGAGTTAAAAACATAGAGACAAAAGTAATGGATGGAGAAAACCTTACACTTGAGGATGAATCATTTGATGCGGTAATTTCAAGGGTGGGCCTTATTTATTTTCCTGATCAGCAAAAAGCATTAAAGGAAATGCTTCGTGTGCTTAAGCCTGGTGGAAAAGTAGCAGCTATTGTTTACTCAACTCCGGAAGAAAATAAATTTTTCTCAGTTCCTGTTTCCATTATCCGCAACCGGGCAAAACTGCCTCCTCCATTACCAGGTCAACCAGGACCATTCAGCTTAGGTGCAGAAGGCATTATTGATAAAGTGTTTTCACAGGCCGGTTTTAAAAATATAAGAGTAGAACTTGTTGACTCTCCCTTGTTACTGTCATCTGCAAAAGAGTGTGTACGATTTGAAAAAGAATCCTTTGGTGCTTTACACCAGATGATGAGCAGTTTACCTGATTCAGAAAAAGAATCCGTTTGGGATGAAATTGAAAGAGAACTTCGAAAGTTTGAAACTGATGACGGTTTTGCCGGTCCTTGTAAAATGGTTGTAGCTGTAGGTGAAAAAGAATAATTCTCCCTAAGAATAAAATTTACTACCAGCAAAAGATGTTTCAATGTAATTGGTTTATAGTATGGCGGAACGAGGTGCTTATACTTTCATGTTTTTTAAAATGACGAGAGGATAAGGCCGATTAAAAAGAGAGCTGCCTATAGGCAGCTCCCGTTTCTTATTTTCTTATTTCTTATTTCTTTATTCTCCTATTGGTTCTAACTCCACATTAAGCGTAGTGGTTTGACCAAGGGCAAGCAACACATTGGGAATGGACTTAGGCTGGTACGATGCTGCACTGAAATTAAGTGTGTAAAGACCGGGCACCGGAATTTTTAAACTATAAGAACCATTTAAACCGGTACTGGCGGAGTATGCCTGACCTGCTACTGAGATTCCTACATTAATAAGCGGAATATCTGTACTTATTCTTTGTATGATGCCTGCTACCTGTGTAGGTATGCTGGCAGCATCTATTACTTCCCGAGCTGATACATAGGTGTTATAAAACTCTACACTACCTGCTTTGAAATTGAGCATTAATTTATCGGCGGTATTTTTTAGCAAGCTGTCTGTTTCTGTTATTAATGTTTTTACCTGCTCTGTTAATGCTACCTGCTGACTTTGACGGGCCCGGGGGGCAGGTGCTTTGGCCTCGTAGATATCTATTAAGGCTTGAAAGAGAGTGAGCAAGGCCGGGGTGATACCAAATGGTGGAAGTGATGCGATATGAGGGAGAGCATTATCATGTATGGTTTGTGCTCTTTCGGCGAGTTCATCATCTTTTAACCTATTTACTTCTGATTGGGTAATCTTAGATAATGATTGTAAAACAATATCATTGATTGATACTGCATAAGCATAGAGTAAACCTGCATTGATAAAGGTAGAATTGCGAAGCATGGCCCGGGTATTGTTTTTATCGGGAGTGATACCGGTGGTGATGGTTTGCTGCTGCTCTGAAGTGGAGCTGAGTGCTGCAATTTTTGCTTTGAGACTGGTGTGTGCGGTACCGAGGGCGGCGATGGTGCCGACGGCGGCGGCGTTTGCATCTAAGACGGCATCTACTACCGTGTACATGCTGAATTTTGCGATTTGGCGATCTGTCATTGTTTAAGGTTTTTTATTGATTAAAATGGTGTAGAGACTATTTGGAATGGATAACTTTTTAAATGGGTGGCGGGAGGCGGGCATTTAGGCAAAACAGTATGGTTTTGCGAAGCTGGAGATGCCCATTGCAGTGCTGTAAGCGACCATTGCGATGCTGCAAGTGGCCATTGTTTTGTTGTAAGTGCCCGTTGCGATGTTGGAAGCGACCATTGCGAGGCTGCAAGTGCCCATTGCAAAGCTGCAAGTGGCTATTGTTTTGTTGTACCTGGCCATTGCACCGCTGTACCTGCTTAATGCGAAGCTGCAAGTAACCATTGCGATGTTGTAAGCGGCCATTGTGGCGATGTAAGTGGCCATTGTACTGTGGTAAGTTGGCATTGCAATGGTATAAAATGGATGCTGATATGCTAACTGCATGATTGTGTGCTGAGAATGAATAATGGGATGGTATGACAACTTGTACCTGCATTGGAAAATGAAGATAAAGGCGAAGAACAATTGTGCTGATACCATATTAGTGGTAGTGGTAAGAGAATACCATTAGTTTGAAATGTTAAAATTGATATGTTGGTGATTGACACTGGTGAGACGATGGTGTGATTGACAGCACTGTCAATACAAAAAAGCAAATACTAACAATTGGAAACAGGGATTGAAAATTTGCCTTTACGTTTGGAGTGCTGTATATTTAATTGTTGTGCGTCATTTTCGACACAACTTACCAATGACAAAGTCTGAAAGAATCTTAGCACAAATTAATTCAAATGTATTCTTCAAAGAATTTACTTATAGTAAGAATGACTTTAAGGAATTGGACACTAATCAGCAACTTGAATTCGCAGACAATGTTGTTTGGTTAGACAATCTATTTTTTATTTATCAGGTCAAAGAGCAAGATTCAAGTTCAACCGACGATAAAAAATGGTTTGAAAATAAAATTTTAAAAAAAGCTGTAAAACAAATAAAATCTACACTTGGATATATTAAAAATCATCCTGAAATTCTGATAGAGAATGAAAAGGGACACAAACTAAATATCACGGAAGCGAACAATTGTATTGATACAAAAAGAATCATTGTCTATTCGCCAAATGATAATTTCCCAGAAGATTTACGTAGACACAAGTTTTATGAAAGTTCTGAAATTGGACTTGTGCACCTTTTTCATTACGAAGATTATTATTGGGTGTGCAAATATTTAATAACACCGACTGAAATAAATCAATACCTAAATTTTAGAGAAAACTTATTTTCTTTTGACAAAAAATATGGCAATGCATTACCGGAGCAATATTTTCTAGGACACTTTTTGGAAACACCAAAAGCGGACCATTTTGAGCCAAAGTATATTACGAATCTCACAACTCATAAGTCAGACACTGACAAGTTTGACATTTCTAACATTATTGGAAATTTTGCAAAAAACATTAAACTAACAAACTATCAAACAGAGTACTACCCTATCATTACAGAGATTGCAAAACTAAATCGTTCTGAACTAACAGAATTTAAACAAAGATTTTCGCTGTCGATAGAAAAATCCGAAACAGCGGAATTTATTTATCCTTATAGAATATACTTACCGAGAACAGATTGTGGTTTTGTACTTATCCCATTGCACTCAACGAAAGCACACAATTGGAAAAATGCACTACACAATTTGACAATGGCTCACAAGTATGAAAGCAAAGCTCAAAAATGTATCGGAGTTGTAATATTTAGAGACCAAGACGACCTTAAATATTTTGAATTTTTTTGGCAGTATGTAGACTCTGTTTGGGAATATGATGAAGAAATGGAGCAAATATTTAAGGACAACTATCCACCTTTTAGAAAGACTAAATCAAAACAAATTGAAAACCCGTATAAATAAAACGGCAGGCAACAAAAGGTTTGCCGCAAGGCTGGGGGACGGAATAACAATCGGCTGTTGTACTACTATCAGCTAATATGGGGCTTGACCGAATTCTATTTGGCTTTTAGTTGTTAACTTCATCATCAGTTTTTCAATCGGCTTCAGTTGCCGGGCAGACAGTTATAAAATACCAGCCCTGCGGCAAGCCTTAACGTTAGTGGCCATTTGAGCACTCTACTCTGAATCAATAATGCTTTAACTTTAAAAAATTAAAAATGATTTTATGAGCCAAAAACCTGACGACTTAGCCGCAATCAAAACAATATGCGATGCATTAGAACCTTTTGATGAATACGAACGAGAAAGGATATTGCGATGGGCAAGTGAAAGGTTAGGAATTAAATCTTCTAGTCATTCGACAACATCAGACCCTGCAATTACTCATAGTGCTGGACAGCCTAGCAATGAAGTAAAAAGTCTTGGCAGTGTGAAGGATATTAAGACTTTTCTTGACGAGAAAAATCCAAGTTCTGCTAATCAATTAGTAGCGGCTGTAGCATATTATCATAAATTTGAAGCACCTATATCAGAAAGAAAAAATTCAATCACTTCTGAGGATCTTACAGAAGCTTGTCGCAAAGGTCAAAGAGAACGTCCAAAATTTCCAAGTCAAATATTAGTAAATGCAAGCGGTTTTGGTTTAATTGATAAAGTTGGTACGGGTTCATATGAAATAAATGCAGTAGGTGAAAATTTAGTTGCTGTCTCAATGCCTACCACAAGTCATGGGAATTCAGGCACTAAAAAGGCAACTTCCGGAGGTCGAAAAAATTCAGCAAAAAAATCTGCAGCGAAGAAAAAATAGTGTCTAATTATTTAAGAATTTAAAATGAATCAATTCATTGACACTATAGATAAAGCTACATTAGAGTTAGAAAAACTGGATAAGTTGGTTAAAAGGTCTTCGGCTAAACAGATTGGAAGCCAGGACGAACGAGAATATCTTAAAGGTGTGGCATTAACTTGGTTTTATACGCATCGCCCAGTTATAACTTCAGTTTTGCATGACAATTTAGTAGTTAAGATTGATGACAACTACCAATTACTTCTTAAAGCTGCTGACATATCTCCATTGCGGACAAGATGCATAATACTATTCAAGCAAATAAAATCAGATTTACATACAGTCAGGAACGAGAATATTACATCAATAGTAAAACCAATTTCAAAAACTGTTGATACTGTTCCCAACTTTTCAGCGATTGTTACTGATATTGATATGCAACAAATTTTGGCATCGAGATGGGAAGAGTGCATTAAATGTATTGAAGCAAATGCTCCATTAGCTGCTATTGTAATGATGGGGGGGCTACTCGAAACCTTACTATTATCAAGAGTAAATCGACTGCTAAATTTAGCTCCTGTCTTTACAGCAAAAGCAGCTCCAAAAAATCCAAAGACATCACAAACACTTCCACTTAATGAATGGACTTTACGCCATTATATTGATGTAGGACACGAACTAAAGTGGATAACTCAGACTGGTAAGGATTTAGGCGTTGTACTTAGGGACTATCGAAATTTCATTCATCCGCACAAGCAAAAGACTTATAATGTCATTCTTGACCAAAGCGACGCAAGATTACTATGGGAAATTTGTAAAAATATCGCCGCTCAATTATTAAAGTAAGAAACAGTTTACTGAACAATAAACTGCTGCCAAAAGGTTTGCCACAAGGCTGGCAGACGGTATAACAATCTGCAGTTGTAATACTATCAGCAAATATCGGGCTTGACGGAACACAGATGAGCTGTAGAATATATTTTCAACTTTTGTAACTTCGGTCGGCTGCAGTTCCAGGCTGAACGTTTTCCAATTGCCCCGCCGAACGAACAGCCCTAACGTTGGCTGCAATCTTTGACACCCTACTTAATTTAAAATCTCTACAATGCCAGACACAGGTTCATCAAATACTACAATTTTCTTAGAAACCATCAAATATGTGGGCGGCTTTTTAGTTGGCTTTATTGCTTCGGTTATTAAAAAGAAAATTGAAAATAAAGAAACGCTATTCAAAAAGAGAACGTTTACTCAAAGAATAGGATTTTCAGCAGAAAATAAAGACTGGGGAGATATCCAAATGCTTTATAATGGAGAACCAATTAATAATCTATATAGCTTGACTGTTGAAATTCATAACGACAGTAGTAAAGATTTTTCAAATGTAGTTGTTGAAATTTCTGTTCCATTCGGCTCAACCATTTATAGACATCTTGGGCGGCTTTATTATGGGGAATTAACTAAAGACCTTTTACTTGTAAAAGAGTACAACGAGTATTTTGAAGATGTTAGAAAAAGATACCAAGCTGCTAAAGTAGTTGACCCTAAAATACCAGACCAATTGCAAGATGAGGTAACATTTATCACTAGACATCGCAGGTTTGACGTACAAGTATTTAAGCGAAAAACAAAATCGGTATTTACTTTATTAGTTGAAAGTTTTGACGACGTAGAACCTTATTTAAACGTAAGCTTACTAGAAGAAGGAATTAATCTTGTTACATATCAGGAAGAAACAAAAAGAAAAGAAATAAAGAAAAAGTGGGTTAACTCTTTGTCTTTTGGCTTTTTTATAGGCCTTGCGTTTCCGATTTATAAATATTCAAATATTATCTCAGTAGCAGTATTATTGATGGTTGCAAATGTATTTGTGTGCTACCTATTGGCACTAGGACTTTATCAACTTAGAATTTGGGTTAAAAAATATTTCTTTGATTAGCAAGATTGGGTTTGCTGCAAGCATAAAATTAGCAATCTATTCAAATTTTTAAAATGATCAAAAATGAACTTACATATAAAGAGTTAGAAAAAATATTCCGTCCTATACTTCAACTTGAAAATATTGTCAAAATAAAAGAAAGTATTTATAAAGTTCTGCATTTCACAAGAGCCAAGCCAAGTGATAAGCAACAATATATGATTAGCTCTGAGTTTACAGGTGTTATTTCATCCTATCATGGATTTGAAGTTCAAGTACGCAAATTACATGCAAGAGAAAATGATTATATCGATGCTCTTATTAGCTTCACAAAACAAAAGCGATTTACAGATCATTTTTTTAGTTCCAAAAACAAAATTGTTGACGAAATAAAAAAAATATGTGAAAGCGAAATTTTAGACTGCTGGTTCACTCCTTTTGAGCCTGGTGGATTTTCTAAAGACGACTCAAAACTGGAATTCTTTCATCAAATGGGAACTAAAAATCCCAAATGGGAAGAGCAAAACAAAGTTTCACCCCTAACAATTTTTACAAAAGAAACTCCAAAAGATATTGTAATTGAATTCTTGTTCAGCCCTGATTGCTATGAACGCAAAGAGGACAAAACGAAATTAAAAGAAGACTGGCTTGAAATATTCAACCTATATGTGCCATCGTGGTAACTTGCAGCCAACATTGGTATTGCTGCAAGCTTATTGGACACATCGTTCCATTTAAAAATTTCTATTATGGCAGAACTCACATTCACGGAAAAACTCAAAAGAGTATATGACAAGCTGGACAGACTTTCACATAGAAAGAAATCCGACTTTGCATATTCAGAAGCAAGAGAAATTGCAACTGAATTAAAATGTCTATTGCCAGACAGCAATAACATAAGACTTGACATAAAATTATTAGACGACTATTCTTTTAAAGCCAGCGACAAACGTAAATCAGAAGTTATCGCAGAATTTAGAAAGGAATCAATGTTTGACATTTTACCTATTGTTAATCGTGGCAAAGATGCTTCTGACCCTTCCATTCTTGAAAAACTGCTGTGAATTAAGAGAAAAAATAATCTCAATCATTTAAACACTCTCCCGTATCACCTAAAAACAAACCAATGAAAACTTTCTCTATCCTTTTTGTGGCACTAAGCCTTTTCTTTCATTCCCAAAATCAATCAACAAACAACACTGTTGAAGAGAAAGCAACCATAAAAACAGGTGCTGATCAAACGGATAAATATTTGCCTTACCTGAAAGGGAAACGAGTAGCTATACTTGCCAACCAAACATCCATCATTGATAAAACTCACCTGGTAGATAGTTTGAAAAAGCTTGGTGTTACGATAGTAAAAGTATTTGGCCCGGAACATGGTTTTCGTGGAAATGCAAGTGCCGGTGTACATGTTGCCGATGAAATGGATATTGCTACCGGCATACAGATAGTTTCATTATACGGAGCAAAAAATAAACCAACCAAAAAAGACTTGGCTGATGTGGACATTATGATCTATGATATGCAGGATGTGGGTTGTCGCTTTTATACTAACATTAATGCACTGAGCCGTGTAATGGAAGCTTGCTATGAAAACGGTAAGGAACTATTGATCCTTGACAGGCCCAATCCCAACGGATATTTAATTGATGGCCCCATCCTGAATATGAAATATAAATCAGGCATCGGTATGTTTCCGCTGCCAATGTCTCATGGGTTGACGGTGGGTGAATTTGCACTAATGGCCAATGGTGAAGGATGGCTGACCAAGAAAGTAAAATGTAAGCTCCGTATTATTAAAGTGGCTAACTATAACCACGACATGCCTTATATATTACCAGTAAATCCATCGCCTAATTTAAATACTGCACAATCTATTTTACTGTATCCTTCTACCTGTATGTTTGAAGGTACTTATCTCAATCATGGCCGGGGTACTTATTTTCCCTTTACCGTAATAGGCAGCCCTGAACTGAAAGGGAAATATGAATTCAGTTTTACCCCAACCGGTATTAAGGGCATGGCAGAAACACCGTTATTTATGAATGAGGTTTGCTATGGCCTTGACCTACGTAACTACGATGTGGAGCAATTAAGAAGAACTAAAAAAATTAACCTGCAATGGATAATGGAACTTTATAAGGCTTCTCCTTACAAAGAAAAATTTTTTCAATCCAGCCTGAGCAGAGAAATGGGAGTGATTGAAAGACTGGTTGGTTCTGCTTTATTTCGTCAACAAATTATTGATGGTAAATCTGAAAAAGAAATAAGGGCAAGCTGGGAGCCTGGCTTAAGTAAATATAAAATGATGCGAAAAAAATATTTGCTTTACCCATAAGAGCACAGTCATTTGCGGGTGAACCATGAAACCATAGGCAAAAAAATTCCGGCCTTTCAGCCGGAATAATAAAATCATTTTCTTTAAAGCTCCTTACTCAATCGGCTTATACTCTTTAAACAAATTCAATTTTGTATTCTCTACCTGCTGGCGATAGCTGGCCCAACTGCCAGCGAAGAATGCATTTATTTTTGAAACCATATCTATAACCAATGATGCCACCGATGATACCTATGCAGGCACCTACATTCACCACTACGGCAGGAAAAATTCTACGAAGAAATCGGGGTTTTTTATAGTTTCGGCTGTTGGTCTATTGGCTAAGCTGCACTTACCACACTCAAAGACGTAGCGGCGAACTAATTATTTTCGGAAAACCAAGGGCAGTAAATAACTATTAATTTTTTACCAGCTTTACTTCACCCTTATATTTTTTATCCAGCACCATTATCAAAGCTGGCTGGATGGTAGCCATAATTTGCTCACCTTCTGCAATTTTATAATTAAATAAAATAGTACCATCCTGTTGTTGTAAGCTGATGGGAATAATCTCTGTTTTTTTTTGGGTTAGCTCACCAATTACAAATAATACATATTGTGTTGAGAAATCAATAGGTGTTGGTTTGCTACCCATAACCGGTGCCATTCCAAAAATACTATCAAATTGGGTTTGGGTAGTAATCGTTGGATTATGTGGATCTGCTTTTTTGTAATCATTATTTACAAAGTACCGCTCAGCTACGATATATGGTATTTCCAGGGATGCTGTAGGCGTATTTACTGCAGCAGGAAGTACAGACTTTTCCGTTTTAGAAATTTTAGGACTGCAGGATATCAGTATTACACTTACTATCAATAAATATTTTATACGCATTATTACGGTTTTAATTTTTTGATTAATTTTTTTGATGACAACTTATCTTCCTATTGTTTTCCGGAAAATATCTTTTTATGATAGCATAGAGTGTAGGGTCATATTTTTTTAATTCCGCTCTTGTACTTATCCCATTATGAATACCATCTCCGGGAATAACTTTTGCATTCACATTAAACCAATCCTGTACCCCTTCAGCAAAATATTCATCAACATTTGTAGCTGCATAAGTATTTTTCCAAAATCCTTTGGCGGTTGCTTTATTCAAAGCCTGCTGAAGTTCTTTGTCAATATTTTTATCTATAAAACGAATACCCAACCCATGAATACTGTGTGCAAATTCATGAATAAAAATATCCTCGTTATAATATCCATCTATACTTTTATCGTAACATAAAATATTTTCTTCTGCACAGCTGCTTACCGGAAGTTCTACGGTGGCTCCAAATCCCCTGCCTCTTGTATTCCAATCAATACCCTCCGATTGTGAAGGATCATTCCAGTTGCGGTATTCTGGCATATCAGTAGTTACTTCGTCTTTAGCCATTATGGCAATGCGAATTTTATTTTCTATCATTTTCTCCAATATATCCTCCCGCATGGAAACCATTTGTTTCACTTTCTTTTGAACGCTGTATAAAGCTTCGTCGGGCACCTTTTCTGAACTAACAACCGGAATTCCCCAGGCATCTATATATTTTTTATAAAAACTATCAAGCCCCATTTCGCTGGGTGGGGATGATATGACGGTATCATTATTTTCTATGCCGGGCTTTAATGAAACTGTAAGTGGTTGAGGACTCAGATATTTTTTCTGATTGCAGCTGTTAAGAAATAATAACACAGTTATATATAGTATGGAAAAACACTCTCTTTTATAAATATTCGATTTTTGTACCATCACAGAAGAATTATTTTTTTTAATTACACTCTCCATTCCATTTAGGGTCCAATGTAGTTCCGTATATTTTAATACATTCATTGGGAGGAGTGGGCCATGTTTTTTCTACTACTGCTTTCCATGGTTCCCAAGCCAGAGCAGTTGCCTCCCTTATATAGAGGTAAACTTGTGAAGCATCGGCAGGAATTTTATACACTTTCCGCCATCCCATTGTAAGCCCTTGCTGGTCTTGAGCTATAACTACTTTGCCATTTTGCTTATAACTAAGATAAACCCATGCTGCATAGGCACCACCCTGTGAGACGGTTAATTCATTTTGTTTGGCAATCATACTACCCACTTCAGGACAGTCTAGCTTATAGTTTGAATTAAAAACGGTGCCATAGGCCGTATAGCATAAAAACGTAGGAAGGTTTAAGGTTAATGGTTGTTTGATAGGTCTCCAGGTGCCGTCCCAAAACTGGCCGTGTACATAAATTCTTGTAGCATTATAAGGAATTTCTATTAATTCATCTCGTCCGGTATTAAGATCCTGTGTAGTTTTTGTAATGGTTCGTACATCTGGTTTGAACCCGGTTTTATCAAGATCGGCGGTGTAGGTTAAAGAAAATTTTGCTACATAACCTGCCTGGCAATAAAATCTTACTTCACCATTTACCTGGGGTTCTGTAAGTTTAAAACCTTTACTGGCTGATTCCATAAATGCCATAAAAAATATATCCCTTCCACTAATTTCAGATAAAACGTTCGGTAAACTTATATACTCCGTCATCGCTTGTCCCAATTTCATTTTAAGCATAGGCTCCACCTTAGTAGCTTCTACTACACGAACACCTTCGGTAGTACCTACTACAATAACAAGTACAGCCGCTGCAACTGGTGCGGCTACGGCAGAAGCCCAGGCCACCACTGCTTGTCCTGCTGACGCCCCGGCAAAAGCAGCACCAATAGTTATCACTTTTGAAATTCCAGTGGATGTTGTTGATAGCACATATCCCACAACCGTTGATAATGCTATTGCAGATCCACCAACAGTAGCCGCTGTGGTACCAATAGCAATAAGATTGGCCACTTTATCAGCATCATTAGCAAATACAGATTTTAAACCTGCTTTTACCATAATATCCTGGGGAGGAGAAGGCTTAGCATATAATTGCATTTGATCAAGCCCCCCTAATCCACAACCAACAGGCGGCTTATACCCATCCGCTTTGTATTGGCAATAATCAGCATCCCATTTTCTATATTCATTTAATATAGCATTTGCTGTTCTTATTTTCAGGCTTCTAAAAAGTTGAGTACTCCACTGATTAAGCGCCTTACTCTCTACATCTGGTTGATTTTTTTTCACTTCATTCATTATCAGCACAGCAAGCAATCCTTGTACTCCTGCCCGCACCTTACCATTTGGATTTCCTATTTCGTAGATCACTTTATCGGCATCTATTAAATTATTATCGACATAATACACTTCTGCGGCCTGCAAACTTAGTCTTGCGAAAATTTTACCAAGATTTGAGTTCACATCAATTCCGTACTGGGCTCCCAAAACATTCATGATTTTGGTTTCATACCCTTGTCCTCTGGGAAAAATTTGGCGGATAGCCACCACTTTAGCTGGTTCCGTGTTAGCAAAAACGGAAGAAGAATTGAATAAAAAAGAAACGGTAATGAATAATAGGGATATAGGTCTTTTAAGTGTTCGTTTCATTTTTTTAAGTTTTGATTTGTAACGATGTAATTATTGATTGTTATTGTTTATGGTTTTTTCAACTTAGTGTTCAAAAGTGGGTTTTAGCTGTCTGCTTTCAATTCCCTTAATTCTTTTATTAAAAAATATGATTACAAAAACGATCATCAACAGGGCAATTATGATAAGGGTGAGAGGCATTAGGTTTTTTCTTATCTGCATGTTATCCCCCACAATAAAATTTTTTATAGCTGTAAGCTAATTCCGGAATTATGTACCAACAAATTTTGCGGCTGACAATGAGTGGACAAGCTGCTGACAAAAACCTGACAAGGCGTAAAACAACCTATTTAAGATATCAATGGAGATAGAATATTACTTTAAAGATTTACCATCAGCTCTTCAAGATTGGCATTAACGTCTACCTGAAACCGGTGCCGCAATCGCTGGCGGGATTTATGTACACTATCGGCCGAGATGCCGAGTATAGATGCTATTTGTTTGGTGGTAAGCTGAAGCCGGATCAATGCGGCCGTTCTTTGCTCAGCCACTGTAATGTCAGGAAATTTTTCCTTAAGTCTCTTAAAAAAATCGGGATAAATCTTTTCAAACAGGGTTTTAAATTTAGTCCAGTCTTGCTCAGTTAAGATTGTTTGCTGACTAAGCTCAGAAATAATAGCATTTTGTTCGGTGGTAGCTGCTTTATCTTTTATTTGCATCTCCAGCCTTTCAATTAGATTTGTTTTTTCAATCAAATTGTTGGTAAACATTTTCATTTGTTCTTTTGCTAAAACCATTTCCTGTTCCACTTTCTCTTTTTTTATTTTTTCTTTTAACCGTTTACGGTTTAAAAATAAAAGTATGATCAAAAATAAAAGTACAATGCCTGCGATAATAATATTCCTCAGTAAAAGCTGAGATTCTTTTTCCTTATTTAGCTTTTGAATATTAAATCGGCTTATCTCGTCATTCAATCTGGCTTTGGAAATTTTCAGGCTGCTGGTAGCCGCTTCTTTTTCAAGTGAGTCGTGGAGAGCCATGTATCTATCATTATAAAAAAAGGCACTATCGTAGTTGCCCATGGCCTTATATATTTTGGTAAGGGTGTAATATGTATCCCGCAAATAAGGTCCATTTGGCCAAAGATTTAAAAGCCCAACGGCATTCCTTGCTTCGACTAAAGCAGCTACATTATTTCCTCTGGCAAGGTTAGCTTTTGCCATCCATTGAGATGCGTTAGCTGCCTCGTTGTAAATACTATCGTCTTTGCTTTTTAAGTAATCAAGATTAAACAGCATCCAGGCGGAATCGAATTTATTTTGGCCATAGAGTATCCTACCGATATTCCCCAACACTTTTACGGTTAGTAAAGTATCGTTATTATCCGTAGCTAATTGCAAAGCCTGTTGATAGTAAACGTTAGCCGAATCGGGTTGGCTTTTTTTATAAAAACTAGTCCCGATGGTATTTAAAGCCTTTATCTTAAATTTATAAGGATTGGTATACTCTTTTTCATAATTAAGTTTTTTCCATGCGGCTATTCCCTTTTTGGCGTAAATAATACTTTCGTCATATTCTTTTACCCGATATAATAAATCTGCCAGTTCATTATAAACTGGGGGCTCTACAGGATACTCTATTTTTTCAAAGAGATCTACACCATTTTTTGAGTACATCATCGCCCAACTTGTTTCTCCAAAATGTTGCATTTTTCTTGCAGAATAGAAGCATACCCAACCAATAATTATATCTCTTTCCGTGTGGTACACCGCATCAAGTGCTTCGGTATACAGTTTCATCATCTGCTCCTTTATCGGTTTCAATTCTTTCGATCCACGATCTTTATATTTATCATAGCCGGCAAATTTGCCATAGAGAAAATCTGCCTTCACCATGCAGAAATAGGTGCGAAAAATATATCCCCTCGCCTTTTTAGATGTTTCCAGAGCATCAAAAAAACGAAGTGCCCGAAGAGAATCGGTGTCTATCAACTGTTGGGTGAGGCTTCCCAGGCTATTGACTTCATTCAATGCACTTTCACTTAATATATCGGCCCATTTATCGGGTTCAAGTCCCAGTTTGTTTTGTGCAGTGGAAATAGTACATATTGACAAAAAGCCAATAAGAAAAACAAGACGACAGATTCTTTTTTTTGTGGCAGCCATATTATATGGCTAAAATAAGGAAAATACGCAATCATAAAAATCAGGTGATTAACCCTTGCCACGAATAGACAATAATTTTTATTGAAAAAATTATCAGTACACCTCTATCTCTATATTGGTATCAAATAAAAAAATACAAGCTATTACTTAGTAAACGTTTCCTAACAAAAAAAACCCGTTTGTTGTAATGATTAGTAATATAAAACTTTACTGTACGAGTTGTAAACTACTGCGATAGTGCAGAGTCATCTTTATCACCAAGTGGCAACTATCGTTTAGAAACTTCCTCTTTTAAGGAAACCAAACCTAATTTAAATTGTGCAGTCACTAAAGTTGAAATTTTTACAAACAATTCCAATGAAATAATTTTTCATTTTTCTGCAATGACGACCAATTTTTCTTTTCCTGGCTAACTCAGGGAAATACAGAAAACCTGATTTGTGCAGAAGATATCTTCGGCGGCCAGACTATCATTGACCTGACAGACAAAAAAATAGAAAGTTATTTGCCAAATGCGGATGGTTTTATTTGGGCTGACTTTCATTTATTGCCAGATGGAAATCTTTAGCAACAATTGATTGCTATTGGGCTTGTCCATTTGTCATTAAAATTTTTAACTTCACAAACCTATTAAGTTTGCCGCTGACAGAAATAAAAGAAATTGAATTGCTTGACAATGACGAAATCATTTTAGGCTGGGCAGACAATGAAACTACAAAGATAAAAAGTATTAAAAGAGAACAAGAAGTAAAATATTTACACAATGGAAGTCAACGTTCAGTAATAGTAAGTGAAACAGAGGTTCGTAGGTTAATAAACATAAACGGTAGCCAAGCCTTCATTTAATATTCAAGGCTTCCCCGTTATCACAAAAAAAATTCCGGCCCTAAGACCGGAATAATAATTTCATATCATTCAAAC
The DNA here is from genome assembly GCA_031397865.1 of Chitinophagaceae bacterium. GTDB lineage: Bacteria > Bacteroidota > Bacteroidia > Chitinophagales > Chitinophagaceae > JJ008. The sequence goes on from JANNMN010000028.1 coordinate 77,186, forward strand.
CTCCTTACTCAATCGGCTTATACTCTTTAAACAAATTCAATTTTGTATTCTCTACCTGCTGGCGATAGCTGGTCCAGCTACCGGCGAAGAATGCATTTATTTTTGAAACCATATCTGCAATGGCCGCTTCTGCATTGGCGATCATTTTTTCTTCCTGCTGGCCCGGTGCTATCATTTTGCTACCAATGGCTTGCTGTGCCTGTTGCAACTGTGTCATCGCTGTTACTTCAAACGGACTGCGGGTGATGCCCTGCTTGTCAGATGTTTTTCCATTGATCTGCTCCCGCAGCTTTTTTATTTCATCCTGTATTTTGGTAGTTGACTTGCGCAGCGAATCAATTTCTTTTCCTTCGAGACCCCGTAACTGGCCCGTTATTTTTGTTGCTATTTCTTCTGCTTCGGTAAGGCGATCCATACCGGCTGTTAATTTATCCGCAGATGTTCTAAGTCTTTCATACATTTTTCGTTGCGCCAGCTTTATATCATTTCTATTGCCCAGCCGTGGATCATCTTTAATGGTTACAAAAGTAGAATCGCTGTTGCGGGCATAGCTCAACACAATTTTATAAGTGCCAGGTAGTACCTGAAAGCCACCGGGCTCAGGTGCACCGGGCATTGGTTTTGGTGAACCAGGAAATCGAAATCCTTTTTCTTCCATACCCCAATACTGCCGGTTGAAACCAGTATCTGCTGCCCAGCGAAGTGAACGGATCAATTCATTATTACTATTATAAATTTTTACCTGCACACTGTCTGTTATTCTTCTTCCGCTTCCAGTTTCATTACCAGCTTGTCTTCTTCCTCCACCGCCACCACCTGCCATGGCCGGTGCTGCTGTTGCAGGATTAGTTGCTTCTGTAGTTACTGGTTTTTTAGCAGCAGTATCTGTTGTTTGTTTTGGTTTATTAAATAAAAATGAAACCGGTATTCCTCTTCTTTTATTTTCTGCATCATACAAGCCATAAGTGCTCCACTCATACCCGGTGGCTGCTTTGTATTGTGCCTGTGTAGCATCTGGTGTTGAAAAAACTACCAATGGTGTTGATGGCAGTTGACCTTTAGTAGCTGCCATTTTTCTTAACGGACGAATATCATCCAGCACCCATAAGGCACGGCCAAAAGTGGCAATCACTAAATCTGCTTCTCTTTCCTGTATCGCTAAATCATAGGTGGATACAGAAGGATAACCATTCTTCCATTGCTCATAGGTATTTCCATTATCAAAACTTACCCATAAGCCATGTTCTGTGCCGAGGAAAATTAAGTTAGGCTCTACGGGATCTTGTATCATACTTAATGCATAGCCTTTTACTCCACCGGATCCTGGGGATTTTGTTTCATCCGCCATGCGGCTCCATGTTTTTCCATAATCAGTAGTTCTGAAAAAATATGTTTTAAAATCACCACGACGATAATCATTGGCAACAACAAATGCTTCGCCTGCATTGTAACGGGAAGCAGTGATCTGCGGAATCCATGCACCAACAGGCAGGCCAGCAATTTTTCCACGGAAGCTGGTCCATGTTTTTCCGCCATCTCTTGTTAGTTGCACATTACCATCATCTGTACCTACCCATATTGTTCCATTTTCTTTGGTAGATGGCGCAATGGTGAGTATGCTGCCATATGTTTCTGCACCGGTTATATCTAATGTTAATCCACCGGTATTTTGAAAGGCAGAAATTTTTGCTGTATCATTCATAGTAAGATCCGGCGAAATAGTTTGCCAGCTTACTCCCTTATCCATACTCTTATGTAAGAACTGGCTGCCATAATAAATTGTTTTTTTATCAAACGGATCTTGTGCTATGGCAGAGTTCCAATTGAAACGCAGCATTAATTTAGGATCTACAGCCGGAGGTTTTATAAACCAGCTTTCACCAGTCTTTACATTGCGGCGACCAACATTTCCTCCCTGGCTCATGCTATATACCCACGAAGCATCTTCTGCATCGGGCATTACATCAAAGCCATCACCACCGCCTACATTATTCCAATAATAATTACGGATGCCACCATTTGTCCATGTGTATGCAGGGCCATGCCAACTACCATTATCCTGCATACCACCCATTACATTGTAAGGAATTTCATCATCAACATTTACATGATAGAATTGCCCTACGGGAATTTTTTCATCAAACACCCAATTCTTTCCACGGTCTCTTGATATACCAATACCGCCATCATTACCTTCTATTATAAGATTTGCATCTTCCGGATGTATCCACCATGCATGATGATCAGGATGAATACCGGAATAAGGTATCATGGTTGAAAATGATTTGCCACCATCTTCACTAAAAGTGATGGTGCTATGCACATCATAAATTCTATTTTCATTTTTTGGATCCACATATATTTCCTGGTAATAAAAAGGACGATCCGTTATCTGTGCAGGATCACTATTTACCAACGACCATTTAAAACCACCATCATCACTTTTATACAAACCATTTTTAGTAGCTTCTACTTTTGCATATACCCTTGTTGGCATACTGCGGGCAAAGGCAATACCTATTCTCCCCAATGGCCCTTCGGGCAGGCCATCTTCTTTTGATAATTTCTGCCAGGTCTTTCCACCATCAACAGTAATGTGTAATCCGCTACCGGCACCACCGCTGGTAAGGTTCCAGGGTGTGCGGCGAAACTGCCACATGCTGGCTATTAATTTATTGGGATTGGATGGATCCATAATAAGATCGGCACAACCAGTAGTATCATTAGCGTATAAAATTTTACTCCATGTTTCGCCACCATCGGTTGTTTTATAAACGCCTCTTTCATTGTGCTCTGCATATGGATTACCAATAGCTGCTACATAAACAGTATTGGCATTATTCGGATCTATGATGATACGATGAATACAAACTGTTTTTTCCAGGCCCATTTTTTTCCAGGTCTTGCCGCCATCTAATGTGCGAAAAATGCCTGCACCCAAATTGAGTGAGTTTCTTGGATTGCCTTCACCGGTGCCTACCCATACTACTGATGGATTAGATTGTTGAATAGCAATGGCACCAATGTTTTGTGTTGGCTGCTCATCAAATACCGGGGCCCATGAATGACCACTGTTGTCTGTTTTCCAAACTCCACCTGAAGCAGCACCAATATAAATGGTATTGGGGTTGGCTACTACGGCATCAATACTGGTGATACGGCCACTCATACCGGCTGGGCCGATGCTGCGGGGTTTCCAGTTTTTAAATTGAGAGAGAGTAGTTTTTTGTGCAGTAACACCGAGGCAAAAGAAAATACTTGTAACAACGAGCAATAGTTTTGACATATGAGATTGTTTTTGAGAAGATAAACTTACTGATAAAGCAATGGACAGCAAAGAAGTTTATATAAACGGTTTAGCCGGTTATATGATGAAGTAAAGAATGGGGAATGATGCTGATTATTTTACAGGAGGAGTACTGGTATTATCTTTTTCAATCATGGTCTTTAAAGTGGCAAGACCTGTTTCAAAATCATTTCCCATTTGTTTATCCAGGCTATAAAAAAGATTGAAGATGTTGCCGGGGCGGGGAGTGTTTAGTTCAAAGTTCCAGGTGACGGTTGTTTGATTTTTTTCTTTTTGGTTCAACATAAAAACAGATTGAGCAGTGCTTTTCTGTGGTTTTGAAAAATGAATGGTATGCGCCACTTTTTGAGTTGGTTCTAAAGCAGTGATCTCTATTTTGCCTTCACCAGAAATTTCGGGGCTGCCTTTCCAGGTGCTGATAGCTCCAACAGTGCCATCGGTTCCATTCATCGTATGCACTATGGAAGAATCCTGCTGGCTCCACACAGAAAACCGGTTAAAGGTTTCCAATTTTTTCAATTGCTCATAAATAACAGTGGCCGGTGCATTGATCGTAATGCTGCGATTTATTTTTTGATGGGTTGGCAGCATGAACGTCATTACCGCTCCAATGATAATAACGGACAATAAAAAAAATACGATCAGCCTGAATGCTTTCATTGGTTACAGCTATTGGTGAAAATGATATGGTTTGATAACACTAAAACCCTTTCAATGGTTTACCGTTTTGTGAATCTGGTTGCAAAATAACCCGGATAAAATTATTGAGGTTGATGTATTTCTTCGCCACATCCTGTATCATTTTGGAAGTAAGGCCTTCAGTAAGTTTCTGTTTGTTTAAAATTTCAACAGGAGAGGTTCCATAATAATAAGCATCATACAGGTTGTTTACCCAAAATTGATTTTGCTTACTATCCACTTCCAGTTTTCTTTTTTGCTGTTCTTTTATTTTAGCCAGGTCTTCTTCTGATACTCCAGTTTTAATTATTTTTCTCAATTCTTCCAATGCAGCTTTGCTTAGTGTATCTGCATTGTCCGGCGCACAGGGAAAAGTAATGTTGAACGAATAATAAGAATAGGGAATCCTGTTCATAGCACCATATGCATTTACACCATACACACTGCCTTTTTCTTCCCGCAGCTCTTCCGTGAGTTTTATATTCATTATGTCTGCCAGGCTATTGAGTGCAAAGGCATCATTGGTATTATACACCGCTGGTGAAGTAAATACCATCGCTACTACACTTTTAGGATCTTCTCCTTTGGTAATTATTTTTTCTACTTTACCCGCAGGAGGTCGTATTCCAAGGTCTTTAAACGTTTCTTTTTTGGGAATGGAAGGAAGACTGCCAATATATTTTTCTAATAATGGTTTTATCGTTTCTTCATTAAACGACCCAACGAACAAAAAAGTAAAATCACCGGCATTGGCAAATCGTTCTTTATAGATCTGAATGCTGCGATCTAAATTTATTTTATCAAAATCTTCTGACTTGGGCAAACCACCTGCACGGGGATGATTTTTTGTCATCAGCTTTTGAAATTCTGCACTGAAATAGATCTGTGGGTTAGCAGCCAGGTTTGCATACAATTGTTTTTGTCTTGTTTTAAAAGATTCAAAAGCCTCTTTATCTTTTCTGGGTGCGGTAAAATAAAGATGTATGAGCTGCAGCAAAGTTTCTGTTTCTTTTGGAATGCTGTTGCCATTTAATCCTTCGCTGTATAAAGTAATGTTAGGTGTAAGTGAGGTGTTTTTCCCCTTTAGCATATTGCCAAGATCAATGGCAGAGAAATTGCCAACGCCACTTTGTGTCACAATAGATGCCGCATTGCTTGCAGAAAAATAATCTGCATCTTTTACCAATGAATGACCACCCTTGCTAAAAGCCCGGAAAAGTATTTCATCATTTTTAAAATTGGTATTCTTTAAAATAACAGTTGCACCATTAGAAAACTTTAAAGTAGTAGTGCCCACTTCATCATCTGTTTTGGTGCTTACTATTTTGCCAGGTTTCAATTTGTTGGCATCCATTAAGGCAGTAGCGAGAACTTTATCTTTTACCGGTTCTATTTTTGCCAGCTCCACTGCGGCCAGCACTTTATTTATTTCTTCTGTTGATGGTAGTTTTATTCCTTCTTTATCCGGCGCATTCAAGGTTACCACCATATTATCTTTTGTTATCCATTGCGCAGCCATTTTATTTACATCTTCCAGCTTTACCGTGGCCAGGTATTGTTTTACAAAATCATATTCCCACTCAATACCCGGAATAGGCTCATTGATCAAAAAATTATTTACATACTCATCTACATACTTATATGATTCTTCTTTTTCTCTTTCATCAAAAATGCGATCATAAAAACTTTTCATCTGCTTTTTCTGCAAATCAAATTCTGCGGCAGTAAAACCATACAAAGCCACTCTCCTGTTTTCTTCCAGCAGTGCATATAAAGAGCGGCCCATGCCGGTATCGCTGGTGTTAGCATACAGCTGGTACACATCTTTTGTTCTAGCATAGCTATTGCCATAAAAAGAACCTGCACCTACAAACGGCGGATTTGCTTTCAAAGTAGTTTCCCGAAATCGATTATTCAACATGCCGGTAAAAAGACGGCGGTGCATATATCTTGTATAATCACCAATCAGTGTTTCCACCTGTGGTTCTTTTTTATACATTACTTCTATGGAGGGGAAGGCAGTTTCTTTATCTTTTGCAATTACCGATAATATTTCTGCATGATCGGGCACTGGAAAAATTTCTCTTTTTCTTGGTGAAGATGGTGGTGGAATGTCGCCAAAGGTTTCTTTGATCTTTTGTTCCATATCATTTACATCAATATCACCAACAATTACAATGGCCTGCAGATCGGGGCGATACCAATCTGTATAAAAACGTTTTAATGCTGCCGGAGAAAAATGCTCCAGCGACGCTTTTGTACCTATGGGTAATCTATCTGCATACCGGGAGCCACGATATTGCACCGGTAATGTTTGCTTCATCATTCTTTCATCTGCGCCACGGCTTAGTCGCCATTCTTCTATTACCACACCTCTTTCTTTTTCTATTTCCATAGAATCTAATAATGCATTGTGTGCCCAGTCTTCTAATATCTGCAAACCTTTATCCACCAGGCCGGGCTTATCCGTTGGCACCGGAAGTATATAAACTGTTTCATCAAAACCAGTATAAGCATTTAAATCGGCGCCAAATTTTACCCCAATGCTTTGCAGGTAACTTACCAGTTCATTTTTTGGAAAACGTTTAGTGCCATTAAAATTCATGTGCTCCATAAAGTGTGCAAGTCCCAATTGATCGGCATCTTCCAGTACCGAGCCGGCATTTACCACTAATCTCATTTCTACTCTTTTTTCCGGCAAACTATTATGCCGGATATAGTAGGTAAGTCCATTGGCCAGCCGTCCTATTTTTACTTTAGGATCCAGCGGCATCGGCTGCGTAATATCTATTTGTGATACAGCATCAATAGTAAAAGCTGTGCTTATTATCAGTAATAAAATTATTTTTTTAACCACTTGCATGTAATTTCTTTGGGAACGTAAATTTATCTGAATGAAGTTGCTTTAGGAAATAAAAAAGTACCAGCGGTGTAAAAATCGGATTGCCAATTTCAGCCCATTTATTACAAAACAACAAAACCTTATATTAGTTATATCCCCACTCTAAAAAGACTTACGTTGCATGTATTTATCAAACCATTGAATATATCGTTCAAACCTGTCTTTTTGAAAAGAGGGCAAGGTAATACCATGAAATTGCCCGGGGTAAATAATTAATTCTGTTGGGATACCGATTGAACGCAGGGCCTGGTACATCTGCTCACTGCCAATGGCCGGCACATTAAAATCTTTTTCTCCAGCCATAAAGAGGGTAGGTGTTTTTATTTTATCAGCATGTAAAAAAGGGTATGAAAGCTTTAAATACTTTTCAAAATTTCTATCCTTCCATGGCTGGCCGAGTTCATTATCCAGTTGTAATATATATTGATCAACACCATATAAAGAAAGCTGAAGGGCACTGCCTGCACCACTGGCAGCGGCTTTAAAACGGGTGTCTTTTGCAATGGTATAATTGGTTAGTATACCGCCATAACTCCAACCCCCAATTCCCATACGATCAGCATCGGCAATTCCTTTACTGATCAAATGATCCGCTGCACCTTGTATATCCAATACTTCTTTATTTCCCCAATCAGCATAAATAGCTTTACTGTAATCTATACCACGACCATTACTGCCACGATAATTAACCGCTACCACTGCATAACCTTTGGCTGCCAGCATTTGTCTTGTTAGATCAAAACCATATTCATCCTGCCCAACAGGGCCACCATGAATAAAAAAGATAACCGGGAATTTTTCTCTCGAAGAATTAGCTGGCAGGTATAACAAATTTGAAACAGCCGTTCCATCTTTACTTTTTGATGTAAACTTTTCTACTGTGGCCAAAGAAAGATTTGAAATAAAATCATCCTGTACTCTGGTAAGACGGCGCAGGCTTCCATTTTCCAACGCATAATATTCAGAAGGTAGCTGCGGTTCTGACATTGAGGCAATCCAATTGCCATTTGGATGAAGTTCTAATGAATTAAACGAACGATTGCCACCAATAATTTTATTCATTTGCCTGCTGTTCACATCATATGCGGCAATATATCTTTCACAATCATCGGTAACCAATACAGCAATGCTTGTTCCATCCTTATTCCACCGGGGAGATGCAACAGGACGATCTAATGATTTACTCAATAGCACAGGATCACCACCTGCAACAGTTGCAATAGCAAGAACCGACTGATCATACATAATGAAATTTTCATCGGATGTGCTGCGCAAATAAGCAATTTTTTTTCCATCAGGACTCCATTCTGGCGAAGCATCTCTTCCTTTCCAGGTAGTAAACTGCTTAGCTACCGCACCTGGTTTAGCTGCGATAATAAAAATATCACTATTAGAATTTTTATCCGGGTCGTCAGTTGTGTTACTTACAAAAGCTATAGCATTTCCATCCGGGCTCCATTGAGCACCAGCTTCATTATAATTTCCAGCGGTAAGGGTATCTACTTTTTTAGCTGCAACATCAAAAAGATAAAGATGTGTTTTTCGTTTGTCGTATTGATAGCCGCTTATATCCTGTTTAAATTTATACTTATCAATAACATAGGGCTTAGCTCCTTTTTTCCCGGCTGTATCTTCATAATCTTTTATAGTAAGAAGTAATTTTTTCCCATCCGGACTCCAGGCATAATCATTCAATTCTCCTTTTACATCTGTTAATTTAATAGCCTCGCCACCGAGCCTGTTGAGGAGATAAACTTGTGAATTTCCCCCATTGCGGGCAGTAGTAAAAGAAATATATTTTCCATCAGGACTCCACTTCGGGTTGTTCTCTCCATCCGGGCTATTGGTTAGTTGCACTGATTCAATGCCATCCCAACTCATCATCCATATATCAGTATTACGTTTGTCTTTGGCAGAGTCGATAGTTGTAAGTGTATAAACAAACCACTTTCCATCAGGAGATATTTGTGCATCACCAGTGCTTTGCAGACGGTAAACGTCGCCGGGTCTTAAAGTTCTTTTTTCTGATTGAGAAAAGCAAACCGATTGTACAAGCAAAAAAGTACAAAGGAGGAGGAGTTGATTTTTTATTGACATAAAAAAATATGTCTCCGAATGTAAGAAATCAAAACCTCAAAGATGATATTTAGTCCTGTTTTGTTTTGTCGTCGTATTTTTCTTCTGCTTTTTTGGCTTTTGCAAAATCAAGTATTACTCCATTTATGCAATAGCGAAGGCCGGTTGGAGGTGGGCCATCATCAAACACATGACCGAGATGGCTTTTGCAACGGCCGCATTGTACTTCAGTCCTCTTCATTCCATGTGAGTTGTCGGGAATATTAATAATGCTTGTTTTGCTAATGGCCTCGTAAAAGCTGGGCCATCCGCAGCCACTTTCAAATTTGGTATCACTTTTAAAAAGCGGATTGCCACAGGCGGCGCAATAGTAAGTGCCAATTTCTTTAAAACCTTCAAACTTACTTGTCCATGGCCGTTCAGTACCTTTTTGGCGGGCAATATAAAATACATCTTCAGGTAAAATATTTTTCCATTCTTCTTCGGTCATTTTTACTTCTGCACTATCGGAATTGGAGTAAACCGGGTTTTTTTTTGAAGTGTCCATTGGTTCAAGTTTATTGCTGTTAATAGGTCTTTTCGCAACCTTAGCTAAAGGGGTAGCAAAAGCCAAGCCGGAGAAAAAAATGCCGGTTATGATAGCGGCCAGTATTGTTTTTCGCAAATTCATTGTTTTCATCAGTAACAAATTTACGTAAAGCAGGTTTTTCTGGCTTTATAAGTATGGCAATAAGGGCAATTCTTAACAATTTATCGGAAACCTGCTATTTACCCTCAAAACTTATTTGGATTATCCTGAATATTAAGCCCCGTATATTATATTTGTTGGCTCACCAAGACCTGTAAGTAGCTTATGTTTAATTTGATTTTGTTTGGCCCGCCTGGGAGTGGAAAAGGGACTCAGTCGGATAAGTTGGTTGAAAAATATGAATTGATTCACCTGTCAACTGGTAATCTGCTGCGCAAAGAAATAGCGGATAGAACTCCTTTGGGCCTAGAGGCTAAAAATTTTATTGACCATGGCCAGCTTGTACCGGATGAAGTGGTAATTGGCATGGTAGATTCATATTTTGATAAACATAAAGGAGCCCGGGGTTTTTTATTTGATGGCTATCCCCGTACAGTGGCGCAGGCAAAAGCACTGGATAATTTATTGCTGCTAAAAAAAACAGGAATAGAAGTAGTTCTTTTTTTGCATGTGGATGAAGAAGAATTGATAAGCCGGTTGGTACACCGTGGTAAAACATCAGGCCGTAGTGATGATATGGATGAAAATGTGCAACGCAGGCGGCAGGAGGTTTATAGAAATGAAACACTACCTGTAGCACAATACTACGAGCAGCAGGATAAAGTGATACATGTAAAAGGAATGGGCAGTGTAGATGATATTTTTAACTCGCTGTGTAAAGTGATAGACAAAGAGATCGATTAATAAGCAATACTACCCATAATGCTGGCGAAGGTTTGATGCTGATAATATTTATTGTAAAGCCTGCCAGTTTTGTAATTTGCCACTTCCAAATGCTTACCAGATGAGTTTAGAAAAAGAAAATTTTCTTCGGACCAAACTGATTTCATACTTACAACAATTACCTGCTGAGACTGCACCCCGCTGGGGTAAGATGAATGTGCAGCAGATGATAGAGCATTATGGGGGAGACGCCGTTCGCAATGCCAACGGACGATTGAAGATAGATACTATAATGACCCCTCCAGATCACTTGGATCGTATGCGGGAATTTTTGATGAGTGATAAACCTTTTAAAGAGAATACCAACAATCCATTGATGGGTGAAGAGCCTTCACCGCTGAGATACAAAACTATACAAGCTGCTATCGGAGCATTGCAGCAGGAATTAATTTACTTTTTTGAGGCCTATGAAAAAAATCCGGAGATGGTGATCAGGAATCCATTCTTCGGCGATCTGAATTTTGAACAGAATGTGCAGTTGCTATACAAACATGCCTTGCATCACCTTCGGCAGTTTGGAGTAGAGCCACCTATCAGTTAATAGTAAAGGAATCAGAATTTTGCTTTAAGTAATGAATCAGCTTTTTGCAAGCCATTTTGAAAAGCTTCTTTTACTTTTCCCATCTTCACTTTTTCATTAGTCAGATAATTGATACGTTCCTGCACATTTTCTTTCATGGAATCCATTTTAAATTCCATCATCCATTTATCCATGGCCAGATCGGCATAGTTGAGATCGTTAATAAGAGTTTGTAATTCTAATTTTAAATTGGCTGCTGAGGCTTGGGCTTTTTCAGGAAGATTTCCAATAGAGTCGATCATTTGCTGTGCTTTTTTCTGTGCACCACGGATTGTCCCCATTTTCGGCATAACCTCATTATGGGCATCCATAACTTCTGCATATAAGCTGTCTTGCTTAGTGGCAGGGATTTCTTTTTTATGACTTTTGCTATGGTCAGTTTTCTTTTCGTTGTTGCAAGCGAAGAGCAATGATAAAACTGCGAGGAGTAATAAAGATTTTTTCATAATGAGATTAAAGTAAAATATTTAATCAATGCAAATTTACAACTTAGATTTCAACCCTGCAATTAGTAGATTTGCATCCTAACATACGATTGACATATGAACAAGTTGGAAAATTATATAACGGGCAACTGGATATCAGGAGATGGCGATGGGCAAACTTTATACAATGCCGTAACCGGCGATGCCATAGGTGCAGCAACAACCAAAGGACTGGATTTCAAATCTATAACTGACTATGCAAGAACTGTGGGTAATCCTGCTCTTCGCAAAATGACTTTTCATGCAAGAGGTAATATGTTGAAAACATTAGCCCTGCATCTTCGCAATCATCTCGAAACATTTTATAAAATCAGTTATCAAACCGGTGCTACCAAAGCAGATAGCTGGGTAGATATAGAAGGCGGTATCGGAAATCTTTTTGCTAATGCATCATTAAGGCGAAAATTTCCGGATGAAGTTTTTTGTATAGATGGTGAAAGTCATAACCTAAGTAAGAACAATACTTTTATGGGAACACATATTCTTGTTCCCAAAGAAGGAGTGGCCATACATATCAATGCATTTAATTTTCCGGTGTGGGGAATGTTGGAAAAAATTGCGGTGAATTTATTAGCTGGTATGCCTTGTATTGTAAAGCCGGCAACTGTGACAAGTTATTTAACGGAAGCAGTGGTAAAAGAAATTATTGCTTCGAAAATTTTACCCGAAGGGGCTTTGCAATTAATATGTGGTAGTGCAGGTGATTTATTAGATCATGTTACTTCACAAGATGTGGTAACCTTTACCGGATCTGCATCTACCGGATTAATGTTGAAATCGAATCCAAACATTCTGATGAATTCAGTGCCATTTAATATGGAAGCCGATTCATTAAATTGTATTGTGCTGGGAAAAGATGTGGGTCCGGGAATGCCGGAGTGGGATATTTTTATTAAAGAAATAAGAAAAGAAATGACTTTGAAAGCCGGGCAACGCTGCACCGGCATCCGGAGAATATTCGTTCCCTCAACTAAAATGGAGGAAGTGTGGAAAGCCATTGCTACTTCTTTATCGCAAACTGCTATTGGTAATCCATTAAATGAGAAAGTAAGAATGGGTAGCCTTGCAGGCCAATCACAACGTAATGAAGTGAGAGAACAGGTGCAGAAATTATTAGCCTCATCACAAATAGTTTATGGTTCATTAGATAGTGTAGAAGTAATAGATGCCGATTCAGAAAAAGGTGCATTTATATCACCGGTATTATTGATGAATGAAAATCCATTTGCAGCCAAAGAAGCACATGAGGTAGAAGCATTCGGGCCGGTGAGTACGATAATGCCTTATAAGAATTTTGATGAAGCCATTGCATTAAGTAAACTGGGTAAAGGAAGTTTGGTATCCACCATTGTTACTGCTGATTATAAAGAAGCAAGACAATATGTGATTGGTGCCGCCACTCATCATGGCAGAATATTAATACTGAATAATGAATGTGCTAAAGAAAGTACAGGGCATGGTTCGCCATTGCCACTTTTGGTGCATGGTGGTCCGGGCCGTGCAGGTGGTGGTGAAGAAATGGGCGGTGTAAGAGGTGTGAAACATTATTTGCAACGAACAGCCTTGCAGGGTTCACCAACAACCATCACAGAAATCACCAATGTGTATCAGCCACATGCCAAAGGAAAAAATCCTGGCAAGCATCCTTTCAAAAAATATTTTGAAGAACTACAGATTGGTGATCAGCTTATCACGGAGAAAAGAGTTATTACATCTGAAGACATAGACAAATTTGCTGACCTGAGTGGCGATCATTTTTATGCGCATATAAAAACAACAGATTTTGAAGGAACGATGTTTGATCAACAAGTGGCACATGGTTATTTCATCATGAGCATTGCCGCCGGTTTATTTGTGGATAGTTATGAAAAAAATCCAGTACTGTTAAATTATGGTATTGATGAATTAAGATTTACCAAACCTGTTTATCCGGGTTCAGAAATTTATATCCGGTTTACCTGCAAAGAAAAATTGCCGAATGATAAACGAATTATTGAAAAACCGGAAGATTTTAAAAGAGGCGATGATATTGAAAAAGGGATTGTAAAGTGGTATGTAGAGATGCTGGATGAAATGGATGAAATAACAGGTGTGGCAACGATATTGACGATGGTGGCGAGGAATAACTCCTGAAACATTTTTTATTTTTGACCAAGAATATTTACAACAGTTTTAATATGGAACCTTACGTACATTCAGAACATCACAACGGTATCGCCACCATTGAATTCTTTCATCCGCAAAGCAATTCATTACCCGCAAGAATTCTGGAACAACTGGCCCAGGCCATACATGGTGCCGGTAATGACGAACATACCAAAGTAATTATTCTTCGTTCAGCAGGTGAAAAAGCATTTTGTGCCGGCGCAAGTTTTGATGAGCTGATGGCTATTCAAACCAAAGAACAAGGCCTGGATTTTTTTAGTGGCTTTGCTCATGTTATTAATGCCATTCGTATCTGTCCTAAGTTTGTAATTGCCCGCATACATGGCAAATGTGTAGGCGGTGGAGTAGGCGTGGCCGCTGCAGCAGATTATGCTATTGCAGCGGAAGGTGCTGATGTGAAATTGAGTGAACTCGCAGTTGGTATCGGTCCATTTGTAGTAGGGCCGGCAGTGGAAAGAAAAATTGGTACGTCTGCTTTTTCGCAATTGGCGATAGATGCCAGCATGTGGCGAAATGCAGATTGGGCGAGGAGAAAAGGATTGTATGCGGAATTACATCCTACCGTAGAACAAATGGATGAATCAATTCATCGCCTTAGCAATGTACTGATGCATTCAAGCCCGGAAGCTATGGCTGAAATGAAAAAAATATTCTGGAAAGGAACAGAGCACTGGGATAAATTATTGATTGATAGAGCAGCCATTAGCGGAAAGTTAGTGCTTAGTGACTTTACCAGGAATGCAATTCAAAAATTCAAAGCAAAATAAATTTTTACTCTTCATCACTAAAAGAGGTTTTAATTTTACACCCGACTACCTTTTTGTTTTTCATATAAAAGACAATCATTCTTTTTCCAGATTCATCTTTTACATTAATTGTAGCTTTCGTTTTACTTCTACTTGTATAGCTGTCATCTTCATAATCAGGTAAAACATAAACATCGTTTTCTTCGTATGCAGCAATCACTTTTAATTTATCAACACCGATACCAATGCCAGCTGTTGTTTTGCACAATGGACTGCTGGTTTGAATCCCGATTATGATCATATTAAAAGTGTCTTCAGCAAAATAGTTGCGTTGAAAATCAAGCAGTACAGAAATGTTTTTGTACTTTATTTTAGCTGAATCCTGCCAGGAGCCACTTACACTATCCCACGGATTTGTAAGTGGAATTTTATTACCGAGCAATTTCTCCAGCTCAGCTTGCGTCATACCAAGTTTTATTGCGCCAAGCCCATCCATGCTTATTGTGTAATTGTTATTCTGGGCTGCAGCTGTTGTTGTAAAAGCAATTAATATCAGGAAGAATATTTTTTTCATAACAGATGGTTTAAAAATCGGTACTTAAAATATACTATAATTTTAGTGCAACATAATGCTCCCACTTCTTATTCGTTGCTTAGTTCAAATAATTCTCCATCGTATAATTTATCTATTACAACTTCAAAGCCTTTTGTTTGTAAATCACTTCCGGATAAAAGAATCACCATTGAGCCATCCATTTTTTTTACTTTATATATTTTGTCAGGGAGAAGATAATTTATAAAAATTCTTCTTTTCGATTCGCTGGCACCATGTCTGAATATGCCAACGATACCACCATCTTTTGTATCTGTATTGATGCGTTGAAATCCATCCCACATACCTTCCTTAGGCTCGCCATAGCCCGGAAGGTCTTGCCGGAAATTCATAATACCGTAACGGTTCTCCATCTGTTGCAACCAGTCCGCATAGTGCCTGTATTTTTTTAAATCCACATCCGAAAGTTTTCTTGGATCGCCAAGCATAATAGGTAATGCACCGGCCAGTGATTTAATATGTAACTCCCAGGCGGTATCCTGCATTTCAGGATTGCCAATTACCAATGCAGTTGCAGGTATTGCAGGAGAACGCCACCATGCCATGTTCCTGATTCGCAAATCAACTTTTGCTTCAGGCCCGAGAAAATTTGACAACCAATTTCCTTCTGCATGTTTTAGCATGGCGTAATCAATTAATTGCAATCCGCCCATTGTTTCAAATGTGCAATCAATAAATAGGTTTGGTTTTGCTGCATGCAGTTCATCAAACAATTGCCACACTCTTTCATAGTTTACATAAAATGATTCATGATGGTCTTTATGCAAAGGGTGGTTAGTAGCATAGCAGCCCGATATTTTATTATCAAACCGATAAGGGCTTGTTACCACAGCAAAATCAAGTTTCAAATATTCCAACCCATAATCCAGTGACAATTTGAGTAAAATATTTTTTATGTAGTCTTTCCAGCCTGTACTGAAACAGGCAGAACGGGCATCAAATGAAGTTATTGGTTGGTGCAGATTGGAGAATTTTCCATCTATATCTTTTACAAACCATTCGGGATGTTGCTGAAATACTTTACTATCTGGCACAGCACTTCCCACACTTACCCATAAACCGGGTTTCATACCCAATGATTTTATATAATCAAAAACCGGTTTTAATCCATTAGGAAACTTGGTAGAATCTATTTCCCAATCACCATAGTTTTTTTGCCAGCCATCATCTATTATAAACTCCTTCATACCTGAAGCGGCCGCCGCTTTGGCTAATTCCATTACTAGCTTCTCATTGATCTCTTTGCCAAAAGGCACCCAGGTATTATAAACAAAAGTTGGTTTTTGTGTAAGCTCAGAAAGCCGGATGCCCATGTGCTTTCTAATAAAATCCGGAATCACAGTATTAATGATTTCGTCAGGATCTTTGCAGCCGTTATATACTGCTGTAAAGATCTGTGGGGTACTAAAGGTTTCACCGGGCTTAATATATTTTCTAAATGGGAACCGAGAATTTTTATGTGTAAGTCCGGCACTAATAGCTTGTTCCTGCCAATACACTGAAGTATGCTTGATAACACCTGCTGCTTCATTGCCTATAACAATGCCCTGTTGCCAATCATTATCATAAATATTAATCAGGGCATCTTGCATATTGCCATCATAAGAGCCAATAGATCTCCGACGGCCATAATCATGAAATATCCAACTATAAGTTGTTGGCCAGTATTCTACTACTTCAAACTTTTCTACATCAACTGATTCCAGTTGTATGGTTTGCTTAGTTATATTTTTAATTAATAAATTTTTTCGGATAACAGGTAAGTCTGGGTACAATAAAAATTGCAACGTAAGTTCTATCTTTTTATCAGCACTTATTAATACAACTGCCGCACCATCCCCTTGTTTTGTATCTGTAAGCTTAGTGATATTTTTTAAAGCCCAGTTGCCTCTTCCGCTATATACTTTTCCATTTATTTCAAATTGAAAATCAGTATTGTCTTTTTCGAAGTACCAGAATTCTCCGGTAACAGGCTTATAGGATGTAGTAAGGAATTTGCCATTAGTTACCGGAAGCTGGATGTTTCTTTCAACTTTTCCATTATTCAGTTTCAATGCTGTTTTTGTCCAGGTGGCGAAAGGTTGTGCAAAGATTGATTGCGAAAAAATAAGCAGGCAGATAAAAAGTATTGTGCAGTTGTTTTTCATTAACCCTCTTTATTGCAAGATAAAATAAACAAAGCGGTTCTTTAAAATATTCATTACAGGGTTAGTCAAGCTTTACTTTGTAATGGCCTTTGCTGTATCTTGGATTTAAAAACACAGCAACATTTCATGTCATCCGTTTCGCCATTTAATAAAGAGACTTTTTATCAGTACTGCGATAAGCTTTGTAAGCTGGATAAAGATCTTGCAGCAATAATAAAAAAGTATGGCTATCCTCCCATGTGGACCAGGCCTGCCACTTTTCAAACTCTTATTCTTACCATTCTCGAACAACAAGTGTCCCTGGCATCTGCCTATGCAGCTTTTAAAAAACTAAAAGACAAGATTGGCTATGTAACCACGGCAAAAATATTATCACTTAGCGATGAAGATTTGCGAAGCTGCTACTTCAGCCGGCAAAAGATTGTGTATGCAAGAGAACTGGCAAAAGCGGTGCAATCCAAAAGAACAAGACTAAAAACATTTTCATTGCTGACAGATGAAGAAGTAAGGGCCCATATGATTCAATTAAAAGGCATCGGTCACTGGACGATTGATGTGTACTTGATGCATGCCCTGCAACGAACAGATTTATTTCCGCTTGGAGATATTGCGTTGGTGAATAGTTTGAAAGAAGTAAAACAATTACCCAAAGAAATCAGTAAAGAAGAAATGCTGAAAATTGCAGAACCGTGGAGGCCGTATAGGACCATTGCGGCGATGATTTTGTGGCATAGTTATATAAAGAAGAGAGGAATTAAGCTAGGAGTTTAAAAGAGAAAAATGAGAAAAAGAGGGGTCGCTTATAGCTCTTCCCTTCCAAAATTATTATACACTCTGTGTATTCCTTCTTTCATTTTTGACACTTTGAAATTTACCAATAATCCATGTTTTAAGTTGGTTAGCGATAAGTGGGTGTGAATTTGATTAAAGTCAACTGGTGGGAGAGGATGTTTTGATTTTAACTCTGTAATTAATTTGTCTTCAATAAGCAAATCAATCTTATATGCATCTTTGATATGGAGTTCATCATAATCTATAGGAAGAAGTACTTGACGTTTAACAAATAAGCCAAGCTTTACTAATTCGTAATATAAAACCTCTTCATAAACTCTTTCAAAGCAGCCGGGCCCTATCCGTGAATGTATTTTAATGCATAAGCCAATAACAATCTCTGTCAAATCATTTATTGGTATAGGTCTTTTAAATTCCATCTCTTTTTACTCCTTTATCCTCTTAGCCTAAATATTCAAACCCCCGCAAACACTAATCGTCTGCCCGGTAATATAACTTCCCATATCACTTGCCAAAAACAACGCCGCATTCGCAATATCTTCTGCACTAGCAAATTTTCCCAAAGGAATACCAGCTTTATATTTATCCGCCGCTTCGCCTTCTTTTAAATAACTCGTCATATCTGTTTCTACAAAACCGGGAGCTATCGCATTGCAACGGATATTCCGGCTGCCGAGTTCTTTTGCAACAGATTTTGTAAAACCAATAATACCGGCTTTACTGGCGGCATAGCTACTTTGGCCGGCATTTCCAATCTCACCAATAATAGAACTCATATTAATGATAGAACCACTCTTTGCTTTCATCATGGGGCGAATAACCTGCTTCGTCATATAGAAAACACTGTTCAGGTTTACCTGTATCACATCATTCCATTGTTCCGGTGTCATGCGGAGTAATAAATTGTCTTTAGAGATGCCGGCATTGTTTACACATATATCTATAGTGCCAAATTGTTTCTGCACATCAGTCACAAATGCTTCGCATTGTGCAAAATCACCAGCATTGCTTTTGTATCCTTTTGCTTTTACACCGAGTGCAGTCAGCTTTGCTTCCAGTGCTGTTGCTTTTTCAGCACTGCTATCGCTTACATAGGTAAAGGCAACATTAGCACCCTGCTCTGCAAATTTTATGGCTATACCTTCGCCGATGCCACGGGCTGCGCCGGTTACAATGGCAACTTTTCCTTCGAGTAGTTTCATATACTAGTGAATTTGATTTATGACAATATAAAATAAAATGAATTTATAAATGTACTGCACGATAATTATATGTGCTAAATAAAATAAAATGGCAAAACCCACACTTTGCCATTTTGTTATGTTGTAAAATCTTCGGGCACCTACTCCTGCATAGGTGCAAATTACTACATAGGTTATGATCCCAAGAAAAGTGTCATAAACATTAAAATAAGAGTTCGTTATCAGGTGATAGATCTTTTGACTAATGAATAAGAGTAAGGGTAGTAACAAAAATCCCCACAACAAATACACACAATTAATCTCTGCGGAAAATACCATTTGATCAAAAAAGTATTTTCTTTTTTTAAAAGTTAGAATCCAGAAGAAAAGTGCAGTTAGTGGAAGCAGTATCAACAATAGAAACTTTGATGCTTTTTCGGATTTTTGCTGAAATAAAGTTATCAACTGCTCCTCGGTAAGTTTTTTTTGTAACATTGCCTCTTTTGCCTCCTGCATTGCATACTTGCCATAAATAAAATGATGTGTATGGTAGTAAAGCTTCATGTTCAATCCTTCAAATACGGGGAACAGTAGGTACACCACCACCAGCAATAAAAAAAGGGAAAGTGGTTTAAAGTAAGTTTTTCTTTTTCCCTTACAATAGTCAACAGATAGCTGGCCTGGTTGTGCGAATATTTTTTTAAGGGTATTAAAAAATGTTCCTTCGAAATGAGTGATGAAATGCAAACCTTCTTCAAAAAGATGAAGAACAGACTTATCCTTTTCATGGTACACTTTTTCACCACATTGGTGGCAGTATTTACCTGAAAAATGATTATTGCAATTTTTACAAATGTGATCCGCAGGTTGCATAGAAGCTATGTTGTGAAAGTAAGGATCTCTTCTACATACTTTCTTTCATTACTCAGTCTCGGCACTTTGTGTTGGCCGCCTAATTTTCCTTTGTTGCGCAGCCATTCATTAAAAGTTCCTTTTTTTAATGCATGCACAACAGGCATACCCAATGCAATACTTTTATGCCGTTTGGCTTCATAGTCACTATTGATGTTTTGTAAAGCGGCATCCAGTTGATTAGTAAACTCTTCAAGATCTGACGGATCATTTTCAAACTCGATCAACCACTCATGTGCCCCGTTGGCTTTATCAGAAAAATAAATAGGTGCGGCTGTATAATCATTTACCACCACTCCGGTTTTTTCACTAGCTATCGCAATGGCCTTATCGGAATTGTCAACAATCACTTCTTCGCCAAAGGCATTCATAAAATGTTTTAGCCTGCCCGAAACTTTTATCCGATAAGGTAGTAATGAAGAGAATTGAATAGTATCACCCAATAAATATCTCCACAGTCCGCCATTAGTGCTGATGATGGGAGCATAATTTTTTCCAATCTCAACATCCTGCAGGCCGATGGTCAGCGGTTCTTTTTTACCATATTCATTCACTGGCATAAACTCATAAAAAATTCCATGATCAGTAAATAACAACATGTCTTCATTACCCGGTTTTTCCTGCGCCGCAAAAAAACCTTCGCTGGCATTATACATTTCCAGGTAGTTGATGTCTTTGCCAATCAATTTTTCAAACTGTTCTTTGTATGGTGTAAATGAAACACCGCCGTGCATATATAGTTCCAATGATGGCCACACTTCCGCCATTGTTTTCTTGCCGGTTATTTCCAGTATTCTTTTAAACAACACCAAGGTCCATGTAGGTACACCAGAAACAGAAGTCACATTTTCTTTTATCGTTGCCTCTGCTATTTTTTCAATTTTGCTTTCCCATTCATCCATCAATGCGATGCTGAGGTCTGGTGTACGAAGCCAGTGTGCCCAGAAAGGAGAATTCTGAAATAGTACCGCACTCAAATCACCATACTGTGCTTCGGCATTCATGGGATTAATATTGTGGCTGCCACCCAGCACTAAACCTTTACCGGTTAATAATTCAGAATCTGGTTTAAACTGGTAATACATGGACAGTACATCTTTTGATGCTTTAAAATGTCCGTCTTCCAGGCTCTCATCGCTAATGGGGATGAACTTGCTTTTATCATTAGTGGTGCCGCTGCTTTTAGCAAACCAATAGATGGGTGTATTCCATAAAATATTTTGTTCCCCATTCATAATGCGTTCAATGTATGGCTTCAGTTCGTTATACTCCTGTATAGGCACCGCATTTTTAAAATCCTTTACGTTAAACAGATTGGAGAAATCATGTTTTCTGCCAAACTCGGTGTACTGTGCAGAGGTAACCAAATCCTGTAGCACTTCCCGTTGTGCATCCTGCGGATTATTTTTCCAGGCTTCTATTCGCCAGAGCCGCATGCGGGCAAGGGATGATATGGCAGGAGAAAGTAGTTTCATTGAGCCGCCAAAATAAACAATTTGTTTCTTTTAGCCACACCTACCCGACTTCATTTAATATTATTGTTGGCAGGCGGGGATTACACAGGTTATCGCAGATAGATTTTTATGTAACCAGCTTCGGTTCCCTGAGCATCGTCCCTTGCGTCGCACTATTCATCGTTCTGTTCGCTATTCAACAAACAACCCAAGGCCTGTATTAGATAATTGAAGACTTTGTAACTATGAATTGCTCAGTAATGATATACAGCCGAAGTGTGCGACGCAAGGGACTATGATAGTAGCACTACAGCTGGGTAAAAAATATAATTAGCTACTTTATATTTTGCGTGAAAAACAGCTTGCCTCTAAGGCAGGTTTGTGTGATTTCGTGGCTAAAAACTATTGGCCGTAGGCCACAAGAATTTGTTGCTTCAACTTCTCTTTCAGTTCATCACTGCAAAATGCATGGCGAATAGCTTCGAGATTGCATTTTAAAAAATGCTCTTTCTTCCAATCAAACACCTTTTCTAATAAAGCATATTCTTTAGCCAGGGTAGTTGGAGTAATGGTTCGGCTATCGCAGTTTACACTCATAGATACACCGGCCTTGTATATTTTGTCGGCAGAATGATTTTCTATTACATCAAACACATTGGTTTGAATATTACTAGTGGGGCAAACTTCCAGGTGAATATCTTTTTCTTTTAGAAAGTGGAGTAGTTTTTCATCTTCGGCACTGCGGGTACCATGCCCGATGCGGGTTGGCCGCAGATCTTCCAAAATTTCCCAAACACTATCTGCACCTCTTGCCTCGCCACCATGCGCCGTACAATGTATGTGATGTGTATGGGCATATTCAAAAGCATCAATATGATTATCTATTGGATAGCCAGCTTCATCAGCAGCAATATCAAAACCGGTAATATGTGTTCCTTTAAAATTTTCTGCCAGTTTTACTGTTTCCATACTTTGCTCTTCACTATAATGGCGAAGGGTGCAAAGAATAATACTTGCCTGCACTCCGGTATTTTTTATTCCTTCTTCCGCAGCATCGTTTACGGCCTGCACTACCTCGGTTGCTGTTAATCCTTTGGCGATATGCAGCAATGGAGCAAAACGAATTTCTGCATAGATCACATTGTCGGCTTTTAGTTGTTCGAATAGATCCAATGTTACCAAATGCAATTGCTCTTTTGTTTGCATCAGTTCAAAACCTTTTACCGAACGGCTGATATAATCAACGAGGTCGGTACATTTTGGCGGCGCAATAAATGATTCTTGATATTCTTCTTCCGTAATAGCAGGATTTATTTGTTGCACTACTTTATAGCTTAGGCTGCAATCGAGATGCAGGTGCAATTCTATTTTTGGTAAAAGACGATAATCCATAATCAGCAATTCAATATTGAAGGAACAGCAAATTAACCGTAAAAAATCAGGAAAGTAAAGAAGGCAGCAATTCTTTTACAGAATTTACATGCTGAAAGTTTGGATGCTGAATAGTTTCCGCTACTGCCTCATGTGCCCAGGTAATATGATAAGGAATATGCACGGCATGTGCCCCTACAGCCAGCACTGGCATCACATCAGATTTGAGGGAGTTGCCAATCATCATAAATTCTTGGGGCATTATGTCCAAATGTTTGATCAGCTTTTGGTAATCAGCTTCCTGCTTATCACTCATTATTTCTATGTGATGGAAATAATGTTCGAGTCCTGATTTTTTTAATTTACGTTCCTGGTCCAGCAGATCGCCTTTAGTGGCTACAACCAGGCGGTATTTTTTCTTGAGTTGTTGTAAGGCATCTTCTATATCTTCTAAAAGTTCCAGTGGCTTATCCAGCAATTCTTTTCCATACTCAAGTGCTTTTTCAATAACTATTGGCGGAACAGTATTATTGGAAATACGGAGGGCTGTTTCTACCATGCTTAGCATAAAACCTTTTACACCGTACCCATACAGCGGAATGTTTTGTGTTTCTGTTTTAAATAATTCTTTAGCTACAGTATGATGGGGCAGGTAATCTTCGAGCAGGGCACAAAATTTATCTTCAGCTTCTCTGAAATAAGGTTCATTTACCCAAAGGGTATCATCTGCATCGAAGGCAATTACTTTGAGGGGCATTTTATTTCGATTTCAACTTTTTATTAATGAATGATTTGGAACGGCTATTATGTATGACTGCCAATATGATTACAATAGATTGGCCAGTGTCAATAAAAAAATAAAGTGAGTAAGAGAAGATGGAAAGATTTGCTCTGCGTATAAACTTGCTTTTATTATAATAATGAAATGCGGCTGGATGATTTTTCAGGGAGGAAATTGTATTATTCACATCATCTAAAAGCCGAAAGCATAAATTTCCATCGAAATTTTCAAAATGATCAATAGCTTCCTCCACATCTGATTCAGCATTGAGTGAATAGTGGATTCTATAGCTCATTATTTCTTGTAGCTTGCCTGCTTATTATTTTTGCTTTTAATCTCTCATACACATTATCCCATGAGTCAAATTGCATTTTACCAGATTGGTATAAATTCCATCTTTCATTGAGGATTTTATCAATTTCATTTTCTTCAATTGTTAAATAACTATCTATAGCTGTCTGATCAACTGAATCTAATATTTCATCAACCAGGAGAAGCTTTTCCTGGTCTGTAAGTTTTTTTATTTCTTCTACGTTTACTGGCATATTGTAAGTTACAAAAAAAATGTAAATACATACAGATTTAAAGGCTACTTGTTTTCACTTTTAAGGTGAATTAGAATCCTATTAAGATCAGCTTTTAGTGTATTTCTTACATTCGTGTCTTCTAATTGGAAAGAAGATAAATTTAATAGTTTGGTCTGTTCAATTAAGAAAATATCATTTTTTGATTTGCCGAATTTATCTAAAACTCCATTAGTTTCTCGGATAAATTTATGTAATTCTGTTACTCCTACATCTTCACTTTTATCGCCTCGATAGAAGGTATTAATTCCACCTCCTGGCGGTGTTACCTTATCCCAATTTTTGCTAGCTTCATTTATTTGATTAATCCAATTGATTCCATTGTCCAACGTTTGTAAAATACTTTCTTTTGATGGCACATTCTCACCCCTAGCCTCCTCATGCAACCAATCCTTTCTCTTCAATTCAAAATTTCTACCGAGGTATAATCTTTTTACTTCATCATCGCCAGCCAATTCTTCCGCAGTGCCTTCTTTATAAATTTTTCCATCAATCAGCAGGTATGCTCTATCACAAATTGAAAGTGTTTCAGTTACGTTGTGGTCGGTAATCAATATACCGATGTTCTTATATTTTAATTTGGCCACAATAGCCTGAATATCTTCCACCGCTATCGGATCAATACCAGCAAAAGGCTCATCCAGTAAAATAAATTTTGGATCCACTGATAATGCCCGGGCTATTTCTGTTCTTCTTCTTTCGCCACCACTCAGCACATCACCATTGCTCTTTCTTACATGTTGCAAGCGGAATTCGTTCAATAAGGATTCCAATTTTTCCCGTTGTTGCTGCTTGCTCAGCTTTGTCATTTCCAGTATGGCTGAAATATTATCTTCCACACTTAGTTTGCGGAATACCGATGCTTCCTGCGGTAAATACCCAATACCCATCTGTGCTCTCTTATACATGGGCAGGCTGGTAATATCCTGGTCATTAAAAAAAACTTTGCCTTCATCTGGTTTTACCAATCCTACCACCTGGTAAAAAGAAGTGGTTTTGCCGGCACCATTCGGGCCAAGCAAACCAACAATTTCTCCCTGTTTTACGTTAAACGAAACATGATTAACTACGGTTCGGTTACCGTATTTCTTCACCAGGTCTTTTGTTTGGATGGTAATTGACATGCTGGGCAAAAATAAGGCTTGCCCCATGGATTACGCCGATTCAAATCATTTTTATGATTTCGTTTCTATTACGGCTTTGTGCATTAGTTTTGCCTGCCAATGAAACGAACCGGTACAAACAATTTGCTAACTAAAAGTGAATATTGCCGGCAAATTTCTAAACATAATAAATACAGATGAAAGTAACTGATCACATAGCACAGGCAAAAGACACTCTTGTTTCCTTTGAAGTATTACCGCCATTAAAAGGAAAAGGTATTGAAGCATTGTATAAGCACCTTGATCCGTTAATGGAGTTCAAGCCGGCATTTATAAATGTGACTTACCACCGCAGCGAACATGTATTTAAGAAAAGGGTAGATGGAACTTTTGAAAAAATAATCATAAGAAAGAGGCCGGGCACTGAAAGTATCTGCGCCGCCATCATGAATAAATACAATGTGGATACTGTGCCGCATCTTATCTGCGGTGGCTTTAGTGTAAATGATACAGAAGATGCATTGATCAACCTGCGATACCTGGGTATTGATAATGTGCTGGTATTACGAGGCGATGCTGCCAAGAATGAAACCGCCTTTGAACCAGAACCGGGCGGACATAAATTTGCCAGTGATCTATTGTGCCAGGTAGCCAATCTTAATGCTGGTATTTATTTAGAAGACGATTTGAAAGGAACACAAAAAACAGAATTTTGTATTGGGGTAGCTGGCTATCCTGAAAAGCATTTTGAAGCACCTAACATGGACAGCGACCTGCAATACCTGAAAGCAAAAGTGGAAGCAGGTGCCGATTATATTATCACCCAGATGTTTTTTGATAATGCAAAATTTTATGCCTTTGTAGAATCCTGCCGGGCCATTGGCATCACAGTTCCTATCATTCCGGGATTGAAACCCATCTATAGCAAAAAGCAACTGACAGTTTTACCTAAAACATTTCATATTGATTTGCCTGCGGATCTGGCGAATGCTGTATTAAAAGCAAAAAGCGATGAAGAGGTAGAGAAGATAGGGGAAGAATGGTTGTTACTGCAGTCAAGAGATTTAAAAAAGCAAGGTGTGCCAGTCCTACATTATTATACATTAGGCAAGCCGCATGTAATAGCAAATGTGGTGAGGGATTTGTAGGCTAAGAGGATAAAGGAGGAAAAGAGGGAGAGAATGAATTTTCTGTGTCCAATTATATCTGTTACTGGTATCTTAAATAATAAAAGAGAAAAGGAGTAATGGCTTGATAGTCATTCCTCCTTTTCTCTTTTATCTCCTGCCCTCTCTTAGCCTTACTTCGAAATATCCGCCATCACTTTTTCATTGATCACTACGGGATATTTTTTGCGTAGCGATTCATCCCATTTCTTTTCTAATTCTATTTGGTAATCATTTATCACTAAACCTTTGGCTTCAATAAAGCTACGTTGCATCGGTTGTGGATAGGCACTAATAATGTAAGCGAATGATGCAGTATTGTCATTGGCATTTACCAAAGGCATTGTTATCAGGCCAGACTTTGGAATTGCCTTGCCAAGATTAGGAATTTGGTTCCACTCATATCTGGATGAATCTGCAATAACTTTTTCTGTAAACAGTTCGGCACTTTTTCTCCAATCTGCCGGGTTGGTTTTTAATTTATCATACAATGCTTTGGCTGTATTCATATCGGCACAGAAAAACAATACCGCATCTGCACTTTGTTTCCAGGTGTATGTTTTTTTATTCTTTTCATATAAGGCAAGCAAAGCTGCACTATCACTCTGTGCTTTGTTCCAAACTTCCTGTTGCATTATTTCAAAAAAGAGATTGCCATCTTTAAACTCCGTCATCTGGCTGCGGAAGTTTTCATTGAAATCTTCGAGGTGGTCTTTATAGTAATTCATCAATGAAAACTGTATCCATTCATCTCTTACCTGGTCATATGGTTTTGCACCTGTACCATCTTGTTTGAAACGGTAAGTGTTGGCATAGTTTACCCAATTAGTAGCCGTGTAAATTGAATCGCCAATGCTAAACATAGGTGTAGTAGCAATGATGGTACGACCAAGCGGTGTCATTGGTTTCAGATCAAGCACACTATCGGACATAGCCCACATGGCTGCATCATTGTAAGCATATGTTTTAAAACCAACTTTATCTTTTACTTTTTTATAAATAAAATTTTGTGATGATTTCCATCTGCCATCTGCCATTATTTTTTGCTGTAGCTCCTGCTGGTACCCTTTATTTTTTGCATCGGTGATCACTGGTACACGGCTTAGTCTTTTTATAATATGCCAGCCATACGAAGAAAGAAAAGGTTTACTCATTGCACCATCTTTTGGCAAAGCCCATAATGCATTTTCAAATGCTGGTTCATATTGACCAACTCCAATATCCGGCATATTGCCATTGCTGGCAGCAGTTATATAATCATTGCTGAAGGTATTGGCAAGACGATTAAAATTATCACCAGCCAATATTCTTTTGTATAATGAATCAGCGGTTTTGCCAATCTGTTTTTTAGTGGCTTCATCAGAGCCGGGAGGAAGAGCCAGGAGAATTTGCTGTGCTTTTATTTTACCAACGGCTTTTCTTTCTCCTAAGTTTTTAAAAATATGAAAGCCGATTTTAGAACGAACTGGTGTAGAATATTTTCCAACGGAAGTTGTATAAATAGCATTTTCAAATTCATACGGCAAAGTAAATACGGTGATGTAGCCAAGCTCTCCTTTATTTTCCCTGGCAGCAGGATCGTCGGAGAGTTGTTTTGCTACTGTCATAAAGTCTTCTCCTTTTTGAAGCCTTTGCAAAACGTCATCTCTTTTCTTTTGAGCAGCAAGAGTATCCTGAAAGCCACCTGTATTTTTAAAGGCAACAAAAATATGTGCTACTCTTATGTCTTTCTGGCTACGTTGAAAAGCTTCATTGGTCATTCGGTTCATCAACTCAGGGTCGGTCATATAGTTATCAGCAATCTGCGTACGAAGATTGGCCACTTCAGCTTTCAGGTGAGGCAGTGTATCATATTTTCTATCGTATGCCTGCCGTATTTTTAATCTTGATTTGATGTACAGATCAAGATACTCTTTCATTGATTTTGCTTTGTTAGTTACCGGCTGTGTATTGTTTTTACTATAAGCTTTTAAAAACTCTTTAGCATCTACTGAATGGTTGCCATAGGTAAAAAGAGTTTGCGAAAAGGCGTTCATCATTGCAAGACAGCTAATGATAACGATAAAAAACTTCTTGTTCATATTGGAGGTTAATGATTTCAGGTTTTTAAAATAAGTTAAACTAAAAAATCAGCGTTGCCAGAAAATCAGTCTGACCGACTAGTTCATCCCGGTGGGCCAGTAACAGGCATCACTGCGGGTATTATTTATTGCCCCGATAATTTTACCTGCAGCACTTCATCTATCTGCTGGTAGGTTAGTTTTTTTGCAATGATGCGTTTGTCTTTATCCAGCAAATATAATGTAGGGAAAGACTGCACATCATATAACTGTGAGTAGCCGGGCACACTAGCATCCGTTCTAAGTTTATCATCTGCTTTGGAGTAATAAACATGTGTCCAGTGCTGCAGATGATGCTCATTTATAAAATTCAGCCAGTCTTTTTTTGTACCTTCATTTTCTTTGGCTACTGAAAATAATTGCAGCCCGGCAGCTTTCCATTTATTTATATAAAAAGAATCCAGCTTGGGTAATACTTCTTTGCAATGCCCACAGGTAGGATCCCAGAAAGCAACAACGGTATAAGCAGCCGGAATTTCATATAAAGATTTCATGGTGCCTGCTGTATCCGGCAATTGAATATCCGCAGCAGGTGTGCCCATAATATTTGCCATCAGGCTATAAGCTCTGTCGGTAATTGTTTTGCGGCCTTTATCATTCAGCCAGCTATAAGTTTTGTTGGCAAAATATTTTTCAAACAGGTGAACAAAGATGGCATCTTCCCACATGTATTTCTGGTTGAGATAGCGGTTGATGAATTTGATGAGTAAAAAACGATTCATCTCCTCATTAGCACTGGCAAAGCTCAGCATGTAATCTATTTCACGGATAACAGAATCTGGCTGCGGCACTACCAGTTGATTGTAATACTTGTCCAGTTTATCTTCAAAAAATGGAGTATAAGCAAGGCGGCCATCATAAAAATTTACTCCATCCCAAAAATGATCTTTATAATAACGGTATGCGGCCAGTGAGTCTTCTTTGTTTGTTGGATTTTTTAATTTACCCGTAAGCTCCGGTTCCCGCATACTTTTCAACAAAGCAGTAAGTAAAGTGCCCGCATTTTTTGTAATGAGATCTTCCCGGAAGGTGGTAACTGATTTATCAATCTTAATTAGCTCACCATTAATTGTCGCTTTTTCTTTTACTGTTTCCGCTTCTTTCAATTTCTTTTGTAAGGCATTAATTTGTTTGCCTCTATCGTTCATAAATTGCTGGTAGCGGACAAACAAATCATTATCCTTTGAGTTAATAAATTTTGCTCCTTTAACAATAGTAGACGTATCTGCCAGTACAGAAAATTTTTGCTGTTTATCAAGCAGTATTTCAAAAAAACCTGCTTTGTTGGGATAGCCAATTAAATAAATGCCACCGGGTAATTTTTTGTTGCCTTTAAACACTGCTTCGCTTTTATCGTTCAGCATGGCTGAGTCGATAATAGGATACGTTTTGCCAAAATAATGACCGAGATAAATGTATTGGTTCTTAAAAGGCTTGAAGCTGACTTTTATCTCATAACCGCCAGGCTGGGATAATGCCGAAGCCGCCACTAATAAACTAACAATGGAAAATATTTTTTTCATACGTAAAAATGAATCGGGTAAAGATATTTAAAAACGGGCTGCACCAAGGCAAAAAAGATGCAAAAGGCGGGGCATTGGTTGGCAGTACAGGGCTCTAAAGACTTATACCGATTGTGCATCCGTAGTTGTCCAATTTGATTGGACTAAACGGCTGCAACATCGGCATAATACCGGGAAAGTTCGTATCCATTTGTAAAAGCATTTGGTATTAGCTTTGCGCCGTGAGAAAAAAGAAAAAAAATATAGTATTGGAAAAGCTGCTGGTGGAAGACTATGCGGCGGAAGGAAAAAGCCTGGCCCGGGTAGATGGCAAAGTGATTTTTATTGAAAATGTGGTGCCCGGAGATGTGGTGGATGTGCGGCTGCTGAAAAATAAAAAGGACTGGGCGGAAGGGGTGCCCATTTTCACCCATACTTATTCGGCAGATAGGGTAGAGCCATTTTGTATTCATTTTGGTATATGTGGCGGTTGCAAATGGCAGATGTTGCCGTATGAAAAGCAATTGCAATACAAACACAAGCAGGTAGAAGAAACACTGAAACGTATCGGCAAAGTACCCCTGCCGGATTTTTTTCCCATTCTTGGTGCACCCGAAACGAGATACTATCGGAATAAAGTAGAATATACATTTGGGACGAAGGAGTTTACGAGGGACAAACCAGCCCCCAAAATATTTCCGCAGACAGCCGGAGGGACTTCAGATTCATCAAAATCTGAAGTGAACTTTCCAGTATCGGAGTCTAAAGCCCCTCCTTGTGAGGGGTTTGGGGAGGCTTCCCCTTCGGGGGGCCCGGGGGCCACTTTTCGTGGTGCCGGCTTTCATGCCAAAGGCTTTTTCGATAAAATAGTTGATATAAAAGAATGTCATTTGCAGGCTGAGCCAACGAATGCAATACGGTTGGCAGTAAAAGAATTTGGTATTGCTAATGACTGGTCTTTTTATGATATCCGCAATCATGTCGGTTTTTTAAGAACGATGCAGGTTCGGCTCTGCACCACCGGTGAGTTGATGGTGAATATAGTGGTAGGTGAAAATAATGAAGCCAACATAAATATGCTGATGGAGTATGTGGCCAAACAATTTCCTGCCATTACTACATTGCTGTATACCATCAACACAAAATGGAATGATAGTATGCATGACCTGCTGCCGGTAACATACAAAGGCAAAGGATATGTAATAGAAAAACTAACCACTGCCGGGGGAAAAGATTATCATTTCAAAATTGGTCCTACTTCTTTTTTTCAAACGAATACGAAGCAGGCGGAACGACTGTACCAGGTAACCAGTGAATTTTCTGAACTGTCAGGGAATGAAACGGTGTATGACCTCTATTGTGGTACCGGCAGCATTGGCATTTTTGTGAGTGAAAAAGCAAAAAAAATAATTGGGGTAGAAATGATTGCCGCTGCAATTGAGGATGCAAAAGAAAATGCTGCGTTGAATAATTTGGACAGCACTGCTTTTTTTGCTGGTGATGTGATTGAGATATGCAATGATGATTTTTTTGCCACTCATGGCCGGCCGGATGTTATCATTACCGATCCGCCCCGTGCAGGTATGCATGATAAACTGGTACAGAAAATTTTGGATATAGCAGCACCGATAGTTGTTTATGTAAGTTGCAATCCTGCAACACAATCAAGAGATTTAAATCTGCTGGGACAAAAATATGAAGTAACTAAAGTGCAACCGGTGGATATGTTTCCCCACACACACCATATAGAAAATGTTGTGCAGTTGAAGTTGAGAAAGGAAGAACGTTAATACTTCAGGCTTTTATTATAAATGCGAACGGCCTTTTTTTATTCCCCTTACAAACTCCTTGTTTATAATTTTATAAGATAACCCTTACATCCTACTTTTGCCCCATGAGTAATTTTCGTTTCACTCGGGTAGAAAAGTTTCCGCCAATTGTAAAAAATCTTATTATTATAAATATACTGGTGTGGGTGGCGCAACTTATTTACGATAATAAGGACGGCCTCACTATGTTTCTTACCGATAGGATTGCATTATTCCCCATCAGCTCGGAAGATTTCAAACCTTACCAAATCGTAACACATATGTTTGCCCATGCATCGTATTCTATGGGGGGCAATATTGTTTTTATTCATATTCTCTTTAATATGTTCGGCCTCTATATGTTTGGCCGCATACTTGAAAATGTATGGGGAGGAAAAAGATTTTTGATTTTTTACCTGGCTTGTGGTGTGGGCGCAGCAGTGGCACACCTTGCAGTTCAACATTTTACCAACGGTAATTCTCCTGTGGTAGGTGCCTCCGGTGCGGTGATGGGAATTTTTGTCGCCTTTGGTTATCTCTTCCCTAATACTGAGCTGATGATTATTCCGATACCCATTCCCATTAAGGCTAAATGGATGGTATTGGTTTATATAGCTATCGACTTGTTTGGGGGCTTTAGCAATATTGCCGGCGATAATGTAGCTCACTTTGCCCACCTCGGGGGTGCTCTTACCGGGTTTTTACTGGTGCTCTTCTGGAACAAAACCAATCGAAAAACGTTATACTAAACACAACAAAACTCCCGGGTTGCTGTTGTAAAAAACAACGACTTTTGTAGTTCACTCTTTCAATTCACTTTTGCCAAATGCCTTACACAGAGCAGCCATACAGACACCGCATCACCCTTGGTCAAAGTGGTAATGCATTGATGATGCTGATTGCCATCAGTCTTATCATGTTTGTTGGCCTCGCATTTATGGAAGCAATCTGGTATTACCGTTTTCCAAAAGAAACTGCGCAGGTTAATTATTATCAAAATGTAATTGGATGGTTTGTACTCCCAGCCGATGCCGGTAAATTTTTATCAAAGCCATGGACCATTCTTACCTACATGTTTGTGCATGATAATGTGTGGAAGATTTTTGCCAATATGCTCTGGCTATGGACTTTCGGTTATATTTTTCAAGACCTAACCGGCACCCGCAAAATAATTCCGCTTTTTATTTATGGTTCTATCGGTGGTGCCATTGCATTTATGCTGGCATATAATTTTTTACCATCATTAAAAGCTGGTATGCCTTACGCTACGGCCATGGGTGCATCTGCCAGTGTAATGGCAGTAGCAGTAGCTACTACATTAATATCGCCGCAGTATAAAATATTCCCGATGCTTGCTGGCGGTATACCGCTTTGGGTATTAACACTGATCTATATTATTTCGGATATTGCTACCGTTTCTACCGGTGATACGGCCACACTTATCACTCATCTTGCCGGAGCCTTTACCGGATTCCTGTTTATTTATTTTATGAAAAAAGGATACGACTGGAGTGAATGGATGAGTAATTTTTTTGAGTGGATAACCAATGTGTTCAATCCTGATAAACCCAAAAAGGGAGTAACCATCAAAGACGAACTTTTTTATAAAGCAGATGGAGCTCCGTATAAAAAAACGATCAATGTAACGCAGAAAAACATTGATGAAGTATTGGATAAGATCAACCAGCATGGATATAATTATCTTACGGAAGAAGAAAAAGAATTATTGGAAAGAGCCAGTAAAGAAGAATTGAAATAACTTCTTCGGGTTGTTATATTGATTTATCACAAATCTTTTTCTAGCCATATACACAACTTGTATCTTATAGCTCACAGCTTTTTACTAAATTGCAGCAATGGCCATCAACTTCCGTTCATTCACCAGGCGGCTAATTTTGTTTGTAAATATAGCAGTGGTAATTTTTTTCCTGCTGGCATGTCTGGTCCCATTTCTTAATCCACAAAGCTGGTGGTATATTTCTTTTCTTGGCCTTGCATTTCCTTTTTTATTGTTACTGGTTTTTCTTTTTATGATCGGATGGCTTATACTATTAAAGCCACGGCTTGCAGCTGTGTCCGCTATTGCATTATTGTTGGGTATAAAAAGCATCAGTGTTTTCTTTGCATTTAATTCTCCCCGTGCATTTAATTATAAAAAAGAGCCCGGCACCATTCGTGTAGTTTCCTGGAATGTAGCCCGGTTTATTGAGTTGAAAAAAAATACCAACAACGGAAGTGGCAAACGGCTAAAGATGCTGGAGCTGATAAAGCAACAGGATGCTGATGTGCTTTGCCTGCAGGAATTTCACTCAGCCAACGATAAGCGACCAGACTTTTATGACAACATTACTCCCATACAAAAAGAATTGGGCTACCCTTATTATTATTTTAATTATGATACGGATGGAGATAATTTGTATTACACATCTATAATCTTTTCCCGGTTCCCGATTATAGACAGTGGAATGGTTCGCTACCCACGGCCCACCTTATCTGATGTGCTGCTGCATGCAGACATAAAAGTGAACAACGATACGATACGGTTTTATACTACTCACCTCCAATCTTACCAATTTGGAAAAAGAGATTATGAAAGTATGGATAAAATTAAAAGTGGCGAAGATAGTTTGATGTCGAAGTCAAGGAACATTTTATCTAAATTAAAAAAAGGAACCACTCACAGAAGTATACAGGCAGATCTGATAAATAAAATGCTTGCTGACTCACCACACCCGATAATAATGTGTGCGGATTTGAATGATGTGCCCAACTCCTATACTTATTTTACTGTAAGAAAAAATATGCAGGATGCATTCCTGAAAAAAGGATTTGGCATCGGAAGGACGTTTACTGCCATTGCTCCTACACTCCGCATCGATTATATTTTTGCCGATGACCAGTTTCGAATCAAACAATTTAACCGTCTGGTTAAAAATCTTTCTGACCATTATATGCTGGTGGCAGATTTGGAAATAAAAAAATGATTGAACACAGTCTGTCCCGCCTTGCGGGAGATAAAATGGATTGCACAGACCTAACTGTACGTCAGGCAGGTTTTCACTGATTTTCAGTAACATTAAATAAGCGGAATATATCTGTAACATCCCTCCATTATATCCGTTTTGTTGTCTTTCAATTCATTATTTCTATAAACAATTTCCCCTCCTTTCTGGATTGTTTTAAAATCAACTTCAAAGTAATGAAACCCGAAGGGTTGAAATTATTATAGAACAGTTATATATTGGGTACCAAACCCCGAAGGGGTGAAATATTAAAAATAAATAAATGCTATTTTATGGCTGGAACATTCTCACAATTATACATACAAATTGTTTTTGCTGTGAAAGGCAGAGAAAACCTGATTGCAAAAAGTTGGCAGACAGACTTACATAAGTATATAGCCGGTATTATAAAAGGTAAAGGACAAAAACCAATTATAGTAAATGGGATGCCAGATCATATACATGCATTTGTAGGATTAAAACCTGTAATGCCAATAGCTGATTTGGTAAGAGATATAAAGAACAATTCATCAAATTTTATTAATGATCAAAAATTTGTAAAAGATAAATTTTCGTGGCAAGAAGGTTATGGAGCCTTTTCATATTCTCACTCTCATATCGGAAAAGTTTATGAGTATATCCTTAACCAGGAATATCACCATCAAAAGAAAACATTTAAACAGGAGTACTACAACTTTTTAAAGAAGTTTCAAATTGAGTATGATGAGAAATATTTGTTTGAATGGTACGAATAATAATTAATTCTTTCACCCCTTCGGGGTTTGCTTTTCTTATTACAAAAACTTCTCTATAATCATTTCACCCCGTTGGGGTTAATGAATTGACAGGCCAAGATTTCCTGATCCCCAAAAATAATGGATAAATAATGCTACCTTCGACTTCATGCAAATAATGAAACATACCTGCTGTTGTTGTTTCTGTAAGAACTTTTAACCGGTGCTGCGGACACCTGTACGCTGTCATTTTTCTACACTATTTTCATCATCTTTGCGAATAACAGACTTCACCGTCGTTGTTTCATTAATACAACCAATATGAGCCAACTTAAAATATATAATTCCCTTACCAGGCAAAAAGAAATCTTTACCTCCATCACACCCGGGCATGTGGGTATGTATGTGTGCGGACCTACCGTAAGCGGTGAAAGTCACCTGGGCCATGCAAGACCATACATTACGTTTGATGTGGTGTATCGCTATCTTACTTACATCGGTAATAAGGTTCGGTATGTACGCAACATTACGGATGCCGGTCATTTTGAAGAAGAAGGAAGGGAAGCAGAAGATAAAATTTCTAAAAAAGCAATATTAGAAAAACTGGAACCGATGGAACTGGTGCAGAAGTACACCAACCTTTTTCATTGGGCTATGGAAAAATTTAATACCATTCCGCCAAGTATAGAACCAACTGCCACCGGGCATATTGTGGAGCAGATAGGAATGATTGAAAAAATAATTGAAGCAGGTTTTGGGTACGAAGTAAATGGCTCCGTTTATTTTGATGTAAAAAAATATGCAGCCACTCATGACTATGGAAAACTCAGTGGCCGTGTAATAGAAGATTTGTTGGAGACAACCAGGGAACTGGAAGGACAGGAAGAAAAAAGAGACACCGCTGATTTTGCCTTATGGAAAAATGCCGCACCGGAGCATATAATGCGTTGGCAAAGTCCCTGGGGAGTTGGTTTTCCCGGCTGGCATATTGAATGCTCGGCCATGGCTACAAAATACCTGGGTGCTGAGTTTGATATACATGGCGGTGGAATGGATCTGTTGTTTCCACATCATGAAAGTGAAATAGCACAAAGCACTATCTGCAATCATACTGCACCGGTTCGTTATTGGATACATAACAATATGATCACCATCAACGGACGTAAGATGGGGAAGAGTTATAACAATGTAATCAAGCTGACAGAACTTTTTAGCGGCGATCATCCATTGCTCACCAAAGCTTTTCACCCGATGGTTATCCGGTTTTTCATTTTGCAAACACATTACCGCAGTCCGCTGGATTTTGGTAATGATGCGTTGCAGGCATCCGAAAAAGGATTGAACAGGTTATGGGATGCTTATGAAAAATTGCAGGGGATGAGTTATGAAGAAGCCGGTGATAAAGATGCTGCACTGGAAGACAATATCATTAAGTTACTCGGGGAGCTGGATGATTTTATGAATGATGACTTTAGCACAGCGAAGGTGATGGCCAATATATTTGAAATGGTGCCGGTTATCAATTCAATGAAAGATAAAATAATCCCGGTATCGGCTTTATCTAATCAAACATTTACACTGCTGCAAACAAAACTAAAAACCTGGATAGAAGATATACTGGGACTGCAAGCAGTGAACGAAGCGGACAACAGTAAGTTGAAAGGAGTGATGCAATTGTTAATTGATATAAGAAAAGAAGCTAAAGAAAAGAAAGACTTTGCCACATCAGACAAAATAAGAAATCAACTGACAGCACTGGGCATAAATTTAAAAGATGAGAAAGGTGGAGATATGAGTTGGACAGTGGAAGGCCCCTGATCTTTCACTACAAATACATTTTGCACACAGATGACACGGACGACACGGATGAACACTGATTTTTTCTGCTACGCAGCTATCCGGAATTTTCATTATAAAAATCAATCTGTGTTCATCCCTGACTGCCGTCAGGCAGGTATCCAATCCGTGTCATCCGTGTTCATGTATTTTGATATATAGGATTTTCAAATTAATTTTTTTACAACCCGCCGATATGCATTACTACGAACATTTATCAAAAGATAAAAAATTAAAGAAGCTGATTGAAGGTGGGGTGCCGCATAAGTTAATAAAGCGGAAAAACATTTGCACTTATCTATGTGCTTCTATTATGAGCCAGCAGCTTTCTACCAAAGTGGCGGATGTTATTTATAAAAGATTCATTGCATTGTATGGTGGCAAAGAGCCAACACCGCAACAAATACTGGATACTCCTTTTGATACATTGCGGGGTATAGGCTTAAGCAATGCAAAAGTTGGC
The DNA here is from genome assembly GCA_031397865.1 of Chitinophagaceae bacterium. Taxonomy (GTDB): domain Bacteria; phylum Bacteroidota; class Bacteroidia; order Chitinophagales; family Chitinophagaceae; genus JJ008. The sequence continues at coordinate 115,166 of JANNMN010000028.1, forward strand.
TATGTAAAAAATGTAGCGCAGTTTGAACTGGAGTTTGGTATGGATGCCAAGAAACTGGCGAAGATGACGAACGAAGAAGTGATCAATTACTTAGTTACTATAAAAGGAGTGGGCCGGTGGACGGTAGAAATGCTGCTGATGTTTGCCCTTGGCCGGGAAGATGTTTTTGCGGTAGATGACCTGGGCATACAAAACGCTATGATCAAACTATACAAACTGGATAGCAGCGATAAAAAACAATTGAAAGAAGCCATGCTGCACTATTCAAAAAAATGGACACCTTACCGCACTTATGCCTGTGTGCACCTGTGGAGGTGGAAAGACAATGCACCACTGACAAAAGAAAAGAGGCCGAAAGAAAAGATCAGCTAATTTTTCATCGCAATCAGGTAAAGGTATTACCTGCAAGCATAAAGATTAACCGCTAGCTTATCTCCTCTTGCTTATAAATAATTTAGCTGCCGTAAACTCTGCCCTGGGGGAAGAAGGGTTAGCCACTTTTACAAGCTGTTGGTAATAGGTCAATGCTTTTTCCAGGTTATTCATTTTTTCACTGGCTACTGCTGCCCCATATAGAGCATTAAATCTGTTAGGCCGTTTTTTTAAATCAGCTTCGTAAGCAACTAAGGCATCAGGAAAGTTGCCGGCCAACAAAAGCATATCTGCCAATAATTCCCGGGCAGGTATTACTTCACCGGGGGTCACAGAATGTTTCTCCGTATTATCTTCCATATCGGCAGCAAGCTTCATAAGCTTAAACGCCTCGCTTATGTTCCCTTGTTTAAATTGTATCCATGCTTCCCCTGTTTTTATTTGTACCTGCACCTGGTTGGCTTTGTATGTATCTTTTTGATTCATCAGCGTATCATAAATGACATGTAGATTTTTTAATTCGGCTCTTGCTGAGTCCAGTTGATTAACATGCACAGCTCCCATAAGCCGTGCAAAATGAATAATCCCTTTCTGCCAGGGATATTTTTCCCATGGAAAGTTGGCGGGATAAGTAGTAAGTCCAGCAACTTCTTTCCACATTTTATTTTCTAATAAATACCGGGCAGGTATTGCAGCAAATGCATAAAGTACTTTAAAATTTATCGGATCTACTTCTGTTATTGTATTTAAATAGTCCCATTGTTTTTTGGCAGCACTGTTATCACCTTTTTGTAAATAGGCATACACCAAATAATCAAGGGCATGCAGTTCTTCATCCCAATGTCCTTTTAATCCGGCAGATTCGCCATAGCATTTTGCAGAGGCAGCAGCTACCAGGTTTGATTGAATGCATTCATCCCAAAGGCCCAGCCGTGTAAAAATATGTGACGGCATATGTTGTGCATGTGCAGAAGATGGAGCAATAGCCGCATATCTTCTTGCTGATGTAAGAGCTAAGCTTGCCAGTTCTGGGTTATCGTACGTATGAATTATATAATGAACTACACCGGGATGATCGGGCCTGCCAGGATAAAGTGCATTTAAAATATCACCAGCTTTTTTTTGATTCACAAATGATTTATCAGCAGGATCAGCAGTAGCGGTAAGTGCTAAGGAATAAAAAATAGCTGCCTCTTTATTGTCCGGGTAAGCAGTGTATATTTTTTCAAGGGCTTTCTCATAAGCGATGCTGCGGCTACGATGGTCTGTGTTTTTCCAGTTGTTGTAGAAGGTGGCCATCGCATTGATATATTCCGTTTCTATTGATGATTTTTGTTTTATGGATTGAGCAATAGCAATCGCTTGGGCTCCTTTTTCTAACTCTGGTTGAGTAGGTGGTGCCCAAAGCGGATGATAATTTGCCATGGCCACACCCCAATAGGCCATCGCACATTCAGGATCTTCATCAATCACTTTTGCAAATACTTTTTCTGCTTCGTCGTATTCGAATGAATGTAGCAGCGCCACACCAAGTTCAAAGTCTTTTTTTATTTTACCCGTGCAGGATGTTTCAAATCCTACTGAGCCAAATTCTTTTCCTGCAGGACCACAGGAAATTATTTCTCCCCGCTTAAGATCGATGGTTGTAGTAATTTCATTGGCAGGCGCCTTCTTTTTTGCATCGCAGGAGATTAGAAACAAAGAAAGTAAGCTGATAATAAAGCATTGGCCAGAATGAAATAAATTTTTCATAGCTAATACATTTTCAATGTAAAAAAGCGATTACTATACCAAGGCTTGTAGTTAAAGTTAAATTCTTTTAGTGAAATGGGGGGGTGGTTACATAAGTGCCAATGTGAGCACTAATACATGTATGCATTAGATAAACTTAACAGTAGATATATGCAGTGATCTTGATCTTAATTGTTTTTTACTACGCAGCCTTCTTTTCTTACTTGTGTCCCACGATATTTTGGACCTTATTTCCGGGTATAACTGTACTCATGTCTTTTTATCCAAACATCCTGGTCGGCGAATTGCACTTCTTTGATGTTGGTAAAAATGCCTTTGCCAAAAGTATAAGTAGTGCGGATAGTCGCTTGCTTATTATCATTACCATCGAAGCCGGCAATTTCTGTAACGATCTCCCTGTTACCGTTTTTAAGTTTACGATTTAATCTTACTGTCGCATTATTGATCATCTGTCCGTTGTGGGAAATGGTTAACGTATCCATTGAATTAGCCTTCGGCTCATCCGGGTATAAATTGGAAAGAAAAAGCAGGTTTGATTTTTTTTCCTGCCGGATATCAATATCTGCCGGCATGGTATATGGCTTGCCGGATGAATAATCTAAATAGGTAAGGCTGCCTTTCCAGTTGCCCACTAAGGGTTGCAGCTCTTTGGAGCTAACTTTTGCAGTTTGTGCAAAGGCTGATGAAATAGTTGCCAGGAAAAATACCGCCGTAAGAAGAAAGTTATTTTTGTTCATTGGTATTAAAAATTAGTCTGTTGATTGTAAGGGATTTGATGTAAACCATTTGAAGCATGACACCTATTGACTGGAAAGAACAACTAAATGTAAAAATTGTTTGTGCAGCCAGCAACAGCCTCCTGGTAAATAGCGGTTAGTTGAAAGCTATGCAGCTCTGTAACGCCGACCTAAAAGGTAGGATGTGCCGCAGATGTGCCGTAGATGTGCCGCAGATATGCCGTAGATAAGCCGCTCTATAATGCAGCGGAATATCTATGGGTTATGTATGGGGCTTAAAGGTTAAACTTCGGGCCTTGTTAAGGTTGTAGCTGAATGAGTATATCTTGATATAGGAAGCTATGTTATAACCGGGGTAGGCTGATGATGACATTTTGATAATGAAAACTACTCTTCGTAGCAGTCCGGAGTCCTGCTAATGCACAGGGCTGGGTGTAGGAGACTCTGGGCGGGAGAAAGCAGTCCTTTCACAGTTTTCATAAAAGCAAAATAGGCGTTTTATTTTAAAATTGTGCAGTAGCCGGTTGCTTGCTGGAAGAGGGCACACACTTCAATGGCAGGTAAAAAAAGCTAATATTTTTGTAGGCACTAAAAGTTGAGAAAGCATACAGATTATTTCTCGTTTGAATTTGAAAGTATTTTGTATATAAAAAAATCTAATCTGCCTGAATGAATGAATAGGCGGGATTTTGCTGTTGCTCTTGAAACTTGTATGTCCTGCCTCATTTCCCGCAATACCAACATTGGCATTTCGTTGTTATTGTTTATCCACTGTGTAATTTAGTTCCGTTACTCCGCAAGTAAATTGTTTGGTAGTCAATAGATTCAATTTTATTTTGTCTTTGATGTTTGCAAACAATGGAATACCTCGTCCAAGAATAATGGGGTTAACAAATAGCCAGTAGCCGTCAATTAAGTTCAGTTGAATAAGTGAATGTGTTGCTGTCGGGCTGCCAAAAAGCAAGATGTCTTCACCCGCCTGTTGTTTTATTTCATTTATGTTGCCTGCAATGTTGTCGCTAATAATTTTTGTGTTAATCAAACCTGCCTGTCCGGCTGGCAGGCCTGCGTCTTTCATTGTTTTTGATAAAACGACTTTATGAACTTTGGCATACCACTTTGCATGTTCAATGTCGTGTTTGGTTGCTGTCGGTTTGTCTGCTGCGGTAGGCCAGTAATCTTCCATCATCTGATAGGTTACTCGTCCATATAATGCAGTATCCCCTTCGCTTATCCGCTTACCCACATGATCAAAAACTTCTTCATCTACTTTAATCCAGTCCATTTCTCCGTTAAGTCCTGCCACAAATCCGTCAAGCGATATATGCATAAATGAAATTATCTTTCTCATACTGGTTTACTTTTTATTGTTGTGTATACTTAAATATACACAGAATGTAAATGGAGATAAATTTTGTATCCAAGGTTATCTTATAGTTACCTGGTACATTAGAAATTGAACAGTATGTGTGAGCAGGGTTTCTCGGCTTATTAACTATACATGCCGAAGCCGTCCCTTCCTCTGGACGGCGAAGGATGTAAGCCACAAAATGTGTGAGGTTGTATTCTTTATTGGAATGATTTTGCCAACGGGCAGGGCTTGCTGCAGGGCTGGAATTCATTGCTCGTCCAGCCCGGAACCGCTGCTGATTAAAGATATAAAAGTACAGGTTAACAAACAAAAGCTCAGCAATGTTTGTCCAGCCCAGATGAAGTTGATAGTGATAAAATGACCATTGGTCCAACGTCCAGCCAGCCTTGCAGCAAACCCCATCCTATGTTTACAATTCAATAAATTTAGGTACCAGTACAGAATATAATTCAGAAAGAACAAGGGGTGGAGTAAGACTGACAAACCGCATAAGCCAGTAGCTTTTACAACATGATAGTCCCCGCCCCTTTTCTTACCCGAT
>JANNMN010000031.1:0-241464 GCA_031397865.1 Chitinophagaceae bacterium
GGCATATAATAAGAATAAGGCGATAACACTAAGAACTCTCCGTGAATTACAGCCAGGAGATTTTGTTACGCATATTGATCATGGCGTAGGCATTTTCAGCGGCTTGCAAAAAATAGAAGCAAACGGAAGAGTGCAGGAAGCTGTGCGGTTAATTTATAAGGACACTGATATTTTATATGTGAATATTAACAGCCTGCACAAGATTGCCAAGTATACTGGTAAGGATGGCAGTGTTCCTAAAGTAAATAAGCTTGGCAGCGATGTATGGAATAAATTAAAAGAGAAAACAAAAACCAAGGTAAAAGAAATTGCTTTCGACCTGATAAAACTTTATGCTAAGCGAAAAGCACAACAGGGCTTTGAGCATTCGCCGGATAATTATATGCAAACGGAACTGGAAGCATCTTTTATTTATGAAGACACTCCCGACCAGAGCAAAGCAACGGCTGATGTAAAAAAAGATATGGAATCTGGATCGCCAATGGATAGATTGGTTTGTGGTGATGTAGGTTTTGGTAAAACTGAAGTGGCGATAAGAGCAGCTTTCAAAACTTGTTTGGATGGAAAGCAGGCTGCGGTATTGGTGCCTACTACCATTTTGGCCTTTCAGCATTACCAAACATTTAAAGAACGGTTGAAAGATTTTCCGGTTACTGTTGACTATATCAATCGTTTCAAATCTGCCAAAGAAAAAAAAGAAACCTTACTGCGACTAGAAGAAGGAAAAGTTGATATCATCATCGGCACACATGGGTTGTTAGGTAAGGATGTAAAGTTCAAAAACCTTGGTTTGCTGGTAGTGGATGAAGAACAAAAATTTGGTGTAGGACATAAAGAAAAAATAAAAACATTGCGTACAGCTGTTGATTGTTTAACACTGACCGCAACACCAATACCGAGAACACTGCAATTCTCATTAATGGGTGCAAGAGATTTAAGCATCATGAATACACCGCCGCCCAACCGGCAACCTATACAAACGGAAGTGCAGGTGTACAATGAAGATTTTATTAGAGAAGCTATTTATTTTGAAACAGAAAGAGGCGGACAGGTTTTCTTTATTTATAATCGTATTGCAGGCCTTGCAGAGATGGCGGCAATCATACAAGCTCTTTGTCCAGATTTAAGCATCGGCTATGCTCATGGACAAATGGAAGGTCATGTGCTCGAAGAAAGAATTTTTGATTTCATTGATAGAAAATATGATGTATTAATATGTACCAACATTGTGGAAAGCGGTGTTGATATTCCGAATGTAAATACCATCATCGTTAATAATGCACATCAATTTGGCTTAAGTGATCTGCACCAGTTAAGAGGAAGAGTTGGCCGCAGTAATAAAAAAGCATTCTGTTATTTATTGGCTCCGCCGATGAGTACGTTGCCAAATGATTCTAAAAAAAGATTGCAAACACTGGAGCAACATAGCGACCTGGGCAGTGGTTTCCAGATTGCCATGAGAGACCTGGATATAAGAGGTGCAGGCAATATGCTCGGTGGTGAGCAAAGTGGTTTTATGGCGGATATTGGTTTTGAAATGTACCAAAAGATATTGGATGAAGCCATCCGTGAATTAAAAAGAACCGAGTTCAAAGAATTATTCAAAGAAGAAATTGCGAAGCAGGATGATTTTGTAGCTGACTGTACTATTGATACCGACCTGGAAATTCTTATTCCCGATGATTATGTAGAAAGCATTGGTGAACGATTATCGCTGTATCAACGATTGGATAATTGCGAAACTGAAGAAGAGTTGGTGGCTATGCAGCAGGAATTGGATGATCGTTTTGGTACCATACCACAACCGGTAAAAGATCTTTTCATTACTGTCCGCTGCCGCAAACTGGCCGTTGATCTTGGGTTTGAAAAAATGAGTTTGAAAATGCAGACACTCCGCTGCTTCTTTATCAACCGGCCGGATTCGCCGTATTTTGAATCAGCAACATTTCAAAAGATCATTGAGTTTTTACAAACCGGTACTAACAAAGCCAAGCTAAAACAAACCGGCAAACTATTTATGCTTATTGGTGATAATATGAAAAGCATGGAAGAGATGCATAGGTTTTTGAAGGCTATGCATGAGTTCTGTTTTTCAACCAGTTCTGCCATTGCTTAATGCCAGGCAACTTTATACTGGCCAATATCCGTTTTATCTTCTTTATCGTATATGATTTAACAGCTAAATGGCATGCCCTTTTCTCATGAATAAATGCTAATTTTATTGACCTTAAAAGTTGCTATGAGACTGAATCCAATTCCCCTGATTATTTTTTTATTAATGCTCGGTTTTTCTGCCGCCGCACAGGACAATCCTGCCTACCGGCTTTTTCTAAAAAGCGGTTCTTTTATTCCCGAAAAAAATATTACGGCCGAAAAGTTGGATGAACTAAATAATAAAGTGGGCAAAAGCAGCACAACACTTTTAGTCATTATTCAATTTGAAAAATTGCCTGATGAAGCAAAACAGCAACTGCTGCTTCAATCTGGTATCCGTTTGCTGGATTATATTCCAAATAATGCGTACACTGCCAGCATCAGCAATGTATTGAATGTTGATCTGCTTACACAGTTGCAGGTACGTTCAGTATCACCGCTTTCTCCCTTGCAAAAAATGCAACCGGAATTAGCAATAGGAAAATTTCCACCACATGCTGTAAAAGCGATTGGAACAATTGATGTGTGGATCAGTTTTCCTGCTATCGCAACTTTTGAAACTGTCAATAGTCAATTACAACAATTAAATTTTGATATTACTTCTACCAAATTTAAAGAACTACGCATCCTTGCTTTACGCATCAGCACACAACGTTTACAGGAATTAGCTGCATTGCCTTTTATTGAATATGTGGAAGCGGCACCTGCTGATCCGGAACCATTAAATAATTTCAGCCGCAATCTTTCCCGTGCCAATGTGTTAAGTAAGCCAGCAAGTTCTGGTGGCAGAAATCTATTGGGTAATGGTGTGGTAATTGGTATTGGTGACAATGCAGATCCGGTGCATGTAGATTTTACTGGTAGAAGAATAAGCCGTGCTGCTGCACCAGCCAACTATCATGGCACTCATGTGCATGGCATTGCAGGTGGCGCAGGTATCTGGAATGAGTTATATGTGGGCCATGCACCAAAGTCCACATTGGTTACACAACTTTTTTCCGGTATCTGGGAAAATGGGCCTACTTATTTTACAGATTTTGGAATGGTGATCACTAATAATTCTTATGGTAATGTAACATTGGATTGCAGTTACTCCGGTTTTTATGATAGCTATTCGAGATTGCTGGATCTGCAAGCGATAAGTTCGCCAAAAATAATAAACGTTTTTGCGGCAGGAAACAGTGGCGTTGGATCTGGATTAAACTGTTCGCCATTTCCTGCGGGTTATAAATCTGTATTGAGCGGTTATCAATCTGCAAAAAATGTATTAACCGTTGGTAATACTACTTCTGATGGAGTTATATTTCTCAATTCAAGCCGGGGCCCGGTAAAAGATGGAAGAATAAAACCGGAGATCACCACACAAGGTGCTTTCGTTGTATCTACTGCTACGTTTGCGGATTATTTTCAAAATAGCGGCACCAGCATGGCCACTCCGGCAGTAGCTGGCGGCTTATCATTATTATACCAACGATATAGACAAATCAATGGTCCATTAACCAACCCGGATAATGCATTGATGAAAGCCATTCTTTGTAATACTGCCAATGATCATGGAAATCCTGGTCCTGATTATACATATGGATTTGGTGTTATGAATTTACTCAGAGCCGTAGAAGTATTGGAAGCGGGTAACTATATACAGAATACAATAACCACCGGAGGTGATAATACTTTTAATATAACAGTACCTGCTAACACGGCAAAATTAAAAGTGATGTTGTATTGGAATGATCCGGCTGCCGCCATTGTTTCCAGTAAGGCATTGGTAAATAATCTTGATCTGCGATTGACTACCACAGCACCAGCTACATTTCTTCCATTGATATTAGATTCGGCTTTTAATGGTGTTACATTACCTGCACAGCCAGGTGTGGATGTGATGAATAATATTGAACAAGTAACGATCAATAATCCTTCAGGAACTTATACAGTGCATGTGGCAGGAACAGCAGTGCCGGTAAGTGCTCCACAAACATATTATGTAGTGTACGATGTAATACCTGTATCTACACGACTTACTTTTCCCACTGGTGGAGAAAAACTATTGCCTGGTGAAACCGTGACTATCAACTGGGATGCTAATGGCGATCCGGCAGAAACATTTACATTAGAATACTCTTCTGACAATGGAGTTACCTGGAATCCGCCAATCAGCAGTACTATAGGTTCATCAATACGTCAGTTCATCTGGACAGTGCCAACTTCTGTTACCAACCAGGCAAGAATAAGATTGACGAGAAACAATACAGCGATGGTCAGCATCAGCGATGCATTTACTATACTTGGTGCACCAAGAGTAAATTTATCTGCTACGCAATGTGAAAGTTATATTTCCATTGACTGGACTTCTGTAACAAATGCTACGCAATATGAAATAATGAAGTTGCAGGGAGATGAAATGCAATCAGTGGCTATTGTTCCCAATACATTGAACACTTATGCCATTGGTGGGTTATCCAAAGATTCTATTTATTGGGTTACTGTTCGGGCATTGAACGGAACTTTTGCAGGAAGAAGAGATACAGCGGTTTTTCGTCAGCCAAACAGTGGCAATTGTATCGGCACTATTTCGGATAATGATATAAAAATTGATGCGATTGTTTCACCCATATCTACCGGCAGAAGATTTACATCAACCGAATTAAATGCAGCAACTCCTATTACGATCCGGATAAAAAACTTAGACGATGTGGGATCTTCATCAAACATCGATGTGAGCTATTCTATTAATGGAGTGTTGCAACAAACACAAACTATCGCCCCGGTAATTGCAGCCAGCAGTACCTTCGATCATACATTTACAACAACGGCTAATCTATCTGCTGTTGGTACATATAACATTGAAGTGAGTGCTATTAAAACCGGCGATCCCGTTTCTATTAATAATACATTACTCAAAACATTTAAGCAATTAGATAACCAGCCAATTACTTTACCTTTTATTGATAACATGGATGCAGCTCCTATCCAATCTTATTCTGCTGCGCAAATTGGTTTGCAGGGATTGGACAGATATGATTTTGTAAACAGTACCATCCTTGGAAGAATAAGAACTTTTATCAATACTGGTATTGCTTATTCTGGTAACAGGGCATTAACGCTGGATGCAGAAAGATTTAATGGTGGTAATACTGATTCTCTCACCGGCACTTTTAATATTGATCTTACAGGTTACAATCCTGCTACTGATGAAATAAGATTAGACTTTCAATATAAGAATCACGGACAGGTAAACAATGCGGCCAATAGAGTTTGGATAAGAGGAAGCGATGTAGGTAGCTGGAAAGAAGCATATGATCTTTTTGCCAATCAACTTCCTGCCGAAGGGGCTTTCAAAAAATCTGCCAGCATAGAACTTAGTGATTTGCTTGCAGTAGCACCTGTGCAAACATTTACTCCAAGTTTTCAAATAAGATGGGGACAATATGGCCAGCACCAGGCAGCAGATAATAAGAGTGGTGCCGGTTACACATTTGATGATATACGATTGTATAAAGTAACGGATGATGTGCAGATGATAAGCATTGATGCACCGATAGCAGCAAGTTGCGGTCTTACTGCTTCTTCACCTGTAAGTGTTACAGTAAGAAATAGTAGTAACACTGCTTTACCTGCATCACCCGGTGTGCCGGTGCGATATAGAATTGATGGCGGTGCATGGGTTACAGAAAATATTCCAGGCATTGCAGCTAATGCATCAGTGCCCTATACTTTTACTGCCACCGCCAACTTATCTGCACCGGGCAATCATTTGGTAGAAGTAGAAGTGGATTATCCATCAGACACTTTTCAAGATAATGATACACTGAGTGCAAATATTTTTAATTCACCCCTTATCAGCAGCTTCCCGCATTTGCAGGACTTTGAATTGAGTAATGGCTTCTGGTATAGCAACGGCAAATTAAATACCTGGGAGTATGGTACACCCACTTCTATAAAAATAACAAGAGCAGCTAGTGGCAGCAAAGCATGGAAGACAAGAATTAATGGAAGTTATAATGATGATGAAATCTCTTACCTGTACTCACCATGTTTTGATGTATCAACGTTAGCTAATCCTACCGTTAGCTTTAGCCTTGCATTGGACATTGAAGATTGCGGCGGCACTTTATGCGATGGTGCTTATGTAGAATATTCCCTGGATGGAATAGCATGGAGCCGCCTTGGTGCAAACGGGCAAGGAACCAATTGGTATAATAAAGCTTATGCAGGAAATAATTTATGGAGTACAGAAACATATGCCCGTTGGCATGTTGCCACTATTCCATTGAGTGTAACTGCTGTGCCGATCAATCAGATGAATAAAATTCGTTTCCGGTTTGTCATGAGATCGGACGCAGGATTAAATAAAGATGGTATAGCGGTGGATGACTTTCATGTGTATGATAATATAAATGGAATTTATGATGGACCTACAATGGCTGCACCAGTAACCCAAACTATTAATACAGGTATTAATAATTGGGTCAACTTTTTGGAAGGTGGCAAACTGGTAGCATCTGTTCATCCTGCGGGGCAGGAGATGGGTGTAACCAAGGCACAAGCTTTCATCAATACAGGTGCTGTGCGGATTAACAGTCAGCAGTATTATCATGATAGAAATATTATCATTCAACCCAATACTGCATTTCTTGCCTTAACAGATTCGGTGCTGGTTCGTTTTTATTTCTTAGATACAGAAACAGAGACGTTGATCAATGCATCTGGTTGCCCTGCTTGTTATAAACCAACAATGGCTTATGAGCTGGGTGTTTCCAAATACAGCGATCCTGATGATAATTTTGAGAACGGAACCATCATGGATGATAACCAGGGAATATGGACATTCATGAATTCTTCCAAAACAAGAAAAGTACCTTTTGATAAAGGATACTATGCAGAATTTAAGGTCAATAATTTTTCTGAGTTCTGGTTGAACAATGGCGGCTTTGACAGGAACCAGCCATTGCCAGTGCAACTGGTAAACTTCACTGCCCGTAAACAAATCAACTCTGATGAAGTAATCGCCGAATGGGTAACAGCATCTGAATTTAATGTAAGCCGTTACGAGGTGGAAGTGGCAAGAGGCAATACCGATTATCAACTAAACCGGTTTGTGAAAATAGGCGAAGTAAATAGTCGTGGTAACTCTAGCACCGAACAGCGATATAATTTTATTGATATAGAAAATAATAAAACCGGTGTTAGATATTATCGGCTGAAGATCATTGACCGGGATGGCAGCTTTAAATATTCAGCCATAAAAGCAGTGGTGTTTAATGATGAAATAAAATGGCAGGTAAATCCAAATCCATCAGCAGGAGTATTTCAGCTTCTATATCAATCTTCGGCTGCTGTGCCTGTAGTGATAAAAGTGTATGATATTTCTGGTAAGCTGGTGAAGGAACAAAAGGTATTGGCTGATGGCTTTATACAAAAAGTAGTGATAGATATAACGGCCAGTCGTTTTGCCCCCGGCTTATATTTATTAGAAGCCATGGCCGGTGATAGGAAAGAAACCTTTAAACTGGTGAAGCAATAAATTTTTACCGCAAATAAAAAAGAGGCTGTTGCAAATGCATTTGCAACAGCCTCTATATTAATAATGTTGGATTAATCTTGCCAGCCTTGTTTAGCTATGCCTGCTTTAATAGCGGCTAGGGCTTTTTCAGCACCCATCAGGGTAGTTAATTTATTTCCCTTGCCGTCATTACCCTGGGCCATATAGGCTCCTTTAGCTGTTTTAGTGATAACAGCATCATGCATTTCAACCCCTTTCTCTTTAGTTTTTACGTTGTATGCGGTAATTTTTACGTCTGACATGATTCAATAGTTTTTGAGTTAGTAAAAATTGAAATTACGTCATCCGGCGGGTTTTAAAGGGGAAAATTTGCAAAAGAAAGGGTAAAACATTACAATATTTATCCGAACAGGCTGATTATTAAATATTTAACTACAGATGTAGTCTCTTCCATAACCTGTGTTTTCCTATGCTGATTCTGCTCATTTATTCCGATTTTTACCAGATAATTTTTTAGATTATAGAAATGACTAGTACTATCAATCCCTCCATTTTTACCCAACATATTGAGGCTTTTAAGAAAATAGTAGGCCCCACATTTGTGCTGGCAGATGAAGAAACGCTAAACATCTATGCTCATGACGAAACAGAGAACCTGCATTTTCTGCCTGAGATAGTTATAAAACCAAGAACGGCCGAAGAGATCAGTGCTATACTGCAAATTTGCAATGAAGCAAAAATTCCTGTTACTCCCCGTGGTGCTGGTACCGGACTAAGCGGTGGTGCATTGCCACATCTGGGCGGAGTTTTGTTATCTACCGAACGGATGAACAGCATCCTGGAAATAGATGAACGAAACCTGCAGGTGATAACCGAGCCGGGAGTAATAACTGAAGTATTGCAAAATGCAGTGAAGGAGAAAAAATTATTTTACCCGCCAGACCCCAGCAGTCGTGGTTCCTGTTTTATTGGCGGAAATATAGCCGAAAACAGCGGCGGACCTAAAGCAGTGAAGTATGGTGTGGTAAAAGATTATGTATTGAACCTTGAAGTGGTATTGCCCACCGGGGAAATAATATGGACTGGTTGTAATGTGCTGAAGAATTCTACCGGTTATAATCTTACACAACTGATGGTAGGTAGCGAAGGGACATTGGGTATTGTTACCAAAATTGTATTGCGAATAATACCGCTACCGGAATATGATCTGCTGATGCTGGTTCCGTTTAAAAACCTGGAGCAGGCCGGCGAAGCAGTGAGTACCATCTTCCGAGCAGGCTTTGTACCAAGTGCTATGGAGTTGGTGGAGATCGATGCATTGAAAATTGTAAGCCAGTTTGTAAACAGTACGGCCGTGCCGGTTACGGATGACACGGCTGCACATCTTATAATAGAAGTGGATGGTAATAATATGGATGTGCTGATGGGAGAGATGGAAGCCATTGGCAATTTGCTTACGCAATATGATATCGGTGAAATTTATTTTGCCGATGATGCGCAGCAAAAAGCAGAATTATGGAAACTTAGAAGAAGAGTGGCTGAAGCCGTAAAATTGATCGGATATACTATTGAAGAAGATACGGTGGTGCCAAGGGCCGAATTGCCCGCATTAATTAGAGGAGTAAAGCAACTTGGAATAAAACATGATTTTGAAGTAGTTTGCTATGGTCATGCCGGTGATGGTAACCTGCACATACGTATTAGAAAAGAAGGAATACCTAACAGCTATGGTAGTGATGAAATGAATAATGTGTTGCGGGAATTATTTAAGCTGGTGCATGAGTTGGGCGGCACTATCAGCGGCGAGCATGGCATCGGGCTGATACAAAAAGGATACATGGATATTGTATTTAAAGAAGCTAACCTTCGTTTGATGCGGGAAATTAAAAAAGCATTTGACCCCAATAATATTCTTAATGCCGGTAAAATATTTTAATAATATGGATGAGGCTGTGGAACCGCAGGAGTCGCCGAAGCAAATAGTTAGAGCTACCCGCATATTATTTGGCGCACTGGTAATGGGTATTTGTTTATTTGTGCTAATGACGGTCATCGTAAACCAGCTCAACGGCCCTTTGTTTGAAAAAAATTATCTTGCTTATAATGATATTTTTTTAGGTGTAACGATTGTTGCCGGCATTGGCTGTGTTTATGGCGGCCGTTTTTTTTATACAAAAGCCATGGGCTCCGATAATAAACTTTCCGAATCATTAGCTGCACGGCTCAACCAATACCGGGGTTCCCTCATCATCTACCTGGCTTTTTGCGAAGGAGCCGCTTTGTTTTCTGTTGTTATATTTTTTCTAACAGGTAATTATATAGTTTTGACGGCGACAGGCATTATGCTGGCGGCCATGTTTGTAAAAGCACCAACTAAAGGCCGCATTATCCAGGAGCTTGGGCTCGATTGGAAACAACAGCAGGAAATATAATAATCGTTTAAAAGTAAAACCGTATGAAGAAACTATTTTTTGTTACAGCATTGGCACTCTCCTTTGTTTCTGTGTTTGCACAAGACGAAGAAGAAGAAGAAAAAAAAGGGGGCTTTAAAAAAGATCATTTATTTATTGGCTCCGCTATCAATCTTGGTTTTTCCAATGGATTTATCATTGGCTTAAATCCGGAAATCGGCTATAGTATCAACAAAGTATTGGATGTTGGTATCTCTACCAACTTTACCTACATCACCCAAAGAAGTCAGCAGGCAAATTATTCCATTCGTTATATGGCCATTGGCGGTGGACCGTTTGTAAGAGTATGGCCGATCCGCAACATATTTGTGGGCGGGCAGTATGAGTATAACAGAATTAATCTATCAGAAAAATTAAATGGAGTGGTTACTAAGTTGGGCTCAGCCAATAGTAACAGTGTATTGGTTGGTGCAGGTTATGGTAACCGGGTTATTGGTCAATCACAATTTTTTACCAGTATCATGATCGATCTGTTAAACGATGTTAATTCTCCATACCGGGATCAGTTTGGAAGAATACAACCGGTATTCAGAACAGGATTTATTATTTACCTGGGCAGAAAAAACAAAGAAGAGTAAATTAAACGACATATTGCATTAACTCAATAGGGTCATCAATAACGATGATCCTTTTTATTGCATCCTCATATAAGAAACCTTCTTGTCTCATTAATTCTATGTGCTGAATAAGGTGATTATAAAAACCACCTGTATTCAAAATATAAATTTGTTTATCATGAATGGTAAGCTGGTTCCAGGTTACTATTTCAAACAGTTCATCCAATGTGCCAAAGCCACCAGGAAGAATAATGGCTGCATCGCTGATGCTGTATATTTTTCTTTTACGTTCATGCATATCATCACAGATTACTAATTCTGTAATGCCGCGGTGTTGTACTTCCCATTCCAGTAATAGTTTCGGGATAAAACCAGTAACATTTCCACTATGCTGCATCACACTATCCGCAATGGTGCCCATGATGCCTGCACTGCCGCCACCATATATCAGCCGGATATTATTTTCGGCCATTAGTTTTCCTAATTGCGCAGCATGTTGGGTAAACAAAGGATTGGTTCCATTTTTAGAACCACAAAAAACCGCTAGTGAATGTATTGCCATAAATTTGTAATTGCAGCAAAGGGAAAGTAAATTTCTTTATCTTCAAAATTCATATTGCATATTTAGTATTTATTTAATTTGGCATTGCCTTATCGATCAGTAATGGCGATGTATAATAAAAACAAACCCGATAGTATGTCGCCACTAATATTATTCACTTTCGTTATAGGATATTTTGCTTTGTTATTAGGTGTTGCGTGGTTTACATCCCGCAACTCAAATAATGAATCTTTTTTTATCGGTAATCGCAACAGTAACTGGATGCTGGTGGCATTTGGAATGATCGGTACATCTCTAAGTGGCGTTACGTTTGTAAGTGTACCGGGTGGTGTAGGCTCCGGTAATTTTTTTTATTTCCAGATCGTATTAGGTTATTTATTGGGCTACATGGTAATCGCCTTTGTATTGCTGCCATTGTATTACCGGATGAACCTGACCAGTATTTATACTTACCTGGAAAAAAGATTTGGCATCAATGCACATAAGGCAGGTGCTTTCTTTTTTATTCTTTCCCGTACCGTGGGTGCCACCGCAAGGCTTTACCTGGTGATAAGTGTATTGCAAATATTTATTTTTAATAAACTGGGTATCCCTTTTGAAGCAACAGCTATTGTAATTCTATTGCTTATTTTGTTATACACTTTTGAAGGCGGGGTAAAAACTATTATATATACTGATACTTTACAAACAACTGGTATGCTGGTAGGATTGGTAGTTTGTATTATTGTAATTATTAAAGCATTAGGAACTGATTTCGGCGGAGCCTGGACGATGATGTCGGATAAAGGTTATACGCAAATTTTTAATTGGGATGTAAAGGCCGGCTCTTATATCTGGAAGCATATTGTAGGTGGTATGTTTATCGCCATAGCAATGACGGGGCTTGATCAGGAGATGATGCAAAAAAATATCAGTGTAAAAAATCTGAAGGATTCACAAAAGAATATGATGACTTTCACAGCCGTGTTGATGGTCGTTAATTTTCTTTTCCTGGTGCTTGGTGGTGTTCTTTATTTATATGCTGGCGCAAATGGAATAAGTGTTCCGCCGGATGATCTGTTTGCTACGATAGCACTCAGTGATACTTTTAGCGGTGTAATTGGAATTATCTTCATCATTGCGTTGATCTCTGCACTTTTCCCAAGTGTGGATGGGGCAATTACTTCACTTACTTCTTGTTTTTGTATAGATATTTTAGGTATAAATAAAAAAGCAGGAACGGAGAAAGAAAAGAAAAGAACAAGATTAAAAGTACATTTCACTTTTGCGGCAGTTTTTTTCTTAATGGTATTACTTTTTAAGGCGATCAATGATAAATTGATCATTGATTTCATTTTGAAATTTGCTGGTATTACATACGGTCCTTTGCTTGGTTTGTTTGCTTTTGGTATATTAACAAAGCGAAAGCTGAATGAGAAATTAATATGGACTGTCTGCATCATCGCACCGATGCTGGCATTAGGATTGGATATACTCAGCAATCCTGCCTGGTATGAAGCAAAGCTGCATGTAAAATTAGGATTGCAAAATATTTCTGATTCTATTTTTCATGGATATAAGATCGGTAATGAGTTGATATTGATTAATGGCATATTCACTTTCATTGGTCTTTATTTCATTTCCCGAAAAAGTTCTATAGAATCTTTAACTATTCTAAAGCCGGTATAACTAATTTGCTTTTGCCAAAATTTTTAATGTTGGAATTAATTTATCCTTAGCAATACTCTCAAAAATTTTCCTGGTCGGAAGTTATTGCCAGGGCAAAACTTATTATAAAACCTAACTAACTGTCAGTAGAACCGATTAAATTCTGACATCAGCCAATATGCAGTACTCTGATCACATCAAACAGTATATTTCTTCATTTGCTGCACAATTGAACCAGGTGAATGTAGATGTATTGAAAATGGGTGATTATGAAAAAGGGTATTTATCCCACATTATTAACAGCAGTACCTATTACACTTCTATCTATGCTCATTTGCTAAGTCTCGTTTTACAGTATACAGGAAAGGATAAACTCTCTATCAGCCTGGTTGATTATGGAGCCGGAAACGGGTTGCTAGGCATTTTTGCTAAATACTGCGGATTTGGAAAAGTTTATATCAATGATCTGGGTAAAGGAGCAACTGATGCTGCTACTGAATTAAGCAATCATCTTTCTATTACAGTGGATGGATTTATTACCGGCGATACAGAAAACCTCGTTTCTTTTTTTAAAGAATGTGATAGGCCAGACGTAATTACTGGTATGGATGTGATAGAGCATATTTATAATCTGGATATTTTTTTTAGCTTGCTTCAATCTATAAATCCGAATATGTTAACTGTATTAAGTACTGGTGCCAATGCAGACAACCCGAAAAAGGCAAGAGAATTTATGAAGCAACAGATGGTGGATGAGCTTGAAGGCGGAGTATCAGAAGACAATCCTTTGTTTGGCGGAGCCACACAACCATTCATAAAATTGAGAGAGGCCATAATAAAGGAAGCTGCACCATTATTAACTACTTTAGAAAATCAGCAACTGGCAAAAGCTACCAGGGGATTGATAAAAGAGGATATAATAATAGCAGTGAAACAATACTTGTTTAACAAAACTCTTCCATCAGAAATATCTCATCCCACTAATACCTGTGAACCATATACCGGGAGTTGGTCGGAACGCCTATTGAAGGTAAAAGAATATAAAACATTATATGCAAGACATGGATATCGCCTTGAGGCTTACAGCGGATTTTACAACAGCTATGGCAAGAGCTTTAGATATATATTAAAAAAAATGGCTAACCTGGTGATAAAAGCAACAGGTTACCGGTTTGCTCCATTTATTACTCTTGTTGGATACAAATGATATCCGGTGATTTTCAAAACGAGGTCATTTATCTTTGTCAAAAATTTTTACCGTTTGGAATTAATTCATCCACAGGTTCAGCAATACGCAGAAAAATTTTCTTCACCGGAAGATGCTTTACTAAAAGAGGTAAGTGATTTTACGATGCAGCATCATGCAGAATCAGTGATGCTGAGTGGACACCTGCAGGGTAAAGTATTGGAGATGATAAGCAATATGATACAGCCCCGGCGCATTTTGGAAATTGGCACTTTTACTGGCTACAGTGCATTATGTCTTGCTAAAGGATTGACCAGTCACGGACAGCTTCACACAATTGAGCTTCGGGAGTTCGATGCCGACAGGGCAAAGGCATATTTTAATCGTTCAGAATATGCCCCGCAGATAATTTCTTATACCGGAAATGCGTTAGAGATTATTCCCAAACTGGAGGAAGATTGGGATCTGGTATTTATAGATGCCGATAAACCGGCCTATATTGAATATTTTAACCTTGTTTTTACAAGGTTGCGGAAAAACGGGTTTATTTTAGCCGATAATATTTTCTTTCATGGCCAGGTATTAGAAGAAAATGTAACCGGCAAAAGTGCTAAAGGCATTAAAGCATTTAATGAATTTATAAATACCCGGACTGATATAGAAAAAGTAGTGCTAACCATCCGGGATGGACTTTACCTGATTCGCAAATTGTAATAACGACTATACATGCAAAACTTACGGCTTATTTTTCTATCAATTCTATTGGCTGGCTCCATTGGGGCTATTGCACAACCTTCATCTACCATTGCAACATATATTAATACGTACAAGGATCTGGCCATAGCAGAAATGGAACGAACTGGTGTGCCGGCTGCTATTACTCTTGCACAAGGCATATATGAATCAGGTGCAGGGCAAAGTGTACTCGTTCTATCATCCAATAATCATTTTGGTATAAAATGTAAATCTAACTGGAAAGGAGAATCGGTAAAGCATGATGATGATGAAAGAGCAGAATGTTTTAGAAAATATCCAAAGGCAGAAGATTCTTATAAGGATCATTCTGATTTTTTAAAGAATGGTCAGCGGTATGCATTTTTATTTCAATTGGATCCGGCAGATTATACAGGCTGGGCCAATGGATTGAAAAAAGCTGGCTATGCTACTAATCCAAAATATCCACAGGTACTCATAAAGATGGTGGAAGAGTATGGCCTGCAGGAATACACATTGATTGCGATGGGAAAGTTGCCACCTAATGATAATATTCTTGTGGTTGTTAATGAAAAA
Source organism: Chitinophagaceae bacterium (assembly GCA_031397865.1). Classification (GTDB taxonomy): domain Bacteria; phylum Bacteroidota; class Bacteroidia; order Chitinophagales; family Chitinophagaceae; genus JJ008. The sequence goes on from JANNMN010000031.1 coordinate 15,371, forward strand.
ATAACTTCCAATCCTCCACCGGTGGTAGAAATACAAACACAAGAAAAAACTATTGTAAATAAGTCTGCCATTCCAATTGTCAATTATCCAACAGGAAAGTTTACGATTAATGAAACAAAAGTGGTGTATGTAAAAAAAGGTACTTCCTATTTTGCGATAGCAAAAGAATATGATGTGGATCTTTCTAAATTATTTGAATTTAATGAAATACCCCGTACAGAACTAACGGATAAAGATCAACTAGTATATCTGCAACGCAAACGTAAAACCGGTGCAGAAGAATTTCATATTGTACAACCTGGTGAAACTTTATATGATATTGCACAACTGCAAGCCATTCGGCTGGAAAGCCTCCGGGAATTAAACTGGCTAAATGAAAATGATAAACCAGCTCCCGGTCAACGATTGAGTTTGCATAAAAAATCAACAAGCATGCCCAAGCTTACCGTCCGGGAAAAATATGCTATCACTTCTACCCAATAAATATTCATCAATCATTATCTAACCGCATTGCTTATGTCTGTTATTAAAGTCCACGATAAATCATTTGAAACGTACTTGCCGGAGGTGAAAATTCAGGAACGGATAAAAGAACTGGCCGCAGCTATCAATACGGATTTTGCTGGCCGAAGACCATTGTTCATCGCTATACTGAACGGTTCTTTTATGTTTGCTTCCGATCTGTTTAAACAACTGGAGATAGAAGCAGAACTTTGTTTTATTAAATTGGCTTCTTACAAAGGCATGAAGTCATCTGGCAATGTGGTTACTTCCATCGGGCTGGATGATGATCTTTTTGGAAAAGATGTTATTATAGTAGAAGATATTGTAGATACAGGAAAGACGTTACATAATTTTCTTCCTAAACTTCAGCATCAGCAACCAAAATCGATGAAGATCGCTACACTTCTTCATAAAAAAGAGGCTACTGCATTTCCACTAACACTGGATTATGTAGGGTTTGAAATACCAGATAAATTTGTAGTTGGGTACGGTCTTGATTATGATGGACTGGGCCGCAACCTGAAAGAGATATACCAGTTAGTATGATTTCCGGGTATAGTCCGTTTTTTTTTGTACTTTATCATCCCATTATATCCAGTTGAAGACCCTTTGCCATATCGTCGTTTTACTTCACCTGTGTTCGTCCGTATTTGCCCAGCAATTTTATGTTCGTGGCGAAATAAAAGATGAATCGGGTAATGTATTGCAAAATGTCTCCATCAAACAGCATCGCACCGGGTATCTTTTTAAAAGTGGCTCCACCGGCACCTTTGGTATAGTTTCCAACCATCAGCTTGATACGTTTAGTTTCTTCATGGAAGGGTATCGCAACGAAATGATGTTGCTGAATGCGGATGTTTATACTTCAGTAAAATTAAAATTATTACCTGCCTCTGCATCCAAGCTGCGAAGAGATAAACTATCATCCCTTACTAAAGATTTAGAAAAACAGGAACAGAAAAGCTGGTTTACCGGCGATGAAACCTATGCCAGCTTATTGGAAAACCGTTTTATCAATGCAAAGAAACATCCCAACACCGGTATGTCGTTGAATGTGGATAGAGCTTCTTATAGTAACATTAGAAGGTTCATTACCCTTAACTCATTGGTTCCGCCTGATGCAGTGCGGATAGAAGAAATGCTTAACTATTTTAATTTGGATTATCATGAGCCGGAAGACGACAAACTTTTTTATATAAAAACAACCTTGAGTCAATGCCCCTGGAATACGGACAATCAATTATTTTATGTAAACCTTTCTTCCCGCAAATTAGATCTTGATACACTTCCTCCAAGTCATCTTGTTTTTTTAATAGATGTATCCGGCTCTATGGATATGCCCAACAGACTTCCATTATTGCAATCTGCCTTTCGTTTATTAGTAAATAACCTGCGGGATAAAGATTCTGTAGCGATTGTAGTGTATGGTGGAGTAACCGGTGTAATGCTGAACACTACCAGTGGTGGCGAAAAAACAAAAATTTTAAAAGTAATAGATGAGCTGGTGCCCGGTGGATCTACCCCCGGTGAATCAGGAATAAAATTAGCTTACAGTGTGGCCCGCAATCATTTTATAAAAGGGGGAAACAACCGGGTTATATTAGCAACTGATGGAGATTTTAATGTAGGCTTACGTACAGAAACAGAATTAGATGAAATGATCTCTGCACAACGGGAAACGGGTATTTATCTCACTTGCCTTGGTGTGGGTATGGGTAATTACAAAGATTCTAAAATTCAGACATTGGCTAAAAAAGGTAATGGCAATTTTGCTTACTTAGATAATTTTAAAGAAGCAGAAAAAGTATTACTAAAAGAATTTACTCAAACATTATATGCAGTAGCGGACAATGTTTATATGGATGTAATATTCAACCCTGAGTATGTAAAAGATTACCGGCTGGTTGGTTTTGATAATAAGGTAGGTGCTCTGCGGGATTCTACATCTACCATTGAAGGTGGCGAGATAGGTTCCGGCCATTCGATGATTGCTCTTTTTGAAATAGTGCCAACGGAAATAAATAAAGGTGCTATTAAAGATAATTTTACCACCGGTAAGTTTGCCGAAGTAAAATTAAAATACCAGTTTCCTAATTTACCCAAAGAGTATAATGATAGCTACACCAGTAGTTTTAGTTATACTCCATCTGATCAGTTGGCCAACTGTTACCATTTTTCAGCAGCGGTAGCCATGTTTGGATCATTGCTGCGCAGTTCTCAATTTATAAAAGATATAGGATGGAACGAGATCATCGGGCTTGCCCAATCATCGTCCGGCACTAATGATCTGTTGCAAAAAGAATTTGTAAAACTGGTACAACAGGCCAAAACACTTTACTCCAAAGGAAAAAAGAGAAAAGGTGGAGGAGTACAAGAGAGGTAATAATTACGAAAACATCTCCTTTATCTTATCAAAAAAATTCTTTTCGTTTTTATCCGGATGGGGTTTAAAGTTTGGTGAGCTGCTCATTTTTTCCAGCAATGCTTTTTCTTCTGCACTTACATGCTGTGGTGTCCACACATTTACCTGCACCAACTGATCTCCTTTTTCATACGAGTTTACTGCAGGAAACCCTTTTCCTTTCAACCGAAATATTTTTCCGCTTTGGGTGCCGGCTGGTATTTTAATTTTTGCCCGGCCATCAATGGTTGGTACTTCTATCTGTGTGCCAAATACTGCATCAGTAAAGGACAGATGCAATTCATAGGCTACATTCAATCCTTCCCGGTGAAGTTCCTTATGTGGTTCTTCTTCTATTAATATAATGAGATCGCCGGTGCTACCACCTCTTTCACCAGCATTACCACGACCGGTAATACTCAGTTGCATTCCTTCCTGCACACCTGCTGGTATATCTATACTCACAGTTTCTTCTCCATATACACGACCTTCTCCTTTACAATTTCCGCATTTAACGGTGATAGTACTTCCTTCACCATTACAAGTGGGGCAGGTAGTTACTGTTTGCATTTGTCCGAGAAAAGTATTTTGAACTCTTCTTACCTGGCCGCTTCCACCACAGCTACCACAACTTTGCACACTGCCTTTATCTTTAGCACCGCTGCCACTGCAGGTAGTGCATACTACATGTTTTTTTACTTTAATATTTTTGGTAACACCCTTGGCAATTTCTTCGTAAGTCAATTTTAATTTTACCCGAAGATTGCTACCTCTGGTACCACGGCTACGTTGTCCGCCACGGCCGCCACGTTGTTGTCCGCCAAAGAAACTACCAAACATATCCTCACCGAAAACATCTCCAAACTGGCTGAAGATATCATCCATGTTCATACCACCGGCACCTCCACCAAAACCACCACGACCATTACCACTTACTCCTGCATGTCCATAGCGGTCGTATTGTGCTTTCTTATCTGTATCACTTAATATTTCGTAAGCTTCTGCTGCTTCTTTAAATTTTTCTTCCGCAGCTTTATCACCGGGGTTTCTATCCGGGTGAAATTGCATGGCAACTTTTCGGTATGCTTTTTTAATTTCATCCGCAGTAGCAGTTTTAGCAACACCTAATATTTCGTAGTAATCTCTTTTCGCCATAATAAACCCCAATCCGCCGGTTGGCGGAGCTTTTAAAAACTTTAATGATTAACAGATTTTACAGTTTGTGACATAATTTATTTCAATGAAGCACTTGTTAATTACAAAAATTCTTGAACCTAAGTCTCCTCCTTTTGGAACATCCGATAATTTCGGGAAGGGGACAGGGGGGTCTCATTTTCCTACCACCACTTTTGCGTAGCGGATAATTTTGTCATTAAGGTAATACCCTTTCATTACTTCATCCATAATTTTTCCCTTCATCTCTTCTGATGGAGCAGGTATTTCCGTAATTGCTTCATGCAGATCCGGATTAAAATCCTCGTTCAATGTTTCCATTGCTTTTACTCCTCTCGCCTGCATTTTGCTCCGAAGTTTATTGAATACCAGTAACACACCTTCTTTTATGTTTGGCGCATCATCACTTACTTCTAATTGTTTTTGTGCCCGGTCGCAGTCATCCAGCACCTCTAGCATTTCAACAATTACATCTTTACCAGCCGTTTGTATCAGTTCTATTCTTTCTTTGGCATTACGACGTTTAAAATTCTCAAATTCAGCCACTTTCCGGATGTACTTGTCTTTTTCCTCTGCCAGCTGGGTATTTAGTTTTTCCATCTCATTTTCCTCGCCTACCGGCTCATTTAGATGGGTGCTGCCATTCATATTCTCGTCGGTATTTATATCTATACCGCCATTCTTTTCCTGAAAATTTTCCTCTATCATATCTTTTTCTGACATTTTTACAAAATTGAGTGCCTGTCCGTACCGGAAAGGTACGTTCGGGCGGGCAAAGGTAAGGTTGACAAGAATACTGCCAATGCCCGTTTTGAGACATAAAGGCGGGAGGGCCCGGGCCAAACTGCAATACCTGCAAGGGATTGGTTTCTGAAATGGCGGGGCTCACTTCTCTTCACTGCCCGAATTCATTATTTTATTATTGGAGATCAGGCGGGCCTTACTTTCGGCTTTGCTTTTTATCTTCACCGCCATATGAGTAAGGTTTATTTAAGAAAGAAAATCAATCCCCGTGTAGTTAATGGCCACCCATGGATTTTTAATAATGAAGTGGAAAAAGTGGATGGTGATGTGCAGGGTGGAGATGTGGTAGAAGTATTTACACATGATAGCAAGTTTGTAGGTAAAGGATATATCAATCCCAAGTCGCAAATATTGGTTCGATTGCTTACCCGCAATAAAACCGATGAAATAAATGAAGCTTATTTTTTACAACAGCTAAAAAAATGCTGGGCATATCGCCAGCAATTGGGCTATACAGAAAACTGCCGGCTAGTTTTTGGCGAAGCAGATTCTTTACCGCAATTGATCATTGATAAGTTCAACGATTATTTTGTGCTACAAACATTGGCACTCGGAATTGATGTGTGGAAGCCAGCAATAGTAAAAGCATTAAACACAGTCTTTACTCCCAAAGGTATTTATGAACGTAATGATGTACCGGTAAGAGAACTGGAAGGATTGCCACAGCATAAAGGATTTTTATCTGATTCCTTTGATACAAAAATTATTATTAAGGAAAATGGCTTACGGTTTCATGTAGATATAGAGAACGGACAAAAGACAGGTTATTTTTTAGATCAGCAGGATAACCGCAGAGCTATTCAGCATATAGTAAAAGGTGCTGATGTGTTGGGCGCATTTACTTACACCGGCACTTTTGAAATACATGCAGCACATTATGGTGCTAAATCAGTATTAGGTTTAGATATATCTGCTAATGCAGTAGAACAAGCTAATAAAAACGCCGTGTTGAATGGGGTAGAAAAAAAATGCCGTTTCGAAACAGCCAATGCATTTGATGTGCTGAAGCAATGGGGAAAAGATGGACGGCAATATGATGTAGTAATGCTGGATCCACCAGCCTTTACTAAGAGTAGGGAAACTATTCAAAAAGCAATAACGGGGTATAAAGAAATTAATCTTCGGGGCATGAAACTAATAAGACCCGGAGGATTCTTGGTTACATCATCCTGCACCAATCTAGTAAACCCTGATATGTTTTTAGAGATAATAGATATGGCGGCAAAAGATGCAAGAAGAAAAATAAGACAAGTTACTTTTCAAAAACAAGCATCAGATCATCCTATTATATGGGGAATGGAAAATACAGAATATCTTAAGTTTCTGATAGTGCAAGTGGAATAAATAAAAGGAGAAAAAATATTAATTAGAAACCTGGAACTTGCCTGTTTCTATTATTCGTCCGGTATTATCTATCAGGTGATAGATATAAACACCGCGGCTGAAACCATTTAATGTAACGGTAAGTTTTTCTGGAATATTAGAAGACTCATACATCTGCTTTCCTAATATGCCGTTGTAGATATGCACAGTAAGACCTTTCTTATAATTTCCCTGCAAATCAAATGTAACATAAGTAGTAGCCGGGTTAGGATACAGCTTAATTATTTTATCTGCACCACCACCTGGCGATGTTCTTGATGATTGGCCATATGAGCCTATGGCTATCAGGAGAATAAAGGATAATATGGGTAGAATGCGTCTCAACGAAACAAATTTACTTTTATTATTCGAAAAGTAAGCCAGTTTTTTTTTCTATGCAACGTAAAACTACTTAGAATTTAAACATTTTGAAAATCAACACCTTAAAGACCAAATCATCCTTTTTTTTAACGATTTATTAGTTGGGGGAGGAAAGCACTGTCTGAATTTTCTCAAAATCGGGCACCTCACCGGCATTTTCCAGTACTTCAGCATATTGCACTATTCCTTCTTTGTCGATTACAAAAGCGGAACGTTTGGAAACACCTTTCATATTGTAACCAAACATTTCATAGATAGAACCATAAGCCGTTGATACATCTTTATTAAAATCGCTGAGCAATGTAAAATTCAATTGCTGTTCTTCTTTATACTTTGCCAAAGTATGTAAGGCATCTACCGATATACCAAACACCTGGGCATTGATTTTATTATACCAGGCAATATTATCCCTTACAGAACAAAGCTCTTCGGTACAAGTACTGGTAAAGGCTAAAGGGAAAAATAATAGTAACACCGGTTGGCCTTTTAATTCTGAAAGTGTCACCTTTTTTTTATCACTGGTGTATAATGTAAAATCCGGAGCTGGTTGTCCTATTGCAATTTGCATATCCTGTTATTATTTATTAAGATGAAATGTACTAATGGTAAACAAAACAAATACAGATGCCAAAGAGTTCGAATTTTTTGTTTCTAATTTTTATAAAACCAGTTGTATTTATACCGTTATTATATTGGGGCTTTTGTTATTTGCAATTTTTTCTGGCAAAGCAGCTATTATTTCTTTTTGCAGTATTTCAATCATTCTCTTTTTTAGAAAATCCCGGTGTGTAACAATGCTCACTTCCCGCATAGGTACAGGTTTTTTAAACTGTCTTACCAGTTTTTTTTGTTTAGTTGATAGTTCCAGCGTTGCTAATTCAGGTAAGATGGTTACTCCATCATTCAATTCAACCAGCCGGCGCAAGGTTTCAAGACTTCCCGTTTCATACTCAAAATGGCTTCCTTCTGCACTTGCTTTTCTAAGCTGGCAAAGGTTGGCGATTTGTGTGCGGAAACAATGACCTTCTTCCAGCAGCCAGAGCTTATTAGGATCTATATCCTGCGGAAGAACATATGTTTTATTGTATGCACCATTTTTGGGAGATATATAAGCCAGCATTTCTTCATAAAAAAGTGTGGTTTCCTTTATGCCAGTTTCATTTAAAGGGGTAACAAGTATACCGGTATCTATCCTGCCTTCCCGTAAGCGGCTTACAATATTTTCCGTTGTCAATTCATTAATAATAAGCTTGATCTTTACATATTTTTTTGTAAAAGATGGAATAAAGAGTGGTAACAGATAAGGTGCCAACGTAGGTATAATGCCAACTTTCAATTCTCCGGCTATCTCTGCTTTTCTAAATTGAAGAAATTCATTCATCGAATCTCTTTCTTCCATTATTTTTTTTGCATGGGCAATCACCTCCATGCCTGCAGGTGTGGCTACTACCGGTTGCTTACTTCTATCAAAAATTTTTATACCCAGTTCCTGCTCCAATTTTTGTAATTGCATGCTCAATGTAGGTTGGGTAATAAAACAGGCCGCTGCCGCTTTTGCAAAATGCCGATAAGTATCAACAGCTATTACATATTCCAATTGGGTAAAAGTCATGATATAGATATTGTCTATTGAATGATAAAGTTATTCAATAATATTGATGAAATTCCTGCACAGCATAGTAAAGAAGTAGTGCTTGCTTAAATAGTATGAAGCATAAAAAAGAGCCGGGCTGAATAATCAACCCGGCTCTTAATATTATAAACAGAATTTTTTATTCTCCTGCTACTTCAAATTCTACTTCTGTAGACTTACCATTACCAAAGTCGATGGTAGCTTTATAGCTGCCCACCTCTTTTACATCTTCAGGAATAGTGATCTTCTTACGGTCGATCTCATATCCTTTTTGCTCACGGATAGCACGGCTCAGTTGTAAGGAAGTAATAGCTCCGAATATTTTACCGCTTGTTCCGGTTTTAGCACCCAGTTTTATTGGAGCTTCAGCCAGTTTAGCAATAACGTTGTTTATTTCGGCCAGCATTTTATCTTCTTTCTTCTTTACCTGCTTCATTCTTTCTTCCAGCTGCTTTTTATTGCTTGGGCTGTTTTCTACAGCCAGCTGGCGGGGTAACAAATAATTACGGGCATAGCCGTTCTTTACTTTTACCACTTCATTTTTTCCGCCCAGGTTATCTACATCTTGTATTAATATAATTTCCATTGTTCGCTTTTTGTTCACCAACCCAGTTTTGCTTTTGCATTACTGTCTCCCCGTTTATAGAGGGATTAGGGTGAGGTTATTTTAAAAGGTCTGTTACGTAAGGTAATAATGCCATCTGACGGGCTTTTTTCACTGCGTCAGAAACTTTACGCTGATACTTCAGGCTGTTTCCGCTCAGGCGGCGAGGTAATAATTTACCCTGCTCATTCAGAAATTTTTTCAGGAACTCTACATCTTTGTAATCAATGTAGCGGATGCCATACTTTTTAAAACGACAGAATTTTTTTTCTCTTTTGTCATTTTTAATGGCGGTCAGGTATTTTATTTCGTTTTTTGCCATGATTATTGTGCCTCCACTGCTTTTTCGTTACCTGATTTTACGCCACTTTTCTTTCTGCCATTATACACGACGGCGTATTTGTCGAGTTTAGTGCAAAGGTGACGCAGTACTGCTTCGTCACGCAACATCTGAATTTTCATTTTTTCAATGAATTCTGGTGCTGATGTAAATTCAAGCACCCAGTACAACCCTGTTGTTTTTTTCTGGATCGGGTAAGCCAATGATTTTAGTCCCCATGGATTTTCAGCTACGATTGTGCCACCGTTATCGGTAACCAGCTTAGCATATTTTTTTTGCTCAGCCTTAAACTCATCGTCGCTCAAAACAGGAGTAAAAATCACCATCAATTCGTAATTGTTCATTTTACTTGTTTAAAGTTTAAAATTCGATTTTATCCCATTGGACAGTCCCGATAGTCATCGGGAAAGAATCTGCGAACACAGATTTGGGGCGGCAAAGATAGGAGTTTGATACCAGATAAAAAGGGAGAATTAAAGCCAATTTTCCTGCACCAGGCAGTATCATTTCTACACAGCAAATTCCGCACTTTTATTGTTGATTATCAATACTTCATAAAATTCCAGGAATAAAAAAAGCCTGTATCGCTACAGGCTTTTAAAAAAGGGTATTGAAATTTATTTATTGCTTTGAAAATTTCTGCATACTTACTGTACCATCAGCCGTAATGATTTTTATATAATACATACCACTTGGCAAGGATGATGCATCCACCTGCATAAGCTGACTATTACTTACCCACTGCTTATTGATCAATATCTGTCCTTGTGCATTCAATACCTGTACATTGGCATTAAATCCAGTGGCATTATCAACACTTATTTGCAGTAGATCTGTAACAGGATTTGGATAAATGGTGAAAGTGTATTTGCTATCGAAATTTACTTTGCGAATGGCCGAGTAAGAAAACCGGGCATCAATATCAATTGATTTCAATCGGTAAAGATTTACACCTTTTGATGGACTTGGGTCCAATACAGTATAAGTGATTACTGAATTACTATTTCCTGCAGCAGGAACAGTTGCTACTGTCAACCAACTAGTACCACCATTATTAGATCTTTCAACAATAAACTCACGGCTATTAATTTCCTGGGATGTTGTCCAGGTGATTTTGCTTTTGGTGTTTTCTTTTGTAGCTGTAAAATTCATTAGGCTAATGGGCAATGTAATAGGTAAGTTCAAACCTATTAGTATTGCATCATGATCACCAGAACGCCATGGAGAAACAGTGTAAGTACTGGCCCATGGGTTTACTACATCACCTCCACCATCATTTATTACATCGTTGTAATCAAGATATTCAGGTTCTACAGAATTTGCATTCCATTTTGAAATGGCTGTAACCAATCCTGTTAATGATGGACTTGTAACTGCATGATCTAATGAACCTACTTGCCCTGCAAACAGGTAAGAGTAGGAAGTAGCAGTTCCTAATACACTATAATTATTTGCTCTCAAAATATCCATCGGATCTTCTTCATAATACGCATTATAATCTCCTACTGTTAATATCCGATCAGTTCCTGAGTTAGGAATAACTGTTCCATTTATAAAAGCAACCAGGGCATTTGATTGTAATTTCCTTCTGTTATTCCAGCAGGCTTGTCCATCACCTTGGTCGATGTCTATACCAGTCCCAGGACAGCCTCCTTTAGATTTAAAATGATTTACTATAAAATTGAAGGTTTTATTATTAGAGAGTACATTGAATGTTTGGGCAAGTGGCGGTCTGTCAAAAACAGGGTCACTTCCGAGCATAGCAGCACCTACTGGAGATACTACTGTTGATTTATAAATTATTGCACAACGAATTACATCTGTACCATTATCCTGTGCTCCGTTGTTATCAAGATCGTCATCAATAAAACTATAAGTGCCGCCACCCATTATAGCATTGAGTCCATTTACTAAATCTACCAAAGCAGGTGTTGCATCATTAAGATCCAGGTTTTCCATTTCAATTAAACCTACTACATCTGCATTTATCGTAACAAGAGCATTGATGATTTTATCTCTTTGGCGATTAAATTCTGCTAATGAATGTGCACCTCTTGCTGTTGGAAATCCGCCACCTGCTCCATTACCATTAAAATAATTGAGAACATTAAGACTTGCCACTTTTACATTAGCACCTACACCATAACCAGGAACAGCAGGTCTTGCTGCATGGTTAAATGAGATAGTGGAAAAAGAGGGTGTTGGTTGGATGCGATATTGTGAAAAAGCAAAACCAAGAATACCTTTAATATTATCAATAGTACTTCCCACCCGTAATGTATTATCAACATTTACGTAAGGTAACGAAGGCATTGTGCCAGCTCTACCATCATCCAATAAGATTGTACGAAGATTATTGCTGGCAACAAGTGCAGTTATGGCAGGTACATTAGAAGATCCGCTTGAAGTGGTTCCACTGGGTGGATTATCATTTGGATCTATTACTTGTGTGGGTTGATAAACCAATCCTCCTGCAGATAGTTTTACTTCACCAAAACCTCCGAGATTATTATTATCTGAAACAGTCAACGTTCCTGGAAAACGAACCAACATGGCTTCGTATTTTTCGTAATCAGTTGTAGCGGTTACAGGTAAAGTAATATCTACACTGGTAGGTAAAGGATTACCAGTACTAAGTACGGTAACAGTAGCAGTAGCAAATACAGCCTGGTTAAAAGAGGGAGATAAGCCATCTTCTTGTACAGTACCTACTACTCTCACATTATCACCCAAGAATACTGTAGCATTGGATACTACAAAAATTCCTTCTGACGTATTAATATCAGCATCCCAGGTAGCCGTTGGTTCTTCTATATAAAAACCGGCTGGTGAAAGAGTAGGATAAACACCGATTACAATACCTGTAGTGGTAAAGCTACCCGGAGTGGCCGTAGTGCCAGAACCCTGTATGGTATGTATAGGTGTAGGTGTTGCATCATCATCCCCCAAATTAATAGTAGCTGATGCTGTGCCTAATATATAGCCACCGCCGGGGCTTGATAGGGTTAGTATTATTGTTTCATTTCCTTCCACCGTTGGATCATCTATTGGTGTAATGGTTACTGTAATGGAAGCGGTAGAAGCAGGTACAGTGATGGTGCCACTTGAAGCTACTAACGGAGAAGGAGTAGCTGCGCCGGAAAGTGTTACTGAATAATCTGTATTAAAGGTAGCCGTACCCGTAAGGGCATAGTTAAAAGTAGTGGAACCTGTTGTTGAAGGAGAAAATGTAACGTTAAAATTTCCATTAGTAGAAGGCTCACTGGCATTAGAACCTGCGGCAACGGAAAGAAGACTTACAGGAACTGTTGAAATAGTAAAATCATCCACAGATAGTCCATCATCTGCTCCTGAAACGTTAACATCATTCCAACGGATATAGAAAGTTGCCCCGTTTGGAATTGATATACCCGTAATATAAGAAGTAATTGGAGTTCGATTAGCAGTTGCATTCCCATCAAGTGCACCTAATGTACCAGTTGTTATGGGTGAGGAAAAATCCAAAGCATCTACATCCACCCATGTTCCGGTGGTTATACTAGTAGCATTCAGACTATATTGAAAATCTATTCTGTCAGCTCTTCCAGCCGTCCCCAACCTCCATTGTTCACCGGTATAAGAAATTGTAAGGGAGTTAAGAGTCGTTCCAGTATTATTTGTAAAGAAAGCACCAAAACTCGAAATCAAAGTTCCTGATTGCAATGCTCCCAGTGCTCTATCTGTTGCTGCAGTTGTTCCGTAGCTATAAGTATCGCCAGTACTAGAACCACCATTATCAACGGCATACTGTTCATTGTCTCTTACACCTCCTCCGGTTTCATTTAATAACCAACCTGGGATGGTTAAAGCATTTGTCGTGGAGCCAGCAGTATTGGATAAAGTATTAAAGTCCTGCGTATAATTTGGACCTGTTAATGAAATCTGCCCAATGGCAGGTGTAAGAAATAAAGATGCTAATAAAATAGAGTAGATTTTTTTCATGCCATAACCATTTAAAGTGAACAGCAAATGTACTCAGTGTAAAGACGTAGAATGATTACGAAGATGAATTATTTATTAACATTTGTTATTATGAAATAGCGATGATAGTCATGGAGTTATTGGCTACTTCGCAAGTCTTTTACTTGTAGCTGCAGGGTTTTAGTTTCTTTCCATTCGTTTATATCAATTGTAAATACAATATCAACGGGTTTTTTATTGGCCAACAATTCAAATTTGGAGGCCATGCCAAAGCCGATACCGGTAATCGTTACATTATCTTGTATTACACAATAACGAATATGCTCTTCCTTCACAATTTTTGACCAGCCATTGTCTGTTACATTTCTTGCAATAAATACAGGCCGCATATTTTCTGGCCCAAAAGGTTCCATCTGGCAGATGATATCATAAAATGATTGCTTGATATCTTTCAATGATATCTCAGCATCTATTACAATTTCAGGGATCAGCATTTCAGGTGTTATGCTTGCAGAAACTACCTGTTCAAATTTTTCTCTTAAGGCATTTACCTGGTGCAGGTCCAACGTCATACCTGCTGCGGCAAAATGTCCACCATAGCCCAGTAAATGTTCTTTGCAGGCATGTATGGCTTCGTATAAATTAAATCCGGGAACACTTCTTGCACTGCCAGCAGCATATTCACCAGATTGAGTAAGTACAATAGTTGGCCGATAGAAATGTTCTATCACTCTCGATGCTACAATACCAACTACACCTTTATGCCAATGCGGTTGAAATAACAACGTGGAGTTTCTTCCTTTCCACTCCGCATTTTCATTGATCATTGCAAGAGCTTCTTCGGTAATCGTTTTATCAGCTTCTTTTCTATCGGTATTATCACTGTGCAGCATTTCTGCATAGTGCATTGCTTCTTCTTCTGATTCAGCTACGAATAACTGAACAGCTTTTCTTGCATCATCCATTCTGCCCGCAGCATTTACTCTTGGTGCTATCATAAATACCAGGTTGGTAATATGCAATTCTTTTTCAAGGCCACTTAATTTGCACAAAGCCTTTATACCATAGTTAGGATTTTTATTGGCTTTTATCAATCCATGGTAAGCCAATATCCGGTTTTCTCCGGTGAGTGGTACTATATCTGCGGCAATAGCAGTAGCCACTAAATCGAGAAAATCATAAGCTGATTCAGCCGATAAATTCATTGCTTCCGTAAGAGCAGACATTAATTTAAATCCAACACCGCAGCCGCATAATTCTTTGTAAGGATAGTTGCAATCTTTTTGTTTGGGATTTAAAATTGCAACAGCAGGTGGTAATATTTCATCGGGCAAATGGTGGTCACACACTATAAAATCTATTCCCAGGTTTTTTGCATAGGAAATTAAGTCGGCAGATTTTATACCACAGTCTAAAGATATAATTAGAGAAAAATTATTTTCATTGGCAAAATCAATTCCTGCTTTGCTTACACCATATCCTTCCCGGTAGCGATGAGGAATATAAAAATCGAGATTGCTATGTAATTTTTTTAAAAAACTATACATGCTGGCCACCGATGTGGTACCATCCACATCATAATCACCAAAGACTAAAATTTTTTCGTTGTTATTGATCGCAGTTATTATTCTTTGCACTGCTTTATCCATGTCTTTCATCAGCCATGGGCTATGCAGCTCCGATAGTTGCGGACGAAAAAAATCTTTAGCGGCATCGTAAGTTTCAATTCCTCGTTGCACTAATATTTTGCAAAGCACCGGATGAATTTTCAAAGCCTCCTGAAGTGAGGAAACTTTCTTTTCATCAGCACTAAGTATGTTCCATCTTTTTTGCATCAATCCAATAAATCGTTTGTATTAATCCTTCAATCTGTATTTAATCCTTTAATCCGTGCTAATGTTTCATCTTTTTCCATCTAATCGGAAATGTTATTTGTATTAATCCTTCAATCTGTATTTAATCCTTTAATCCGTGCTAATATTTGCGGTCTGTTACGTACAGCACCATGTCTTCTAAGCCTTGCCTGATAGGGCTTTCAGGAAATTGATGCAGGATGTCGATTGCTTCCTGTTTGTAGTCATTCATTTTCTTTGTTGCATAATCAATGCCTCCGGCTTTTACCACATTATCTATCACCCATTTTACTTTGGTTTTGTCGTTGTTATTATTTTTTACGATGTAAATTATTTTTCTCCTTGTTTCCTTGTCGGTATTATTCAAGGTATAAATAAGTGGGAGGGTTAATTTTTTTTCTTTGATATCATTGCCTGTTGGTTTACCTACATTTTCACTGGCATAGTCAAACAGGTCATCTTTTATTTGGAATGCCATTCCTGTTTTTTCTCCGAATAGTCTCATTTTTTCTGTAATAGTCTCATCCTGGCTGGTACTCCATGCACCTGCCGCACAAGCAGAAGCAAGTAAGGAAGCTGTTTTATTCCGGATTATTTCATAATAAATATCTTCTTTGAGGTTTAAACTTCTGGCTTTTTCTAATTGCAGTAATTCACCCTCACTCATTTTGCGTACAGCATCAGAAAGTATGTGGAGCACCTTGTAATCGTTATTATCTAAAGAAAGTAAGAGGCCTTTTGCCAGCAGGTAATCACCAATTAAAACGTTTGCTTTAGCTTTCCAAAGGGCATAAGTAGAAAAAAACCCCCTTCTTTCCATAGAATCGTCCACCACATCATCATGCACCAAAGTGGCGGTGTGTAATAGCTCTACCAGGGAGGCTGCCCGGTAAGCAGGTTCATTTACCTCGCCACACAGTCGGGCGGAGAGGAGTACAAACATAGGCCTCAGTTGTTTGCCTTTTCTCTTCACTACATACCGCATAATCCTGTCCAGCAGCGGGGCCTGGCTTCGCATGGCATCTTTAAACCGGGCTTCAAAAATCTGTAGTTCGGTGCTTATCAGGTGGGTTGGTAGCTGCATTTTTTAAAATGAGGCAATTTACGGGCAAAAAAATAATTATGGGACTGTGCATCAAAATAGCTCCTAAAACTGACTAAGTAATTGAAAAATAATAGGCAAGAAGTTAAATTAATTACATAAAAATTTGGTAATTAATCCTCAAATTCTATTTTTGCGTATTATTTAGGACATTGTTCACAAATCTTAATCCTTAGTTATGGCAAGCAAAAAGTACATTTTACTGGCAGGCATTTGTTGTCTGTTGGCGTCTTACGGCTACTCACAGAGAGTTGGAGCCAGTTATGACGTTAAAGATTCTTCTGTAATACCAAGCAAAAGAGCAGCTCAGCATTCAGAGTTTTTAAACGGAACGTATAACTTCCCTGCGAAGCCCCGCAATCAGTGGGAAATCGGTATAAAGGGTGGTCTATTCCAGGTAAGTGGTGATTTACCTGCAAAATTCCTTTCTCCTGGTTTTGGTTTACATGTTAGAAAATCATTTGGTTACATCTTCTCTATGCGTATGGAATATATGTATGGAATAGGTAAAGGCCAGGCATTTAGAATTGCGAATAACTATCGCAAAAACACTCCTCTCTATAATGCGGGTTATTTTGCCCCGTATAGAACTCAGGCAGGACCTATCACTTATGTATCTGCAACAGGTACAAGAAGCACAGGTGCTGATGATGTGTATTACAACTACAAAACTACCGTACAGGATCTTTCTTTACAAGGTGTAGTTACATTAAACAACATCCGTTTCCACAAAGCTAAAACCGGGTTTAACTTTTATGGTTTTGCTGGTGTAGGTGGAAGTATTTATGACACTAAAGTAAATGCATTAAATTCTGCTGCTGGTAATGCAAAATATAACTACACTACATTAGGTGGTCAGGCAGCTTACGATAATCGTAAAGCCAAATTAAAGCAACTGAAAAATTTACTGGATGATTCTTATGAAAGCCCTGCAGAAAATCAAGGCGATCGTCGTCCAAAATTATTCGGTGATACTTTCAAACCTTCTGGTACAGTAGGTGCTGGTATTGCTTTCAAATTAAGCAACAGACTTAATCTTGCTTTAGAAGATCGTTGGACTTTTATCAAAGATGACTTATTAGATGGTCAGCGTTGGCAGGAACATGCAGAAGGTGATGCTGTTCAAACCCGTGACTTTGATTCTTATAACTATTTAAGCCTTGGCTTAAACATTAATATCGGAGCTAAATCTGTTGAGCCTTTATGGTGGTTAAATCCACTTGATTATGCTTACAGTGAAATCCGCAATCCTCGTCTGATGCGTTTACCAAAGCCAGTATTACCTGATACTGATGGTGATGGTGTAACAGATCAGTTTGACCTGGAGCAAACACCTGCAGGTTGCCCGGTTGATAGCCATGGTGTATCTCAGGATACTGATGGTGATGGTGTACCAGATTGTAAGGATAAAGAACTTATTACGCCTACTTATTGCCAGCCTGTTGATGCTGATGGTATTGGTAAATGCCCATGCCCAGATGATTGCAAAGGCAAAATGATCGATTCTGTTGCACAATCTTGTGCTGCTATGTTAGGTACACTTCCAAGTGTGTCTTTCAGAGCCGGTAATAACAAACTGAGTGATGATGCAAAAGCTGTTCTTGCTACAGTAGCAGCTAATATGCGTAATCATCCAGGTTGTAAAGTAGTGGTGATCGGCTATTGCTCTTCTGATAAGAAGCAACAGCAGATGAGCTGGGATCATGTAAATTCTGTTATTAACCATATGGTTGATAAAGAAGGTATCAGTGCTGATCGTTTTATCTTTAACTATGGCCAGGAAGGTGGCGACTGTAACACAGTTGATCTCCGTGCTGCTGCTGAAGGTGAAGATGGACCAAACACAGTGGAACCTCCACATCCAAATCTGCGTAAGAATTAAGATTTAATACTTTTTGCTGATAACCCTCCCGACTCATCGGGAGGGTTTTTTTTAGCACGGATTATAGGATTTTTAGGATTTCAACGATTTTCTACGGCATGAAATGTTCTAAAGTAGATTTGATTTAGTAAATAGCAGGATCAAATCAGCGAAATCCAACTAATCCCCCAATCCGGATTATTATTACCTAAACCTTAACTCCCACTTTTTGGCTACTTATCTTTTTTACGTAAGTTTTGTTGCTATCTGTTAACTTTGCACACATTTTATGAAGTTTACCTGGATTTTAATCATAGCCCTTATTGTAAGCAGTTGCGCCGGCAGCCTCAGTAAAGTGTTGAAAAACCCTGATCCTGCTTACAAACTCCGTATTGCGGAGCAGTATTATGTAAAAGGAAAATATGCCAAGGCCCAACAATTGTATGAGGATGTAATGCCTTATTACAAAACGGGAAAGGAGTTTGAAGACATCTATTATAAGTATGCCTATTGTGCTTATTACCAGGGAGATTATTTTAATGCAGAAAATCTTTTCAAGACATTTCTGGAGATTTTTGCAAATAGCCCTAAGACAGAAGAGGTAGATTATATGAGAGCTTATTCTTTTTATAAGCAATCTCCAAAGGCAGAGCTGGACCAAACGAGTACTATTAAAGCAATGGGGATGATGCAAACGTTCATCAATACTCACCCGGGTTCTGCAAGGAATAAAGAGGCAACAGCTATTATTGATGAGAGCAGGGCCAAGTTAGAATTAAAAGCTTACAAAGGAGCGGTATTGTATTATGATATGGGCCAATTCAGAGCCGCTGGAGTATCTTTTGCTACTTTACTTGATACGTATCCGGAATCTATGAAGGCTGATGAATATAAGCTGATGGTAATAAAATCTTACTACCGCTTTGCAGAAATGAGTGTAGAAGAAAAGCAGGTAGAGAGATTTGAACAGGTAATAAATGAATGTAATGAATTTACTGACCGTTTCCCGGATAGTAAATTGCAAAAAGAAGTGGACGAATATCTAAATTTATCGCAAACTAATATTAAAAAAACAGGCAATGAGCAAATTAAGACGCCAGCTTAGTGCAGGCATTACCAACAATGTGGAAACCCGTAACCTTGATGATATCAAAGGTAAAACAGGTAACCTGTATGAGTCTATATCTATCGTTGGTAAAAGAGCCAACCAGATAAATATTTCTTTGAAAGAAGAATTGCATAACAAACTGGAAGAGTTTGCTAGCCATACAGACAGCCTGGAAGAAATACATGAGAACAAAGAGCAGATAGAAATATCCAGGGCTTATGAAAGAATGCCAAACCCTGCATTACTGGCTACACAGGAATTTATGGAAGACAAAGTGTATTTCCGTAAAGGAGAAAATGAACTTTTCAGCTAATAAAAAAGCCAGATCATAAATTTAAAGCGACTTGTTTTCAACTGGTCGCTTTTGCTTTTTAAATGTATTTTTGATACGGTATGTTACAGGGTAAAAAAATATTATTGGGAATTTCGGGCAGTATAGCTGCTTATAAATCCATTTTACTGGTTCGCTTATTAATAAAAGCTGGTGCCGAAGTAAAAGTGATCATGACCCCTTCCGCCAAAGATTTTGTAACACCTCTTACTTTAAGCACTCTTAGCAAAAACCCTGTGCTGACAGATTTGTTTGATGAGCAAAGCTGGGCCAACCATGTAATGCTTGGTCGGTGGGCCGATGTAATGCTGATAGCTCCGCTAAGTTGTAATACATTATCCAAAATGGCCCATGGCCTATGTGATAATCTTTTGCTGGCCACATATCTTTCCGCTACCTGCCCCGTAGTAGTAGCACCTGCAATGGACGAAGACATGTGGAAACATGCAGCTATTAAAGAGAACATAAAAAAGCTAGAATCGTTTGGTAACAAAATAATACCTGTAGAAAATGGAGAGCTAGCCAGTGGATTGCATGGGGATGGACGAATGGCCGAGCCAGAGCAAATCATAGAGTTTATCAACTCTCATTTTTTTTTTAAAAGCCCCATCGCCGGTAAAAAAATAATAGTAACAGCTGGGCCCACATACGAACCTATAGACCCGGTTCGTTTTATAGGCAATCATTCATCTGGTAAAATGGGAATGGCAATAGCCAAAGAATTATACGAAAGGGGCGGTGATGTGACACTTATTTTAGGTCCCACACATCTTGATTTTTCAGAGAATGGTATTAAATTGAAAAAAGTAACTACTGCCAGCGAAATGTATGATGTTTGTCACAGCCTTTTTGCAGATGCAGACATAGCTATTATGGCTGCGGCAGTGGCAGATTATTCACCGGTAACAACGGCCCCGGAAAAAATAAAAAAGAAAGACGACCATTTGACCGTAGAACTCGTCAAAACAAAAGACATTCTTAAAAGCCTGGGAGAAAAGAAAAAGAAAAACCAGGTATTGGTCGGCTTCGCATTAGAAACTACCAATGAAAAAGAATATGCCCTTGATAAATTGAATAAAAAAAACGCAGATATGATCGTTTTAAATTCACTGAAAGATGAGGGAGCAGGGTTTGGATTGGATACAAATAAGATAACAATTTTCGATAAAAGTGGTGATGAAATAAGCTTTGCTGCAAAATCAAAAAAAGAAGTAGCCAAAGATATTGTTGACACTATAATCCGTCTTCATTATGCTTAAAAAATATTTAGCCGTTTCGGTAATCGTATTAAGCTCCCTGTTTGCAGAAGGGCAGGAGTTGCAGGCCCGTTTAACCATTATCTCCAGTAAAGTAAGTACTGAGGTAGACAAGAAAATATTTTTAACCCTGCAAACGGCACTTACTAATTTTTTGAATAATCGCAGATGGACCAGTGATGTATTTCAACCTAAAGAGAAAATTGAGTGTAATTTTTTATTGACCATTGATAAATACTTAGGCAATAATATTTTTGAAGGAAAGCTAACCGTGCAGGCTGCCCGTCCTGTGTATAATACTTCTTACGATTCACCGATCATGAATTTTCTGGATGATAACATCAAATTCAGGTATGTAGAATTTCAACCCATAGAATTTAACGAAAACAGAGTGCAGGGAAATGATCCTATGGCTGCTAACATAACAGCGGTGCTTGCTTTTTATGCAAACATTATCGTGGGGCTTGATTATGATTCTTTTTCGCTACGGGGTGGTGATAGTTATTTTCAGAAGGCCTGGAACATTGTAAACAATGCACCGGAAAGTGGAAACGATATAACCGGATGGAAATCATATGAAAGTTTGCGCAACAGGTATTGGCTGGCAGAAAATTTAAACAGCAGCCGCTTTGCTTTGATACATGATGCTATTTATTCTTATTACCGCTCCGGCATGGATATTTTTTATGAAAATGAAGATGCCGGTAGAAACGGAATTTTGAATTGTCTTAATTTTTTGAATACAGTACACAATGAAAATCCAAATTCAATGGTGATGCAGTTTTTTTTCCAGGGAAAAGGAAATGAACTTGTAAAAGTATTCAGTAAGGCCACTGCCGATCAAAAGACAAGAGCAAAAGATATTTTAACAAGAGTAGATATAACCAATGGCGCCGCTTACAAACAGCTATAATGAAATTTTTATCCTTTATAGTTTGTAGCTGTTTATTGATTGCCGGTTGTGGCAATAAAAATAAAATTCCCAATGATGTTTTACCTCCCGACAAAATGGAAGTGGTAATTTGGGATATGATGCGGGCAGATCAATTCCTGGCAGATTATGTATTAAGCAAAGACACTTCTAAAAAAAAGATGGAAGAAAGTGTGAAGCTATATCAGCAGATATTTAGTTTGCATAATATAACCCAGGAAGAATTTAAAAATAGTTTTTCCTACTATCAATCGCATCCATTGCAATTAAAAGGAGTAATGGATTCCATCAATACCAAAAAAGCAGCCGCATCAACATTACCGGCATTGGCCGATACTTCCAAAACTTTGGCTGACACTACAAAAAAAGATATTCCAAAAATGGTTAGCCCTTACTCGACTTCTGCTATAAGAGATAGTATGATTAAACATCAAAAAAAAGCAATGCCTATTGAGTGATTTGCAACTTTGCTGTTGTCTCAAGTTTACTATTTTTACCACTCAATAATTTTTCATGAATAAAGTTGTGACTGACGCAGCAATGGCTGTAAACGATATACCCGATGGTGCAATAATAATGCTGGGCGGATTTGGCTTATGCGGCATTCCCGAAAATTGTATAGCAGCATTAGTAAATAAGGGAGTGAAAGATATTACCTGTATATCCAACAATGCCGGAGTGGATGATTTTGGCATTGGCCTGATGCTTAAAAAAAGACAGGTAAAAAAAATGATTGCATCATACGTTGGCGAAAATGCAGAGTTTGAAAGACAACTACTGAGTGGTGAACTGGAAGTAGAGCTGATACCACAAGGTACATTAGCCACCCGGTGCATGGCCGCTGGCTATGGTATGCCTGCTATTTTTACACCGGCTGGTGTGGGTACAGAAGTGGCTGCAGGAAAAGAAGTACGAACATTCAACAACAAAGAATATTTACTGGAACATGCTTTTGATGCAGACTTTGCCATTGTAAAAGCATGGAAGGGTGATACCGATGGTAACCTGGTGTATAAAGAGACGGCGAGGAATTTTAATCCATTAATGGCGATGGCTGGTAAAATAACCATTGCAGAGGTAGAAGAGTTGGTACCCGCCGGAGAATTAGATCCCAATACCATTCATACACCGGGTATTTATGTGCACCGCATTTTCCAGGGAGTGGATTATGAAAAAAGAATTGAACAGCGAACCGTAAGAAAAACTAATTAAGTAGTACAAGTCAAACAGAAACTATGAGTCTTTCAAAAGAACAAATAGCACAACGCATTGCCCGGGAATTAAGAGATGGTTATTATGTAAACCTTGGTATTGGTATTCCCACATTGGTGGCCAATTATATTCCTGCAGGTATAAATGTGGTGTTGCAAAGCGAAAATGGTTTATTGGGCATGGGCCCTTTTCCGTTGGAAGGGGAAGAAAATGCGGACCTGATAAATGCCGGAAAACAAACCATTACTACCGTTCCCGGTTCGGCTTTCTTTGACTCCGCCATGAGCTTTGGTATGATAAGGGCCGGAAAGGTGGATTTAACGGTGCTGGGGGCCATGGAAGTAAGTGACCGGGGTGATATTGCCAATTGGAAGATACCGGGCAAGATGGTGAAAGGAATGGGCGGAGCAATGGACTTGGTGGCCAGTGCAAAAAATATTATCGTGGCCATGATGCATAGCAATCCAAAAGGCGAATCAAAACTATTGCCCCAATGTACCTTACCGCTGACGGGTGTTGGTTGTGTAAAAAAAATAGTTTCAGACCTGGCAGTGCTGGATGTAACGCCGGATGGATTTAAACTACTGGAAAGAGCACCGGGCATTTCAGTAGAAGAAATAAAAGCAAAAACAGCCGGAAGGTTGATAATAGAGGGAGAAATACCTGAAATGGTTTTTTGAATCTAGAAGTCGGAAGACTGATATCTGATACCTCTGGTTGTATCAGTTTGATATAATTGTGAAAGTGTTGCTTTAAGAATGCCAATCAGACTTCCGGCCTCAGACTTCTGGTTAATCTATCAGATTATTTTTTACTGCAAAGAATACAAGCCCTGCAGTGTTCTTACTGCCAAATCTTTCCATCAGCCTATCTTTGATGGCTTCTACCGTTCTTGGGCTTATTTCCATTTTCTGTGCAATTTCTGCCGCTGTAAATTCCATACAGATAAAACGCAGCACATCTTTTTCTTTATCACTCAAAGTAATTTCGCTGTTGAGAGAAGGAACTACCTTTTGGCGGGAATGAGATTTTTTTAAAAGAATACGGTTTACAAAATTATTCAGGTAGTATCCTTTTTCAGATACTTCCATAATGGCTCTTCTTATTTCATTTGGCTCCGCACTTTTCAGCAGGTAGCCATTGGCACCGTTTTCCATAAGGTGATAAACAAAACGTTCATCCTCGTACATACTCAGCACCAGTACTTTTATATGTGGAAATTGTTTGCTGATAGTTTTAGTGGCTTCTATACCATCTTTACCCGGCATCCGCAGATCCATTAATACTACATCCGGTTCAGAAGCAGCCAATCCATCCAGCAGCTCCTGCCCGTTTTCAGCTTCCTGTACAAATTTTATATTGGAAAAAAGACGGAGAGAAAGAATAACTCCTTTGCGGAATATTTTATGATCATCAGCTATTGCTACCTTAATGGTTCCCATACTTCATCTATTATTTCAAAGTTATATCAAAATATATATAAACCCGATCAAATAACATAGACATCAAACAAAATTCCTGAACAATACTAAAAATGAACAGGTAAAAGATCATACTGCGGATTTTTCGCAGGTAGAATTAAAACACTTTTTTAAATGATACAGTTCGGGTGGTGGGGTGGGTGTTGTATCATTAAAGATCAAAAGGTTCGTCTTTCGCCAACTCAATCGTAACCTTATAATAGGTTTGTGAAATATCTTTTTCAAAAGTTATATTTCCTTTCAGCAATTGAATGCGGCTGGTAATATTTTTTAAACCCAGCCCTACGGTGCTTTTATTTAACTTATCAAAATCTGCCTGCACAATGCCCCGCCCATCATGATGGATGCGGAGATAAAATTTATCTGCATGATAGTTTTGGGTAAGGTGTATAAAGCTGGAATTACTATGCTTTAAAATATTATTGATAAGCTCCTGCACAATGCGGAAGATGATGAGCTCTTTATCTTCTTTTAATCTTTCTTTATACTCATGAAAGCGGCAACTGGCATTGATGATGCCGGAGCCGCTTATTTTCTGAAACAGATCATGTATGGCAGACTCCAGGCCAAAATTTTTAAGGGTAGGCGGCATCAGGCTGTGGCTGATGTTGCGTACCAGTTGTATAGCATCATCCACTATCTGCCGGGCCTGAAAGATGGATTGCAGCTGGGTGCTCTTATCCTGGTTTACCAGGTTTTCATTTAAGTAAAGCCGTACGGTGGCAAGTAATGGACCGGCATCATCATGCAGATCGGCAGCCAGGCGTTGTCTTTCTTCTTCTTGCATGCGGATAGAGGCATTGATCAATACTTTCTGGTGATCTGTTTCCATCTGCTGCATCTTTTTATGAAATCGGATTACTTTCCGCTGATGCATGATAAGGAAAAATATAAGGGCCACGGTAAGCACAATCATGCCTATGGTGCCAAGTAATAGCACAAATGAAAGGGATGGTTTGGTGGCTTGAAGGAAAAACATGTGGTGGTTGGATGATTAAAAATGGTCTAACAAAGGAACATTTTCTTGCTTTTGAAGTTGGTTCTTAGAGAATTTTTTTGAATAAATATAAATGGACATTGCAAAAAGGATGTTTTTAATTATTTCTGCTACATAGGTCAAGTTTCCAAATAATGCTATTTCGTCTTTTTCGAGATGATCAATCAAAATAAAAAAGAAAAAAGATCCGCCGAGGTAAATCAATATTCCAACTGAAATCCAAAAAGCATAATGATAATAAATAAAATTGTTATTATCATCTTTAGAATATTGGTAAAAAAAATAAAATATGTAGAAAATTAATATTATAGTTTCAACTCCAATGGGGATTGAGTCGATTCTGCTCACCTTTCCAGTTAGAACATAAAAGATTTGAAAGGCAAAGAAGAATAAAGAAATTAAAATAATTAATCGTTTCGCTTTCTCTTTTACATTAAACCAAAAAATGCTTGCAAAAACGACGTATTCAAAAAATGTGTAAAAGGTTTTAAAATATTTTCTTGCATCTTTTGGAATATCGTAATAGAAAAATATGAAGAAAAAACAAATTATGCCATACGACACAATTATATATGGCACAATTTCTTTCCGTTTATTAGGGAACAATAGTAAAGAAAGTGGTAGTAGTAAGTATGAGAAGTTGACTATATAATAAAAAAGCTTTTCTATAACTTTGGATTTGTTCCAAAAATAGAAAAACTTTTTACAATTTTACAAAATAACAATACTAAAACAATCTGAGTTAATCTTCCCAGATAGTAATTAGATCTACATCCCAACATCTGCGGATTTTCAAATTCTTTTTCATAACAGTAACATTTTTAAGCCTTTCAAATCGAAAATTGTGTATGTAAAAGTTGAATTTCTGGCTGCTTTATACAACCAGCTTATTTTTTATAAAAAACCATTTTATTATAAAAAATCTTTGTAAAACAATTGTTTACGTCAAAAATGGTCGTAACCATACGTAGCAATAATACGTAGTATTTCTGTAAAAATACAGTAATTATACGATTACTTTTGTAGTAGAGTAGCTAAGGAAAGTTCCTGTTATTAACAGCTGTGGATAAGAGTGGTCTTCAAAATATGATACCGGGAATGCTGCTTATTAAATAACCCCGGGAGGAAGAATTTTTGAGAGCTTAAAACAAAAAGAAGTTGACTGACATTGGATTTCGCTATAGCATTCAAAGGATTTGGAAATTAAATTCAGGACGGTTTCAACAGGACATTGGACGGTTTAGGGGCTCCATCTTCTGCCAATCAACTTATAGCAAAAATATATGCACACCCCGGTGTGTACAAGAGCAATACCACGGCTTTTAAAAAACTCAGTATTTACTTGGGCCTTCGTATAGTTCCGATGGCAAAAAGAAAATGTACGAAGAGGAATGTGAAAATGTACGATGAAGGGGGTTTGAGGTCACCCATGATTATTTTGGATAAATTGGGTGTCCTACACCTCTCCTCCCGGAGAGGAGCAATAATGAGTTTTAACCTCACCCATTATTATTTCTGATAAAGAAGGTTTTCCTATTCCTCTCCTTAAGGAGAGGGATGAACGAGATGCAAAAGGTAAGCAGGATGTGTAATGGGGTGAAGGGAAAAAGGCTTTAAATACCTACCACCACACCGTTGCGCAATGCTACCATCGCTAAGCCCACCCTGCTTTTTACATTCAATTTTTCAAATAGATTATCCCTCAATGTATCCACACTGCGGGGGTTTAATTTCATTTGCTGGGCTACTTCTTTATACGTAAGATCGGAGCAGGCCATTTTTAAAAATTCCATTTCCTGGTCGGTTAATATGGATCTGTTGAGATCATTAGCCCCGTCTGCCGTATTTCGAAACAACTTTACCAGCTTGCCGGTAGTATGGTTGGAATAGTAATAGCCGTTTTCCATTACCGACTGAATGGCAAATTTTAACTCTGAAGGATGTATATCTTTTTTTAAAAAACCTTTTACACCGGATTGTAACAGGCGGATCAATGAAAGCTCAGAATCATACATGGTAAGCATCAGCACATGTATTTGGGGCCTGTTTTTTTGAAGCCAGGCTGCTGTTTCAAATCCATCCATTTCCGGCATATTAAGATCAAGTATTACTACATCCGGCAGTGTACCGGCAATAATACTTTCGGTTAACTCCTTTCCATTGCCCGACTGGTTAATTACCCGGCAATTGCCAAAGCCATCTATTAGTGCAGACAAAGCATTGCGCAGCAGCACATGATCATCTGTAAGTGATATTTTTATAATGGTTTCTTTTTTCATAGCTCAAAAGGGATGTTGAATATAAGAACGGTACCATTATCAGGGCGGCTGTTAATGTGCATATCTCCATTCAGCATTTTTACTCTTGTTTGCATGTTTTTAAGACCGGCCTGCTGGTGGCCATTTATTTGCTCTGTAGAAAAACCCTTCCCATTATCAATAATGGTAACTACCAGTTTTACATCATTATAATGTAATACCAGTTTAGTATAGCTGGCTTTGGCATGTTTTATAATGTTATTAAACGCCTCCTGTACGATGCGGAAAATAATCAATTCTTTTTCATTGTCCATATATACCGGGGTGCCGGTTATTTCCAGATCTATTTTAAATAAATCAGTATGCCTTATTCGTTGTATTTCTTCTTCTATCGCTGTTAATAAACCCTGCTGGGCTATCAGGTCGGCATTTAATCCTTTTGAAATGTCACTTAGCTCAGCAATAGATTTGGTAAGCAGATCAATAGAACTGTTTACTTTTTTATCCGATTTTTCGGGATCATTCCAGTTTACAGAAAAAAGATTAACCTTGGCAAGAGTGAGGGAGAGGTTGATATTATCATGTATTTCCCTGGAAATGTGCTGAAAGGTTTGTTCCTGAATTTCGAGCTGAGTTTTCAGCAGATTTTTTTCATAACTGGCTTCCAGCTCATCTAGTTTTTGCTGATAGGCCAATTGTTTTTTGCGGTGCAAATAAATGATTACAAAAACAAATACTGCCATCAGCATTATTAAAAAAGTGGTAATCAGCAAAAAGGCTGTTATGTTGTAAGAGGTGCTTTGCATGAGAAGGCTTTTGCGATACAGAGAAGTAAAATGCTTATTGAAATATAATGAATGCTCCAAAGTAAAAGGTATAAATTCTGATTCATTGAAAGCAATTTATTTCCCAAAAGTAGAAAAGGTAATGAAACGCTGCAATAGAAAAATAACCCACTTATTATCCAAAAAGAAGGACTGTTTTTTAAAGAGATATTAATTTTATTTTCTTTGAAAAGTAATTGATAAAAATAGAGAAGGCAAAGAGGCAACAACATAAAAAATTCAACACAAGTGATATAAAAGCTAAATATTAATATTTGCTTTTTTGTAATATTTTGTGTTGCTATTGAAAGAAAAAAGAAGGTACACAAAAAGAAAAGAATAAGCCATAGCACTTTCACAAGTAAATTAATATTCTTTATTTGTAATTTTTTTTTTAGAAGAGAAAAAAAGGCTGTGGCCTCAATAAGAGCAAATAAAGTATTTAACACCTCTTCATAAACTCTTGCCCCAAACTTGTTCATCTGAAAAACTGTTTCAATCGCAAAAGAAATGGGATTTGTGATTATTAAACTTGTTAGACAAAACAACAAAAAAAGATGATAAGTTTTTTCTCTTTGATAGTACTTCAAACCAATTAATATTGCAAACAAGGAACATAGCATCCATAAAAGGGATGTATAATGTATAGTATTAAAATTCTGCTGTATTTTTTCCCAAAACCCTTTTTCCATCTCGCCAAATTACTGCTTGCATTTTAAAACCCATTATTCTTATTGTCCGAAAAAAACGTTTAAAAATGTTTTTTTCCTGATGGATTTCCCGAAAATCATCGGCAATTTTGGTAAAACAAGCTCTTTGAGGTGAGTAACAGAACATAAAAGACTGTTGTTTGCAGCAGCAAATTTTCAGGAAAGAACATTTTTTTCATGGTGGTTTTCTCAAGGTTTAGGTAAAAGTGGCGGATAGTTTTGGAGCATCATTTGGTTTACCAGCCGGCGGTAAAGTAAATGCCACGGGTAAGCCGAAAACCGGTGAAAGAGAGTAGGCGGAAAAATTTATTATTATGAAAAAGATATTTCTTTTGGCTTGCTTATTCTCCTTTTCTTTATTATCAAATGCCCAAGATAACAACTTGATAAATGTTTTTTTAAGCTCAACTGAATTTCAAAAAATCCAGGCCCAAGTAAATACTTATGGTCAGATAGATAATAATCTTTCAAGAGTAACTTATGTTGATGGGAATACTAACAAACCAATTTTAAACATTGCAATTACACAAAGCAATGTAGTAAAAGCAGTATTAGAATCAGTTCCAGTTCCAAGTTCATTAACGAATGTTTTGCCCAATAATGAACACTATGTAATGCAGCTTGTCGATTATTCGAATTATGATATTAATACCAAAACAGGTGTAATAAAAACAATTGATTTAAACTATGATAGCTATCTATCTTCACAATTGATTGTTTCAAATAGTTCGGTCACTGATTTTACTGCCTATCCTGTTCCGCCTAAAGTAAGAGCAAAATATTCTGGACTTAAAACAATTGCCGAAATTTAAAGTACCCGAACAGGAGGAACATCACAAAACAGAACTCATCCTTGTGATAGAAATCAAAACGGTAATCTGGGTTTTGGTGAATGTATGGGCTGTATGCAGCAAGCATGTAATGGTTCGTCTTCATGTGCTACATTGTGTTGGATTGTTAATGTTGCAGGTATTGGCACTAGTACCGGAGGACAATGTCACATTTCAATGGGTGCTGCTTGCTTGATTCTTTCTTGGATGTATTAATGTATTTAAATTGTTTTTTTATACCTAATTTAACCTGAGACTAAAATTAGAAATTTGGTCTCAGCTTTTTAACTCATGAAAAAGAAAAATATCATAATCCTAATTATTGTATTTGCAGTAATTACACCTTTCGCTATTTCTGTAAAAAAATTTATTGACAAGTTTGAGGAAATGTCAAAAGTTGAAATGCCAAAAACTCCTTATAAGATCAATAAAGAGTTTTTATATGGGCTGAATATCAGAAACAATAAGGTTGATACTATTTTATTGAAAGGTGTATCGGTCATAAATTTTTGGGCAAGTTGGTGTAAGCCGTGTATTGAAGAAATTCCTTCTTTAGAGGCCCTGAAAACTAGAAACCCATCAATAAATATTTATCTTTTTTCATTTGATTCAATCCAGGCTCAAAAAAAAATTAGCAAAAAGAATAACTGGTTTTTACCAGCTTATTATATTTCTGACACAGTTGTATTTAATATCCCCCAACTTTTACCTAAAACATACATTATTCGAAACGATACAGTTTATAAAGAAATTTATGGAGCTAGAAATTGGGAAGATTCATTAGTTTTTAAAAGCATCGGGAATTAATTAAATTAATACATATGAATCAATTAAAATTAAGAAAATGGTGGATTCCCATAGGAATTATTCTGGCAATACTAATTGCATTCGTTCTAATTGAGTATGGAGTCTTTAAATCAAACTTAAGCAAAGGACAATAATCAAACTCCTCGCAAGTAAATGAAGTAAAGAAAACTCCGTAGAGTTGGAAACATTTCAAAATGCCTAATTGAAACATTTGTATAACGTTATTTTTCATGAAACCTCTTTTGCCAATATTATTGTGGCTATGGCCATGCCTTGCCATGGCTCAGGCAAAAGAGGTTTCTTCTATTGCTAAGAACGATACCGTAAAAACATTTAGCAAACAACAAATTCTTAAACCAGAAATTCTCACTTCCGGTTTTATAGACATTGTAAACAATGGGCAGGTAAATGCCTCCGCAAGATTTATACGTTTGTTTATTGGCGAGCCGGGTAAATTTGCTATTCCGCTTTCTATATACAGTGGCGTTTCATCTAACAATTTTCAAAACCAGCAGGTGCAGGGCGGCCAACGGTCGAATGAGCATTTAATCAGCAGTTTTATAAATCCACTTAGTGGGTTGGCCAACATTTCTATAGATGGAGTTGTTTTTTTTAATAAGAAGGAATTGAAAATAACCCGTAGCGGTTTTTTATATCATGGTGGTGCAAGGGTACTAACTGGGTATAAGACTGGGCTGGCATCAGATCCATCCACCGGCAGGCCAATTAATTTTTTAAACAGTTTTGGCACTGCAGGTTTATATTTTCAAACTGGTGCATGGGAGAGAAACAATGCAAAAAATGTAGGTGTGTTCTGGCTGGCTGGCAGGTATATATTTTGTAAAACAGGCGATAAGCAGTTAAAAGAAATATTGCCAAACATACAAACCAATGGCTTGTATCATGGCTGGTCATTAGCATGGGGTATAGAGATCAATAATCTCGTCAACATTAAAGTGGTGTATTACAAATATGTAAAAAAGCCAGAGATAGATTATTCACTGCCTATTTACCAGTTTTCTTTTAACTACTCACTCAGCAAATAAAAAAACCTCCCTTTCAGGAGGCTTGTACATTATTATTCGGCAGTAGCTTAATATTCATCTTCATTAAACAGAAAATCTTCCTGGGTAGGATAGTCGGGCCATATGTCTTCGATGGTTTCATACACATCACCTTCATCTTCCAGCTCCTGCAGGTTTTCTACCACTTCAATTGGGGCACCGCTGCGGATAGAGTAATCTATCAGCTCATCTTTTGTGGCAGGCCAGGGAGCATCTTCAAGGTACGAGGCTAATTCTAAGGTCCAAAACATCTTCGCAGGAGTTTAATTTTTGACAGGGTATACCACCCTAATTTTCCGCAAATGTAGGGGTATTAGTCAATTTTCCAAATCCTTTATTGTTCACCGGCTTTTTTGCGGTTTCTGGATAAAAGATGGAAGCGGCAATTGTGGTTTTGTAAAAGGGTTGCTTTTAGTGATATTTGATCTTTAAACCCTTATTTGGCAATATGATAACTGGAAAAAATATACATAAGCGATACGGTACGGTGGAGGTTTTGAAAGGGGTGGATGTGGAAATAAACAAAGGCGAAGTGGTGAGTATTGTAGGCCCTTCCGGCTCAGGCAAAAGCACTTTGCTGCATATACTCGGCACCCTGGATATGGCGGATATGGGCACGGTAAGCATGAATAACACCTCCATCAATTCATTGAACGGTAAAAAATTAGCGGCTTTCCGGAATAAACATATTGGCTTTGTGTTCCAGTTTCATCATCTGCTACCAGAATTTAGTGCTTTGGAAAACGTATGCATTCCGGGCTGGCTGGCTGGTAGAGGCAAAACAGAAGTACGGGAAGAAGCGGTAAGATTGCTGGAAATGCTGGGCCTATCTCATCGGTTGGAAAATAAACCCAATCAATTGTCGGGAGGCGAACAGCAAAGGGTGGCGGTCGCCAGGGCATTGATCAATAAACCCGATATAATTTTTGCAGATGAGCCTACCGGCAATTTAGATTCGGCCAATGCAAAAGAACTGCACCAGTTATTTTTTGACCTGCGGAAAAAATTCAATCAGACTTTTTTAATCGTTACGCATAACGAAGATCTGGCGCAACTAAGCGATCGGGTACTGCATATGAAAGATGGGAAGATTGTTTAAGTGCTAATTAGCTATTTTTTTTGCACTACAATATTTAAATAGCTAATCAGCACATTATCATATTGGCCAATTTTAAGGATGCCCGTTGAACCATATCTTTAATTCATCCATGGTGTTAGCTGTTTTCGCTCTATCTGCCCACCAATCATGAAAGGTAAGAGGGTAAAGAATAAGTTTTTTACTTACTCCTAAGGTGCCAAGCCTTACGGCCATGTTTGTACTATTATCAGGCGTTATAAAGAAATCTGACTCGCCATGAAATAAAATAGTAGGTGGTGATGTGCTGATGGCCTGGTATTGCGGACTGCAATTTTTATATCGTTGCTCAGAAGTGGTTGTTATTGGATACAGCGGCATACCTAGAAAAGGCTGGAGGATTTGATTAAAAATAGTGGGATTATAATAACCCATTGCAAATAAGTCTAATGGAGCTGCCATTGCTCCGGCTGCTTTTATTTTTCCAGTAGCATTTCTGGTATATGCATATGATAAGGATAAATGGCCGCCGGCACTATGCCCAATAATGTATAATTTCTGATTATTAAATGTGTAAGTAGAAGCTAATCGCCATGCAAATTGAACGGCACTATCCACATCATCCAATTGCATTTTATAATTATCAGGTTGATTTAATGTAAGGCGATAGTTAATATTGGCAACAGCAAACCCCCGCTGTTTCATTCCGTTTAGTAACCATGTTAATTCATTTTTATCTCCTTGTGACCAACCGCCGCCATGCACAGCAATAATTAAGGGGGTAGCACCTGTTCTTCCTGCAGGCAAGCCAAGATCAAATTTTTGATTTGCATTACTTCCGTATGATATGTTTTGAATAGTAGTATCTGTAAGGGGCCCGGGCTGCGGCGGATCTATTGGTGTTGGTTCGCAACTAACAAATGAAATTGCTGCAACAATAAGTAAAAATAATTTTGTTTTCTGCATAAAAGAATAGTTGGTGAACTGATAAAACGATTGAAAAAAAATTTATTCTCCAAACAACCTGTTAAAACCTTTTGATAAACTTTTTGATTGTAATAGTAACTATAAAAGATGGTTCTTAAAAGTACAGAAAACAAAAATTATCAAACCCTTGGCTTCCAGGGAATTTCTTCAACATTCATTTGGTGGCCGGCATAGCGGCTTAATACAAAAAGATAATCGCTGAGGCGATTCATGTATTTGATAATTATTTCTTCTACTTCAAGACTTTCTAATTCCAAACGTACACAACATCTTTCTGCTCTTCTACAAACGCAACGGGCAATATGCAATTGAGAAAGAGTAGGATGCCCTCCGGGCAAAATAAAATTTTTCATTGGAGGAACAACTTCATTCATCCTGTCCATTTCTTTTTCTAATAGCTCCACATCTTTTTCAATAAGATCTGGTATCCGCATTTTTGGTGCCTTAATAGGATCGCATGCAAGTGATGAACCGATAGTAAACAAACGATCTTGTACTTCCAGCAAAATCTTTTGCCCCTGCTCATCAGTTATTAAATCTTTGCACAATCCAATATGAGAATTTAATTCATCCACCGTTCCATATGCTTCAATTCGCAGATGCGATTTAGGAACTTTAGTACCACCAATCAATGAAGTGGTTCCTTTGTCGCCTGTCTTTGTATAAATTTTCATTGCCATTTGCTACATATAATTTTAATGAACAGCAATTGTTTCATTTTTTTTATCACTTTCTATTACTCCATCTCTCAGCCGTACTATTCTTCTTGAATGATTGGCAATATCTTCTTCATGAGTAACGATGACAATAGTGTTGCCATTTTTATAAATCTGGTCAAAAATATCCATGATCTCGTATGATGTTTTTGAATCCAGGTTTCCTGTTGGTTCATCTGCCAGAATAATTGATGGATCATTTACCAATGCTCTTGCAATAGCTACCCGTTGGCATTGCCCGCCGGAAAGTTCGTTGGGCTTATGATGACTGCGGTCCGTTAGATTTACCATTTCCAATACATGCATTGCTTTTTCTGTTCGTTGTTTGCGGCCCATGCCGGCATACACTAATGGTAAGGCCACATTTTCTGCAGCGGTAAGTCTTGGTAGTAAATTGAATTGCTGAAATACAAACCCGATTTCTTTATTTCTTACTTCGGCCAATGCATTGTCTTCCATCTTGCTTACATCCTGCCCATTCAAAATATATTTTCCGCCGCTGGGTGTATCCAGGCAGCCAATAATATTCATGAGAGTACTCTTGCCCGAGCCGGAAGGTCCCATCAATGCCACATATTCATTTTGTAAAATATCCAGGGAGAGGCCTTTTAGCACCTGCAACTCCTGCTTGCCCATGAAGTAGCTTTTGAGAATTGTATCGAGATGTATGATACCCCCATCCCCTAAAGGGGTGCTATTTAGTGCTACTTTATTATTTGTGGGTTGCAGGCTCATTGGATGTAATAAAGATTTTTATTCTTTGAGAAATATTACTCCCCTTTAGGGGTTGGGGGTTTTATCACTTTTGGTACTTTGAAAAATTGTTCATTGTGCAACGGTGCATTTTTTAATCCTTCTTCTCTGCTTATGGATCCTTTTACTTCATCTTCTCTCAGCACATTTACTTCCTCACTCATATGCAATAACGGAGGAACACCATCAAGGTTCAGTTCATTTAATTTTTCTACAAAACCGATCATCCGCTGCAGGTCGTTTTTGATCTCGGCCTTTTCGGTTTCATTAAATCGTAGCCGGGATAGATGGGCTAATTTTTCCACCATTTCGTCGTTTACTTCCATGGAACGAAGATAGTCTGAAATCAGAAGTCGGAGGTCTGAAGCAGGATGTCGGAGGATGGAATGATTCTTCGATATTAAAGACTCTTCTTACTTCTGACCTCCGACCTCATTTTCCTATCTTCGCCGCCGCATGAATACGGAAAAGAAAACCTTGCCTACCGGCAGGCAGGTAGTTATGAGTGGCATCCGCCCCACTGGTTTTTTACACCTGGGAAATTACTTTGGTGCAGTAAAAAATTATGTGCGGTTGCAGAATGAGTTTGAATGTTTTTTTATGGTGGCCGATCTGCATTCCCTCACTACTCATCCTGATACCAAAGAATTAAAAGAAAATGTACACCGGGTATTATCAGAAAATATTGCCTGTGGTCTTGACCCAGATAAAGTAGCCTTGTATTGCCAGAGCCATGTGTATGAAACAAGTGAACTGTACCTGTACTTGAATATGCTGGCTTACATGGGTGAGTTGGAAAAAACAGTTACGTTCAAAGAAAAAATTCGTCAGCATCCGGAAAATATAAATGCAGGATTGCTTACTTATCCTGTTTTACAAACTGCCGATATTATTTTGCATCGTGCATCTTATGTGCCGGTAGGTAAAGACCAGGAGCAACATTTGGAGATGGCCCGCAATTTTGCCAATCGATTTAATCATCGCTATGGTGATGTATTTCCAGAGCCACATGCTTTTAACTATGGAGATGAACTGGTAAAAGTGCCAAGTCTGGATGGTACGGGTAAAATGAGTAAGAGTGAAAACCAATTGGCCACTTTATATCTTTCTGATGATGATAAGCTGATACATAAAAAAGTGATGAAGGCAAAAACGGACAGCGGCCCTTCAGCTCCCAACACTCCCAAGCCAGATTATATTGAAAATATTTTTGGATTAATGAAATTGGTAAGTGAACCGGCAGTTATTGAAAAATTTGAATCGGATTATAACAATTGCAAGATTCGCTATGGTGATATGAAAAAGCAATTGGGAGATGATATGGTAAAATTTATTACTCCCATTCGCCAAAAGGCAGAAAGCATACGGAACAATCCGGCGTACCTGCAGGAAGTAATGGAAAAAGGTGCAGAAAAAGCCCGGAAAAGTGCAAAGGCGACGATGGAGAAGGTAAGGGAAGTAATGGGGCTCAATTATTTTTAGAGCTCTAATACCGGTATTGGAAATTACACTACTTTTAAGAGCTACGTATTTTTCAAAACCAAAACTTAACTATCATGAACAGGAAATCTGTATTAAACACAGTTGGCTTATTAGCTGCGGCGGCATCTGCAGGAATGTATATGGTTGGAAAAAATTCTTCTCATCTTACGGAGTTAAAAGATTTTTTCTGGGTTCCATTAGTAGTAGCAGTTTTTTGTTTTATAGCGGCTAACATGGGTAAGAAAGTATAATCATTGTAATAAAAATAAATTGAATATTGATTAATATAATATGGCAAAAGCGAAACCAAAACCAAAGCATATTGCAGTAGCCGGAAATATTGGTGCCGGAAAAACTACCCTTACGGAAATGCTGAGCAAGCATTACAAATGGATTCCCAATTTTGAGGATGTAGATCATAATCCATACCTGAATGATTTTTATGAGGATATGAACCGCTGGAGTTTTAACCTGCAGATATTCTTTTTAAATAGCCGGGTGAGGCAATTGGTAGAGATTCATAAAGGAACCGAAACGGTGATACAGGATAGAACCATATATGAGGATGCCAACATCTTTGCACCCAACTTGCATGAAATGGGATTGATGAGTAAAAGAGATTTTGATAACTACTTCCATTTTTTTCAAACATTGAAAATGCTGGTGCAGCCGCCAGACTTGTTAATATACCTGAATGCTTCGGTGCCTACTCTTGTGGGACAAATACAAAAGAGAGGCAGGGAGTATGAAGAGAATATACGACTTGATTATTTAAAAAAACTGAATGAGTATTATAACAAATGGATAGCTGAATATAAAGAAGGTCCATTGCTCATAATTGATGTAGATAAAAATAAGTTTGGCGAAAAGGATGAAGACTTTGGTGAGATCATCCGCAAGGTAGATGGAACGTTGTATGGATTGTTTTAAACAATAGTGAATGAGAAAATTTCTTTTGATATTTTTTATCTTCTGTCCAGGTATTGTCTATTCACAAAATTTTAAGGACACTACTTTTACCAACGGCAAACATTCCTGCAAGTGCCAGTTTGTTATAAGCGGCACACCAGATGTAAAGCCATTTGATCTGAATGAAAAAGCAGCCTACTATCCGGGTGGTGAAGATGCCTGGGACAAATTTGTAAAAAAGAATATTGATAAAAAAATAAAAGGCAAGCATGAAGTGGAAGTACAGTTCAATGTAGAGGCAGATGGAAGTCTTTCTAATTTCCGTTTGATAAATAAAGCCCCCAATCAAAAGTTTGAAGAAGTTTTGTCTATACTAAAGACAGGTGGTAACTGGTTTCCGGCGGTGCAGAATGGATTTTGTATCCGGTCAGTAAAACGATTGATGTTTGAATTTTAATATAAGCATTAAGAAAATCAGTAGTCAGACCATTCTTCGTACTCAAGCAGCATCTCTTCTATTTTTGTCAGCCATTCAGCTTGCAGCCTTCTGTTAATGCTGTGCCGGGTTTCTTCATCATATTTATTTTGTGTTTCTTCTTTCTCCTTCGTCACTTTTTCATATATTTTTTTCAGGTCTTTCTGGTAAGTACGTTTGTTGAATTTGTACTCACTCATTTCTTTGTGCAGTTTACGGGCAAATATTTCTGCAATATCAAAATGGCCCTGCTCATGGCCTAATATGTATTTACTCCTATGCCTTCCCCATGAACGGTCTTTAGAAAAAAGAGATTTTATGTTGTAGCTAAATTTATTACTGGAAATATTATACTCAATGCTTAAGTAAGTAGTCGTAGAAGCTGCGGCATCACTTTCAGGATCCGGATTGGCTTTATAGTCTGCCCAGGTCAATCTTTTAGCAGCATCCCATTCCATCATTTCTTCTTTTGCCGGTTGTGCCGGAGCAAGTGATGTGAACGTAGAACTTAATATGGCGAATAGAGAGTATAAAATATTCATAGCTTGTTTATCAACGTAAAGTTGATACAAAAGTTATATAAGATGCATAATAGCTAGTTAAAAAAAATGAAAAACCCCGTTGCTTATCAGTAACGGGGTTTAAAATCATTATATGATGTCTTATACCTTAGGAGCTGCCGCCAATACTTCAGCAGAAACACCATCGGCATATTTTTCAAAATTCTTTACAAACAAACCCGCCAGGTATTTTGCTTTTTCTTTGAAAGCAGATTTATCAGCCCATGTATTAATAGGATTCAATACTTCGGTCGGCACATTTGGACATTCTTTTGGAATAGCCACACCAAATACCGGATCAATTTCAAATTCTATATTGTTCAATTTCCCTTCCAATGCAGCCGTTATCATAGCTCTTGTAAATTTCAATTTCATCCTGCTGCCGGTGCCATAGGGGCCGCCACTCCAGCCGGTATTTATCATCCACACATTTACTTTATGCTCCTGCATTTTATTTCCCAGCATATGTGCATACTTGCCGGGATGCAATGGAAGAAATGGTGCACCAAAGCAGGCACTGAAAGTTGGCTTTGGTTCAGTAACACCTAATTCTGTTCCTGCTACCTTAGCAGTGTATCCTGAAATAAACTGATACATTGCCTGGCCCGGTGTTAATTTAGAAATAGGAGGCAACACACCAAATGCATCGCATGTAAGAAAGAAAATATTTTTTGGCAATCCTCCGATAGATGGTTCGAGAGCATTGCTTATAAAATGCAGTGGATAAGATACTCTTGTGTTTTCTGTGATAGAGCCATCATCAAAATTTATCTTATTAGTGCCCGGATGAAAAGTAACATTCTCTACCAATGCACCGGGTCGGATGGCATTATATATCTCGGGTTCTTTTTCTTCAGTCAGGTTGATAGTTTTTGCGTAGCAACCACCTTCAAAATTGAAAATATTGTCATCGGTCCAGCCATGTTCATCATCACCAATCAGTTTGCGATTAGGATCTGCACTCAATGTTGTTTTACCAGTTCCGCTAAGTCCAAAGAAAATGGCGGTATCACCATCAGCACCCATATTAGCACTGCAATGCATACTCAAAACATTTTTTTCATGCGGTAAAATGTAATTGAGAATAGTGAAGATGCCTTTCTTTGTTTCGCCGGTATATCCAGTGCCGGCTATCAGTATCATTTTATGTTTGAATGAAACTACAGCACCATTATGTTGGCGGGTTCCATCTTCTTTTGGATTTAATTGCAAGCCCGGTGCACTAAGAATATGCCACTCTGGTTCAAAATTTTCTAACTCTTCTTCCTTTGGCCGCAAGAACATATTGTATGCGAATAAATTATTCCATGGTTTTTCATTTACTATGCGAATGTTCATGCGGAAGCGGGGGTCAGCACAAGCATAGCAATCTCTCACCCATATTTCAGGAAGCTGATTGATATATGCAGTTACTTTATTAAAAATGTTGTCAAAATATTTTTGTTCAATAGGTATATTAAAATCATTCCAGTGCACCGACTCTGCGGTGGTTTCATCCTTCACTGTAAACTTATCTTTGGGGGAACGACCGGTAAATTGACCAGTGCGAATAACCAAAGCCCCGGTATCATTCAAAACTCCCTCACCGATACGCAATGTATCTTGTACAAGTTCTTCAGGTGTTAATTGATAATGAATGGATTCGGTATTTTTTATTCCCAGCTTAAGAAGGTTTTTTGTTGGGATAGAAATGGTAGGTACTGACATATGGGCAATCGAAATTTTGTTGAGGCCACAAAGGTAAGTTCAAATTGAATTAAAAAACAAACAAGTGTTAGTTGAACACATTAAAATCATCCTAAAATTTGCAACCGGGAAGTGTTGATTTATTAAAATATATGCAGGCTTTTATATGATCATAAAAAATGTATCCAAATCTTTGAAAACCATTTATTTCAGGTTTTGTTTTTCAGTTTTGTTATAAAACTAATTTGGCAGATATATTTGCTCTTTATCTTTAATAGCTTTTATTACAAACAGATAAAATTTATAATATCAATCAAATCAAACCAATTATATGAAATACCTGCCGCTCAATGCTGAGATATTTATAAAGAACCGGGAACGATTTGTTTCCCAGATGCAAAAAAATTCCATTGCCATTTTTGTAAGTAATGATGAAGTTTCTTCCAATGGTGATGCAGTGTATCGGTTTAAACAAAACAGCGATCTTTTCTGGCTTAGTGGAATTGATCAGGAGGATAGCATGGTTATTCTTTTTCCGGATAACCCAGATCCTAAATACCGGGAAGTGTTGGTCCTCGTTCGCCCCAATGAATTGAAGGAAAAATGGGATGGCAAAAGATTACGCATTAATGAGGCACAAAACATTAGTGGAATAAATACAATAGTATGGCTTGATAGTTTGGAAGGTCTTTTACAACCGTGGATACACCTGGCTGATATCATTTACCTCGATAGTAATGAAAATGATAGAAAGGCAAATTTGCTGAAAACAAGAGAGTATCGTTTTATAGATGAAATGCGCAGCCGCTATCCGCTCCACAATTATTTGCGGGCCGCAAAGATTATGAAAGAACTCCGTGGAATTAAAACTGCGGTAGAAGTAGAAGTATTGCAGCAAGCCATTGATATTACAGAAAAAACTTTTCGCCGCTTATTACAATTTATAAAGCCTGGTGTAATGGAGTATGAAATAGAAGCAGAAATATTTCATTCATTCTTAAGCCAACGGGCCACTGGTGCTGCATACGGCAGCATCATCGCCAGTGGCGATAATGCAAGAATATTACACTACGTAAATAATAATGCGGAGTGTAAAGATGGGGAGTTGATATTAATGGATTTTGGAGCTGAGTATGGCGGCTATTGTGCAGACCTGACCAGAACGGTGCCGGTGAGTGGAAAATTTGGTCGCCGCCAAAAAACTGTTTACAATGCCTGCCTTCATTTACATGATTATGCAAAAAGTATTTTAAAACCCGGTATCAGCATTCTTGATTATACAGATAAAGTGGGTGAAGAAGCTACGCAACAGTTTTTAAAAATAGGGTTGCTGCGCAAAAGCGATGTAAAAAATGAGGACAAAGAAAACAGGGCTTATCGTAAATATTTATATCATGGCATCTCACACCATCTTGGTATAGATGTGCATGATCTGGGGACTAGAACAGAACCCATTAAGGCCGGAATGGTATTTACCGTAGAGCCGGGCATATATATTGAAGAAGAGCAAATGGGTATCCGTATAGAAAATAATCTCTGGATAACAAAAAATGGCAATAAAGACCTGATGAAAAACATTCCCATAACGGTGGAAGAGATAGAAGCATTGATGAAGAAGTAAAAAGATTTTCAAAGCCAGGTATTTTTAAATAGATTCATTAACAGGTTTTTAATTTGTATAAATATTAATTGATGAAACAAATTCCCAACATATTCACTTTGCTCAACCTGGTATTTGGTTGCCTTGCTCTTGTATTCATTCTCCAAAATGGAATTATTATTTCTACAACGGTAGATGAAACGGGTGTTGCTAAGCAATTGTTGGCTGTACCAGAAAAGATTTGGATGGCTTCTCTTTTTATCGGCCTTGCTGCGGTGGTAGATTTTTTGGATGGATTTGTAGCCCGGCTTTTTAAATCCAGTTCTGAAATGGGCAAGCAATTAGACAGTCTTGCCGACCTGGTAAGTTTTGGTGTAGCACCGGGAATGATCATTTACCAGTTTCTTCGTCTTAGTATTGCAGGCGATGAAAACGGATTAGATAGTTCATTTCTGTGGTTAGTGCCTGCATTTATATTGCCTTGCGCAGCGGCATGGAGGTTGGCAAGATTTAATTTAGATCTCAGCCAATCTTACGGATTTAAAGGAATGCCGGTGCCGGCCGTTGGAATGTTTGTGGCATCACTTCCACTTATATATTGGAATGTAAATATCGATTTCATACAAAATCTGCTGGTAAATAAATGGTTTCTATACGGAGTAATATTTCTCTTTTCCTGGTTGATGGTTTCAACGTTGCCGCTAATGGCTTTAAAGTTTAAAGACTACACCTTAAAAAATAACATGCCGAAATATTTATTAGTCGCTATTTCCATAGTTGCCATAATAATTTTAAAATGGCTTGCTATTCCAGCTATAGTGCTTGGTTATGTTATTATATCTTTGCTCTTCAAAACAAAAACAGCATGACCTACACAGTACAGATAAAAATAATGCCCCTGAAAGAGTTATTGGATCCACAAGGAAAAGCAGTAATTGGCGGGTTGGAAAATTTGGGTCTTAGCGGGGTGCAGGATGTACGGGTTGGAAAAAATATTACCCTTCAGATAGATGCAGACTCTCCGGACAAAGCAAAAGAAATAGCTGAAGAAGCAAGCAAAAAATTATTGGCTAACCCGGTAATGGAGTATTACGAAGTAACGATACCTGCAACCTCTTAAGGGCATTAAAATGCTTTACTAAGTATTAATTTTTCTTCTTTGAGCAATGATCCCCAAATTAAAAGTAATAACAACCCAAGTCTCCCCTTTAGGGGTACAGGGGGTTTACTTTATTTAGTTCCCACACCCATCGGTAATCTTAAAGACATCACACTCCGTGCAATTGAAGTGTTGAAAGACGTAGATTTAATTCTTGCTGAAGATACCCGGACTACTTCTCATCTGCTCAATCATTATCAAATTACCAAACAGCTTACACCTTATCATCAACACAACGAACATAAAGTACTACAGCACTTGGTAAGCCAATTGCTGGAAGGAAAAAAAATGGCCGTAGTAACAGATGCAGGCACTCCCGGAATTTCTGATCCTGCTTTTTTATTGATACGGGAATGTATTAAAGTAGGGATAAAAGTAGAATGCCTTCCCGGTGCTACAGCTTTTGTTCCAGCATTGGTAAATAGTGGCATACCTACCAACCGTTTTTCCTTTGAAGGCTTTTTGCCACTTAAAAAAGGTAGACAAACTTTATTAAAACAATTAGCGGAAGAAGAACGGACATTAATTTTTTATGAGTCTCCTATGCGATTGGTAAAGACGTTAGAAGAGTTTATCACATACTTCGGCGCAGAAAGACAATGCTCTGTTAGCCGTGAGCTTTCCAAAATGTTTGAAGAAAACAAGCAAGGCACTTTAAAAGAGGTGGCTGAATATTTCAGCCAGAAACAAGTGAAGGGTGAAATAGTGGTTGTGCTGGCTGGTAAATAAAAAATATATTTCCTACTAACCATTATTGGATTATTTTTTAAAAGAATTACAACGGATACCGTCGATCAACTTTGATGTTACCATAACAACTATTTAGCGAAATTTACCAATTCAAATAATAAGATATGCAGAAAAAAATGCTTTTAGCTGGTTTTGTTCTTTTAGTTTCATTAAATGCTATTGCTCAGCCAGATCGCTGGCAGCAGCGGGTAAAGTACACGATAAATGTGAACATGAATGTTGAAACTAACCGTTTTACCGGCAAACAAAAATTGGAATACACCAACAACTCACCCGATACTCTTACTAAAGTCTTTTATCATCTTTACTTTAATGCTTTTCAGCCGGGAAGTATGATGGATACCCGTAGCAAAAGACAAGGATCTGTAAAT
The DNA here is from genome assembly GCA_031397865.1 of Chitinophagaceae bacterium. Lineage (GTDB taxonomy): Bacteria > Bacteroidota > Bacteroidia > Chitinophagales > Chitinophagaceae > JJ008. The sequence goes on from JANNMN010000031.1 coordinate 59,681, forward strand.
CCCGGCGGCCGCCCAGATTGGGATGCAAGAGTAAAAGATAGAATTGCCAATCTTAAGCCGGATGAAATAGGGTATCAAAAAATTATTTCACTAAAGATGAATGGCCGCCTGCAATCATTTAAAATGATGGAGACCATTCTTGAAATAAAATTGGATAAACCCATTTTACCAAAATCAAAAGTGGTGTTTGATATGGAGTTTGAAGGACAAGTGCCTCTACAGATTAGACGTAGTGGCAGAGATAATCCTTCCTCTAAGGTTCGTTATTCTATGAGCCAGTGGTATCCTAAAATGGCTGAATACGATTATGAAGGTTGGCATCCTACTCCGTATGTTGGTCGTGAGTTTTATGGCGTATGGGGAGATTATGATGTAAGTATCAACATTGATAAAAAATATATTTTAGGTGGTACTGGTTATTTGCAAAATCCTAATCAGATTGGTTATGGATATGAAACAAAAGGTGCCACAGTAAAAAAACCGGCAGGCGATAAATTGACCTGGCGTTTCATTGCACCTAATGTGCATGATTTTATGTGGGCTGCTGATCCTGAGTTTATACATGTAACCCGGCAGTTGAGAGATAGTCTTACCATTCATCTATTGTATAAAAAAACAAATGAACCAGAACATGAGTGGTTGAATGTATTGGACATGGCAGAAAAAGCATTGCCGGTAATTGAAAAAACATTTGGTACTTATCCTTACAAACAATTTTCTTTTATACATGGTGGAGATGGTGGTATGGAATATCCAATGGCGACTTTATGTATAGGACCAGGTGCCGCATTGCATGAGTGGATGCATAGTTGGTACTATGGCATACTTGGCACTAACGAATCTTTATACCCATGGATGGACGAAGGCTTTACACAATATGCAGAAGAAAGAGTGTATGCATTTTTAACCGACCGAAAGGATTTTGCGCAGGCAGATAATTATGCCAGTTATTATGCATTAGTAAAAAGTGGAAAGGAAGAGCCATTAACAACACATGCAGATCATTACAATTTTAATTCAGCATATGGTCCGGCAGTATATTCTAAAGGTGCGGTGTTTGTAGAGCAACTAGGATACATTGTTGGTGCTCCGGCAAGAGATAAAATTTTACTGGAGTATTATAGGCAATGGAAATTTAAACATCCTAATGCAGCAGACTTTATGCGGATAGCAGAAAAAGTAAGCGATATGAAACTGGATTGGTATAAAGAATACTGGATCAATACTACGAAAACAATTGATTACAAAATAGACAGCCTGTGGGAAGATGGCGGTAAAACAAAAGTTCGCATCAACAGGGTAGGGCTGATGCCGATGCCAATAGATCTGCAGATAAGCTTTAAAGACGGAACAAAAGAATTGCATTATGTACCAATGAATTTAATGTATGGCGAAAAGTCTGCAGAAGATGCAAGCATTCCCCGCAAAGTATATGAGCCTTGGAAATGGACACATAGTTATTACATAATTGAAACAGATAGAAAATTTGCCGATTTTGCATTTGTAGAAATAGATCCATCCCAAAGGATGGCGGATATTGATAGAAAGAATAATAAGCTGGAACTTAAGTGGTAATATTTTTTATAATAAAATGCAAAAGCCCTCTGTGGTGATCACAGAGGGCTTTTTTGGTTTTCGAAGACGGCCCCTTGAGTTAAATGCTCTAAAAATTATTTCAGGGCAATTTATTGGTTAAGGTTTATGGTTAACGGTTGTTTATAAGGGGCAATACTTTTTCGCTTGATATATCAAAATTAACGAGAAGCTGTATTCGGGACAATACCACATTTGTGGTATTTTTTTATGATATGAGATCTTTTCAGCCGCAAAATCCCGCAATTGTTACCTGCCGTAAAATTTGTTTACCGCAGCCACACGGTTAGAAACATGCAGTTTCTCATAAATGTGGTACACATGTTTACGAACTGTTTCCGGACTTAAAAATAATTGGGCAGCAATTTCTTTATACATCAACCCCCGGGAGAGGTATTCTAATATTTCTTTTTCACGGCTGGTAAGCATTTCTATGCCTTCGGCTTCGCTATTATCCGCTTGCTTTTGTTGAAATGCCACCACCACTTTCCTGGCAATCTGGTTGCTCATGGGTGCGCCGCCTTCATACAATTCTTTTATAGCATCCAGAAGTTTGGAAGGATCGGTCTTTTTTAAGATATATCCACTGGCCCCGGCACTCAATGCCTGAAATATTTTTTCATCTTCTTCATACACGGTACACATCATAAAGTTGGTACCTTTCATCTTGGGTTTTAATATCCGAACTACATCTATACCACTTTCTACAGTGCCAAGATTGATATCCATTAATACTACATCTGGTTTCAATATTGGAATTTGCGCCAATGCATCTTCTGCACTGCCCATAGTACCGAGGCAATAATATCCATCCGACATGGAAATAATTTCTTCCAATGCATTCCGCAGCTCCTTATTATCATCCACAATGCAAACTGTAATTGACTTCATAACAGGCAAAATTCAACTTTAACAAACATACCAACAATACCACAAACAGGTATTTTTATCGGGGAATGTATAATAAGTATTTCTCCTTAAAATATTCTTCTTTAAATAAACCATCTACATTCATTATCCGGGGCCGGGTGCCGCTTTCCTGCACTTCCACTGTAAGGTCGCCGCCTTTTAGACAAATAAGACCGGGTGTAAAATCAGAATGAGTCTTTATTTTTAAAAGCGGTCTTGCCCATCGCCAAAGATCTTTTAAAGGCGCCACTGCTCTTGATACAGCAAAGTCGAATTTGCGTCCTCTAATATCTTCTGACCGGGTATGTTGAGTAGTTACATTTTTTATACCTACAGCTTCGGCCACAGCTTCTACTACCTTTAATTTTTTTGCAATGCTATCAGTCAAATGAAATTGTATTTCCGGAAAAAAAATAGCCAGTGGTATGCCGGGAAAACCACCGCCGGTACCGATATCAATAATTTCTGAGCCGGGCAAAAATTCAAAAGCAGCAGCAATGCTTAATGAATGCAGCACATGCTTTTCATATAAGCTGTCAATATCTTTTCTGGAAATGACATTTATTTTTTCATTCCATTCTTTATACAATCCCTCCAGCATCGTAAGCTGTCGAATTTGTTCATCCGTAAAGTCAGCAAAATATTTTAAAATAATCTCCATGTATGCAAGTTTCTTAATTAGCCCCTTTAGGGGTTGGGGTTTTACCAGCCTCTTCTTGGTTTTTTCCAGAGTGCTGGCGCAAAGATGATATAATAAAAGAACATCCACATATCCAGCAAAATAAACCAGGGCCATAGGTCATTCTCACCCATTTTTTTCATGGATCTAAATAACACAAAACCCTGCCATAGAAATTTTACACCAACAATAATCAGCACATACTTCCAATCAAAAAAAATAAAGGAGACCGCCATCAATGGATAAAAAAGAAACTGGGTAATGAAATATAAGCCCAATAAAAATTTATGTTTTGGTTTATAAAACTTGGCGGTTGTATAATGTCTTGATTTTTGTTTCAGCCAGCTGCTCCAGGTTGTTTTTGGTATAGAACGGGTAACAGCATCCGGATCTATTACCACAGCCGTATTATGTTTGGTAGCAGTTTTATTAATGAACAGATCATCATCACCACTTGGTATATGATTGATGGAAGAAAAACCTTTGTGTTTAAAAAAAAGATCTTTGCGATACGACAAATTTCTACCTACACCCATGTAAGGAATACCTGCCAGTGCATAACTTAAATATTGCAAGGCAGTATGAAAAGTTTCAAATCGAATCAATTTATTCAGTAGGCCTTTGCTTTTATGATATGCACCATAACCCAACACTATTTCGGTGTTTTCATCATAACCCGCCTGCATTTTTTCTATCCAATGTTCACTCGCAGGCACACAATCAGCATCTGTTAATAGCAGCACTTCATGCTTAGCTTCCCGTATACCAACAGATAACGGATATTTTTTCCCGGAGATATGCACCGCTTCTTGTGTAAGCTCCACTACATGAAGCGACTTAAATGTTTTTTTTAATTCCTGTAAAATGTATTTGGAATCATCCAGCGAATTATCATTCACCATCACTACTTCGTAAGTGCTGGGATATGATTGCACTAATACTCCGGGCAGATTGCGGGCAAGATTTTCATCTTCATCCCGGGCACAAACAATAACGGACACTGGGTGCTGTTGTGATTTTGATTTTGTTTTGGGTTTAAAAAAAGCAATACGACTGAAAAACCAGGCATAATAAAATAGCTGGACAAAAGCAGTAACGGCAAAAGCGAAGAAAATAATCTCTTCCCAGTTAATTGGTGGCATAGCGGCGAAGGTATAGAGCAACATGCAATGGGCAATCTTCAATATGCAAAACCTTTCCACAGAAAATACAATATTGGTTAATTGCCTTTTCCATATTGATTAACTTGCGCCACAATATGTCAGCATTACAATTTCAACTTCAACATACAGATACCAATTCCAAAGCAAGGGCAGGAAAAATAACCACCGACCATGGAGAAATTCTTACACCCATCTTTATGCCGGTGGGTACAGTAGGTAGTGTAAAAGCAGTATCACAACAACAATTATTAAATGATGTAAAGGCCCAGATCATTTTGGGTAATACGTATCACTTATACCTGAGGCCCGGATTAGAAGTACTAGAAAAAGCTGGCGGCTTGCATAAGTTCAACGGTTGGCCAAAACCAATATTAACTGACAGCGGCGGATACCAGGTTTTTTCATTAGCAGGCACCAGAAAAATAAAAGAAGAAGGTGTCACCTTTCAATCGCATATTGATGGAAGCAAACATTTATTTACTCCCGAAAGTGTGATGGATGTACAGCGAATCATTGGTGGCGATATCATTATGGCATTTGATGAATGTCCTCCGGGCGGCAGTGAATTTAACTATGCAAAAAAATCTATGGAGATGACGCATCGCTGGCTCGATAGGTGCATTACTCATTTTAATTCCAGCGAACGAAAGTATGGTTACACACAAAATCTTTTTCCAATAGTACAGGGCGGCACTTTTAAAGACTTACGAAAACAATCATGCGATTACATTGCTGCAAAAGAAGCAACCGGCAATGCTATTGGCGGATTAAGTGTGGGAGAACCCGAACCAGTAATGTATGAAATATGTGATTGGTGTTGCGATCATTTACCAATCAACAAACCAAGATACCTGATGGGTGTGGGTACACCGTGGAATATTCTTGAATGCATCAGCCTTGGTATAGATATGTTTGACTGTGTGATGCCAACCCGCAATGGACGTAATGCCATGCTATTTACCACCAACGGTGTTATTAATATTGATAATAAAAAATGGGAACATGATTTTTCTCCACTGGATGATGGCTTTACCTGCGAAGTAAGCAATTATTATAGCAAAGCCTATCTCCGCCACCTGATGAAAGCCAAAGAATTTTTAGGATACACTATTGCCAGCATTCAAAATCTTGCTTTTTATCTCTGGCTGGTAGCTGAGGCAAGAAAACATATTCAAGATGGAACTTTTGCTGGCTGGAAAAATGAAATGATAGTAAGGTTGAAGCAAAAGTTATAATAGTGCTAACCTATGTTTCCGGGGGGGGGTGGTAAAGCATCTAAATATTTTCTTGCAGATTCAAAAGTAAAACCCAACGCATTTAATACTCTTTGCAAGGCTGCTGGTTGTAAATTTCCATGATTTTCTAAATCACAATAGGTTTGTTTTTTTATCCCCATTTTATCAGCTATTTGTTTTTGAACCAGGCAACGGGAGTGTCGTAGAATCCGGATTTCATCAGAGGTTAGCTTCATAATTTTTAAAATGTGGTTATCTCAAAAATAACGGGAAGTTGCTGAAACTAAGAACATCAATTAATAAGATTATGATAAAGAAACTTTAGTTACCAGCATTTTCATACTAAATTAAGTGTTTGTACTTACTGACTTTTTCAGGTAGTATAAATTAGGTGGGGTTGACCTAAAGAGTGAAATTCAATTTAGAAAATTATCAGACGGCGGAAAAAGAATAGCCAAGGTTAATTGAATACATTTCCGGTAATAGTTAAAAGAATTTCTTTTTATATTATGTGGACCAATTATGAGCCGAATGTAATAGCCACTGTTGCTTTTTTAAAACTTTTAAACGTAAAAGTAAATAAAGCTACTGTGGACGAAACTTTGCAAAGCCACCCCGACTGGCCCAGCCTGCTTTGCATAAGCGACTCCCTGCACAAATGGAATGTACCGAATGCTGCTGGCCGTATAGATTTACGAGGCGAAGCCGAAGTAAACTCCCTTAATGATTTACCTCTCCCTTTTATAGCACATATTAATGACAGGGAATACCCTTTGGCCATAGTAACCGGTATAGAAAACGGTAATGTTAGATGTTTGCCTAAAGGTTATTCCGGAGGTGATATAACAATACCATTGGAAGAATTTCAAAAACGTTGGGATGGAGTTTATTTAATAGCGGAGCCGGCTACCAATGCTGGTGAAAAAAAATATGCAGCCAATAAGCGGCAACAGATAATAAGGCAGCTATTACCCACGGCATTACTGACAGCATTTATTTTCTTCTTTACCCAGAACTTGATCAACGGAGTGGAGACATTGGCAATAAAAGCATGGCCAGTATATCTTCAGTTTTTACTATTACTTGCTGGTGTTATAGTTACGGCACTATTACTCTGGTACGAGGTAGATAAAAACAACCCGGCACTTAAAAAAGTTTGTACTGGAATAGTAAAAGGCAATTGCGATGCTATACTAAATAGTAAGCAAGCAAAATTATTTAGCTGGCTTAGCTGGAGCGAAGCAGGGTTCTTTTATTTTACGGGTAGTTTGCTTGCACTAGTGTTTGCAAATACACATTTAGCGGCTGCTATTGCATTCCTTAGTTGGCTTAGCTTATTGGCATTGCCCTATACAGTATTTTCTATTTATTACCAATGGCGGGTGGCAAAACAGTGGTGTGTTTTATGCCTTGTAGTGCAGGTGTTGCTGATAATGGGTGCATTACATAGTATTTATTTTTACCAGTTGCCATCTATAGATGTAGTGCCATTATCTTTTTACCTAGTAGTTGTATTTTTCTTTTTGCTGCCGGCATTGGCCTGGTACGCAGTTAAGCCATCTTTACTAAATCTGCAGAAAGGAAAAACACAAAAAAGGGAATACTTGCGGTTAAAATTTAATACTGAACTATTTGAAACACTCTTACACAAACAGAAAAAGATAGCTGTCTCTGCTAATGGCCTAGGCATAGTGCTGGGCAATGAAAATGCGAAACATGAAATAATAAAAGTCTGCAACCCCTATTGCGGCCCTTGCAGTAAGGCACACCCCGAAATAGAAAAAATTATAGAAGAAAATACAGATGTAAAAGCAAGGATAATTTTTACGGCAACCAATGATGAAAAAGACCATAGTGCAAAACCAGTGAAACATTTTTTGGCAATTGCAGCTTTGGGTAATAATAAGAAAACAAAGCAGGCATTAGATGACTGGTATTCGGCTGATAAAAAAGAGTATCAAATCTTTGCTAATAAATATCCTGTGAATGGTGAGATGAAACATCAGGCTGAAAAGTTAGAAAGTATGAGTAAATGGTGTAACGAAATAGAAGTACATGTTACACCCACTATTTTTGTTAATGGAAACCAATTGCCTGATGCGTATAGCATTGGTGATTTACAATATTTTTTATCTGAATAGACAACAGGTAAAAAATCAGTTTGGATGTCTACGCCCCGTTGTGCACAGCGGGGCTGCCAAACGGCCAAAGCCTGTGATGCTAAAAGTATCAGGCGTAAACAATTTTTGATAATTTTAAAACAAATTAGAATGAAAACAACAAAAATGAGTTTGGCCAACATCCAAGGTAAGTTGAGCCGGACAGAAATGAAAAACATTATGGCTGGAAGTGGTAGTGGTGCATTAAAATGTCGCGATGGATGTGTGCCCAAAATAGGAGGTTCTGGTTGCCCCACAGATTGTGAGTGTAAAAATAAAGTTGGAAGCGGCAATATTTGGAATTGCGGAGGGTACTAGCACTTCAATATATATTAATCTATAGAGGGGTAATATTGATAATCTTGATATTACCCCTTTAAATAAAGGTTAGAACAATCTCGTGATACAACAAGTAAAAACTTTAAAGTGAAAAAAATCAGCATTTCATTTTTCTTTTTCCATTTAGCATATTTGGTGACGTTTGCACAGACTGAAGGAAGGATTGTAGTCAAGGAGTCGCACCCAAAAGCCGGTGCGGAAAATCACTATACATATTATCCTCCAAAAAAAATTTCGATTGAAGAAAAATTAAAGGCTGTTATTCTTTATAGAGCAGAAGGCTTTCAACGAAAAATTGTTCCTCTAATAAAAAATGGGGGAACATACCATTTCTCTTTTTCTGCCCCTACTGCTACTCCTGTATTAGTTATTGGTATAACGGATCAAAATGGAGAAATTTTTGATAATCGTAACGAAAAGGGTTATGTGATTTTATTAGCCGATTCAACTGGTAAAGTATTTAACACAGCAAGGATTACAAAAGCAGCCTTACTGGATGGATTTGCCAGTTACTTTTTAAAACTCAAAATCTCAGACACTGAGTTATTGAGTATGTATGAAAATGAATATCGGAAAAACCTTTCATTAAAAAAGGATAATGACTATTTGAATTATTTGGCTGTTTTATATAGGGTCAAAAAAGAAGCTGTTAGACCTAAACTGTTAACCTATGCAAAGCATATGGAAAGCTACTTAAATGACGAGAGTAAATTACTACAGGCCGGAGAAATTTACTCAATATTAAAAATGACTGATGCAAGACAAAAATTAGAAACAAAAATATTGGAAGCTCATGTTAATGGAATTTTAGCAACCAATAAGTTTTGGGAAAAATTTTATGCTATCGAGACTCGTACTGAAAATTTGATTCTTGAGTCAAAGAAAGAATATATTACCCGATTCAAAGATAGTTCAGATGCAATTCAGGATGTTTTTCATATTGATGTTATATCTGGATATATTGAAAAAAAAGATGCTGTTAATATTTCCAGATACGAACTAATTATCAGCAACAAAAGAATGCTGGCAGGAAAGTATAACAATTTTGCCTGGGACTTAGTTAGCAACGAGATGAATGTCACGGATAGTAGTTTGGCTTTTGCAAATTATTTATCAAAAAAGTCAGTAAACATTATTGATAGCATTATTAATGAACCAATTGGTGAGGATGAATTGGCTGAATTACTATTAGACTATGATATGTACGCCGATACTTATGCACTTATTCTCTTTAAACAAAAGCAATACGATTCAGCATTTTATTACCAGCATAAAATTTTTCTAAGGGGGGAGATGGGAGTTGATGGAAGAGAAAGGTATGCGGTGTTTGCTGAGAAATCAAAAGGGCCATTGTTCGTCAAAGAATTTATTGAGAATGAATTAGAGAACGGAGCAGTCTCGCAGGCAATGCTACAGCAATTGGAAAATATTTATAAGCAATTAAGTTTGCCGGGAAGAGAATTTATAAAAATACAAGAGAAAGCTACTAAACTCCGAAAACAAAAAATAGCTAAAACAATACAGGCAAGGTTTGGCACCTTATTGGCAAAAGACTTTAAATTAAGAAATCTTAAAGGGGAAATTATTTCTTTATCATCCTTAAGAGGCAAGATTGTTGTGTTGGATTTTTGGGCAACATGGTGCGGCCCTTGTAGGGCTTCTTTCCCTGTAGCACAAGAACTGATTAATAGATACAAAGAAGATAAGGAAGTGGTTTTCTTGTTTATTGACACCTGGGAGATTACGGATTTCATAACAATGAAGAAAAATGCAATTGAATTTGTAAAGAAAAATAACTATAGTTTTAATGTTCTTCTTGATGACAAGAGTACTGTTGTAGAAAGTTACAAAGTGGAAGGCATTCCAGAAACATTTATTATTGATAAGAAGGGGCAAATCGTTTTTATGGGTACCACATCAAATCTTGCATTAGAAATTGAAGCAGCCAGAAAATGATTTTCGCTTCAAAATCATAAACCCGTATGAAATCTGCACGGCATTCTATGGCAATATTAACTTGCTGGTATGGACCTTACCCTTGGTATCTTCCATATTTTACTCATAGTTGTAGGTATAATCAAACAATTGATTTTATTATAATAACAGATAATAAGCAACATATTGACAACAAACCAGAAAACATTAAAATTATCTACAAAACTATAGAGGAAATAAAGATAGTTGCATCAAATAGATTGGGATTTGAAGTAAATATTGATTATCCGTATAAACTCTGCGATTTCAAGCCTGCATATGGATTTATTTTTCCAGACATTGTAAAAGGGTATGATTTCTGGGGTCATGGAGATTTGGATGTAGTATATGGCGATATCCGAAGTTTTATGACAGATAAGCTACTTAAAAAATATGATATAATTAGTAGTCGCCACGATTATATAACCGGTACTTTTTGTTTGTTCAGAAACAATAAGCAATTGAATACTTTATTTATCCAAAGTAAAGATTTTCGTAAAGTATTTACCAGCGCAGAACACTATTGTTTTGATGAGTGTAATTTTTTGTTTCAGGAATTACAAAACGGAGCATCCATTTTCGATTATCCTGATAATATCGAAAGCATGACATTGGTGGTACAACGAGAAGCGGCAAAAGGTAAATTAAAAGCCCATTTTGATTTTATTATCATAGAAGGGGCAACAGGCAATATAATGTGGCATAAAGGCAGAATAATTTATAAAAGGAAATACGAGGCTATGTTTTATCATCTCATTAAATTTAAAACGAAATGTAAAACTCCCCGGATTTATAATCCCATGCCTGAAACAATTTGTTTTTCTCCTACTAGTATATACACCAAAAAGATTAAAAGTTGACTTCCTTTCCCATTTACAAGCAACCCAATGCCATGGATTGCGGCCCCACCTGTCTTCGCATGGTGGCAAAGCACTATGGGCGGCAGGTATCCATGGAGTATCTGCGTACTCAATCAGAATATGGTAAAGAAGGGGTGAGTATGCTGGGTATTGCAGAGTCAGCAGAAAGTATTGGGTTTAAAACAGTAGGGGCAAGAATAAGTTTTGAACAATTAGTGACAGATGCACCATTGCCAGCTATACTCCATTGGCATAATTATCATTTTGTTGTATTAACTCCCGGTTCTTCTGCAAAAAAAATGATAATAGCTGACCCCGCAAAAGGTATTATTAAATTAGAGAAAGAACAGTTTTTAAAAAGCTGGTTAAGCACAGTGGAAGGTGATACCGAAAAAGGATTGGTATTGCTTCTGGAGCCAACAGCAAAATTTTTTAAAAGAGAAAATGAGGAGGTCACTTCCGGCACTGGCCGATTGGGTTGGGGTTTTTTATTATCTTATCTTAAAAAGGATAAAAAATATATTTTTCAGCTACTGCTTGGATTGCTACTGGGCAGCATCTTCCAATTAATATTTCCTTACCTCACCCAAAGTATAGTTGATACTGGTATTAGTACCCGAGACCTGAATTTTATTCAAATAGTTTTAGCGGCACAGTTAATGTTGCTGTTTTCTCAAACAGTGGTGGAGTTTATCCGTAGCCGAATTTTGCTGCACATCAGCACTAGAATAAATATTTCACTCTTATCAGATTTTTGGGCTAAGCTATTGCGGCTGCCCGTTCGTTTTTTTGATACCCGCCATCCCGGTGATATTTTGCAACGGGTAGGAGACCATCACCGTATCGAAAGTTTTTTAACCGGCACTGCACTTAGCACTACTTTATCAATGCTCAACCTGGTTATTTTTTCTTTTGTCTTGTTTCGCTATAGCCCGGCTATTTTTTTTATTTTTATTATTGGCAGCATACTTTATTTATTATGGATACAGCTTTTTCTCCGCTACCGCCGGCAGTTAGATTATAAAAGGTTTGCTCTGTCTGCCAGGGAGAATAATGCTACTATGCAAATGGTGTACGGTGTACAGGAAATAAAGTTGAACAATGCAGAAACCTCTTTTCGCTGGGCATGGGAGGGCTTACAGGCTTCGCTTTTCCGGCTGAACTTTAAAAGTCTTTCACTAAACCAATACCAACAAGTCGGTTCTTTTTTTATTAACCAGGGAAAAAATATTTTCATCACTTTTTTTGTAGCTAAGTTGGTAATTGATGGCTCACTTACATTAGGTATGATGCTGGCTATTCAATACATAATAGGGCAACTTAACAGTCCGATAGAACAATTGATTGGTTTTTTTCAACAGGCACAAGATGCTAAAATATCGTTAGAACGGTTAAATGATATTCATAAAGAAGAAGATGAAGAACCAGCAGATAAAGAATATGTAAACCACTTGCCTGCCGATAGTGATATTGTTTTTAAGAATGTAAGTTTTACTTATCCCGGTGCTGGTAATGAGGCGGTATTAAAGAATGTTAATCTCACTATTCCTGCCGGAAAAGTAACTGCCATAGTGGGGATGAGTGGTAGCGGAAAAACTACCCTGATAAAATTATTATTACGTTTTTATGAAAGCTATACGGGAGATATTCATTTTGGCAACATCCGTTTCAATAGCATCAGCCCAAAGCATTGGCGTAGCCTCTGTGGCAGTGTGATGCAGGATAGCTATATTTTTAACGACACCATCAGTAAAAATATAACGGTAAGTGCAGAGCAGGTAAATAATGAGCAGTTAACAAAAGCCTGCCAGGTGGCTAATATTTTACCATTTATAGAGTCGTTGCCCAACGGGTTTTATACTAAACTGGGCGCAGAAGGGCATGGCATTAGTGGCGGGCAAAGGCAGCGGATAGCTATTGCAAGGGCAGTATATAAAAACCCCCGTTTTATGTTTATGGATGAAGCCACTAACTCCCTCGATGCTAATAATGAAAAGGTGATATTGGAAAACTTACAAGAGTTTTCAAAAGGCAAAACAGTAGTGGTGGTAGCTCATCGGCTAAGCACCGTGCAACAGGCCGATAAAATAATAGTGATGGATGAAGGCCAGGTGGCAGAAGAAGGAACACATCAGGAACTAACTGCTGCCAAAGGAAAATATTATGCGTTAGTAAAAAATCAATTGGAGTTGGGGAATTAATATGCCAATAGAGAATGAAATATATGAAGGCTCAACAACTACTGAAGGCTTGCCGGGTTTTAATCAGCCTACAAAAAATCTGGAACGTAGTATGGAGGTGACAGAACTAATAAGTCATAAGCCCGGCTTTTTGGTACGGTGGGGCATTACTATTTTGCTTTTCATTGCTATTTTGCTGCTTTGTATTAGTTGGTTTATTCAATATCCTGATACTGTAACCGCCCGTGGCAGTTTAAATTCTATTAATGCACCTAAAGAAGTGATAGTGCAAAGCAGCGGCAAATTAATTAAGCTATTTGTGAAAGAAGGGCAACGGGTTTCTATAAATGAAGTGGCCGGATATATGGAAAGTACAGGCAATCATCAGCAGGCTATTACATTGTCAGCTATGTTGGAGAGCATACAAATAAAAATTGACCAGAACGAGGCAGATGGTATTGTTGATTATTTAAAAAATGATTTTAATAATTTGGGAGAACTACAATCAGCTTATCAAACCTTTTCATTAGCATTTTCCACTTTCTGCAATTACCTGAGCAACGGTTTTTACCTGCGAAAAAAAGGGATGCTTAGCCATGATATGAGTTATCTCCAGAAATTGCATGGTAGCTTACTGAAACAAAAAGGACTGTTGCAACAAGATCTATCGTTAACAGATACCACCTTTAAAGCCCATGAAACATTAAAAGAGGAGAAGGTGATTTCAGCAATGGATTATAGAAATGAAAAGAGTAAACTTATTGCAAAGGAAATGACGATACCACAAATTTCTTCTTCCATTATTAGTAATGAAAGCCAGCAAAATGATAAGCGAAAAGAAATTGCAGAGTTGGAAAATCAAATCCTGCAACAAAAAAATTTATTTATACAAGCACTGAATACTTTTAACAGCCAGGTAGATGAATGGAAAATGAAATACCTGCTCATTGCTCCGATAGATGGCACAGTAAGCTTTTCTACTTTTTTACAAGAAAATCAGCAATTAAAACAAGGGCAAACTATCTGTCTTATCAACCCGGGAAATTCCAATTATTATGTAGAAGCATTAATACCTCAATATAATTTTGGTAAGGTGAAAACCGGCCAGGATGTTTTATTAAAATTTGAGGCTTATCCTTACCAGGAATTTGGTAGTGTAAAAGGGAGAGTTGAATTTATCAGCAATGCACCATCTGATAGTGGATATTTGGCTAAAATAGCTTTACCAGAAGGATTGGAAACTAATTATAAAAAGACACTTCAATACCGCACAGGCCTGTCAATGCAGGCAGAAATAATTACTGATAAAAGAAGGTTGCTGGAACGGTTTTTCAGCAATTTCAGAAGTAAGCTAAATTAATTTGCTATTATACTAAATGTATTTATAAATTAGTCAGAATTTTTCCGGTATAATGCCGATGTAGCAGCCGTTTAGGCCCCCGATTTTTCGGGGGAGTATTACGGATGCACAATCGGTATTGCTCCTCCTTTCACAATACACCAACAGTTTTTCAATTACTTTTGAGCGGCATGCAAAAAATAGATTGGTACATACTAAAAAAATTCCTGGTCACTTTTATATTTTGCCTGTTGCTTTTTACAGTTATTGCCGTGGCAGTAGACACCAGTGAAAAGACAGACGATTTTGTAAAAGCCAACCTGAGCACCATGGGTATTATTAAAGAATACTACCTGGGTTTTGTACCATGGATATGGAGCTTACTTTTCCCCCTGTTTGTTTTTATTGCAGTTATATTTTTTACAAGTCGCATGGCCACCCGTTCAGAAATAATTGCCATATTGGCTAGTGGCACCAGCTATCGTCGTTTTTTAAGACCATACTTTGTTGGGGGCATATTACTGGCAACTATACTGTGGCTGGGCAGCCGCTATTGGATACCGAAGGCGAATATTATTAAAAGTAATTTTCAGACCCGGTACATGGATAAGAATGATCCATCTAAAAATAATTCTTACGGCAGTTGCCCCACTTGTTTTTATAAAAGAATCGATACCAATACTTATATCGGCATCCGGGAGTTTGATACCATCAGCAAATCAGCCCGGGGATTTTTTATGGAGAAAGTAAAGGCTAATAAAGTGATCTATAACCTACGGGCAGAAACTATCCGGTGGGATACGGCTGTAAAAAAATGGACACTTACTAATGCAGCCGAACGATTTGTTGATAGTATGGGTGAAAAAACCAAATACCATCCATCATTAGTAATCAGCCTTAAGTTGCAGCCCTCCGAACTACGAAAAGATTTTTATTTAAAAGATAAATTGACCACACCGGAGTTGGTAGCCTATATAAATAAAGAACAGGAAAGAGCTACCGAAGGATTAAGTCCGCTGAAGGTGGAACGATACCGCCGTACTGCCACACCAGCAGCAGTAGTCTTGCTCACTTTTATTGGTGTGGTTATCGCCAGTCGGCGCACCCGGGGAGGCAGCGGTATGCACCTTGCTCTTGGTATTTTAATAGCCGCCACTTTTATTTTATCCGACAGGTTTTCGACTGTATTTGCTACGAAAGGAAATCTACCCCCCTTGCTGGCGGCATGGCTCCCCAATATTGTTTATACTTTAATAGCACTTTACCTATATCGTAAAACACCGAAATAGCAGCAAGGCCGTTCATAAAAAATGTCGGAATAAGTAAGTCAAAAACTAAATTTTCATACTTTATTATTCTTGCAGCAAAAGGGTTTTGTGTAATTTTGAGTTCTCTCAAATGAAGGGATCAACCCCTGCAAAAAATCAGTCATCATGGGAATTATAAAAGACAGGTTCAAAGCAAAAGCCGACATTGTTTCGGTTGAAATAAAAGAATTACTAAAAGAGCATGGTAACAAAGTAATTGGCGAAGTGCAATTGTCGCAGATATACCAGGGCATGCGGGGCATTACCGGCCTGGTTACTGAAACATCTTTGCTGGATGCACAAGAAGGCATTCGTTTCCGTGGTTATTCTATTCCTGAGCTAAGAGAAAAATTAGCCAAAGCTCCTGATGGATCTGAACCGTTGCCCGAAGGTTTATTTTATCTGATGCTGGTTGGAGAATTACCCAGTGAAGATGATGTACATCATATAAGTTCTGTATGGCAAAGAAGAAGCCATGTGCCCAATCATGTATTTGCAACTATTGAGGCATTGCCATTGAATACTCACCCGATGACACAGTTTGTAGTGGGAGTAATGGCCTTACAAACCGAAAGCCAGTTTGCAAAAAAGTATGCAGCGGGCATGAATAAAAAAGATTATTGGGAAGCGGTGTTTGACGATAGTATGGATCTGATAGCAAGACTGCCAAGAGTAGCAGCTTATATCTATCGTAGAAAATATAAAGGCGGAGATCATATTCAACCCAATGGTTTGTTGGATTGGGCTGGCAACTTTGCCCACATGATGGGTTATGAAGATGAAAGTTTTAAGGAGTTGATGCGATTATATATGACGATACATGCCGACCATGAAGGTGGTAATGTATCTGCACACACTACACACCTTGTAGGTTCTGCATTAAGTGATCCATATTTAAGTTATGCTTCTGGAATGAATGGATTAGCTGGTCCGTTGCATGGCCTTGCCAACCAGGAAGTGATCAAGTGGATTTTTGATATGCGGGAAGATTTAAAAACTGAATCACCTACCAAAGACCAGATAACAGAATATGTAAAGAAAACTTTGGGTGAAGGAAAAGTGGTGCCGGGTTATGGTCATGCGGTGCTTCGCAAAACTGATCCTCGGTTTGAAGCACAGATGGCATTTGGTAAAAAGCATATGCCGGATGATCCATTGGTAAAAACAGTGTGGGATATTTATGAAACAGTGCCACCCATTTTACAGTCATTAGGGAAAATAAAAAACCCATGGCCAAATGTAGATGCACACAGTGGTGCTTTATTAGTGCATTATGGTTTGGTGGAGTATGAATATTACACCGTGCTGTTTGCAGTTAGCCGTGCATTAGGTGTATTGTCTAGTCTTTGTTGGGATAGAGCTTTAGGATTCCCATTAGAAAGACCAAAATCTGTAACAACTGATTTGGTAAAACTTTGGTTAGACGGAAAAGATAATATCTGGGGAGAGTAAGACTAATTAATAATGAAGAATTAATAATTACTCCTCCAATTTGGGGGAGTTTTTTTATAGCTAATCTATGTGTGTATTCCTATGTGCCTATGTTTTTGTTGTGGTTCAAATAAATTACAGACAATCTAATCCGCTTTAACAACATTCCCTATCTGTTGATTGCTTTTGAATAGTAGCCCAAGGTTTTTTAATATCACAGTCGTAATCAACATAAAGGCAATCAATATCGCCAGCATCCATTCCTGTTTCATTCCTCTTATCCAATATACTTCCATCAAAACAAAACCATGAAAAAAGCAAATGAACTTGGCGGCAAAGCCATGACTGAAACCCTGGTTTGTTAATAAATGATGGATATGAGTTTTATCTGCCACAAAAGGAGATTTTCCACTCCATAGTCTTACAGCAAACACCCGGACGGTATCATACACCGGAATAAGGCAGATGCCCAATACAAACACAGAAGCATGTGGTATTACCGGATTTGCTACCTGCACATTTATTTGCATCAGCCGTATACATAATACTGCAATTACAAAACCAAGCACCAGCGAACCGGTATCACCCATAAATATTTTTGCAGGGTTTAAATTGAAATAAAGAAATGCAAGGATACCACCTGCCAGCGAAAAAGCTATCAGGGCAGTATTGATATCCCCATTCATGGTTAAAAACATACCAAGTGTAATCAAACTCATAAACCCTATGCCGCCAGCTAATCCATCAATGCCATCAATTAAATTGAATGCATTAGTAATGCCAACAATAGCCAATACAGTAAAAGTGTATTGAGCACTTATTGGTAACTCATTAATGCCAAACAATCCATCGAATGTAGTAATACGAATGCCAGATAAGGCAATAAGAATAGCCAATGATATTTGTACAACAAATTTATATTTAGCAGAAAGATCTTTCAGATCATCCATTATGCCGAGGCCAAATAAAACTAGAATTGAAAAGAAAAAACTGATTTGTGGGGTTTGATTGCTGAAGGGAAACCAGAGAAGCAAAGCCATCATCATTCCAGCTATAATGGCAATTCCACCCATCGTAGGAATAGGTGATGCATGTTCCTTACGGGCATCGGGCACATCATACAATTTGTACTTTTTTATAAGTTTAATAATTGGGGGAATTGTAATTAATGTAACTGCAAATGCAGAAAAGAAACAGAGCAATGCAAACCTGTAATCAATTAGAGACAGGTCTAGCTGCAGAAAGTATGGGTGGCTTTTCATGATACTGTATTTAAACAGGTTGTGGATTTCGAATGTAAAATAAAGAGAGGGAGCAATACTTGCAAGTCATTTCCTAAAAGATGCTCTAAAAACAGGTTTCCCCTTTGATATTGCACTTTTTAGCTTTTATCTTGGGATATTTGCTTAGACCCGACCGTATTTTTCGCATTTTGAAAATATGATGACTTACAAAATAATATTCTGGATAAGCCTGGCAGTTTTGTTTTACTGTTACATTGGTTATGGTGTGTTGGTGCTTATTGTAAACACAATAAAAGAATTAATTATTTCCAAAAAAGAAAAAAGGGTTGAAGAAAATTACCTGCCGGTTACCTTAATCGTTACTGCCTACAACGAAGAAAAAATTCTTCAGCAGAAAATTATTAATAGCCTTGCTATTGATTATCCGGCTGATAAATTAAAACTTCTTTTTGTTACAGATGGTTCTACTGATAAAACAAAAACCATGGTAGAGGAATATCCGCAGATAACTTTATTGCACCAGCCAATCCGAGAAGGAAAGTATGCAGCCATTAAACGAGCTATGCAATTAGTGAAAACACCAGTAGTAATTTATAGTGATGCGAACACCATTCTGAATAGAGATTGTGTAAAGCAAATAGTAAAATTTTATGCCAATGAAAAAATAGGCGGTGTAGCAGGGGAGAAAAAAATTGAAAACCACTTGGGTGAGTCATCAATAGGAGTGGCCGAAGGTTTGTATTGGCAATATGAATCATTTATGAAAAAGCTGGATGCAGATCTGCATACAGTTGTTGGTGCCGCCGGCGAACTTTTTTCTATAAGAACTCATTTGTTTAAAAAGTTCAACGATGAAATAATTCTGGATGATTTTATTATTTCTATGCAGGTATGCCTTCAAGGATTTAAAATTGCTTATGAACCCTCCGCTTTTGCCACGGAATTGCCGTCTTTTTCATTAGCTGAGGAAGAAAAAAGAAAAGTAAGAATCTCGGCTGGTGCTTACCAGTCAATCGGCTATTTAAAAAGTTGTCTGAATGTTTTTAAATATCCTGTTCTCAGTTTCCAATATATTTCCCGCCGGTTGCTTCGATGGATTTTCTGCCCGGTAATGCTGGTGGTGGCTTTCTTCACCAATTTGGTTATCATTTATCAGCCATCAACAAACAACATCTATCAATTACTGATGCTGGCACAATTGTTTTTATATATCGCAGCTGTACTGGGATGGCTATTGGTAAAAACAGGTAAAAAACCAGGACTTTTTACTATCCCATTTTATTTTGTATTTATGAATTATTGCCTCGTAAAAGGATTTATACTTTTTGCAAATGGCAGGCAAACCGTTCTTTGGGAAAAATCATTAAGACAAGCGGTGGAATAGTATTTTTGTTTGAAACAATTTTACTATTTCTTCTTTATCCCACATATTATCATCGCCCATTGAATACCTGAAAGGTGTAGGGCCGCAACGGGCCGACCTGCTAAAAAAAGAATTAAGCATTTTTACTTTTGGCGATTTGCTGGAGCATTATCCTTTCCGGCATATTGATAGAACAAAACTGAACGAGATCGATGAACTTTCTCCCGACATAGAATTTGCACAGGTGGCCGGCGTAATTATCAGTCATGATGTGGTTGGTCAAAAACAAGGTAAGCGGTTAGTTGCTCAGTTAAAAGATAAAACCGGAATGATGGAACTTAGCTGGTTCCAGGGATTGAGCTGGGTGCAAAAAACAATTGAATCCGGACAATCATATCTCGTCTATGGTCGCCTTACTTTTTATAATGGTCAACCACAAATAGTACATCCTGAAATAGAATTGTTGACAGGCCCGCAACAACTCACCAAGAGTTTTTTAGAACCTGTTTACTCTACTACTGAAAAGTTAAAAGCAAGAGGACTTGGTGGCCGCCAAATAGGAAAGCTCACACAACTTTTGCTAACAATGATAAGGGAGAAAGATGTGGTGGAAATTTTACCCGAAAGCATTTTAAAACAACTAAAATTAGTAAGCAAGTATAAAGCTTACCAACAGATTCATTTTCCCCAAAGCATAGCAGAATATGACGAAGCAGTAAAGAGATTGAAGTTTGAAGAATTATTCATTGCACAAATGCGAATGAACTTATTGCGAAGCAACAGGCATCGCTTTTCAAAAGGTGTGGTGTTTGATATTGTAGGAGAATTATTCAATACATTTTATAAAGAGCATTTGCCATTTGAATTGACAGGTGCACAAAAAAGAGTAATTAAAGAAATAAGAAATGATACTGCCCGTGGCAAGCAAATGAACCGCTTGTTGCAGGGCGATGTAGGAAGTGGAAAAACAATTGTGGCAGTGTTGGTGATGTTGCTGGCATTAGACAATAACTTCCAGGCCTGCCTGATGGCGCCAACAGAAATATTGGCACAGCAACATTTTGCCACCATTCATTCATTATTAGAAAAGATGAATGTGCCGGTTCAAATCTTAACTGGCTCCGCTAAGTCGGCACATCGTAAAAAAATCTTAAAAGAGCTGGAGGATGGGAGTTTAAAAATCCTTATTGGCACTCATGCCGTAATTGAAGATGTGGTGCAGTTCAAAAATTTGGGTATTGTGATCATTGATGAGCAGCATCGTTTTGGTGTAGCACAAAGGGCAAGGCTTTGGAAAAAAGCAACTGTGCCGCCGCATGTATTGGTGATGACGGCCACACCCATTCCCCGCACATTAGCCATGACTGCTTATGGCGATCTTGATTATAGTGTAATTGATGAATTACCACCCGGTCGTCAACCAATTACCACTGTTAATCGTTATGAATCTCAACGGAGCAGGGTGATGGATTTTATCCGGGCGGAAATAGATAAAGGCAGACAGATATATATTGTATTCCCTTTAATTGAAGAGAGTGCAAAGCTTGATTATGAAAACCTGATGCATGGGTATGAAAACATCAAAGGATATTTTCCCGAACCAAAATACTGGATAAGCATGGTGCATGGGCGGCAGCCTGCCGAGCAAAAGGAGCTGAACATGAAAAGATTTGTGGAAGGTGATACGCAGATAATGGTGTCGACCACCGTTATAGAGGTGGGAGTAAATGTGCCCAACGCCTCGGTGATGGTGATAGAAAGCACTGAAAAATTTGGTCTTTCTCAACTGCACCAGTTGAGAGGCAGGGTGGGCCGTGGTGCTGATAAGAGTTATTGTATTTTATTATCTACTTCCAAATTGGGTAAAGATGCCCGGGAACGCATCAATGTGATGACGACAACGAATAATGGATTTGAAATCGCTGAAAAAGACCTGGAACTGCGGGGGCCCGGCGAAATAGATGGAACAAGACAGAGTGGTGCCTTAAACTTTAAGTTGGCCAGCATAGTCCAAGACCGGCCAATGCTGGAGTTGGCAAAAAATATGGTGGCCGGTATATTGGAAACGGATCCCGATCTTCTTTCGGCAGAAAATTTGCAGCTTAAGAATTTCCTCCAAATGCAGAAAGGAACCGTGGTGT
Source organism: Chitinophagaceae bacterium (assembly GCA_031397865.1). Classification (GTDB taxonomy): domain Bacteria; phylum Bacteroidota; class Bacteroidia; order Chitinophagales; family Chitinophagaceae; genus JJ008. Next base: position 81,597 of record JANNMN010000031.1, read on the forward strand.
GGAGCAAAATTTCCTGACAAAAGAATTACAATCTCTCAAAAAAAGCTGAGCAAGGCGGCCGGGTAAACAAATAAATATGAAAAGAAATTTCTTAACACAAGTTTTCAATTTCTATCTGGTAAATAATGATTATTTTAAAGCAAATAATACAGCTCTGAAACGTACTTCATTTTTAGCCGCCATCATCGTTTTTGCTTTTTCGACAGCACAGTCGCAAAACTTTAATAACATTGAATTTGTAGAAAACAAAGGACAGTGGGATAGCCGTGTGCAATATATGGGCAACGTTAGCAACGGTGCTTTTTTTATCCGTTCTGGCGGTGTTACAGTTGTTCAGCACAATCCGGTAGATTTTGTAAATATCTCTCATGCATTACATGGCGAAAATAATTCTGCAGCTAAGCCTGGTCAGCCACTAACCTTACGATCTCATGCATATGATGTTGATTTTATCGGCGCATCATTACAAACAAAAGTAAAAGCAGATAAGCCACTGGCTACTTATAATAATTATTTTATCGGGAATGATCCATCTAAATGGGCAAGCGGCTGCAAAGTTTTCCAGGCAATTACAATGGAAAATATTTATCCTAACATTGATGCCCGTTATTATACAGATAATGGAGTGTTGAAATATGATATTATAGTAAAACCCGGTGGTGATGTTTCGAGAATTGCATTGAAGTATAAAGGCGTAGATAAGATACAGGTAAAAAATAAAGAGCTGGCCATTACTACTTCTATTGGTGAATTGAAAGAAGGTTCTCCATATACTTATCAATATGGAGCAAAAGGAAAAACGGATATCAGTTCAAAGTATAGCATCAATGGTGATGAAGTACGGTTTGATATAAAAAATTATGATCCATCAGCAACATTAATAATAGACCCATCTATTGTATTCTGCACCTTTGCTGGCAGTACCGCCGATAATTGGGGCTTTACGGCCACCTACGGTCCGGATGGTAGTTTTTATGGAGGTGGGATTGTGTTTAGTTCCGGCTTCCCGGTATCCACAGGTGCTTATCAAACCTCTTTTCAAGGTGGTCCTTTTGATATAGCTATCATTAAATTAACACCGGATGGTGCTAACCGTTCTTATGCTACTTATATTGGTGGATCAGGAGAAGATCAGCCACATAGTTTAGTATGTGATAATCAGGGAAATTTAATAGTTGCCGGTCGTACTAACTCTTCAAACTATCCTGTAACTAACGCCACTTCATCTGGTTCTTTATATGATATTGTCGTTACAAAATTAAATGCTGCCGGTACAGGAATAATCGGCTCAAGAAAAATTGGTGGTAGTGGTAATGACGGGGTTAATATTGCTCCACCTCCAAGAGCATTAAATTCATTGCAAAGAAATTATGGTGATGATGGCCGTAGCGAAGTGATTACAGATGGTGGTGGTAATGTATATGTAGCATCCTGCACACAATCAAATAACTTTCCGGTAACTGCCGGTGTATTTCAATCAACAAATCGGGGAGCACAGGATGGTGTACTACTAAAACTTTCACCTAATCTATCTACTTTGTTTTCAAGTTATCTGGGTGGAAGTGGTAATGATGCGGCGTATGTTCTTTCACTTAATTCTAATGGAAATATTTATGTAGCCGGCGGAACGGAAAGTTCCAATCTTCTTGGTAACTCGGTAGGAACTATCAATGCTGGCAACCAGGGAAATGTAGATGGCTTTGTTTCCATTATTAGTAGCAATGGCAGTACAGCAATTGGCACTACTTACCTTGGCACTTCAGGTTTCGACCAGGTGTTTGGAATTCAGTTTGACATAAATGGGTTTCCATATGTAATGGGACAAACAACCGGCAACTGGCCAGTTATTAATGCTACGTATAGCAATGCAGGAAGTAAACAGTTTATTGCAAAATTGCAACCTGATCTTTCGGCCTATGTCTATTCCACAGTATTTGGCACCAGTTCTTCCGTACCTAACATTTCACCCATTGCATTCCTGGTAGATAAATGCGAAAACGTTTATATTTCCGGATGGGGTGGCCCGGGTTTTGGAACAGGGTTTACGAGTGCAGGCACAACCGGAATGCCTGTAACACCCGATGCATTTAAAAGCACCACTGATGGAAAAGATTTTTACTTTTTTGTATTAAAGAAAAATGCAACTGCACAATTATTTGGTAGCTTTTTTGGAGAAAATAATTCTACTAATAGCGGTAACGACCATGTGGATGGTGGCACCAGTCGCTTCGATAGAAATGGAGTAATATACCAGGCTGTTTGTGCCAATTGCCAGATTACTGGTCCAAGGCCCGCCTTTCCTACCACACCGGGTTCATGGTCGCCAACTAATCCGGCTTCATCTGGTTCTCAATGTAATCTTGGTATGATAAAAATAGCGATGAATCTGGCTGGAGTTACTGCCGGTGTGCAATCTGCTATTGGTGGTACACCAAGAGATACAGCAGGCTGCTTACCACTTACCGTAGATTTTATTGATACTATCGCTAATGGGGTTTCGTATGAATGGTATTTTAATTATGTACCGGGCAATACTTTTGATTTAACTACAACTGTTCCATCTGCTTCATTTACTTACACTGCTGTTGGTTTATATAGAGTAATGCTGGTGGCAATAGATCCTGCTACCTGTAATGTAAGAGATTCATCTTTTGTAAATATCCGGGTGGGAGATCTGCAGGCAAACCTTGCTATGAATAATGTAAAATTGCCACCGTGTAATTCTTTCCGGTACCAGTTTAATAATTTATCAACTACCGATCCATCAAGACCATTCCAGGATACTTCTTTCATCTGGGATTTTGGTGATAATAGTCCCCGCATAGTAAGCGGACTTGCACCAATACAGCATACATATCCGGGTCCGGGTACGTATACAGTAAAACTTATTTTGAAAGATGAAACGTATTGTAATAATCCTGATTCGATAAGTTTCATTTTATCAGTAGCAGAAAATGTGGATGCAAGATTTACAACGCCACCGGTAGGTTGTTTGCCATATACTGCTGTATTTGATAATACATCATTGGCAGGGCAAACATGGTTATGGGATTTTGGTGATGGTACAGGAACATCCACCGCATTTGAACCAACTCATCAATATACTACAGCAGGAACATACACTGTTACACTGATAGCTTATAATCCTAATACTTGTAATGGTTCTGATACTGCCAGGTTTAATGTTCAGGTATTTTCAAAACCTGTTGCCTTATTTGATTATGGTCCGGTAACGCCTATTGCCAATACACCGGTTACATTTAATAATTTCTCCTCTCCTGATGCCGTACGGTTTAAATGGAAGTTTGGTGATGGGGATTCTTTAATGACTACCAGCAGAGCCCCAGTACAGCATCAGTATAATGCAACGGGAACTTTTGTTGCCTGCCTTACTGCTTACAATGCAGTGGATTGCGATAGCACCGTTTGTTTATCGGTAAGAACCATTATAGAACCAGCTTTGGATGTGCCTAATGCCTTTACGCCGCTTACCGGCGATGAAAATAGTGTGGTGTATGTAAGAGGTTTTGGTATTGCAAAAATGCAATTCATTATCTGGAACCGATGGGGGCAAAAAGTATTTGAAACAAATGATCGCAATATCGGATGGGATGGAAAAGTAAAAGGCGTAGTACAACCCATGGATGTATATGCTTATACGCTTAGTGTTGAATTCTTCGATGGAGTGAAAACAACTAAGAAGGGTGATATAACGTTAATAAGATAGGTTGAAGTGATAATTAAAATGTGATAATGTGCCAATGAAAAAGACCACTAAAATAATAATGATAGTTGCAGGTGCCTTCAGCATTGCAACCCTGAGTATGCCGAAGGCGGCCTCTGCGCAGGATCTGCATTTTTCTCAATTCATGAATTCACCATTGTTGACCAATCCGGCCAACACTGGGTTTATTCCGGATGGAGATTACCGCCTCGGTATTAACTATCGTAACCAGTGGTCTTCCATCACTGCATTTCCTTATAAAACGATGAGTGCATTTGGAGATGTGCAAACCATGAGCCGCCAGGATAATACCGGATGGCTGGGCGTTGGTGGTGTAATTTTAAAAGATGTGGCAGGCACTGGTGTACTAAGTTCTACTAAAGTATATGGTTCCGTTGCTTATCATCAAATGCTGAATGCAGGAAGTTTGATAAGCCTTGGATTTAATGCAGGCTGGGTAAATAAAAGGATCAATACAACCAATCTTACATTTCCAAGCCAGTGGAATGGAAAATTTTTTGATGCAAGTCATACGTCGGTAGCTCCCAAGTTTGATGCGAACAGTATTAATTATGTGGATCTGCAGGTAGGAATGAATTATGCTTATTTTCCAAATGAAAGAATTTATCTGAATGCTGGCTTTTCTGCCATGCATGTAAACAGGCCAAGAGAAACTTTTTTTGCTGCGTCAACGGAAGAGGATAATCGTATTGCCAGGCGATACACTGGATTTTTAAATGGCAGTATTATGGTAAACGACAGGGTGATTGTAAATCCTAATGTATATGCATCCCTACAGGCAAAATCTTACGAAATTGTAGGTGGAGCAAATGCCCAGTATAATTTATCTGGTGATGGAGAAAAGCAATTAATAGCCGGTGCTTATTATCGCTATAATGATGCTGCTATTGTAATGCTCGGTCTCGGCTATAAAGACCTTACTTTTAATTTTACCTATGATGCTACTATGTCTTCTTTAAAAACTTTCAACAATGGCCGCGGTGCTTTTGAATTTTCCATTATCAAGCAAGGGGCAGTAGATCGATACAATGGAAGTAAAAGAGAAAGTATGTGCCCCTCGTTCAAAAATTATTAAGCATAAAAAAGTCCCGCAAAACGGGACTTAATTTTTTATAGCGACTGCAACTTAGATATCCAATTTTGCATACTTCGCATGGCTTTCAATAAATTCTCTTCTTGGTGCTACTTCATCTCCCATCAGCATACTGAATATTCTATCAGCTTCCGCAGCACTTTCAATAGTTACCTGTTTTAAAGTACGGGTAGCAGGATTCATAGTGGTGTCCCAAAGTTGATCAGCATTCATTTCTCCCAAACCTTTGTATCGCTGAATATTTACTGAATCTTCTTTGCCTCCTCCTAATCTTTCTACTAATGCTTTGCGTTGTACTTCGTTGTAAGCATAAGCTTGTTCTTTACCTTTTTTAATTAAGTAAAGTGGTGGCTGCGCAATGTAAACATAGCCCTGCTCTACCAGCTCCGTCATATACCGGTAAACGAAAGTAAGTATCAAGGTGGCGATGTGAGATCCATCCACATCAGCATCCGTCATAATGATGAGTTTGTGATAACGAAGTTTGGCAATGTCCAATGCCTTCGGATCTTCTGCTGTTCCCATCTTTACTCCTAGGGCAGTAAACATGTTTCTTATTTCCTCGTTGTCATAAATTTTATGCTCCATTGCTTTTTCTACGTTCAGAATTTTACCTCTAAGTGGTAGAATGGCCTGGAAACTTCTGTCACGACCCTGTTTGGCAGTACCACCTGCTGAGTCTCCCTCCACCAGGTACAGTTCGCATTTATGCGGGTCTTTATCAGAACAATCCGCCAGCTTACCGGGTAAGCCGCCGCCCGTTAATACAGATTTCCGTTGTACCAGTTCTCTTGCTTTTCTTGCTGCAGCTCTTGCTTGTGCAGCTAATATTACTTTGGCAACAATATTCTTTGCTTCTTTTGGATTTTCTTCCAGGTAAGCTTCCAATGCCCTTGATACGGTGGAATCAACCACACCCATCACTTCATTATTACCTAGTTTAGTTTTTGTTTGTCCTTCAAACTGTGGCTCTGGCACTTTTACAGAGATGATAGAACTTAATCCTTCCCGGAAGTCATCACCTTCAATTTCTACTTTTGCTTTTTCAAACAAACCATTTTTATCGCCGTAGCTTTTGAACACCCTTGTTAATGCACGGCGGAAACCGGATACATGGGTACCACCTTCTATGGTGTTGATATTATTTACATAAGAATAAATATGTTCATTGTAGCTGTCATTATAGCTTAATGCTACTTCTACAACTACATTAGTAGTGTCGTCTTTACCTTCTACATAAATTACTTTTGGTATCAGTGGATTACGACCAGCATTTTTATCCAGCATTTCTACAAACTCTACAATACCACCTTCGCTATAAAAAATATTGGTATAATTAGATCCGTCTTCTTCTTTTTCTCTAAGATCATTCAAAATAATGCGAACACCACGGTTGAGGTAAGACAATTCCCGTAGACGACCTTCGAGTATGTCTTTATTGTAAACCGACGTAATAAAAATTGAATCATCCGGCCAGAAATGAACTTTGGTTCCGGTTCTTTCGCTAATGCCGGTTTCTCTTACTGCATATTGCGGTACGCCAATTTTATATTCCTGCTCAAATGTTTTTCCATCCCGGTTTACCGTTACTAATAATAACTTGCTCAATGCGTTTACACAACTTACTCCCACACCATGCAAACCACCGGATACTTTGTAAGAGCCTTTATCAAATTTACCACCGGCATGCAGCACTGTCATTACCACTTCTAATGCAGAACGTTTTTCTTTAGTATGCATGGCAGTTGGAATACCACGGCCATCATCTTCTACCGAAATAGAATTGTCTTCATGTATAGTAACGGTTATATTTTTACAATAACCAGCTAATGCTTCGTCGATTGAGTTATCTACAACTTCATAAACAAGGTGGTGTAAACCTTTAACGCCAATATCGCCGATATACATGGCGGGACGTTTACGAACTGCTTCCAAACCTTCTAATACCTGGATACTATCTGCACTGTATCCGGCCGATATTGCGGCTGCTTTTTCTTTAGCTTCTGTGGTCATAAAATTGGTAAAAAACTGACTTGAAAAATGAAGAAATTATAACTCACAAATGTACTGAAATAAGACCTCTTTACCCGGTATTTTCATTCGTTTTTTGCTCAATTTTTGCTTGTTTTTTATAAATAGAAAATGTCCATAAAAACGGGCATTTTATTATGCAATAATCAATCTCTAAAATTGAATGACTTTGAAGCCCCTTTAGGGGTTTGGGTTTTTTATCTCTTCACTATCTGTGCCACCAGATCTGCCTCTGCGCAAACTTTATTTCCTACATATGTTGTTCCCCTCATTTCGCAAATACCCCGGCGAATAGGGGCCGATAATTCCATTTTCAAAATCAATGTATCACCGGGCTTTACCATATTCTTGAATTTGCAATTATCAATTTTCAAAAAATAGGTATCATATTTTCCTTCGCCGCTAAGATTGATTGCTAATATGCCCCCACATTGTGCCAGTGCTTCTATCTGCAATACACCGGGCATAACGGGGTTGCCGGGAAAATGTCCCTGGAAAAACCATTCATTAAACGTTACATTCTTGATGCCGACAATATGAGTATCACTCAGCTCAATTATTTTATCTACCAATGCAAATGGATAACGATGCGGCAATGTTTTTTCAATGAACTGTTGATCGTACACCGGTGGTTGATTAGGATTATAAACGGGTACTCCTTTGGTGTGTTTATTTTTTTTGATGTATTGCTTAATCTTTTTGGCAAACTCCACATTGGTGCTATGGCCAGGGCGGTTAGCAATTATGCGACCTTTGATAGGATAACCTATCAACGCAAGATCACCCACTACATCCAATAGTTTATGCCGTGCTGGTTCGTTGGGAAAACGTAATTCAAGATTATTCAGATAGCCTTCACTTTTTACTTCTATGTTATCTTTTCCGAAGATCTTTTTTAACCTTTTCATTTCTTCGCCATCGACAGGTTTGTCCACTATCACAATGGCATTGTTTACATCACCACCTTTTATAAGATTATGATCGAGCAGCATTTCCAACTCATGTAAAAAACAAAAAGTGCGGCAGGGTGCTATATCCTGTTGAAAATCCCGGATATGTTTTAATCCGGCATGCTGAGTGCCCAGCACTGGTGAATTAAAATCAATCAACGTAGTGATCTGGTAATCCATCGCAGGCATAGCTACCATCTCCACTCTTTTTTCTTCATCGTAGTGATAAATGTTTTCATCAATACTATACCATGTTTTAGCTGCATCCTGTTCTACTACGCCGGCTTCTAAAATCAATTCTACAAATGGCTCCGAGCTGCCATCCATAATGGGCATTTCGGGTCCATTTATTTCCAGCAGGCAATTATCTACTCCCATTCCTACCAAGGCAGCCAGCACATGTTCTACCGTACTTACTTTGGCGCCATTGGCTTCCAGGGTGGTACCACGACTTACATCCGTCACCAGGTCACAATCTGCTTTGATGATGGGTTGATTAGGCATGTCTATCCGCTGAAATTGAAAACCAAAGCCGGGGGCTGCAGGTTTCAACGTAAGATCTGCAAGCACACCGGTATGAAGACCAGTGCCAGAAATAGTTGCGGAGTTTTTTAAAGTATGTTGTTTATCCGGATTGAAATTGGGAGCCATGAAAAAGTGTTTTTGATTTCGCTATAAAAACAGTCGGGCAAAGATAGCCATTCAGGCAAAATGAAAGGGAGGATATACAAATCAGATAATCCGGTAATTCCTGTATTCAAATGGGCGGATACCGGTTAGTTTTTCAAACTGGTAGGAGAGGCGGTCTTTAAAAGAAAAATTCTTTTTGCTTACATCAAAATTGGCCTGCCAGTTTTTTTGTGCAATTCTTTTTTGCATCACCGCAGGATGTGAGCCTTTGAACAAAGCCAATGAATCCACATCATTAAAAAAATCAAATTGCTGGTCTGCTTTAATTTCAGGCAATACCTGGTGTTCTTCGTTCCAGTAGCTGTAGAATGTGTTTAGTTTTTCAAACTGCTTATTGGGATGCCGTACCCAACCGTAATGATAGATAGCAGCATCAATTTTTTTAACCCCCAGTTTTTCATTTTGCCTGCTTCGAAATCCCTGTGCATCCCGATAAGAAATAACATTACCGGTATTGCGAATCATTCGTATCTCTTGTGCATACCAGCGGCGGCTGTCGCCTACATAATCATAGGAGCCATAAAAATGGTGATAGTTAAATAGCAAACCTTCTACTTCTTTTTGATGTAAATATTTTTTTGCGGCTGCTACTATATTGTGCAGATCTTTTTCATGCACCACTTCATCAGCCTGCAGGTAAAAAGACCAATCTGTATCTGCACTGATATGTGCTAAGGCTTTATCCGTTTCTACTGCCAGCACTGTGCCTCCTTCTTTTAATGAGTCATCCCAAACAGAATGTACAATTTTTATTTTGGGTGAATTGATGGACTGAATTAATTGCACTGTATCATCATCACTATTGCCAATGTTTACGATGAATTCATCTACAATGGGAAGAATCGAACTGATAGACTCCACCACCGGATAATCAAACTTAACAGCATTGCGAACGAAGGTAAAGCCGGAGATTTTCATAGTGCAAAAGAATTCTATTTTCTTTTTACAAACAAAATTGTATCAATCCTATTTTTTACCGTTGTGTCGAGATTGGCAACTATCACTTTTACAGTATCAGGATTTTCAGATAATCGTAAATGCATTGTTTTGTAGTTATTATTTTCCTGATGGACATACACATCTCTATCAACTGTGGCTGGTAGAGATTCAAAAGAGACGGTAAAAGGCTTCGCATCTTTTGAAATTGTAATTGGCAAGGAGAAAGTATTGCTGGTAAAATCTTTTACCACTACGGTATTCTCAAAAATACATATACCTAAAAATGTTTTTTTTGATTTTGCATATTCGGTCCAGGCAGAATCAAAGGTTATGTCTTGGGTTCCTGAAATTTGAATTGATTTAGTAATGGAATAATAAGAGTTTATAAATGTTCCATCTTCTATAGTATTTTCTTTGCTAAGAGAATATGGATTGCATTTACAATCCGGTGATGTACGACAAATCCACTCAAAAATTACCAGTAGAAATGAAATAAATATTAATGAGGTAAGAAGAATGTACTTGATTTTTTGGCGGGATAGCATTCTATGTTTTTAAAAATAGCGAAGATTTTCATACTATAAAAGAATAAATAGCCTTTAATTAAGTTTAACCATAGTAGAGGAATTATGCATTACATCTGGAAATCCATTTTCTCCTTTATCAGATGTGGTTTTATGTACAGATTTATCAGTAACTCTAAAGCTTACTTCTTTAGGTAATATTTGAATAGGTATATCGCTGCTAAAACTTGGATAAAGTGTTATTGTGTCTCCGTCTACCTTCCAGGTTCCAAATATCATCCCACCTTTTGAAGGTTTGTTTTTAATCTTTTCCAGACTTCTGGTTCTTAAAGCATCTCTTGAGTCTATAATAGTTTTCGTTAGAGTAAAATATTCGGAGCTTTTCAAATCAAACTCCCATGTATTTATAATAGTATAGCTAGCACTATAACAGGTTGCAGTTTGAAAAAAATAGTAAGGAGCAACATTATTGTCCTTTTGATGTAGGGTTGATAATATTAATATTCCTAAAATGAAATTCATATGTTTTTTTTTAAGCTAACCAATTTCCGGCTTTTGTAATTTTTTCTGGCATTCAATTCTAACTCATCAAGTGTAATTTTTTTTACTTTACCTTTTTCCATTTCCGAAAATCTTCTTCTTATTTCCTTTATTGTTGGTTTTGCCATGCTGTGATAATTTGCTGATTCATATTCTACAGTTGAACGGAGCGTCGCAAGGGACGATCATCCGTGTTACTGTTGCTGGTTAATAAATTTACACCTTTTCCGCCATCAATTGTTTTACCATCGCTTCCAGTTCCTGTATTCTTTTTTCCAGCTCTGGTAAGTTGCGGGCCATCGATTGACTGCGGATGGCTTTACTATAATCATATGCCGGAGAACCGGTAACTGCACTGCCGGGAGTTTTTAAAGATTTACCTAAACCAGCTTGGGCATTTATTTTAGATCCGTCGGCTACTTGTAAATGTCCGGCAAGGCCGGCCTGCCCGCCAATCATTACACCATTGCCAATTTTTGTACTGCCACTTATACCAGCCTGTGCTGCTATCACGGTAAAGTTGCCCACTTCTACATTGTGTGCTATCTGTATCAGGTTATCTAGCTTGGCACCTTTTTTTATAATAGTCGAACCGATAGTTGCTCTATCAATCGTTGTGTTTGCACCTATCTCCACATTATCTTCAATGATTACATTACCTATCTGCGGCACTTTTTGAAAACTGCCATCAGTTTGCGGAGCAAAACCAAAACCATCACTACCGATAACGGTGCCTGCATGTATAGTAACATGGTTGCCTATTTTGCAATCATGATAAATTTTTACTCCGGGATGTATAATAGTGTTATCGCCAATCACCACATTATCGCCGATAAAAGCATTGGGATAAATTTTACTGTTGTTTCCCACCGTCACATTTTCACCGAGGTAAGCAAAGGCACCGATAAAAACATTTTCGCCATGCGTTGCCGTTTTGGCAACATAACTTGGTTGTTGTATGCCGGTAAGTTGTTGCTGCATTATTTCCTGGTACTTACTTAGCAAAGTAGCAAAAGCTGTGTAAGCATCCGGCACACGGATAAGACTGGCTGCAACAGGTTGTTTTAATTCATATGCTTCATTAATAATAATAACAGAAGCATTGGTGCTGTACAAAAAATCTTCGTACTTGGGATTAGCAAAAAAAGTAAGTTGGCCTGCTTTGGCTTCTTCAATTTTTCCAAATGAAGATACAGCGATGTTTGCATCGCCTTCTATCTTACCATTTACGATAAGGGCTATTTGTGCAGCGGGGAATTGCATGAATGTTTGAAGTTTGAGGTTTGCTATTTGAGTTTAAGGAGAGTTCATAACTTCGAACTTCCAATTTCAAACATCAAACCCGCCAGTAACAAATGTAATATTTTTTAACTGTGCCACTTAAGTTCTGTTGAATAAGGGCATTGTCCACTTTTGAAATATCTTTTATACTACCGTCTTTAAATAAAATATTTATTCTTTCATCACTAGGATTGTAAGTTGTATTACTGGCTTCACCGGTAAATACAAAATAGTCCGCTTCTTTGTCACTTATGCCTAATGCAGCGCAGGCTTCCTTTACTCTTTCCTTTACAAATGTTTCTTCAAAAGGTTCTGCCTGCAGTTTTACTTTCAGCAACTTTCGTTCCACTATACAACGGCAAAGTGTGCTTAATATTTTATCTGGATGATGGCTCCAGTTTTTGATAGTGGCCATCACATCATGATCATCAAGACGGCAAAAAGTATCAAGGTGCTGCTCAATCGCCGATATATTGCTGGGATTGTTTAAAAAGAAATTCAACTCATCAGTGGCCGCAGTTACTGTTACTCCCTGATTGCTTAATTCTTTAGCCCGGCGTATTATTTTTACCAGCATCATTTCAGCACTCAGCACTGTTTTGTGCAAATACACCTGCCAGTACATGAGGCGGCGACTTACCAAAAATTTTTCAATGGAGTAAATGGCTTTTTCCTCAACTACCAGTTTGCCCTCATGCACAGTCAGCATTTTTAATATACGATCGTAGCCAATTACACCTTCTGCTACTCCGGTAAAAAAACTATCCCTGTTCAGGTAATCCAACCGGTCCACATCCAACTGGCCTGATACTAATTGATACAAAAACTTTTTAGGGTGCTTATTGGTAAAAATTTCTATAGCAACATTTAGTTTGCCATTCAATTCTTTGTTCAGTTTATGCATCACCATAATAGATATGCTTTCATGATGCACATCTTTTATCAGTTCATTTTCCAGGGCATGAGAAAAAGGTCCATGACCAATATCATGCAGTAGGATGGCCACTTTGGCACCTAACTCTTCTTCAGTAGTTATTTCTACACCTTTACTTTTTAATTCGTTTAATGCGATACCCATTAAATGATAAGCCCCCAGCGAATGATGCAGCCGGGAATGCACGGCCCCGGGATATACCAAATGAGCAAAAGCCATCTGGTGAATATTTCTTAACCGCTGGTAATAAGGATGTGATATGATCTGCAATACCAGCGGATGATCGATGGTAATAAAGCCATAAACGGGGTCATTAACGATTTTGCGAACTGTGGGCATTGTTGTGTTTTTGTTAAAGGGCAGTTGGCAAAAGTACAAAGGCAGAGTTTAATAAGCTATTTTTGAAGCTGGTCACTGGTTTCTGGTTACTGGTGCACCCCGGGTCGAAAAACTATTTCTTCAGCAAACTTTAACCAGAAACAAACAACCAGCAACCAATATGGCAGTAGCAAAAATTATTTGGGTAGATGATGAAATTGAAAGTCTTCAGTCGCAAAAAATGTTCCTGGAGAATAAAGGATATGAAGTGCAAACTTTTACTAACGGATTTGATGCCATTGATTATGTAAAAGACAACCTTGTAGATGTAGTATTGATTGATGAGAGTATGCCGGGCATCACTGGCCTGGAAACATTGGCAAAAATCAAAGAGCTTAAACAATCTCTACCTATTGTATTAATTACTAAAAATGAAACTGAAAACCTGATGGATGATGCCATCGGTTCGCAAATAAGCGATTACCTTATTAAACCTGTAAACCCCAACCAGGTTTGGCTCAGCTTAAAAAAAATATTAGATAACAGAAGATTGGTGGCCGAAAAAACAACAACGGCTTACCAGCAGCAGTTTCGTCATCTGTTTACTGCATTGAACAGTAATCCTGATTACAACGAATGGATGGATATTTACAAGAAGCTGGTATTTTGGGAATTGGAGATGGAGAAAAGTGATAGTCCGGAGATGCAGGAGATATTGCAAAGCCAAAAGAGTGAAGCCAATACAGAGTTCTTCAAATTTGTTTCCCGCAACTATGCAAGTTGGGTAAATCCTAAAAGCACTATTGGGCCGGTAATGAGTCATTCGCTCATGAAATTTAAAGTACTTCCTCATTTGGAAAAAGGAGTACCATTATTTTTTGTGTTGATCGATAATCTTCGCTTTGATCAATGGAAAGCCATTCAACCAATTTTTGCAGAGAGCTTCCGCATACTGGAAGAAGAAAGTTTTTACAGCATTCTGCCAACAGCTACGCAGTATTGCCGTAATGCCATCTTTGCCGGTATGATGCCAGTGGACATAGAAAAGAAATTTCCACTCCAATGGAAAAATGATGAAGAAGAAGGGGGAAAGAATTTGCATGAGGAAGAATTTTTTCGGGCACAGCTAAAGCAAATGGGTAAAGGCGACTTAAAAGTTTCTTATACAAAAGTGGTGAACAACCAGGCTGGTCTTGATATGATGAATAATATTCACAACCTGCTGACAAATGATCTGAATGTGATCGTTTACAATTTTGTGGATATGCTAAGCCATGCCAGAACAGAAATGGAAGTATTAAAAGAGCTGGCGGGAGATGAAATGAGTTATCGCAGCATCACTACTTCGTGGTTTGAACATTCGCCGCTGCACCAGGCATTAAAAAAGATTGCAGAAAAAAATATCAGGATTGTTTTAGCCACCGATCATGGAAGTGTGAGAGTAAAAACTCCATACAAAGTGGTTGGTGATAAACAAACAACCACAAATCTTCGATACAAGCATGGCCGCAATTTGAATTATGAACCAAAAGAAGTATTGGCTTTCAGGGATCCGAGGGAAGCAGGACTGCCAGTGCCAACAATTAATTCATCTTTTATATTTGCCAAGGAAGATAGTTTCCTTTGCTATCCTAATAATTACAATTACTACGTAAACTATTACCGCAATACTTTTCAGCATGGTGGTGTAAGCCTCGAAGAAATGATAGTGCCGGTGATAAAGATGCAGAGTAAGTAGAAATTACTTTTTTCTTATCAGGATGATTTGTTCTTGTATCATTGCATACATACGGTTAAAAAATTCTTTTACATCTGGGTATTCTTCTTTTTCAAATAAAGGGTAAAGAATTTCCATTTTATTTACACAAAGAATTTTATTCTCTTGCTTGTAAATTATTCTTTCAAATAATATGGAAGAGTCGGCCATTCGAAGTATAGTATTTGGCGGGAGGTAATCTATTTCATAATTATCCGGTATTGTTATATTAACCGATGTTTTAAGATATTGTTTACTGTTAAAGTCCAGGCAGTAATTTCTGACTGAGTCTGAGAATGGATTTTTTCTAAAGCTAAAAAGAAAAAAAGGATCGATATACAAAAACTTATCGGTTGTTGATGGCTGATAAGAAAAGACAAATTTTTCTGTTAAAGGCAAAAGATCATTTTCTGTATTTCCAACTACAACACTATCAATTTTGAGATCAGTAAAATCTTTTTTAAGAAACTCTTTCTCCTCCTTTTCTTCCTCTTCTCTTGTTATAATCTTATCGTCCATTCGAATCACTTTTGAATGGTCATAAAAACTTACAAAAGCATCACCTTGGAGCTGGCCATTATCTGAAAGGGTTGCTGAAACACTTAGTATAGTTTTAAGTAATGGTCTTGTGTCGCTAATGAAGACCCAATTGGCATAGGCCGTATCCGCATTAAATGCATTGCGGTTGAGCACATTTTCCGGAGGTGTTTTATAAGATTGATATTTCCTTGTTCCGTCAAGCACATAACTTGCCATAGAATCAATTATGAGCACATCTAAACCATTAAATTGGCCCAGGGAAAAAAATTCTGGGTCGGTTTGTCCATTATTACGAGTACTGACCAAAAGTGGATAACACCGAATTCCGGCTCTTCTTAAAAGATTTAGAACAGTAAGATTAATATCCGCACTGTTCCCAGTCCTCTCTTGCCATGCGGTGGCTATGTCTCCGGAATAGAATGTTTGTTGATTGTCCCACTTAATTTGATTTTTAACTTGTTGAAATAGATAATTTATCTTTTCTTCTTTTGAAACTATTTTTTTCGCTGAATCGAGAATTGCTTCCGTTCCGGGAATTGGTTTCTCAAATTGTTTACCAAAAAGGGGAACTTCTGACAATATAGATGCATACATTTTCCATTTATTGTTTCCCAACATCATTTTTAAAAACCCGAGACCATTAGGTTGTATAGAAAATTCAACTCTTTTAAGATTGTCTGAAATAGATGTCATCATTGGTTCTGGTTCAAAGGCAATGATATTACTCATAGAATATGTTTTCTGAAGATAAATTCGATTATCAACTGAACCTCTTTCTGATTTTGAATTAACCAGTATGGAATCTATACCGAAGAGTCTCCTTGTAATTTCGATTTGTGAAGGATGTGAAATAGTAAAGGTGGAATATAGAGTAGGTAGAAAACCTTGAAAATACCATGGCTCCAGGTGAAGAGAATTTTTTTCAGTTTTTTCATATCGGTATTCTATAACACAACCAGGTCTGACATTCGGGAATGTAAATTTTATTTGTGTTAGCTGATCATCCGCTTTGTCACGATAAATTTGGCTTTTGCTTACCTTTTCTGTGACAATTTTTCTAGTTGAATCCAAATAATAGATGTAAGCATCAATATTTGTTATTTTGGTTCCTTTTATTTTACTTATGTATGGCACTGTAATAGTTGCAGCATCAAACCCTTTTTGAGTAAATATTTTTATTCTTACTCTTCTTTGTGTTTTGATTTTTAAACCATAATCTGCGGTTATTTCTTTTTCCTCAGTCTCAAATAATTTTAGAGCTGAAGCATCTTTTGCAAATGGATATTCTTTCATATCCAATTCGGCCTGGTCAGCTTTTCCAACGGCAGGTAATTTTTTTTGAGAATTGCCTGTTATCTGAAAAATAGAAAACAGCAAAAAAAGACTTATTGTTTTCATACTGTAGTTATCGTATACAAGTATAAAATAATTCCGTGGATTGTGGATAACATTTAAAAAAAACAATTTAACCCGGTTTAAATTTGCCTTCATGAAGTACACACAGAACACATTAGATAAATTAGAAGCAATTCCTGAGCAGGCCGGTTATGTATTGCGATATGAAAGAGGCACTTTTCAAAGTGGCTATTGCATATTGGAAGCTAAGAAAGTGGTAGTACTCAATAAGTTTTTACAAACCGAAGGTCGTATTAATACCTTGATTGATCTGATACCACAATTGGAAATAAATACAGATGCTTTGGCCGACGATTCAAAGAAACTATATGCAGGTATTATTTCAAACCTGGAAACTAAAGAGGATTAATTATTTCTGTCAATTCGCAAATTCTTATCACTTTTCCTTAGCCACTGGCATCGTACATTTGTCTGGTGAGCTATCCTTCTCTCAAAATAACATTTCTTGGCACTGGCACTAGTAGCGGCGTACCCATGATAGGCTGCGAATGTGAAGTATGCACCTCCACTGATAAAAAAGATAACAGGTTGCGGTCAAGCATTCTTGTTCAATCAGCTAAAACAAGTTTGGTGGTGGATACGGGTCCCGATTTTCGTTACCAGATGCTCCGGCAAAAAATAAAACACATCGATGCAGTGGTGTTCACTCATCCCCACAAAGATCACCTGGCAGGATTGGATGATATCAGGGCCTTTAATTTTATTACTAAAAAACCAATAGAAGTATATGCCGATTCTTTAACAGAAGAAGCAGTGCGGCGGGATTTTTATTATGCATTCACTGATACAAAATATCCGGGCATACCAGAGCTGAATTTAAATACCATTACTATAGATCCTTTTATGGTGGGTGATATTCCCGTTACTCCCATCTTGGTTTGGCATTTAAAAATGCCCGTAATGGGTTTTCGTTTTGGAAAATTTACTTACATCACCGATGCTAATCATATAGATGAAAATGAAAAAGAAAAAATAAGAGGTAGTGAAGTGCTGGTGCTAAATGCACTCCGCAAACAAAAACATATTTCCCATTTCACATTGCAGGAAGCAATAGAAATGGCGCAGGAACTAAAAATTCCTACGGCCTATTTTACCCATATTTCTCACCAACTGGGTATGCATCAGCCCGTAGAAGCAGAGCTTCCAGAGAACATTCATCTCGCCTACGACGGATTAGAGCTAAATTTTTGGTAACTATATACCAGTTGGGACAAGCTAATCCTAAGCTGACTAAGAATTAATTAGCTATTTTTTTATTGGTGGAATAAATTTTTCTGCTTCTATTATTTATCATCAGAGGAACGGGGCCTTCGGGAAATCATTACTGCTAATGCAACAACCACAGAGGCCCCTCCAAGAACCGAACCTTGAACCTTATGTCCTTCTTTTAATAAGAAGTAGGAAACAGTAATCATTCCAGATACCAGTAGGAAATACAGGAAAACGCCAAATCTACCTGTGTTATGCTCACGTCGATTTTGCCGTTCAATATGTCCAAGCCTTGTAGTATAAGCAGAGTGGCGGAAGTCCTGCTCCTTTTCAGCACGGCTTTTCAACCACGTCAAAATATCCGGGTCCATTGTGTGGAGTTCTTTGACCTCAGCAGCATCGGGTAACAAATTATCATCTATTTCCTCTGTGTGTTGAATAGCATGTTGATCCCCTTTTTTGGCGGCGGTGAGGCGTTGGCTTCTTTTGCTCATTTATTTCTCGCTGAGTTCTTGTTGCTTTTCCTTCAGGGCCTTTTTCATGTCGTTTCCGATCGCTTTCACGTCCTTCCTCATGTTAATTCGGTCGTCCTGAATAGTAGGTATGTTCAAATCAAAGAAATCCTCTTCAAGAGTGGTGTGCTTCGCTCTGAATTTACCTCCCAAAATCATCTTAATCCCGTAGAAAAAGGTGTTGACAGTGCCAATATGTTCTTTGATTATTTCCATTTATTAATAACACTCAATGAGTGCATCTGGTTTATAGTATGTCGCCAAAACTATGCCATTGGTTGCCAAATAAGTAACTTTGACTCCCGATAAACATAACGTTAATAATGCGTTGAAATTGCCCCGGAGAGCTTCTCTGTGTGTGCAGTTGTGTGATAAGTAGGTCATCCCCGTTGGCAGTTGATGGGTCAAAAGTAGTGTTTCGCTGGAAATAAACAAATCCTACTGTTTAATGGTTCCCCTTTTTGTGGCAAAAATGCCCTATTACTTTGTGAATAACCGGATTTATCAGAACAAATCTTTACTGTAATTAATGTACATTTAACAAACAAGACCCTTTAATAAGGGCCTTGTTTTGGGTTAATTATGCTTCTAATTTACCTATTAACTGTTTATACTTTAACCTGCCATCACTATTTTGCAATACCAGATCAAATCTTTCATGGTCTTTTATCTGCCTTGAGTTATAACGAGACGCAAATTCATCACAATATCTTTGTAAGTGCCACGGACTTACCTGGTGAAAAATTCCGATAATACCTCTTTTTAAAAGGCTCCAAAAATTCTCTATACCATTAGTGTGAAATCCACCCTTTACATATTCTCCTTTAGAGTGGTCAACTACTACATGGGTAAATTCGCTGCCCTTAGAAAGAAAAGCATACATAGCAAAAGAATCTGTTACCATAGTAGATCCTTTTTCTACATAATTATTTATTAATTCCTTCGCATTCTTTTTTGAAACCCAATCTGAAACTTTTACTACCACTTTCCCACCTGTTTCAACTATCCCAAAAACTGGAGTTTTTTCATTGATCCTTTTAACACCCTCTGGCTTTACTCTTTTTTTTGCATGTTTGTTTATCTCTTTTCCACCTACATACGTTTCATCTATTTGCACTTCCTTTTTTAGCATTTGTGGTGCTTTTTCCCTAAGCATTTCACGAACTCTATGTAAGACAAACCAAGCAGTTTTTTGAGTTATACCTAACTGTCTTGAAGCCTGTAAAGAACTTATTCCTTTCTTAGATGAAGTACAGAGGTAAACAGCAGCAAACCAAGTACGCAAAGGAATTTTTGAATTTTCATAGATAGTACCAACCTTAACGGTAAACTTCTTATGACAAGTTTTTTCTCTACACTTATAACCTCTATTTGTTTTATAAGGATTTATAACACCACAGAAAGGACAAGCCGGAGTGCCGCCCCAACGTTGCTGCTCTAAATAAGCTATACAAATTTCCTCGTCTTTAAACGTGTCAAGTAATTGAATCAGTGTTGTGAATTGTCCTGTCATTTGTCCGTTATTAGAAGTCAAATATAATACTTGTCCCAGTAAATACCTAATAAATTACTATAAATTCCTAATTATTTTTTGCTTTTCTCCAGAAACATTACTTAGTTTTACTGGAAATTCCTCATTTTATATGAATGACAAGAAAGACGAAATTGATAATTATTTAGAAAAGACCTTACTGGGGCTTACAGTTAATTTGACTGAAACATTAAATACTAAGCTGGAAGAGTATGATTTATCTAAAACAAAAGTCCATAACCTTTTAGGAATTGAAAAAGCCACTTTTGAAGAGATTATTGAGGGGAGAGCAAAGCATCCTTCGCTAATCAACGTTATCAAAATTGCCAATTTTTTAGACTTGGGTATAGAGGAGATAATACCATCAGTACTAAAAAATCAAAGTGAAGCAGGAATACGTTCTATTCACATAGCAAAAAAAGCAACATTCATTGCGAAACACTTTGATCTTAGGTCTTTAACAAAAATTGGTTTCTTTCCTGAAACAAGTAAGTTGGATGATATTGAATATATAGAGAAACGAATATTAAATTTTTTTGGGTTTTCAAGTTTAAATGAATATCAGAAAGAATCCGCCCCTCTTTACAGTAAAACTAAGCGTCCTTTTTCAGACAGAATGAAAACTTTCTGGATCAATTCTGCCTATCAGTGTTTCAAGAAAATAAATAATCCGAATCAATATGACAGAGAGGCTTTAAAAGAATTATTGCCTAAAATTAAGCCGTACTGCCAAGACGTTGAGAATGGAATACTAATAGTATGTAAGGCTTTATACAGCGTAGGAGTAACTGTTATTACACAAAATCAATTAACTCTAACCAGTGTTCGGGGTGGCACATTTATCATTGACGAAAAACCATGTATTGTGCTTACAGATTTGAATAAGCGGTACACAACAGTATGGGAAACTCTTATACATGAATTAAGTCATGTTCTTTTTGATTTTTCTATTATTAAGGCAAACATATATCATCTGTCAGGAGACCCCGATCTATTTTTAATAGAAGAAAAAGCGGAAAAATTTGCGTTAGAATATTTTTGCGGGTATGAAGATTATAAATATATAAAGCCTCATATTTCAAACCATTTTATAGTTAAGCGGCTTGCAGATCAGTTAGAAATTCATCCGGCTTTCGTTTATTCATCATTCAGAATTTTTGAATATAAATTGAATGGGAAAAATTATTATAAAGCTTTTAATGAATATTTCCCGCCAATTGGCGATATGTTCAGAAAAATAACTTCTGTTACCTGGATTGAGGATAGTTTGAATGATGTAACAGAGAACGTACAATCAGAACTTGAATCAAAAAAAATAACAGAACATGAAGAACAAAAGTAAAATTGACAAAGACTTAAAAGATCAGGCAGAACGAGAAGAACTTCTGCAAAACGTCCGAAAAAAATCGGGAATGCAATTGCGATTTGACGTAAACTCTGGTGGAATTAAACAGGTTGACGAGTTGAAAGAACTATTAAGCAGAGCATCCGATAATCCCGATGAAAAGCACAGAATTTACTATCAAGGTATTCAAAAATTATTGAGACAGCATCTTCCAAAAGGGACTGCTTTTAAAAGTGATAGAGATTTAATTTACGATGAGAAAAATGTGTTTCTTAATCGAGGTAAAAAAAAATCAGATAATGATGGGGTAAGAAAAAGTGATGGCAGAATGACTTACCAACCTATAATGAGTGAAATGCTGGATATTATTGCAAGTTGGATTTCAACCTCTCAAAATCCGTTCGACTTGTATAATCAACTTTATGCATTAAATGAGAAACATGGTTATGGGCATGAAGTTTATGATGATGCCAGTAAGAAATTTAATAGAATGAAAAAAGCCAGCGAAAAATCGCAGGCTTAATCTTGTTATACGGAAAGAACGACAAAATTATATCTGTCGTGAACCCTGTAAGGATTTGCCCTCTCATTAGGGGCTTTATTACAAGGATTTCCCTTTGTTCAAAATTACTAAATTTGTAAAGATGCCAAATATTAATGTTAATGGGGTGGATTACCACTTTACTTATGAGCTTCTTTCCGAAGCCGAAGACGGAAGGAGAACATATAAATACATTTGTAATTCAAAAGAAAAGACTATTACCATAATGCCATCAGGGACTATATTTATGGAGAAGTCTGCCGAAGACCCCTTTGATGATGCCGTAATGATGGAAATTGTGAATTACATCCGAAACAATTAAAATTTTATGTCAAAAGCTAAAAAAACAAGGGCTAAGGAATATGATGAAAAACTGTCTATTGATGGCAGCTTTGAGGACGTTATTAAATTGTCTTTAACGCCAACTAAAACAGATATTGTACAGCAAGAGGATAAAGAAGTAGTTTTTAATTTAATTGGTGGCTCCAAAGTAAGGGTGCTTAAATTATATGACCAAATAGACAAACTCAATAGATTTGATTTCATAATCGAACACCCAAACGGGTTGAATGAGTCATTTATTTATTCGCCAGAATCAACCACTACCACAGATCAAATAGGAAGCATTTATCAACAAGAGGCGTTGAAAATTTTTCTAAGTAAATATTCCTAATTTAAGAGGGCTTGTCCCAACTGGTATATAGTTACCAAATTTTTAAACTAACACCTGTTAGCTGATAAATAAATCCATTATATTGCACCCGCCTTTAATGCTTGCTTGCTACTGAAGGCCCCAAACTATGCCACCCCTTTATTGGAGTGGCATGGTTATCTTAAACCAAACAGCGACATAATTAATATATGAACTTTCAATCAGCCGAACTCACACAACAGGTAGCTCAAACAGCAAAAGATTTTGCCCAGCAACACATCAAGCCATATGTAATGGAATGGGATGAAAGCCAGGAATTTCCTGTTCAGGTTTTTAAAGAAATGGGAAAGCTTGGATTGATGGGAGTATTAGTCCCGGAACAATATGGCGGCGCAGGACTTTCTTATTTTGAATACAAAACGGTAATTGAAGAAATAGCAAAAGTTTGTGGCTCTATTGGGTTGAGTGTGGCTGCACATAATTCACTTTGTACCGGCCATATCATGACCTTTGGTAATGAAGAGCAAAAGAAAAAATGGTTGCCCAAACTTGCAACTGCAGATTGGATTGGTGCATGGGGATTAACAGAAGCTAATACCGGGAGCGATGCGGGTAATATGAAATGTACTGCCCTAAAAGACGGCAACGATTGGATCATTAACGGAACAAAAAATTTTATTACTCATGGTAAAAGTGGTGATGTAGCTGTGGTAGTTTGCAGAACCGGCGAGCCAAGGGCAAAAAATAATTCAACAACATTTGTTGTAGAAAAAGGTACAGCAGGCTTTACTGCTGGTAAAAAAGAAAATAAATTAGGCATGCGGGCCAGTGAAACTGCCGAAATGGTTTTTGATAACTGTCGCATACCAGATGTAAATCGCCTTGGTGAAGTTGGTGATGGATTTAAACAAGCCATGAAAATATTAGATGGCGGAAGAATTTCTATTGCATCACTTTCTTTGGGTATTGCCAAAGGTGCTTATGAAGCTGCTTTGCAATATTCGCAGGAACGGCACCAGTTTGATCAACCCATTTCAAGCTTCCAGGGCATCTCTTTTAAACTGGCTGATATGGCTACTGAAATTGCAGCGGCAGATCTATTGATATTACAAGCTTGTGATTTAAAAGAAAGAAAACAACCCATGACGAAAGAAGCCGCCATGGCAAAATATTATGCCAGTGAAGTGGCG
Organism: Chitinophagaceae bacterium; assembly: GCA_031397865.1. Classification (GTDB taxonomy): domain Bacteria; phylum Bacteroidota; class Bacteroidia; order Chitinophagales; family Chitinophagaceae; genus JJ008. Next base: position 105,334 of record JANNMN010000031.1, read on the forward strand.
GTAAAAACTGCGAATGATGCAGTACAGATTTTCGGTGGCTATGGCTATACCAAAGATTTTCCGGTGGAGAAATTTTACAGAGATGCTAAGTTGTGTACAATTGGTGAAGGCACCAGTGAGATACAGAAGCTGGTAATAAGCAGGGAAGTGTTGAAGTAATTAAAAAGTAGTAATTAAGAATTAATAATTTCCTTCAAGCAGTGTTTCACTCATTTTTATTAAAGTCGAAAATCTTAGATTAAATACTAATCGAACCGATAAAGCATTTCGATTCGAAAGAATTAATAATTATTCATTGTTAATTATTAATTTCTACTTCACCTCCTGCATCACTACCAACTTTTTATAAAAACCATTTTGTGCCAGCAATCCTTCATGGGTTCCTCTTTCTACAATCTTACCCTTCTGCATTACTATTATTTCATCTGCATGGCGAACAGTACTTAAACGATGGGCAATAACCAATGAAGTGCGGCTTTGCATCAGGTGATTGATGGCATCCTGCACCAATCTTTCACTTTCTGTATCCAGCGATGAAGTGGCTTCATCCAATATAAGTATCGGTGGATTTTTTAATACGGCCCGTGCAATGGTAAGCCGTTGTTTTTGTCCGCCACTGAGTTTTACTCCTCTTTCACCAACTATGCTGTCATACCCCTCTTCCATTTCAGTAATGAACTCATGGGCATTGGCAACTTTAGCCGCACTGATCACTTCCTCCATGGTGGCGGCAGGGTTGTGCAGACAAATATTGTTAAAAACCGTATCGTTAAATAAGAAAGCATCTTGCGATACCAATCCGATATTGCCCCGCAACGATTGTAACGTAATGTTCTTTACATCTGTTCCATCAATTTCAATAGTTCCTTTATTGACTTCCTGGAACCGGGTGATCAAATCAATCAACGTTGATTTTCCACTGCCGCTCTGGCCTACCAATGCAATAATTTTTCCTTTGGGTATAGAAAGGCTGAGGTCTTCAATAACAGGAATGCTGTTATAGGCGAAAGAAATATTTTTAATTTCTATTGATTGGTCAAAGCTTGTTTTGGATATAGCTCCCGGGGCATTTTTGATAGTGATTGGTGCATCCAGTATCGAAAATATTTTTTCGCAGGCTACTATGCCCCTTTGTAATGTTAGGGATGTTTGCGAAATGGCTTTTAATGGCTGAATGATTTGTGAGTACAGGGCCAGGTAAGCAATAAACTGTTCACCGGTGAGATCAGATTTATTATTTAAAATAAGATACCCGCCAAACACTACCAGCATCAATGCTGCAAATACACCCAAAACTTCTGAAATAGGAGAGGAAAATTCTTTTTTTCCAAACATTCTTTTACTATGCTGCGAAAAAATATTATTAATGTCCCTGAATTTTTTGATCATGAAATTTTCTGCGGTAAAACTTTGAATCGGTTTTACACCGCCCAGTGTTTCATCGGTGGCACTGATCATCTTGCCCATCATTTCCTGGCTGAAGTAGCCCATTTTTTTAAGCCGTCTTGTTATTAGTGAAATGGTGATACCGGTTATTGGTAAAAAAATAAGGGTGAATAAGGTAAGTGTATACGACCAATAAAAAAGCATCGAAAAATAAGCTATTATAACAATGGGTTCTTTCAACAACACTTGCAGAGAGTTAATAACCGAGCTTTCAATTTCCTGCACCTCGTTAGACATGGTTACTATCAGGTCGCCTTTATTATTATTGTGATGAAATCGAAGCGATTGATGAACATATTTTTCATATAATTCATTCCGTACACCCATCATCATTTTTAAACGCAGGCGGAGCATTACCCGTACTGCCATATACTTAAATACATTTGATAAAAGTATGCTCAATCCGATAAAGGAACATACAAATACTAGGGCTGGAAATTTGCCGTAAGAATTAATGATGGAATAAAAAACATAATTGAAAAAATCTTTTGCAAAATCAATGCTGAAAGAAAATTCTGGCTTTGTAAGGGTAGTAAGAACTGGAGCTTGTTTTTCAAAAAGCAAACCTAATACCGGTACCAGCAGCGCAAAATTGAGCAGGCCAAACAGTATTCCTAGTACTGTATAGATTATATATTCTGGAAAAAAATGGTGTAAAGGCCTTGCAAATGGAATCAGCCGTTTTAAAATCTTCATCCGGTAGCGATGTGTTTTTATGACGGGCAAAGGTAGTTTTTTTTACCCACCCCTATATTGATTACATTTGAAGCTTCTTTATTGTGTCTATGCAAAAAATAAGCTGTAGCCTTTGTATCTCCACCTATAACAGACCGTCTGCATTAGCCTTGTGTCTTGAAAGTGTATTAACTCAATCCGAATTGCCTGATGAAATTATTATTGGGGATGATGGCTCTGAGACAGAAACAAAAGAATTGGTTGAGAAATTTATAGAAACTTCACCAATTCCAGTTATTCATATCTGGCATCCTGATGATGGTTTCCGGCTTTCTACTATCCGTAATAAGTCTTTTGCAAAAGCAACCAGTGAATACATAATCCAGGTAGATGGTGATGTAATACTGCATAAACATTTTATAAAAGATCATATTCGGTTCGCAAGGCGTGGTACATTCGTCTGCGGTGGTCGCAGCCTTTTATCAGCATCGTTAACAAAAGAGATCATAAGTAATAAATCTTACAGAGGTATTAGCCTGTTTTCAACTGAGCTGTCAAAAAAATATAATGCCATTCATAATATTCTATTAAGCAGATTAAATTATTTGTTTCAGCGGGGTAAGCAGCAGTATAAATATGTTTTGGGCGCCAATATGTCTTTTTGGAAAAGTGATATATTAGAGATAAACGGATATAACGAATCATTTAAAGGTTGGGGAAAAGAAGACAATGAACTGGCAATCAGACTTTGTAATGCAGGTGTAAAAATCAGGCTCATTAAGTTTGCAGGCATTATTTATCATTTATACCATGCAGAAGCTTCCCGTGATAATATTGAGCAAAATGAAAAGCAATTACAGGAATCAATTAATAACAATTTTACCTTTGTTCAAAATGGAGTAAGCTCTTATTTATAGTAAATTACAATAATTATGGAAGAAGGTAAAAGACAAAAACAAATAGCCGGCCTTTTGAATGAGGAGATGAACATCATTTTTCAGCGTTTAGGCTTAAGTATGATCGATGGCGGTATGGTCTCCATTTCATCGGTGAAGGTGACACCAGATCTGCTAGAAGCAAGATTTTATCTGAGTCTTTTCCAGGTAAAGGATATGGAAGCTGCATTAAAACGAATTGAAGACCGCCATCATGAAATAAAAAAAGAACTGGCAGCAAAAGTGCGGCATCAGTTGCGCAGCATTCCGGTATTGAAATTTTTTAAGGACGATACCTTAGATCATGTTTTTAAAATGGAAGAGTTGTTTAAAAAGATTGAAGAAGAGAAGAAGAAAGATGGTACTGTATAAATAAATGATTCCTTAAAGAAAAGAGTCTATTAATAAAGGCGATGTTGCACTTTTAGATAAACCTCAAATTTCAAACGTCAAACTTGTATTTCTTATTTGCCTGGCGATATTTTAAAGCAAAAAAATCTACCAATGCTATCAACATCATTGCCTGGATAAGTATTACCGCCATCATTATCGGTACTGCCGCACTTATATTAGTACTCAGTGTTTTTAATGGCTTCGAAGGATTGGTAAAATCGCTGTACTCTTCTTTTTATACCGATTTAAAAATTTCTCCTGCCTCCGGAAAAACGGTGAATATTACAGCAGCACAACTGGAAAAACTGAAAGGCATTACTGGTATCAAAAACTTTTCTTTGGTAGTGGAAGAAAAGGCCTTTGTGCAAAATGGCGATTATCAATCCATCGTTCAATTAAAAGGGGTGGATGAAAATTATCGCTACACAACTGGTGTTTCCAGTCATTTGATAGATGGAGAATATAACCTTGGCAATGAAGATGTGCCGAAACTTATCCTTGGTGTGGGAGTTCAAAGTGCATTGGGAATTTATTCTGACAGAAATATTTTTAAACTGGATATTTATTTACCAAGAAAAAGTAGCTCCACACAGGTAAATATGCTGGAAGATATCAGCAAAGACACCATCCGCACTTCAGCTGCCTTTCAAATACAGCAGGATTTTGACAATAAGTATGGCATTACCAATATTGCTTTTGTTAAAAGAGCATTGAAGCTTGGTGCTGATGATTACAGCGGCGTTGAAATTCTTTTACAAGATCCTTCTGAAACTGAGGATATAAAAAAAGAAGTAAAGAAAATTTTTGCTGAACCCTATCTGGTGCAAAATAAGTATGAACAAAACCAAAGTCTTTATTCCATCATGAATGTAGAAAGATGGGTGATCTATGCAATTCTAAGTTTGATATTGGTAGTAGCAGCCTTTAATATGATTGGTGCATTAACCATGCTGGTGTTGGAAAAAAAGAAAGACATTGCCGTGCTTCATGCATTGGGTGGCAACAGAAATTTTATTCAACGTATATTTTTAAGTGAAGGAATATTGCTTGCATTCCTTGGCTGTGTGTTGGGTATGTTGCTGGCCTTATTTATTGCCTGGTTACAAATTCAATTTCACCTTATACCACTACAGGGCGGTTCTTTTCTTATTTCTTATTACCCGGTAAAAATAAACGGCATGGATTTTCTATTAGTTGGAGCCACCGTTTTTATCATTGCCATAATTGCATCATGGCTTCCATCCCGAAAAGCAGCTAAGCAGGAGTTTACATTGCGCAGTGAATAAATCACGGATTAAACGACTGAATGGATTGCACAAATTTATTTCCTTGACATTAAGTATTACTGAAGCATGAAATCTGCGTAATACATGTATTAGAATCCTTTAAAATCCGTGATTAGTAATCCCCCAATGTTTCAGGTAATTGTGCCAATGCTTTTGCTAACTGTTCATCATTTGGAGCTATTCCATGCCACTCATGGGTACCTTCCATAAAGTCAACCCCTTTGCCCATAGCTGTATGCATTAAAATGGCAATCGGTTTACCCTGGCCGGTTAATGATTTTGCTTTTTCCATCACGGATACCACATCATCCATATCATTTCCATTCATTTCAAGAGTTGTCCAACCAAAGGCATTAAATTTTTCGGTAATATTTCCAAGGCTCATTACTTTATCTGTAGGGCCATCTATTTGCTGGCCATTCCAATCAATGGTAGAAACGAGGTTATCAACCTTGTGATGGGCAGCAAACATTACGGCCTCCCATATCTGCCCTTCATTCAATTCGCCATCGCCATGAAGAGAAAAAACAAGATTATTTTCTTTATTCAGCTTTTTGGTAAGAGCTGCGCCAATGGCTACACTCATTCCTTGCCCCAAAGAGCCGGAGGCAATGCGAATACCAGGCAAATGTTCATGAGTGGCAGGGTGGCCTTGCAAACGGCTGTCTAATTTTCTAAAAGTTGCCAATTCCTTTATTTCGAAGTACCCAGCCCGGGCAAGGGTAGAATAAAAAACGGGAGATATATGTCCGTTGGAAAGTACAAAAACATCCTCGTTTGTGGCATCCATATTAAAAGCCGGATTGTGCTTCATCACCTTGAAATACAATGCAGTAAAGAAGTCTGCACACCCCAAAGACCCACCTGGATGGCCACTGCTGGCACCATGCACCATACGTACAATATCTCTTCTTATCTGTGTAGCAATTGAAGTAAGTTCAGCCATAAATAATAGGTATTTTTTAAACTTTTTGTATCTTGCCCCTTCAAATCCGTGTTGCGCTGCAAATGTGCAAACTTTTTTGATATAAAATCCACCAAGTTCACATTCCACACCAAATTCCATTTATCCTTAAGAATCGACTATTAAATTAAATACAGTTAATGTATTAATAATAGGATTTTTAACTGGAAAGCCAACGGCTAAACTTATTTTTGTACCACATTTTTAAAGTTGCTCTGATGTTTGATGTTTTATTAACAGCCTCGGTTTCTTTTATTATTACGTTTCTCGCAATACCCGTAGTGCTGCAGGTAGCTGAAAAAAAGAAATTATATGATGTTCCAGACGAAAGAAAGGTGCATACCCGTTTGGTAGCTTCTTTAGGCGGCGTAGGCATTTTCGGAGGCTTTATCCTCGCATCTCTTCTCTCTATACAAGGTTATCTTAATCCAGAATTTCAATACTTTTTTGCTGCCGCAATGGTTATTTTCTTCCTTGGTTTAAAGGATGATCTGATGATTCTTTCTGCCAGCAAGAAATTTATCGGTCAGATAATAGCAGCTTCTATAATTATACACCTCGGTGGCATCCGCCTGGATAGTATGTATGGCCTGTTTGGATTTGAGCAATTGCCCGAAGCCTTTGGCCTTGCATTATCATACCTTACTATTATCGTTGTTATCAACTCCTTTAACCTTATAGATGGCGTAGATGGTCTGGCTGCCAGTCTTGGCATTCTTACCATGTTGGTGTTTGGAACTTATTTCTTTGCGGTTGAATACCAGGCCTATGCTTTATTAGCTTTTTCTATGGCAGGAGCTTTAATTGCTTTCTTAATTTTTAACCATCATCCGGCCAAAATATTTATGGGTGATTCTGGTTCGTTGATGGTAGGCCTTATAAATGCCATTTTGGTTATCAAATTTATAAATGTGGCTCATGCACCATCGGTAGCTGTACCCCTTACTTCATCGGTTGCTATTGGTTTTGCCATTCTCATTGTTCCACTTTTGGATACACTCCGTGTTTTTGCAATCAGAATTTTAAATGGCAAATCCCCTTTTACTCCAGATAGAAATCATGTGCATCATCTACTGCTCGATAGAGGCCTCAGCCATGCCGCTGTTACCTTTACTTGTGTGGGTATAAATGTTGGATTTATTTTACTAGCCTGGTTTAGCAAATCTATTGGCACCACTTATTTACTGTTGATCATGCTTATACTTGCTTTTTCAGGTTTGGGGTTACTATACTATAACCGCAGACCACGCCAAATAATGGTTATTGCTAAAAGTGAAAATGGCGCCACTCAGTTAAAAACAAGTTCAAAAGTGGTTACTCTTACCCAACAGGTACAATCACCGGAAAAGAAAAACTAATTTTTTTTTGAATATAGAGAGTGCCCCGTTTTTAAAATCGGGGCATTTTTTTTGGATAAAGGTCTTTCAGTAGATTTGCATCCCCTTCTACCGGGTTATTTTTCGGCCGGGTACAAGCAAAAGGGATATTTGTAAGTAAAAAATAATATTATGACAGAAGATATTGCACCCATTATTGCGACAGCAGAAGACCACATGAAAAAAGCTATTGCTCACCTGGAAACAGAACTGAGTAAAATAAGAGCAGGAAAAGCAAATCCGCAGATGCTGGATACTATTATGGTTGATTATTATGGCTCACCAATGCAAATAAACCAGGTGGCCAACGTAAGTGTGATGGATGCCCGTACACTTAGCATTCAGCCATGGGAAAAAAATATGCTGCAACCTATTGAAAAAGCAATTATGGCTGCCAATATTGGTATTACTCCACAAAATGATGGGGCATTGATACGAATATTTCTTCCACCATTGACGGAAGAAAGAAGAAAAGAAATGGTAAAAAGATGCCAGGGCGAAGGAGAGCATAGCAAAGTAGCTATCCGCAATATCCGCCGTGATGCTATTGAAAGCATTAAGAAACTACAAAAGAACGGAATGAGTGAAGATGCTGCTAAAGATGCTGAAGCGGATGTACAGGTAGTAACTGATAAACATACTGCTGCAGTGGAAAAACATTTAGCTTTAAAGGAAAAAGAAATTATGTCTATATAAAATAACAGCTAACTTGTTTCTATCAAAGCAACATCTTCCGGTGTTGCTTTGATTTTTTCCGGTCTGTTAGCCATATAAACTCCAAATAGAATAATGCCAAGGCCAATTACCTGCATCCATGTTATTTTTTCCTTGTCAAAAAAGCCCCAACCCAGTGCTACGAACGGAATGCCATACGTAACCAAAGAAGCAAACAAGCCGCCGGCTTTTTGTACCAGTATATAAAAAAGTACGGTGGCAATAGCACTGCCCACTACACCAAGACCGGCTATAGAAAAAACAGCCAGGCGAACTTCTTCTTTGTTGAAATCAAGTTGTAGAAAATTTTGTTGCAATAAAACAATAGCAGTGGGTATAGTCATAAAAGCAAGTGAAACAGTGGCTACATGTATAGGATTTAATCCTTTGAGATAATGACCAACCATATTTACATTAATACCATACAACAAAGTAGCTGCTATTATCAATAGCATATAGCCAGTATTATCAAAGCGGATTGTTTTATCACCCATCAATGCAGGAGCAATGGTAAGAAATACTAAACCTAAAAAGCCAATGATAACACCCAATATCTTTTGCGACTTTATTTTGTCTTGGAAAAAAGCAATACCTAATATCACTACACAAATGGGGGTAAGAGAATTAAGAATACCACCAAGAGAGCCATCAATTTTTGTCATGGCGATGGCAAATAGAAAAGCAGGTAGTAAGTTGCCAAACACCGCACTTAGAATTACTGTTCCCATTTTTTGCCGGGGAATTTTTGAAATATAAAAAAAAGCAAAGGGAACAAATACCAGCCCGGCAGAGAAAATCCGCAATGCTGCAATCTGGATAGCATTAAGTCCGGCAATACTGTCTTTCATCAACTTGAAAGAACTGCCCCAGATGATACATAGGATAATAAAGATGCTCCAGCGGATAAAATTGTTACTCATAAAATGGAAGGGCAAAGGTCTTGAAATGAAAATAAAAAGCTTGAACTATTTTATGATGATAACCCGTCATTGAAATAGTATATTGCAAAATAAATTTATGGTATGGCTTCAATTAAACTTAGTGATATTTCTACCAGGGCACCAAAAGACCTGGATAAAATAGAAACAAAGAAGAAGACCGAAACTCTTTTGAAAGAGCTAGATGAGTTGCAAAATTTATTATTTGCAGAAGGGAAGCATTCAGTATTGATAGTGATACAAGGTATGGATGGCAGTGGGAAGGATGGGGTAATAAGAAATGTGTTGGGCAATATGAATCCGCAGGGAGTAACAGTACAATCTTATAAAGCACCGACCTCGGAAGAATTATCGCATGATTTTTTATGGAGGATACACCGGCATTCACCGGCAAAAGGAATGATACAGATATTTAACCGGTCGCATTATGAAGATGTGCTGGTAACAAGAGTACATAAATGGTGCGATGATGAAACGGCACGGAAAAGAATGAATGCTATCAATGATTTTGAAAAATTATTACAGGAGCATAACAATACACATATTCTAAAATTCTACCTGCACATTTCTCCAGAAGAGCAGCATGAAAGACTAAGTGAACGAATGAATGACCCCGCCAAAATGTGGAAGTATAATGAAAAAGATTTTGAAGAAGCAAAGCTGTGGGATGTGTATATGCAGATGTATGAGGACTGTTTTAATAATTGTGATAAACCTGCCTGGACAATAGTGCCTGCCGATCAGAATTGGTATAAAGAATATTTGATTGCCACACAATTGCATACTTTATTAAGCGGATTACAAATGAAATTTCCGGGTATGAAAAAATAACATACGAACGTAGATATTAGCCAGTTCATCGAAAAAACATACCGGTATATCCTTAATAGTGATAAGTTCGCTGCATTATTATCACACACAAAACCAATTTAGTTATGGGAATGCTTAAAGAATTTAAAGAATTTGCTATGAAGGGCAACATCGTTGACCTTGCAGTAGCAGTAATCATTGGCGGTGCATTTGGAAAAATTATTGCATCTATGGTTGACGATATCATTATGCCTATAATTGGCAAGATAATGGGAGATCCAAATTATTTCGACACAATGACTGCTGGCGGAATACCAGTGGGTAAATTTATCCAGGCAGTATTTAATTTCATCATCATCGCACTTGTATTATTTATGATCATCAAAGCGATGAATTCAACCAAGAAAGCAGAAGCTCCGGCACCACCTGCACCACCAGCAGAAGATATCGTTTTGCTTCGTGAAATCAGGGATGCCCTGAAGAAATAAGTGGAAAAATGGGGTTCTTTCAGAACACCTGATTTACCTTACTTTTGTAAAGTCCTGTTGCTTAAACAGGACTTTACTTTTTTGATTAAACAACCCGAATCAAGTGCAGACCCCAACTTACCAGATTAAATTAGCCCAGTTTGAAGGTCCCTTTGACCTGCTTCTTTTTTTTATTGAAAGGGATGAATTAGATATCTATAATATTCCTATTACCGGCATTATCAACGACTTCCTTGATTACATACATAAAAGCGAGGAGTTGAATATTGAATTGAGCAGTGAGTTTATTTTGTTCATCTCTACCCTTATGCGGATAAAAGCTAAAATGCTATTACCCCGCAAAGAATTAGATGCTTCGGGAAATGAAATAGACCCAAGAGAGGAGTTGATAAATAAAATTCTGGAGTATAAAAGATTTAAAGAAGCCTCTGCACAAATGGCCGAAATGGAAGCTTTGCGGATGCTGATGGTGAAGCGGGGAAATATACAACGAGAATTATCGATGATAGGTGAAGAAGATAGTGAAGGAACGGAGATTCAAAACATCACTATGTTTAAACTGATGCGGGCCTTTGAAAAAGCCATGCAAAAGTATAGTGACCGTATCAATAAGCCGGTACATACGGTGGTTCAGTATAATTACAATATGGAAACCAGCCGGGATCTTATGCTTTCCCAGGCAAGAGAACAAAAAACTATGTCGTTTGAAAAGATTTTTGACAAATGTGAGAACCGGGTACAGGCCATTTTCTTTTTCCTTTCGCTACTGGAACTGGTACAGGGTAAATTTTTGAAGATAATAATTGGCGAAGGAAAGAATAACTTTATTATAGAATATAATGAGCCGGAAAACAGACTGGCCGAATTAGAAGATCAAAATCAACCTTTATAAATAATAAAAACAAACAAGTATGAAAAGATCAGCAACTGCCAACTGGAAAGGCTCCGGAAAAGAAGGTAGCGGTAAGTTGGTTACCCAATCGGGAGTCATTAAAAATAAAAATTACGATTTCAAAAGTCGTTTTGAAGACGGTTCTTTTACCAATCCTGAAGAATTGATAGCTGCAGCACATGCCGGATGTTTTTCTATGAAGCTTAGTTTCATTTTAGGCGCAGCTGGACTGACTCCAACTCGCATTGAAACAAAATGCACAGTTACTATGGAAGCCGGCGCCATTACCGGTAGTCACCTGGAGGTTAAAGCAAAAGTACCTAAGTGTAAAGCTGCTGCCTTTGCAGAATATGCGGCTGATGCAAAAGCCAATTGCCCGGTAAGTAAAGTTTTGAATACTGAAATTACCATGGATGCAAGCCTGGTAAAAACTTTTAAAGCAACTACTGCTGAATAATTATTAATAAATATTTTCAAGCCGCTTCTATAAAACGAAGCGGCTTTTTTTTTATTCATATATCCAGAGCAAGACTGGCTTGGAAGAATGATTTATGATACTCTTTAATTTTTCTAAAAAAACAGGTGCAACCGTAGGGCAACCATTACTCTGGCATATATCATCGCTGATTTCAGTTTCGGATACACAACTGTGGGAGTGGAGTACAACTGTTCTTTCAAATGCATTGTTATTGCTGCTATCAAGACCATGTAGCTTATAGGAGTAACCCCATTTACCGGTGTAAGAATTTCCAATCTTGTATTTCCCCAATGAAGTACAACCACTGCCAACAACATTACTGTATTTTCTTCCTTCAAGCCATGATTGAAAACAATTGCCATGCGCCACAAGACCAGCCTTTCGAAGGCTGTCTTTTTTTAAGTCATAAATAAAAAAACGATTTTGCCCGGAGGGTAATGTCATATCAATAAAGAAACAAACATTTTTATTAAAACCTTTTTGATGTACAAATTTTTTTGCTTCGGCTGATTTTTGTTGAAGTTTTGCCGAAGTATTATTTTTTGCGGTTGATCTTACGTTAGCTTTATTTAGCTCCGTCGATTTTGCTTTTTTCCAGAAGGCTGTTTTTGGAAACCAGGAAACAGCAATAAGAAATAAAAAACAAAGAAACAGGAGGCGGGACAATTTCATAACAGTGGTTTTGCCCGAAGAAATTCTCCGGAGAGTAAACGATTGAGACGCTTACTCAACGGAAATCCATAAAATAAATTTCCGGCTAGCCGTTAAAGGTTTCTGAAAATCAAAATCTCCAGCCAGCATATACTTGTACCACATTATTTTTTACAAACTCTTTGGGTACAAAATTGGGATTGCTGCCACCAATGGGTTGTTCTTTATTCAGGTTGTTCAAACTAATGTTGATCCGTGCACCAACAAATAATCCAAGTATGGGTGATACCTGCACACCTCCTGCAAGACCATAATCAAAACGGTTGAAATAATCAAACAAGCTACCATTGCCATTACTAGTTCCCCCGGAGCTATCCACTTTTGCATTTAAAAGAAAGGCAGCCTGACCACCGGCATGTATTTCCAGTTTTTTAGTAAAGTTCAAAGTGATCAACTGGGGCAATAATAAATAATCAAGATTTACATTACCAGTATTGGTGTTAGTTTTGTAATCATACCCCTGGCGGGATAGAATAATTTCTGAACGGAAGCCGAAAAGTTTTTTTGGTTTGGCGGCAATGAAACCACCAATCATATAACCGGTTCGATTGCTATTTTTAAATCCGGCAGCATCGGTAATGTTGGCAAAATTTAATCCGCCTTTTAATCCAATACTTAATTGTGCTGAAGCAGTATAAGGTAGTAGTATCAGGAGAAAAAACGCAACTCTTTGCATGGAATAATTTTTTAAAAGGTACGATTTTTTTATTAGTTTGTAAATGCTTGCTGCTATCTTGCTGGTGTCAAGTTTTAATTAATAATCAGTTTTAATATTGCTCAGATAAAATACATCGTTCTTATTATCGCTGAATTCACCTTTGTAACGGCTGAAAGTATAAAGATTGTAACGGGCTGTTGTCAGAAAGACATCAGACAAATTAGCTATCGTTTTGCCGTTATCAATTACCAAAAGTCCATTTCCCTTTCGTTGTATTTGGAGTTTATGATTGTTCTTGTCTTTGTAAAATTCAGGCAATACAATCCGCTTATTGAATTTCAATGATTCCCTGTTGTCATAAGAATAAACGGTTAAAGTGCCTCCACCATTCCAATACGGATCGAACCACAAGATCACCCGGTTGAAGTTGCCTACATAGCCATTATACAAACTCCAGAACATTTCCTGGTTATCATCCAGCCGGTATCGTTCGCCGATATTGTCATAAGCAATATCGCCAAGTGTAACTGTGAAAGCTCCACTATTGTAGGCAATGTCTTCATTCCACTGCAAATCAAAAGACAAATTGAAATTGTCTTTTATTTCTTTATTGTATTGGCGGGGATACCAGTAACCATCTTTTGTCATGGCGAGCCATTTGCTGCCACCTTTTGATTGTACCATTGCATTTTTCATTCCCAACCATCTTGCAGGAAATTGTCCGTCTACAGTTTTTTCGAAACTTAATGATATCTGTGCTTTATCTTCTTGTACTCCGTCGGTGTTTATTTTTGTATCCGCCAGCGAAGCATTCATGGCATTAATGCCGGATGGTTTTTTGGCTGGCTCTCCAACCATTTTTGCCAGTATATCCAGATTGAACTGACTAAAAAATAAATACATGAAATTCTTTTTCGGCAAGTCTTCATCCTGTCTTCTTACATACAAGGCCATGCATTGCGGTTCGTCTTTGGGTTTTGTTTTGTCAAAGAAGTCTAGGTTATCCACCCATGTGTTGTAGCCATTGCCGGCAGTGGCTACTAATCTTTCCGGATAGAAATTAGATTCATTTAAACTGGTGACATAAGCTATTTCATTACTGTTCGGTTGTTGCATGGCTTCGTTGTACCAACTTGTTATTTTTTGCAGTTCCGTTTTATGCTTTTGTAGTGTCTCTTTATTCTTTCTGATGATTTCGGGCCAGTAATTTTGGCTTTGCTTTTCTGCTGCTGATAGCCCATTGTATTTTTTCTCGTCATCCGCTACTAATTTTTCAAAGCGAAGGATTTCCTGATACACTCTTTTTTCATGATGAATTTTGTAGGATGTAAAAAGTTCTTTATTGGTCATTTTTCTCCAGGGCAAATCTTTTCTTCCAGAAAAAAAGTAGCAATGCTTTCTTGTTTCTTCCGGCCGGTAGCTGGCATATATAATTTTATTACCCACTGCATCTGTTTGCACTTCGATATTCGTTACCCGGATTTTTGATTGATTAAAAGCTATTCCGGTTCCTTGCTCGGGTACAGGGAATTTTTCTCCTTCCAGTTGATTCACTGAAAAATAAACCCAGCAACCCGTTACTGCTTCCGGCTTCAATTCATTTAATCCCTTCAGGCATTCATAATCTTTCAGCATTAAGTAATTTTCATAAGTAGCTGGACTTGCCGGGTTGTACCAAAATGCTTTTCCTTTTGGAAAGGCGATGCTATTGGTAGCATATAAGCCATCTATTGCAACAGGCATAATACGCTGCATTTCTTTCCGGATAGGTTCACTAAATTTCCATTGGCTGGCAGGAATAGCATCTTGAAAGGAAGGTGCTTTGCTTTCCCATATCCATTTGCCCGGCACTTTGTTTATATCCAATGTATTGCAGTCAACTTTTTGTTGGGAATAAATAGTTGATGTAATAATGCTGAGAAATATAACCAGCTTATTTTTCATTGGTCGTTATATTATTTTGCTTTGAACAAAGTGTAATTCATGGAACTATTATCTGGGTCAGATAAATAAAGTAAAAAACCATTCTTCACTGCAATTAGCTGTGAATTGAATTTTGTTGTTTTACCCTTGTAGCGGTTGGTAGCAGTAATGTTCCAGTCAGTAACAGAGAAATTTCCTTTATAATCTTGTCCGCCAAATTGTACACCACCATTATTCATACTGGCTGTGCGGTAAATACTGCTGTAAGTGCCATTGTTGTTAAAGGTAAATTCATCTGTTGAGGAAACTGCACTCATACCAGCATAGGTACCACTATACGCATTATAATACTCAATGCCACCACCGCCGCCTCCCTTCCAGGTGCCAATAATATCTTTTGCTGTTACTGCAAATCTATTGGAGTTAAGCATAGGGTCAATAGCATTGGGATGTGGAAACTGTTGCTGATAACTGCTTTGGTTGGGAGCAATAACTACTATCGGCCTCGCACCGCCGCTGTACACAATTTTAATGGCCAAAAAATAGGTTTTACCAGTTTTCTTTTCTACCGCATTTGCCTGCATATGATAAATAACAGGGTATTGCACACCACTCCATTTTTGTACGTTACTAACATTGAAATAAGGCTCTACATGTTTACTCCAGTAATATTCCGGGGCATCAACGGTATTTGGACGGGCATCATCCAGTGCCTTATCTATATAATGAAGGCGAAGTTCTGTACCTGCTTTGGTCACTTTTACATAATCATTTGTTACAGTGGCCGTCCACCCATCATCAAAGTTGGTAGTGGATTTTGTGATGCCGCTTGTATTATTATTTGTAGCGGGAATATTGTTTTGTTGAGTAGTCTGATTTGGCTTTCTTGCCAGTTTTCTGCTATCGGCTTTTATTCCCAATAAAAATTTATCAATAGCGGCAGCATATTTTTCGTCATTAAAAATGGAAACGGCGCACCAACTGATATCTTTTTGAGTAAAAGTAGAAACTGCTACAATAAATGGTATTCCATCCATAGCAGCAGGGCTTGCACCTGTTACTACTTCCCAGCCATTTTGTTTTTCTGTTTGTGTGGTGGGCGGTTCTGTAAGGCTATAAGGTTTTTCTGCAAAATGTTCCCAGTCAGTTTTAAAATTTGCAGCAGAGTCTGATGAGCCTTGTTGTGCTGGCCAGATATGTATTTGACAGAATGAGTTACCATCTCTTTTTTCATACAGCAGCCGTTGTTTTTGTTCTTTTAAAATAAAACCGGTGGGAGCGGAGTAGGAAAAGATATCGAACGATTTTTTTTGCTGACCGGAAGAAAATACATATAGCATAAGTAATAAAAACAAGAGGGAATATTTTTTCATGGCCACTATTTTTTTATGATTGATTTATATGGTTAGTATGTTATAAAGTTTATTGTGGGATAATCTGAAGTATAATATTGTTTGCATAGTCTGAAAAGCTGGTGCCAAACCAAACACCTAATGAGCCTGAAGCTCTGGCTTTGACATTTACGGTATAAGTTCCGGCCGATAGGGTTGTTATATTTACCCCTGAAATTGTCATTCGATTACCATATGGCAGAATGTACTTATGCATTCCCAGACCGTTTCCGTTTACGAATAATTGAAGGTCAATTCCGTTTCCTACACCTCCACAACCACTACAAACAACAGAATTAGCATAAACATTATGATGTATTAAAACTTTGGCAGTTGAGGTTATTGTAAAAGTGTAGGTTAAGCCAGGAACGTCTATAAATGTAAAGCCCTGGTCAATATAAACATCAGTAGTGCCTTGAACTTTAACTGTGTTATTATATAGCTCACGGGTTGGTGAGGCCCATGAGGCAGAAGAACTGTTGCCATTATTAGTAAGAACCTGTCCTGCCTGTCCTGATGAACCTCCAATTGATAAAGCACCGGTTCGTGTATTCATTAAAAAGCCCCAGCCAGCTCCGGTATTGCCAAAGAAACCAACGGTACTATCAGATTGTAAACCTGCAAAGGCCCTGCCTGCATTTTGCGTATTTGCAAACCAAATGCCGGACGTTTCAGTTC
The DNA here is from genome assembly GCA_031397865.1 of Chitinophagaceae bacterium. Classification (GTDB taxonomy): domain Bacteria; phylum Bacteroidota; class Bacteroidia; order Chitinophagales; family Chitinophagaceae; genus JJ008. The sequence continues at coordinate 122,090 of JANNMN010000031.1, forward strand.
CTGTTCTCAGGCGTAAGCGGCCTGTAACCTCCATTCCGATTTCTCCATCGTTTATTATTCTTGCCCTTTCTGTAAAGGACGAACTTGAGCCATAACCAAAAGCAATATTGTCACCTACTGTGGAAGTATGAATTTGTAGCAGACTTCCTTGAATTCCAAATCCATAATGAGTGCCGCTATTACCATATAAAGAAATCTTATCGCCTATTGTACTTGGAAAATTTAATGGAAACCCCGGAACAGATGTGCCGATACCTATGTTTCCGGTACCAGTATTCATCGTTAATCCCCAGCCATTTGGCGAACCGACTCCATAAAAACCAACTATATTATCACTCTCCATGCCCACAAAGGCAGGGCTGGCATTGTTTGCATTATTATTGAGCCAGATGCCTGCACTGCTGGCATTGCTTCCTTCACTACGTATGCGCATCCGGCCACTTACATCCAGTTTGTGAGCCGGGTCGGTATTTCCAATACCTACATTCTGTGCCTCCAGTTGTGATACCGATGCAACAAACAGGAGGATAAAAAATTTTTTCATATTTTATTTGTTTAGCAGTTGCTGCAATAGTTTTTATTTAACACATATAATTGAACAATTAAAACCTGCGGGTTCAATACACTTTAAATCCGCTGAGCCAGACATTTTCCCTTCCGTTGGTTATCGTTGCCGCTGCACCGGAATTCTGAATAACATAAACTGTTACAATATCATTTGTCGCAAGGGCTATGTCGGCAGATATTTCGAAGGTTGACTGGCCGGTAATTTTTGCGTTTTTGTTTTTTATGTCTATACCATTCACTCTTAAATAAAGTGCAACGTCTGTATTCGCAGGCAACATTGTAAAAAACTTCAAAGAGACACCAATGTGATAAAATCCTGCTGAAGGAACTGTCCATTCGCTGTTTGCAATGCTGAAAGCAATTGTCGGGTTTGTAAACTCCGAATCAAAAATCACTTTAGTGGTAACGCCACTAATTATTACCTGACTGGCAAATGTTGATACTTCAATTCCGGTATTAATATTACTTGCTTGCCAGCTTGCATTTCCTGCAGCATCGGATATTAATACTTTGCCAATTGCTCCACCAGAAGTAACCTGCAATGAGGAGGTTTTGGTTTTACCTGCTACTTCTAATTTTTCCAAAGGGTTCTGAACCCCAATACCGACATTGCCGTTGCCTTTCATTCTCATTATCTCTATTGAAAAGCCAGGGTCAAGTGCTGAATAAAAAACATGATCATCTCCTGCTGATGCTGTTTGGTATCTTAAAGTGGAACCATTAACACCAAAGCCATAAAACTCATGGTCGTTATTGGCATTTTCCCATAAAACGATTTTTTTATTGGCAACAGAATTTGCAAACTGTAGTGGCGCATTAGGTGAAATTGTACCAATACCGGTATTGCCATTTCTTAAAACCGTAAAAGCATTGCTGCGGGTACTAAAGCTGCCATTACCAATTTGAAAAATACGGTCTACTGATGCAAGTACATTCGGGTTGGGATTGTCGGTATTATCGTTATAAATTCCAGCAGAAAATGAATTGAATGCTTTAGCCGTTGTATAATAACCTATGGCAGCGGCACCGAAGCCAGAGGCGGATGTAAAATAACCCATTGAAGAAGCAGCACGGCCCGATGCATTTGTATTTTCACCTGAGGCAATGGAATAAAGACCCGAGGCAATTGTTGTATATCCAATAGCTGCAGAATTGTTCCCAGAGGCAATGGTATTATAGCCTGCGGCAAACGAATGATAACCGATATTATCCTTGTCCCATTGTGTTCCGGATACTTCACCACTGCGAAGTGAAGCCTTAACTGGGTACCACATCATACGGGTGCCCGGGCCACTTACAGGCGGGTTAGTTATTGCAGGAGAATTGGGTGTGCCTGTAAATACAACAGAACTGTCAACATGCAATTTTGCAAGAGGTGTGCTGGTACCAATGCCTACATTACCTGTAGTGGTGTTCATTACAAAGCTCCAGCCGCTGGTATTTCCATATAATCCAACTTGGTCATTACTCTGCATTCCTATAAAAGCAGGAGAGGCATTGTTAGCAATATTATTTAGCCAAAGCCCGGCTGTATTGTTTACATCTCCGCCGCTCATAATGCGCATCCGCCCATTTACATCCAGGCGATATTGTGGTGTTATTGTACCAATACCCACATTCTGTGCATTGGCAATAACCATCATTACACTGAATATTGAAATCAGTAAGAATTTTTTTTTCATTTTTACTGCTTTATGATTTTATGTATTTCAATACCGTTTGTAGTCTGTAAACGTAAGAGGTAAACTCCGTTTGCCAGCTTGCTCATATTAATGGTATGGCTGTTGTTTGTTCCGTTTATTTTTTCAGTATAAACGAGATGGCCAACTGTTGTAAACAACTGAAGGGTTTTATTTCCTGTTTCGTTAAAAAATATAGTTGCATTGTTTTGAACAGGGTTTGGGGATATGATGATGTTTGTTTTTGAATCTTTATGCTGCAACACGATTATTGAAGAGTAAGTAAACCTGCTGTCCATATCAACTTGTTTGATGCGGTAATAGTTTTTGTCAACTGCAGGAGAGGTATGCAAAAATTCATAACGTATTGTTGAGCTGCTGTTACCTGCAGCTGCTACTGTACCAATTTTTGTATAACTGATTCCATTACTGCTGTATTCAATTTCGAAACGATTGGTATTACTTTCATATGCGGTGGCCCATTTTAATAGTACTGCATTATTTAGCCATAGACCATTTATGTACAGCCAGGTAACGGGTAGAACAACATTACAATTGATTTGAACAGGAATATTTTGGTTTGTATTGGTACCATCACCTAATTGACCATCATTATTTTCTCCCCAGGCCCAAAGAGTATTATCATTTTTAATTGACAAAGTATAATTATAGCCTCCGTCGATTTGATTCCAATTGTTAGCTGTTCCTATTTGTGTTGGCAGATTATTATCTGTGTTTGTACCATCACCTAGTTGGCCAAGATCATTTCTGCCCCAAGCCCACAAAGTGCCATCTGTTTTAGTGGCTATAGAATGACCTTCTCCACCTGAAATGCTTAGCCAATTAGTTGCAGTGCCTGCTTGTGTTGGTGTATTTTTATTAATATTACTTCCATCCCCTAATTGACCAGCATTATTTGCTCCCCATGCCCAAAGAGTGCCATTATTTTTTATTGCTAACGTATGATTCCATCCTGCTGTAACCTGGTTCCAATCGGTACTTAGATCAATTTGGGTCGGGGTGATTCTATCTGTATTTGTTCCATCACCTAATTGTCCTGAAATATTTAAACCCCATGCCCAAATTGTGCCATCCGTTTTTATAGCCATTGAATGATAACTACCTGCTGTAATGCTTTGCCAGTCGGTAGCATTTCCTATCTGCAGGGGTGTTGCAACGCTATTGGGAGGGGGGGCATTACCACATTGACCATATGTGTTGCCTCCCCAGGACCATATCGTGCCATTAGATTTTAGGGCAAGAGTATGTTCAGAGCCTGTACTAACCGCAACCCAGTTGTTGTCTGTTCCAATTTGAATAGGTATATTGCTGTTGTTATTAGTTCCATCTCCCAATTGTGCTTCTGAATTTCTGCCCCATGCCCATAATGTACCATTTGTTTTAATGGCCATTGAATGTTCTGCCCCGGCTGAAATAGTCTGCCAATTGGAGGCAGTTCCAATTTGAATAGGAACATTTCCCGGGTTGGTAGTTCCATTGCCTAATTGACCAGAATTATTTAGCCCCCATGCCCAAAGCGTTCCGTCTGTTCTGATGGCAAGAGTATGTGCAAAGCCCGCAGTTATTTTTTGCCAGCACTGTGCATTACTTTGTATAATTATTGTAAATAGGATGAGGGTGAGGTAAAAAATCTTTTTCATATCCGTTGTTTTTAACTGAATACAAAACTTAGCATTAATAGCAAGCAAGACAATCACCAAAAAGTGTTACACAATTTGGAAGGAGAATAGAATAACAAGTGTTTGTTGGAATGGAAGAAGAGGTAGGGGAGATTATTTTTTCATTATTTTATTAATGGCTTCGGTGCGGCTTTGTACCTGTAATTTTTCATAAATATGGCGGGTATGCGAACGAACAGTTTCCATACTGATAGACAACTCGGCTGCAATTTCTTTGTAGCGTAAACCTTTGGCCAGTTGTCTTAGTATCTCCTTTTCCCGGGGTGTCAGCAAGTCATCATTATCTATGGAATCTTTCTGCTGAAAAGAGGCTATTACTCTGCGGGCAATCTGGCTGCTCATGGGCGAACCGCCGTAATATACTTCGGTAATAGAGTCTAATATTTTGGAAGGGGCTGTTTTCTTGAGCAGGTAACCACTGGCGCCTGCTTTCAATGATTCGAAAATATTTTCATCATCTTCGTATACTGTACTCATGATGAATTGTGTGGCGGGACATTTTGTTTTAAGATGCCGTACCGCTTCAATGCCATTGATGCCGGGCAAATGAATATCCATCAATACCACATCAGGGCAAATGGCGGGTAATCCTGTTAATGCTTCTTCGCCAGAAGAATATGTTTTTAAGCAACTGAAACCTTCGCTGCCGTCAATAAGCAACTCCAGCCCTTCTTTAATTTCTTTTATATCTTCTATTATGGCTACTGTAATCATGATGTAATACAAAATTAATATCCATAACGGATAATATTTATCACAAAAAAGTGTTACACCGGCATGCTGATGGTTGTAATGGTTCCTTTGCCCTTTTCGGATTCCACTTTGTACTTACCACCTGCATGTTCAATCCTGTTTTGCATATTTTTCAGGCCATTGGCAAAAAGGCGGACTTTATCAGACTCAAATCCTTTGCCATCATCCCGAATGATGATTTCGAACTGCTGCGGCAATTCTTTAATGAAAATAGTTATTTCATTACACCAGGCATGTTTGGCAATATTGTGCAAACTCTCTTTTACGGTTAAAAAAATATTGCGACGTTTTTCTTCTGATAGATTTTTAATTAAAAACTCTTCAGGATATTTAAAACTAATTTTTACTGCCAGTGGTTCAAAATATTTCAACGCATATTCCCTTATGTAAGCTGATAAACTTTCTAAGGTGTCGTTTCTGGGGTTTAGTACCCAGATAATATCCTGCAGGTTGTCCACTAATTCACGGCTGGACTCAGAAATCTTTTCTAATTGTTCTTTTGCTTTTTCGGGTTCAGGTAATTGCTTTTTTGCCACTTCACTTAATATAGCAATCTTGGTTAGTCCGCTTCCAAGGTCATCATGCATATCCCGGCTGATGCGGTTGCGTTCTTTTTCCACAGCCTGTTGTTTATCGGCTTCGGCTTTTTGGGTGGCCAGTTTACGACGGTAATAACTTCTTACCACTGCCCCAAAAATTATTGCTGATAATAAAATAGCTGAAGCGATAAACCACCATCGTTTCCACAAAGGGGAATTGATGGTAAAAGCATATCTAATTTTTTTATCGGGATAAATTTTGCCCGGATAGTTTACTGTTACAGTCAACGTGTAATTTCCCGGCGCCAGGTTATTGATGCTGTAAAAGTTATCGGTTGACTGCTGCTGCCATTTATTGGCTGCGTTCTCTAATAAAAAATCAAACCGCATATTGGCGGCGTTGGTAAAACAAGGGGCTGTAACAGTGAACCTGAAATTGTTTTGATTGTAGTTAAAAGTAGTAAGGGCTTGAGCAACCGCTTTTCCGTTCACCGTTATTTCATTAAACCAGGCAGATGGAATAAAGCCTGCTATCTGAATTTCTTTCTCAGCAACTGCCCAGAACTGATTGTCATTGGAACGGGCAAAGATTTCTTCCTTCTTATTTTTTATTACATAACTGAAAGGCAGGTAAAGATTATTGGCGGCGCCCAGGTTCTGAACAATCGTATCCGTGCCGTTAATAAGTATCTCATCCAACCCAAATTCTGTTGCCGCATATAGTAGCCGGCTATTTTTTTTAACAAGGCAGGAAGCAAAATTGTTGGATAAACCTTTTGAAGTATTCAGTCGGCCAATTTCTTTCAGGGTTCCGTTTTTTATTGTTAGCCAGATAATTCCCTGGTGTCTTGTGCCAATACAAAATGTGTCGGCATTCCAGTGAATGGCAAATCTTGGTCCAAAATTGTTTATATGGATTGGAACATTCTTTTGATGAATTGCACTGCCTTCAAGTGAATAAGAAACGATTGTTCCGTTTCTTGTAAATGCCCAATAATTATTCTCCTCATCAGTAGCAATATTATCAGTAAAATAGGGAAGAGCTGCGGCATGCACCTGCAGGGTTTTTTCAACAACATAAAGCGAATTTCCGCAGATAAGCAGCCTGCCGGATTTATCAAATGAAATTCTGGAGCTGTGAATAAAACTGCTGTCGGTGTTGGCCGCTTTACGCAGGTCAATTATATCACCCCGGTTGCTTTGAATTAAAGATACAGTTTTGAATACCCATGAACGTTCCTGCCAATAAAATGGATTGCCACCTCCGTCATCTGTACTGCTTGCAGAGGGATTGTCTTTAAGTATATATAATTGTCTGCCCCATTGTGCAATCGCATTACCTTCATCATCATTCAACAAGCCGGATACTGAAGGGATGGAAGATGGGTAAGCCCTTTTCAGTTTTGTATAATAGGCTTTCTGAACCTGTTTTGAAAAAATGCCAAACCAGGTATTGTTTTCTTTATCCGTAAAAACCACCGAAGCATTACTGGTAATTCCATAATCTGGAGGGTAGGTTTCTTTTTCCCCGGTAGCGGTGTTAAACAAAATATACCGATTTCGAAAATCTTCAAGCCAAATACGATTTTCCGTAACATATAAATGATTAGTAATAAAACCCGGTGGCAATTGAGCAGTGAAATAAAGCGGCTCCGATTTTAATTTCCCTTTTTGCAGTGCTTCATTATTTAGCTGCATCCATTTACCATTTATCAATATGAAAATATTAGTTTGATTGTTGCCCGTAATGCCTGAAATTTTGTTGCCTTTAATACTGTCGGCAATAGTATTAGTGGTAAGATTCATTATGTAAAGTAATTTGCCTTCCTCTTTGCTATAGATAAGGTGTTTATCTTTTGCTGCTGCAAAGTCAACGTCTCTTTCCTGTTTATTGGATGGCTGCACAATTAATGGCTTACAGGAAATGCCATTCCAACTGAATAAACCAATATTGGAAGTAATTATCCAGTTGTTATCACCTGTTTTTAATACATGGTTCGGTTCTATAACTTTATCAAATGCGGTATCTTTTATCAGGCTACCATGAACCAGCTTGTAAGCACCTTTTTGAAAGGTAAAAACATAGCAGGTGTCGCCTTTCCATTGAATCATATCATTCACCAACCCAAGACTTTCACCATTATATTCCGAAATATTTTCAAAACGCTGCCCGTCAAAAATGGAAATGCCTTCCCAGGTAAGAAAATATATCAGGCCTCGGTTATCCTGGAATATTTTAATGACTCTTGTGTCCAGTAAGCCATTCGAAGGGGTGTAGTTCTCCACATGCAGTTGCTGGGCATTGATGATGCCCATAAAAAAAAATAAGTATGCAGTAAGATGAAAGAATCTTTTTTGCATACTTAAATGTAATCAGAAAAAATATTATCCTGCCAACTGGCTTACAGATACTTTGTCCTTCATCATTTCTCTTACCGCCTCTGCAATAGCTTGTGCATCATAGCCACATTCCCTGTGCAATTCTTTTAGTGTACCATGTTCCACCCACCTGTCAGGTATGCCCCGCATTTTTATTTCAGCTTTGTAATGATGTTCATTCATAAATTCCAGAACAGCGGAACCAAATCCGCCGACGTTTGTTCCATCTTCAACTCTAATCACTTTTGATTCACTTTTGATTATGGTTGAACTCAAATTAGCTGTTAATTTTGCTTTTTTCCAGAAGGTTGTTTTTGGAAACCAGGTAACAGCAATAAGAAATAAAAAACAAAGAAACAGGAAATGGGACAATTTCATAACAGTGGTTTTACCAAAAAATTGTTTGGAGAGTAAACGATTGAGATCTTTACTCGACGGAAAACCATAAAATAAATTTTCGGACTGTCGTTAAAGGTTTTTGAAAATCAAAATCTCCAGCCAGCATATACTTGTACCACATTATTTTTTACAAACTCTTTGGGTACAAAATTGGGATTGCTGCCACCAATGGGTTGTTCTTTATTCAGGTTGTTCAAACTAATGTTGATCCGGGCACCAACAAATAATCCAAGTATTGGTGATACCTGCACACCTCCTGCAAGTCCATAATCAAAACGGTTGAAATAATCAAACAAGCTACCATTGCCATTACCAGTTCCCCCGGAGCTATCCACTTTTGCATTTAAAAGAAAGGCAGCCTGACCACCGGCATGTATTTCCAGTTTTTTAGTAAAGTTTAAAGTGATCAACTGGGGTAATAATAAATAATCAAGATTTACATTTCCACTATTAGTATTCGTTTTATAATCATAACCCTGGCGGGAAAGAATAATTTCTGAGCGGAAGCCTAATAGTTTTTTGGGTTTGGGAGCAATGAAACCGCCAATCATATAACTGGTGCGATTACTATTTTTAAAACCGGGTGCATCAGTGATGTTGGCAAAATTTAATCCACCTTTTACTCCTATACTCAATTGAGCAAAAGATACTACCGGCAGCAACATCAGCACTCCAATAATCTTACGCATAATTTTTTTTTGAAAAGTTACAACTTTTCTACTTTTATTATGGTCAATTCGTTTTTACTGTTAATTCTCCCATTTAATGGAAAGATTTTTTAAAATGCCGGTGCTTGATTTCCCGGCTTATACAGATTACTATGAAAGCTACACCAGTACTTGCATTGAATTTATTCTATAAAATAACTCCTTCTTTTTGGGGAAAGTCCAACTCATTGGTGCTGTATAAATGGCGATATAAAATTATTTTTCCTGCGCCAAAATATTAAAACAAATGAACAGCAAATTTTTATGCAAATGTTTTTATACACTTATCCGAAATGAGTTTTAGGAAATAGATCAACAGTTAACCTATCATTTGTGTAATAACGTTTGAATAAGTTTTTTTAATTCATCAATTTGTTTTTGCTGTTCTTTAATTCCTTCCACCAGTAAGGGAACAATCTTTGCATAGTCAATCGCTTTATATCCATCTTCTCCTGTTTGCACCACCTGTGGCAACACTTTTTCTACTTCCTGTGCAATGAGGCCTACCTGGAGTTTAGCATCAAAATGTTTTAAAGGGAATTCATCAGTCCGCATAAAGTATTCAACACCATTAATAGCCATTATTTTTTCCAGTGGATTTTGCAGCCTGGTTATTTGTTTTTTATACCTGGCATCAGAAGGATAATTGGTGCCAGCCACGGTTAATATTCCTGAGCTGTTGGTCAGGTACATTCTTTCAGTATAAACCCCGCTGGTATAATATCCAAAACTTATTTTTGCGGCCACCGCATCTGTATATAATTGTAACTGGCCGGATTGTACAGCGAAACCATATTGTGAATTTGCAGAACCTTCATATAAACTGATTTTCGTACCGGTAGTATTTGTAAACGCCAGGGGTGCATTTGGTGTAGTTATTCCGATGCCTACATTTCCATTTCCCTTGATACGCATTTTTTCAGAAAATCCTGAGCTATAATCATCATATCCAAATGTTATGCTTGCCCCGGAATAATCACTGTGAATTCGCAACTCACTGCCAAAAACCCCAAAGCCGGCGTCTCCTGTAGATCCGGGATATAAGGATATTTTTTTACCTAAATTATTGGGAAAACTCAGTGGACTTGCAGGATTACTGATCCCTATGCCAGTGTTACCATTTTTTAAAATTACTAACGCATTTTTTTTATCGCCCGGGTTATTTCCATTACCAACAATCAATAATGGTTCTGTTAATATCCAGCTGCCTGTAGGAGATGCAACAATTGGATCGTTAAATCTGCCGAGTGAAATAGAATTCAGTGAATTTGCGACTACAAATTGTCCAATAGCTGTAGTCCATGATGCATTAGCTTCAGCATTATCTCCTATTGCTGTGGAAATTCCACCTGTTGCTCTTGTTTGAGTTCCTATTGAAGTGGAATAGGCTGCGGAAGCCAGCGTACCTGCTCCCATTGCCGTTGAAGCAAAACCTGATGCTGTATTACTATAGCCCACTGCAATAGAAGCTTCACCGGAAGCAGTTGTATAATATCCCAATGAAGTTGAATTACTGCCAGAAGCTACAGTTCCATCTCCCATGGCTGTGGAAAAATATCCGCTTGCAATAGTTTGATATCCCATTGCTGTGGCTGCATCGCCGCTGGCTAAAGTACCATTTCCAAACGCAGTAGATACATTTCCACTTGAGATATTGTTAAGTCCGAAAACTGTAGAGGTTGATCCTATGGCCCTATTTCCATATCCAAAACATGTTGAATAATTTCCCTCGGCATTATTACCAAACCCCATAGCGGTGGCATTCAATCCTTTTGCTTTTGAATTAAATCCACTGGCAAAAGAATAGTTCCCTATACTGTCTTTATCCCAATCCTTGAAGGAAACATATCCCACCCTGAAGGCTGCTTTATCAGGATACCACATCATTCTTCTTCCGGTGCCTTGCAAAGGAGTTAACCCCGGTGTGGCAGGTACATCTCCGGTTGCAGAAAACAATACACTGCTGTCGGTAACATGCAAACGGGCAAGGGGGGTAGTTGTACCAATACCTGTATTCCCGTTTTGTAAAACAGTCATTGCATTACTCCTTGAGTTATTAGCAGTGCCATTACCTATTTCAAATAAACGGTTGGTATTGGTGCTGTCATTATATAATCCTATTGCTAATGAAAATTCGGATTTTGCTTTAGTATAATATCCCATACTGGTGGAAGCTTGTCCACTGGCGGTTGTATTATATCCCATACTGGTGGAAGTTTGTCCACTGGCAGTTGAGACAAATCCCATACTTGTTGAAGCATATCCACTGGCAGTTGTAAAATATCCCATACTGGCGGAAAGATCTCCACTGGCGGTTGTAGATACTCCTGTTGAAAAAGAGTAGAGGCCAATGTTATCTTTGTCCCATCGTGCCCCATTAACATAGCCAGCCCTGAAAGCTGCCTTATCAGGATACCACATCATTCTTCTTCCGGTGCCTTGCAAAGGAGTTAACCCCGGTGTGGCAGGTACATCTCCTATCGCAGAAAATAATACTGAACTATCTGTTACATGAAGACGGGCTACAGGAGTTAATGTACCGATACCTACATTTTGTGCTATTAGTGACTGGGGAATAACGATAGCGCATAGCAACAGCAGCTTTAACTTTTTCATAATAGTTATTTTTTTAAAACTATTACATTAAGTAAGTCCGGGCAATAGAACGAAAGTTAGTGGGGATAGAAGATTAGTTTTTACCAAAAGCTTTATTCAATGCTTCTGTGCGGTTCTGCACATGCAGTTTTTCATAAATACGATGAATGTGTTGCCTCACTGTACCAGTGGAGATGGAAAGTTGTTCGGCAATTTCTTTATACAATAATCCTTTTGATAATAGTAGTAAAACCTCATTTTCACGTTTGGATAATACTTCAAGCGATGTTGCCTCTTTTTCTTTATCACGAAAAACTGTAACTAATTTTCGGGCTATATTGGCACTCATAGGGCTTCCGCCATTGTGCAATTCTTTTAATGCTTCTATCATTTGTACCAGACCTGTGTTCTTTAAAAGATAACCGGAGGCACCTGCTTTCAACGCTTCAAAAACTTTTTCATCATTTTCATATACGGTAAACATCATGAACTGTGTAAAAGGGCTTTTATCTTTTACCTGCCGGATGCATTCAATGCCATTCAGGCCTGGCAGGCTGATGTCCATAATAACGATTTGTGGTTGCAGCCGGGGAATTTCATTCAAAGCTTCTTCAGCAGTACTGAATGTGTCCACTACATTGAATTCAGTATTCAATGAAATGAATTGCTTCAAACCTTCTCTAACTTCATCAAGATCTTCTACTATGCATATGGTAATACTCATAAGAAGCCTCAAAAATAGTTTTGTATTCTGGTGTTAACAATAGAACGAAAGTTATTGAGAGAGTGGTACCTGGAGGTAGATAATTGTTCCATTGGTTGATTCAATGTGTACTGAGCCGCCAATATCTTTCATTCGTTTTTCTATATTTTTCAATCCGTTGCTATAAGGACGGGTCTCCGCTGAATTAAAACCGATACCGTCGTCTTGTATTTTTATAATTAGTTTTTTGTCCGTTTCAATATTTATTTTAACAAGAGTTGCCTGAGCATGTTTTACTATGTTGTGCAAAGTTTCTTTTACAACAAGATAGATGTTTCTGCGAAACTCACCACTTACCAGAATAGTGGGAAAATTCTCCGGGGTTATAATCTGGCATTGTATTCCATTTTGTGAAAGATATTCCACCGCATATGAACGGGTATAAGACAACAGATCGCTTAGTGAATCATTTTTTTCATTCAAAGCCCATACAATTTCCCCCATCTTATCAATCATCTCATGTGCATATTCTCTTATTTTGATAATGTCTTCTTCTATCGGCTGCTGCTGTTGTTGTTTTATACCAATAGTTTCACTCAAAAATTTAATTCTTGACAGACCAGCACCAAGATCATCATGCATATCAGTTCCTATCCTTGTTCTTTCTTTTTCCAATTCCATTTTCCGTTGTAATTCATCTTCTGCTTTTAGCGTCTTTAAAGATTGTTGGTGGAGTTTTTGCTTTTGCCGGGAATTTCTTTCCAGCAAAAATGCAATGGCAATTAAGGCTACAATTCCAACAAGAAAGCTCCATAGAAGGATATTTCTATTTTGGAGTTTGTTGTTCTTTGCTTTTAGTTTTTTGCCTACCTCTGCCAATAGCCAGGTATTCTGAATTAAAGTGGTTTTTAATGTGTCAATCAATACTTCATATTCTTGCTTGAAATTAAAAGTGGTGGCTACATTTTGAAGCGTTACAACATCTCCTGCATCTGGCACTTGTTCCAGTCCATTTTCTGGTACTATACACAATGCATCCCATCCCCCGAAAAACTCCAGCACTTTAGGGTTTTCAATACGATGACGCATTTTATCCTTTATTAAATAAACGTTTACTCCGTCATTTGCCTGTCTCAGAATAGTACCCTCACGGGGTATGTCTGGTATCTTTGAAATCATTCCATCCGGAATTTTTCGGATACTGCGGTAGTTGCTGTAGTTACCTAACACATCAAAATCAGCGATATAAAATTTTGCACCTCCAAAGATTACATAAATATTCCCACCGGATATTTCACTAAGCGTAGTTTGGTCTGGAAAATCAAGACTGGTTTCATTTGTTTTTTTCTGCGAAAGAATAGAGACAATTTCTTTTTCATCAGTATTGTCGTTTTTCAATGCCGGCAATACGTTTTGAAGCGATTGATTTTGTTGTTGCAGGTTATTAAGTGTAGAAATAATATTTTTATATAACCCTATAACCTTTTTTCTGTCAACATTTGTTTTTAGTAAGGAAGCTGCAGCAAGATAGCTCTTAGCAGCTTGGGCATAGTCACCCATTAACTGACTAAGGGTTCCTTTCTTTATATAAGTAAGCCCCAAATCAGTAATCAGGTTATTTTTTTTCGCCAGTGCAATAGCCTGGTCATAGTATTCGAAAGCTTTCTGATTTTGACTTAACGCTACTTGAAGGGCTGCATTGAAATTGCAATACATGACCATTCCCGGTAAATATTTTCTGCTATCACTTTCTTTTTTTGCATTTTCAAAAAACCAGCCGGCACTGTCAGGATTGGTGTAGATATATTGCCATCCTTTATTATAAATACTGTCAATAAAAATAATATCAGTAACCTGTGAATGAAGATGCTGGGTAAAAAAAAGTGTAAGCAACAGCAACAATTTATTTACTGCCTTAGCTATAAAAGAAAAAGTATGCTGAAGTTGCATACTTTAAAAATAGGTTGAAATTCTGGTTGCAAAAACATTATCCCATTAACTGGCTCACTGCTACTTTGTCCTTCATCATTTCTCTTACCGCCTCTGCAATAGCTGCTGCATCATACCCACATTCCCTGTGCAATTCTTTTGGTGTACCATGTTCCACCAACCTGTCAGGTATGCCCAGCATTTTTATTTCAGCTTTGTAATGATGTTCATTCATAAATTCCAGAACAGCGGAACCGAATCCGCCGACGATTGTTCCATCTTCAACGGTTATTATTTTATCGTATTTGCTGAAAACTTCATGTAGCATGGCTTCATCCAATGGTTTTACAAAACGCATATCGTAATGCGCCGGTGTAAGACCATCATTTTTCAAATCTCTGATAGCAGATGCAGCAAAATTTCCCGGGTGCCCCAAAGTAAGTATGGCAATTTCTTTTCCATCCTTCAACTTCCGTCCTTTTCCAATTTCAATTTCTTTCATCTCGGTTTTCCACTCCGGCATTACACCTTCTCCTCTTGGATAGCGGATAACAAATGGAAGAGTAGTAGAGTCAAGTTGTGCAGTGTACATCAGGTTTCTTAATTCACTTTCATTCATGGGCGAACTGATGATCATATTTGGAATGCATCGGAAATAAGCAATATCATAACAGCCATGATGCGTAGGGCCATCATCACCCACTACACCGGCACGGTCTAAGCAAAATATCACCGGCAGTTTTTGTATTGCTACATCATGCACTACCTGGTCATATGCTCTTTGCATAAATGAAGAATAGATATTGCAAAAGACTTTCATGCCTTGTGTAGCCATACCTGCACTTACCGTTACTGCATGTTGCTCTGCAATGCCCACATCAAATGCCCTATCCGGCATTTTCTCCATCATAAATTTTAAAGATGAGCCAGAAGGCATAGCCGGGGTGATGCCAAATATTTTTTTATTCTTTTCAGCCAGCTCAATAATTGTATGTCCAAAAACATCCTGGTATTTGGGAGGCTGAGGTAAATCAAATTTTTTCTTTTGTATTTCACCGGTTATTTTATCAAACAAACCCGGTGCATGCCATTTAGTTTGATCTTTTTCTGCTAATGCATATCCTTTTCCTTTGGTGGTAACGATATGGAGAATTTTTGGTCCGGGTATATTTCGGAGATCTTTTAATGTATCAACTAGCTTGGCCACATTATGTCCATCAATAGGACCAAAGTAGCGAAGCTTTAATGCTTCGAATAAATTAGAATGACTGCTTACCATACCCTTAAGCCCATCAGTTAGTTTATGCGCCATACCACGACTGAAATTTTTACCAACTGGTAATTTGCCAAGCAAATTCCAAACATCATCTTTTACTTTATTATACGTTGGTGATGTAGTAATGTCTGTCAGGTATTCTTTTAATGCGCCAACATTTGGATCAATACCCATGCAATTATCATTCAACACAATCAGCATGTCAGCATCAGCCACACCGGCATGGTTCATTCCTTCAAATGCTAGGCCGGCCGTCATGGCTCCATCACCAATTACGGCGACTACTTTTCTTTCCGTTTCACCTTTATATTTTGCAGCCATTGCCATACCGAGTGCTGCGGAAATAGAAGTAGAAGAGTGCCCAACACCAAAAGTATCGTATTCACTTTCGCTTCTTTTTGGAAATCCACTTAGGCCATTGTATTTTCTATTGGTTGGAAAGTTATCCCGGCGACCGGTTAATATTTTATGTCCATATGCCTGGTGACCAACATCCCATACCAATTGATCGTAGGGAGTGTTATAAACATAATGTAATGCGGTGGTTAATTCTACCACACCAAGGCTGGCACCAAAATGACCTCCATGCACACTTACTACATCAATAATGTATTGACGCAGTTCATCGCAAACCTGGTGCAATTTTTCACGGGGCAGTTTTTTAAGGTCGGAAGGAGAATCAATCGTTTTTAAAAGTGGCCCTGGTGTTATTTCCATTTCTGTTTATTTATTAATTGTCAGCCACTACCGGAGCTGTGTCGGACGCCGTAAAATTACAATTTTCCGTTCACCCTTTTTTGCTAAAGATTGTCTAACAATTTTTGGGCAGGAAGGTTCTGTATCACAGTACTTATGGCCCTTATTTTCTCTCCACTGTATCCCATTTGTAAAAGTAATCTGCCACTGGTATATTTACGGAAGCCGTCAGCGACGGGATTCATTAGATTTGCTACTATGTGGATAGGTAACTCAAGATATTGGTTATTTCAGGTCATCGGATGGGGTGGCTTTACAGGCATCAGTGTCTTTTTCGCCTACTCGTTCGACCAGTTAAAAACAAGGGAAGACCTGGTAATGGTGATGAGCCGTATCGGCATATTTGTGTTATTAGGTGTTGTTTTTACTCATTTGATGCGGCTGATCATTATTAATCTCAACTTGCTGCAAAAAAAATTAGAGAAGCAGTTGTTTCAATTCATACTTATTACTGCACTTTTTTCGGTGGCCGGTTCTTATTTCAATATTCAGTTGTTAATAAAGTTCGACTGGCTCAATAAAAGAGAAAAGGAGTTTTTAGATAATAAAACATTGTTGATATTAAGCGGCGCCTTCTACTTTTTTGTGTACTTCTTTATCTGGAACTTAATTTATTTTATTTATCACTACATCACCAAAAGTCGCAAACAACAACTGGATACACTTCGTTTGGAGTCGCTGGTAAAAGAACTGGAATTACAAACTATCAAAGCACATATCAACCCACATTTTATTTTTAATTCATTAAATAGCATAAGAGCATTGGTGGATGAAAATCCGCAACGGGCAAGAAAAGCTGTAACGGAGCTTAGCAATATTTTGCGTAGCAGTATGCAGGTAGATAAAGGAGAAACAGTTCCGTTTGAAAAGGAACTCAACATTGTAAAAGATTATCTCGCATTGGAAAATATGCGGTTTGAAGATCGCCTTAAAGTGGAATACGAAATTGACGATGATACGTTGAATCAACCTGTGCCTCCTATGATGTTACAAACATTGGTTGAAAATGCTATTAAACATGGCATCAGCAAACAAATAAATGGCGGTGTTGTAAAAGTAATTTCTGATTTTAAAGGCGATCATCATGAACTGGTTGTAGAAAATACAGGACAACTAAATGGTAAAATGAATGCGGATGGTTTTGGACTATCCAGTACTACCAACCGGCTTAGTTTACTATATGGTGATAAAGCCACTTTTGAAATAAAACAAATTAATGGATCGCTGGTAAGGGCTAAAGTGCTGATACCAGTTAATGCTGTTTGAAGTTCGGGGTTTACAGTTTGACGTTGATGCATACTTTCAAGCCTCTGCTAACAATTTAAAGACTTAAACTTTTGGAAATTAACTTCAAACCTCAAATATTAAACTTCAAACAATAAATCATGAGAGCTATAATTATTGATGACGAACGTCTTGCAAGGACAGAATTAAAAAAGCTATTACAGGATTTTCCAGAAGTGGAAGTAATAGACGAGGCTGCAAATGCAGACGAAGGAATTGCTAAAATAGAAAGCCAACAACCGGAGCTTATATTCCTGGATATACAAATGCCAGGTAAAACAGGATTTGATATGCTGGCGCAATTGGAAAGAACCCCGCAGGTAATTTTTACCACTGCGTATGATGAATTTGCATTGAAGGCATTTGAAGTAAATGCATTGGATTATTTGCTGAAGCCGGTAGAACCAAAACGATTGGCGGATGCTATTCAGAAATTACAGCATACAGAACTAAAAGATATAAAAACTGAAGGCGAAAATTTTAACAACAGCATACTTACAGAAGCGGACCAGGTATTTGTAAAAGATGGGGAACGTTGTTGGTTTGTAAAATTAAGTGAGATACGGTTGTTTGAAAGTGTAGGTAATTATGCAAAAGTATTTTTTGGTGTCAACAAACCTTTGATATTAAAATCGCTGAATGCACTGGAAGAAAGGTTGGATGAAAAAACTTTTTTCCGGGCCAATCGTAAACATATTGTTAATCTCCGTATGATAGATAAGATAGAACCTTATTTCAATGGGGGATTACTGTTGGAATTAAAAGGTGGCGAGAAAATTGAAGTAAGCCGCAGACAGACTGTGAAGTTTAAAGAGATGATGAGCCTGTAGGATAATGGGAAATAGGCAATAGACAATAAGCAATGGTCTATTAAATAAAAAACAAAGTAAGAATCTAAAAGAAAGTATGAAAAAAATATTACTAACAGGACTGTTGGCTTTAATAGTCTCTTTTTTATTTGCACAGAATATTGATGCTATAATAAATGTAAAAGAAGTTGAACGGATTGAAAAAAAGTTGTCTGCTGATGATATGCGGGGCCGTAAAACATTTTCTCCGGAGATAGATAAGGCCGCTGATTTTATTGCCGCTGAATTTAAGAATGCCGGACTGCAAACGATGAACAACAATAGCAGTTTCAGACAAGAATTTTCGATGGTACGTACAAAGTTCGTCAGTGCTGCTGCACAATTTGACGGCAATAGTATTGAGCAAAAAAGCATTATAGCTGTTACCTGCCAGCCACAATTAAAAATTGATCAGAATTCCGGTTATGGCAAAGCATTTATAAAAGCCGGCACCAATTTGCAAAGAGAAGCCCGGAAATTTATTAGCCATAATAAAAATATGCTGGTGCTGGTAGATAAAAGTTTTGCCAACAGTTTTGGAAACCTGGCCCGGTTAAAGTCTTCCATGTTTAAAACAAATACCAATGTAGTTTTTGTACTGAGCGATATTGATCCTTCCCTTTGGAACATAGAAGCAGCACATGAGATCAATGAAATGAAAATGGCCAATGTGGTGGGAATGATTCCGGGCAAAGGAAAGAAAGATGAGTTTGTTGTTTTTAGCGGTCACTACGATCATATAGGGATTGGTAAGGCGGTTGATGGAGATTCAATTTACAATGGTGCCAATGATGATGCGGCCGGAACAACGGCAGTAATGATGCTGGCAAAATATTTTGCCGCACAAAAGAATAATGAAAGAACCATTGTGTTTGCTGCATTTACAGCAGAAGAGATCGGTGGTTTTGGCTCACAATATTTTTCCCGCCAGTTAGATCCTGATAAAGTAGTAGCCATGTTTAATATTGAAATGATAGGCACCGAAAGTAAGTGGGGAAAGAACTCTGCCTTCATCACCGGTTACGAAAAAACAGATATGGGTGAAATATTGGCAAAGGATCTGAAAGGATCTGCTTTTACTTTTTACCCCGATCCATATCCGGAGCAGCAATTATTTTATCGTTCAGATAATGCTACACTGGCAAGACTGGGGGTGCCTGCTCATACTATTTCCACTTCTAAAATGGATATAGAACCTCATTATCACAAACCATCTGATCATGTAGAAACGTTGGATATGGTGAATATGACAGAAGTGATAAAAGCAATTGCCTTAAGCTCCAAAAGTATTATTGCCGGAAAGGATACACCAAAAAGAGTGAAGATGGATGAGTTGAGATAATTTTATTAATCAATCCCAAAAGCAAACAGCATATAAGATTGGCCCATGCCACCCATGTCCATCATCACAAATGAATACTCTCCCTTTGGTAAAGGTTTATCCACCTTCATCTCGTAATAGTTGTCTTTTATTTTTTTTATACTTAAACTGAATTTAGTGGCTGTGCTTTTTGATTTACCCATTAAGCCCATTGACTGAGTGAGAATTTTTCTTTTTTCTTTTTCTGATTTCATGTTATACAACGAAATCATTTGTGTAGGATCATACATGGAAGAAATGCCGGAAAGAGCCTTCATGTCCATACCATTTGCCTTCATGACAGAATCTGCTTCTGTTGATGAAGAAGCGGAATCTGCTGCAGGGTCGCCATTGTAAAAAAGGAATACCCAGTTACTGCTGCTGCTGAAACGGATTGTTGATTTTTCACCATCGGTGGCATAGCCCTGATCCATGCCACCCATTCCCATCATCTTTACTTTCATTTCCTGGTTGGAAAATGCTTTTTCCAATCTTACAAGACTTATGCTGCTGTCTTTTTTTACCAGGTATATCTCATTCGTATATTCAGGAACAGGATATGGGTTTTGTGCAATTAATATGCTGCTCAACACAAGGCAACTGAATAGCAGGAAATTCTTTTTCATTTTAAAATAGTTAATTGTTATTAATATGGACCGGTATGGAGAAGTTTAATCTTCTTTCTTTTTTTTGTCTTTATTTTTATTTCCGCCAAACCGCCAGCCAACAAAAATTTGTAGCACATTATTTTTTGCGTCTTCGCTGCTGAATGAGGGAAGTTGGCCACTTTGAATATCCTTATATACTTTGGACAAGCTTACATTGTACCTTGCTCCAATTATCAATCCCATAATTGGATGCACTTCGGCACCAAGGGCATAGCCATAATCAATACGGTTATATAAATTCATGATATTATTATAAGAACCCGAACCTCCGCTGTTTTTTGTGCTGTCGGCCTGTGCACTTATCAAATAAGCAGTTTGTGCACCAAACAAGAGTGAAACAAACTTTGTGATATTGATGGATGCCAATTGGCCCATCTGTATATAATCCAGGTTTACATTGCCGGTGTTGTTGCTGGTTTTATAGTCATAGCCCTGACGGGAAAAAACCAATTCAGTCCGGGAGCTGATAATTTTTTTGGAAGGCGGTGCAAACAATAAGCCGATGTTAAAACCTGATTTGCTACTGCTGTTAATGGAGGCAGCATTACTTACTTTAGCAAAATTTACTCCGGCCTTTATTCCAATTTGTGCCTGCACCAAAAAAGGAACAATAAGCAGGAAGGAGAATAGTGTTTTTTTCATACTGTTGTTTTAAAAGGTTTAATTATTAGTTATGTTGGATACTGATTTGACTGTCTGTCTCCCCTTCTCCATTTATGGAGAAGGGGTTGGGGGGATGAGGTTAATCACTGCTTTTCCAATCTATACCAAAAGCAAACACGGTAAATTCTTTTAGCTCCATATTCTTTACCCAAACAAATCCATATTCACCAGCTTCTAATTGTTCGGGTAATTGTATTTGGTAATTGTCTTTCGAAATCATTTTTACACTAAAGCTCATTAGTTTCCCTTTTGCTTCGTCTTTATCACTTAGTACACCGTCTTTGGAGGTAATAGTCACTTCTCTTTTTTGTTCTACTGGTACAAACTGGTAAAGTTTGATATAAGAAGTAAGGTCAATTACATCACCACTGGTTTTTATAAAAAAGACAATTTCTTTTTTTGTTACGAAACGTATTTTGGAAGAAGGGGCATCCATAGTCAGTGATTGTTTGGCTCCTTTTAACCCCAGTGTTTTCTTTTTGGTAACCATCAACGCATTGGCATTTTCTAATTTGATAAGTTTATTCCCTTCTTTATCAAAATAGCAAGGCTGATTGATAAACTCTGGTGTGGGCAAAATAATTTCTGGTTTTACCACCGGTTTGGCTACTGGTTTTTTAGCAGCCTTGTTTTGGTGCTTCACAATGATGGTATCATACTTTGCACCTTTCTTTACTACCTGAGACTGTACAGACGCATATGGGTACAGGAAAATAATGAAAACCAGCAAAGCAAAAATTAAACTCTTTTTCATTAGTAAAGTTTTAAACAATTAAACTTAGGCGAATATGCATTTTGAAACAATAGAACAAAAGTTAGTCTTCAAAGGGGTTTATAAATTAAAGCAAATGAATGCGAACACTGCGCCGTCATCCTAAACAGTGATTCTGCCACTGTTTTAATTATTCACCTGAAAGGGTGAGCTTATTCAATCTTCTTTTACTTTTTTCACTGATATTTTATAATAAATTTCCCTTACTCCTGGGGGGCTTTCCAAAATAATTTGTTCTTGATCTTTAGCAATAAATTTGATATACTGAGGCAAAGCAGGCTTGCCATAAAATACCATCATCGCCATTTGTGATAAATCTATTTTGCCAATAACAGTTTCCCTTGCACTTGGTGGCGGCGGACAAATAAATTGAAACCTGGTAAGTTCGATTGGGTATGGAATAAAAAATATTTCTACAACGGGATATGGCTGGCCGGGAGGATTTGCCGGAGTAACTTTAATTTGCCTTGCGCCTGCCACATGAAAAATACCAGTATTAGAGTTTGGGTTTAGAATTGTTTTCTGACAATTATCCGTCATTACTTCCATTTGGTTTTTAATATTTATAACTGTCGGTTTATTTTTTTCTAATGATACAATAAAACTGCCTTCGTCTCTGTTGGTAGTAACGCCACCCCATGCCTCCGGTGAGCCGCCAATTATTGCCGATACCATTTTTACTTCGTAAGCATCATCGTAAATGGTAATCTTACTCACTAATTTTTTTACACCATATCTAATAAGAAAAGAGGGTGAGAACTGTTCTTCAACAGTTACGGCAACTGGATTTTGTTGTGGAATTTGTGCAGGTGCCTGAAAAATAGCAGAACCGCTTTGCGAAGCGGAGATAATGCCTGTAGAACTATTGCCATTTTGAATTCCATTTACACTCCATTTCATATTAGGATACTCCACTATTCCGAGAGGCAATAATTCTGCATCATCATCTGTGTCATCCCAAAATGTGCCAACTATTTGTAACCTCAGGGTTCCATTAACTTTTACTCTTGCCGAAGCCGGACTAATTTTAGCTTTGCTAAAATTTACATAAGCACTAAAATGATGTATATCTGCTAAAAGTGTTTTAGCAAGGGAATCTAAAACTGTTTTATTTAGTGAAAACCATTTTCCTTTTTCATCCTGCATAGCCATACCCATCAGTAATGGCGAATTGCCTTCTGTGTCATCATCACTATAATAATAAATAAGTTGAAGCGGTTTATTAAAATTAATACCTGATGGTTCCATATCATAAGCCTTTCCATTTCCATTGGGCATTAAATTGGTAGTGGGTTGAATACTGAAGGTTGTTTTTTTTGATACAGATCCTTCGGGAACTATCAATCTTATTTTCCCATCTGATGAGGTGAAACTCCCGCCTTCTTTTCCAATTTTCATTGTTGTTTTCTCACCGTCTGGTTTTCCGATTGCTGTAATGGCAGGTTTGGCAACAGTATCTTCAATAGCAACATTATTTTGTGCAGGAGCTGTTATTGATACAAATAAAAAAATAAGGATGATTATTTTTTTCTCTCCCGCCTTTGCGGGACGGAATTTCACATTGTTCAACATAATTTAATTTTTTTCTGATTATTGTCTTGTCATCGGGTCTTCATTACTACTCATACGCAATACCGTCGGGCTTTTATTATTTTTATCATATTCTGTTCCCAGGAAAGCAATTTTTATTTTCCTTCCATCGGTATAATTGACTGTGATGGTATAATCTTTTTGTGGATACTACCCCAGTGGGTGTTATTTTTCTTATCCTCGTATTATCAGTTATATACAGGTTATCCTCTGCATCAATAGCCATGCCTCCCGAAGTATTGTTAAACTTTCCTTTTACACCATCCTCATTGCCGATAAATCCATGTGGGCTGCCTGCAAAATGACTTGCCTTTCCATCATGGGTCATTTTTATTATTTTATTATTATTGCCGGTTATAAATACATTACCCTTGCTATCCACAGCAATGCCGGAAGATTTATTAAATGCATTGTTGAGTTTAGGGGTTTGGGCATATACAGAAACTTTAATTGAGAGTAGGATCGTAAATAGAAAACAAAAAGGAAATACTTTTTTCATAGCTAGATAATTATTGTGTTGTGCTGCTGGTATATTCAATAATAACTGCCCGCAGGTAAGCATTACTTGGAAAACTGTTGCTGTAATTTTCTGGACCAACACTGATATAATAAGTGTATAAACTATTATCCACCACATTAGTAAAAAGGGGGGTTTGAGAAAGCACCAATCCTGTTGAGCCGGAAGAATTTACGAAACCTAAATTATCAGGAAAAAAATTACTGGTAATTGTTTTCCGATAAAAGATAATCTGCAAATTATCTGAAACTGAAAAGTCGTTTACATACACTTTCATATTTACCATGGTAACGCCATCGGGTAAATGAACAGGGGCCATAATTATTTTACCCACTACACTGGTTAATAATGTAATTTCTGCACTGCCAACTCCTGTTATAGTTGTATCCGAACTTTTTACTGCAACAAAATTAATTCCGGAAAGTGTGTAGTGTAATGTTTTTGGTGTGGTGTATAAAAAATTTGCCGCTTTTACATTGCCCGCTACATCCAATTTTTGAGCAGGACTGTTAGTGCCTATACCTACATTTTGCGCCTGCGATTGTAAAGCCAGAATTAAAATTGTTGTTATAATTAATATTTTTTTCATGCTGCTATAATTTTTTTAGTATTTAGAACGGGATTGCGAGGTAATGTTTCTTCAAAAGGGCTATTGAGTATATGTATCCGCTTGATAAAAGCCGCCTTTTTTCTGCGGGATACAAAAATAGTTTCGTTATTGTGCAGCAACACAACCCCGGGTTTGCTACTATAGCTTTTTATATAGTATGTGTTTATAAAGTGCGAACGGTGAATACGTACAAAAGAAGAAAACCCCGCTTGCTCCTGAAACCAGTGCAGCACTTTTGCTACTACCAAAGTTTTGCCATCACAAAAGAAAAGTTTGCTGTAATTGCTGATGGACTGAATCCGGATAATCTGTCGTACCGGGATTACCATTATCCCTTTGCAGGTGGGTAGTACTATAACCGGAGCTTTCGCTTCATCAGTATAGCTGATATAATTCATATTCAGTATTTTCATTTTGCCTTATTGAAAGAAGAATACAATTATTGTTTCAGTAATTTTTCTACTATTTTTTTCAATTCATCAATTTGTTTTTGTTGTTTTTTTATGCTTTCAATCATTACCGGTATTAGCCCGGAATAATTCACGGCCAGTGTTCCGTCTTTATTCTCTGTCACTAACTCCGGAAACAGTTTTTGTACTTCCTGTGCCAGTACCCCGGTTTGCAACCTGTTACCTGCATTTTCATTCATCCAGTAATAATGATAGCCAGTGATCTGAGTAATTTTTTGCAGGGAGTTTTGTAAGGGAACTATACCTTTTTTTAACCGGCTGTCTGAAGTTTGGATTAAAGCAACACATTTTATAGTACCATTTACTTCCAACATTTCACTTGGGGCGGTTGTGCCTATTCCTACCTTCCCCCCGGGTATATCATTAAGTATAACATAGCGATTGTTTTTTCCTGCTCTGATGTAAGTGTCTTCATCTGTATTATAATTGAAATGAGATATGTGTGTAGTTCCCTTAAATACTGCAGTGCCGCCACCACCTGTCCCTCTTACTACTTCTAAAGTGGCGGTTGGATTATTTACACCAATACCAGTATTGCCATTGCGTAAAACTGTTATCGCATTATTTCCAAACGACGGGAAAGTGCTATTGCCAATTTGAAAAATACGGTCAGAAAGATCAGGAAAGAAGGGATCGGGATTATCTGTAAGGTCATTATAAGTTCCCATACTAAGAGAGCCAAATGCCTTTGCAGTTGTACCATAACCTATGGCTGTTGAGAAATCTCCATTGGCTATCGTATTTGCACCCAATGCGGTTGAGGAACGGCCTGAAGCTGTTGTTCTCTCTCCTAATGCAGTAGCGATAAGTCCGGAAGCTATTGTTTCACTTCCCAATGCAGTAGAGTTAGATCCCTGGGCACTTGTATTTACTCCGGCAGCAAAAGAATAGTAACCAATATTATAGTCATCCCAATATGCATTATCAACATAGCCCACTCTGAAAGCAGCTTTACCAGAATGCCACATCATTCTTCTTCCTGCACCTTGTACAGGTGGCAGTCCTGGTGATACTAAAACGTTGCCGGTGGCAGAAAACAATACACTGCTATCTGCTACATGCAATCTGGATAGAGGTAGTGTTGATCCAATACCAACATTTCCATTTCTTAATACAGTCATTGCATTGCCGGGAAAGAAACCAAAGCCATTTCCTATTTGAAAGATTCTATCTGTTGAACCTGGGTTCAATGGATCGGGGTTATCGGTATTGTCATTAAGCGATCCGATACTTAACGAACCAAATGCTTTGGCTGTTGTTTGATTACCCAAAGCTGTTGATGCCACTCCGCTTGCGTTGGAAAAAAATCCAAGAGCAGTTGAATAACCCTGGCTGGCCGTAGTGCCAAAACCCGCCGCCATAGAGTAGGTGCCTATGTTATTCTTGTCCCATTGCGCACCATTCACATAGCCGGCCCTGAAGGCCGCTTTATCAGCATACCATAACATTCTTCGGCCGGCTCCCTGCATGGGTACAATTGCTTGTATGCCGGGTATATCACCGGCAGCAGAAAATAATACACTGCTGTCGGCAACATGTAAACCAGCTAATGGATTAACTGTTGAAATTCCTAACCTGCTTTTGAAATATCCATTACCATTAAGAAAGTTGGTATAAAAAACAGGATTGCCCAATGCATTGCGATATTCTAACTGACCGTTAATACCTCCACTGTTATTGTAATACAATCCATCGGCGGCAGCCGAATGTTGCATCAGGTACTGGCTCACCGGTACATATAAATTAGAATTCTTCCATTCAATTTTTCCACTGACAGAATCATAAGTTGTATAATGATTGATGCCACCGAACCGTTGGTTGCCTTTTACATCTAAGGTAGCCTGTGGCATGGAAGTTCCGATACCTACATTTTGTGCATTCACAATAAATGATGAAGTGAGTAAGATTAGTATAAACAGTTTCTTTTTCATATTAGTTTGGTGAAACGATGATGAGTTATTGTTTCAGTAATTTTTCAACCAGTTTTCCTAATTCATCAATTTGCTTTTGTTGTTTATCAATTTGTTGCTGCTGTTTATCAATATTTTGATTTTTGATTTTTAATTCTTCAATCATTACCTGTTGTTCTTTAATGCTTTCAATAAGAACCGTAACCAGTTTTCCGTAATCTATCCCTATCACTTTTTTATTGGCAGGGTTGTGATAAACCACTTCCGGTACCACCAACTCAACTTCCTCCGCAATAAGACCTAACTCCTTTCGGTTGGTGATGTCATTACTATATTGATATTCCTTTCCCTGCAGCTTAAGGATCTCTGCCAGTCCATAATGGGTATTGACAATATTTTTTTTAAATAGCTGAGAACTTGAGACGGTAAAAGCACTTGCATGTACCGGACCGTAACCAAATAAGCCATTTCCTACATGAAGACTTGCTCCTCCAAACCAATTGATATAGCTGGCTCCACCGCCAATGGCACTTAAATGCAAATCGCCGCTGCCAGAATGAAAAAGCTGCGCATACCTTGTACCCGAGGCATCATACATTCTTAATTGACCGCTATTGCCAATGTGAAGCGCAGACTGAGGGTTGGAGGTGCCAATACCCGCATTGCCGTTTTTTAAAATGACTAATGCATTTTTTTTATCTACCGGGCTGGTGCCGTTGCCAATAATCAACAATGGTTCTGTTAGTACCCAGCTTGTGGTGGATGATGTTACCATTGGGTCATTATGGCTTCCAAATGAAGTTGATTTGTATGCATTAGCTGTAACAGATTCACCTATTGCAACACTATAATCTCCGATAGTTTGTACTTCACTTCCTATTGCTGTAGATAAGTTACCGGGGGCATTCGAGTTGGCTCCCATTGCAGTGGAAAAAATTCCCGAAGCAGTTGTCCTGGATCCCATTGCGGTTGCATTATAACCGGAAGCTTTCGTCCTGTGTCCAGATGCAAAAGAATAATCCCCCATATTGATGAGGTTCCATTCGTCGTCAAAAACATATCCTACTCTAAAGGCTGCTTTATTTGGATACCACATCATTCTTCTTCCCGGCCCTTCTTTAGGCAGCAGACCTTGAATGCCAGGTATATCACCGTCTGCAGAGAATAATACACTGCTGTCGGCTACATGCAGGCGTGCCACCGGAGTGCTGGTGCCAATACCTGTATTACCATTTTTTAAAACCGTCATTGCATTTGAACTTGCTGCACCTGCTCCGGTTCCATTACCTATAGTAAATAAACGGTCTGCCAGATCCCAGCCGGAAGTACTTGCGGGAGTATAACCCGTATTCCATCTTCCCAATACAGTTTCATAACCTGATTTAGCAGTTGTTTCTGATCCCATTGCAATGGAAGTGTATCCTGAAGCAGTTGCCCGGTATCCCATTGCGGTGGAAGTGTATCCCGAAGCAATTGCAAAGTATCCCATTGCAGTGGAAACAATTCCCGAAGCAGTTGTCTCGGCTCCTATTGCAGTAGAAGTGTTTCCCGAAGCTGTTGTCACGAATCCCATTGCAGTTGAAATGATTCCCGAAGCAGTTGTCCCGTAGCCAGAAGCAAAAGAATAGTTTCCGATGCTGTCTTTGTTCCATTGGCCGCCATTAACGGAACCCACTCTAAAAGCAGCTTTATCCGGATACCACATCATTCTTCTGCCTGCTCCCTGTACAGGAGGCAATCCTGGTGTTACAGGTATATCACCGGTAGCAGAGAATAATACACTGCTGTCGGTTACATGCAAACGGGCTTTTGGAATGGTAGTGCCGATGCCTACATTTTTTGCTTTCGCAATAAATGTTTAAGCGAGTATTGTTTGTAGTAACATTTTCTTTTTCATATTAGTTTGGTGAATAGATTTCAAATTATTGTTTCAATAGTTTTTCAACCAGTTTTTTTAATTCATCAATTTGTTTTTGTTGTTCTTTCATTTGGGTTTGTTGTTCTTTTATGCTTTCAATTAATACAGGTATCAAACCCGAATAATTAACTGATAACATCCCGTCCCTGCCTTCCCTAACTAATTGTGGAAATAATTTTTGAACCTCCTGCGCCAACACTCCTGTTTGCAAGTTGTTGTCTGCTTTATCATCTTTCCAGTAATAATTATAGCCGCTGAGTTTTGTAATTTTTTGAAGGCAGTTTTGTAACTGATGAATATCTTTTTTTAAACGCCGGTCAGAATTTTGATTAAGTGTTCCTTGCAACCATGCATTACCGGAACTATAAATTTCCATTCTTGTTACATTTCCATTGGCCCTAAATTGAAAACCATTTAAATTACCTGCATTATTATAAACAATTCCCCCGCTGGCCGCATTCTCCGCCTTGCCAAACAGTATGGCTGTTTCGTTGAGGTTGGGGCTTAATAAATTAATATAGGTATTGTGGCTGCCTTCTACAACAAGTGGAGAAAACGGAGTTATGTTGCCAGAGGCGCCGCTAAAAACATGGAGATTAGCCAATGGCGTTGATGTACCAATACCGGTTTTCCCATTTTTCAAAACAGTTATAGCATCTGACGTTGACAAAGGACCGTTACCATTGCCAATAGTAAATAAACGGTCCGCATTATTCCAGCCAGTAGTGTTTAAAGGAGTATAATCAGTATTCCAACTTCCCAGAACAGTTTCATAATCTGATTTAGCAGTTGTGGAATATCCCATTGTGGTGGAATGAATACCAGTAGCAGTTGTATTATAACCAATGGCGGTAGAATAAGCTCCGGAGGCATTTGTTCCAAATCCTATTGCGGTAGAAGTTTCACCAGATGCAATTGTACTATTTCCCATTGCAATAGAGTGGCCACCGGAAGCTTGTGTGTTTCCTCCCATTGCAGTAGAAAAATTGCCGGTTGCATATGCGAAAGATCCCATTGCTGTAGAACGATAACCCGATGCAATTGTGAAACTTCCCATTGCGGTAGAAAGTTCGCCGGAAGCTTTCGTACCGTTTCCAGATGCAAAAGAATAATTCCCAATATTGATAAGGTTCCATTCATCGTTATAAACATGTCCTACTCTGAAAGCCGCTTTATCCGGATACCACATCATTCTTCTGCCGGATCCCTGCACAGGAGGCATTACTGGTGGACCAGGTATATTACCGTCAGCAGAGAACAAGACACTGCTATCGGTAACATGTAAACCGGCTAATGGGTTAATTGTTGAAATGCCTAACCTGCCTTTGAAATATCCATTGCCATTAATAAAGTTTGTATAGAAAACTGGGTTGCCCAATGCATTGCGATATTCTAACTGACCACTGATGGGAGTATTATTATTATAGTACAATCCATCGGCTGCTGCCGAGTGCTGCATCAGGTACTGGCTAATTGGTACATACAAACTGGAATTTCTCCATTCAATTTTTCCACCAACAGAATCGTATGTTGTAAAGTGAACAGCACCACCTACTCGTTGGTTGCCTTTTACATCTAAAGTCGCTTGCGGCATGATAGTACCGATGCCAACATTTTGTGCTACTAATGTTTGAGAAATAACTATTGCTGATAATAATGACAGCTTTTTCATGCTGATAATTTTTCCAAACCTATTTCAATAATAAAGGCAAGGCAATAACACCTTTGTTTCATACCAGTTTGTGGTATGTGGTGCTATCAAGAAAGATAGATGGAGAAATTATCAGAAAAACCACACAGTCAATTTTTGCCGTACACTTTAATTACGGCCTCGGTGCGGTTACATACATGCAACTTTAAGTATGTTTTATGGATATGCTGTTTTACGGTATTGAGGCTTATATGAAGCTTTTCGGATATTTCTTTGTATAAAAATCCTTTTGATAAAAGCTCCAGTACTTCTTTTTCCTTTGGAGTCAGTAAATTACTCTCCTCATTTAATTGATTTTTTTTCTGGAAAGACTTTATCACTTTTCTTGCTATCTGAGTACTCATGGGGCTGCCACCATCATATAATTCCTGAAGTGCTTCTATGATTTTTTCTTTTGGCGTTTTTTTTAATAGGTAACCACTGGCACCAGCTTCCAATGCTTCAAATACTTTGTCATCATCCTCAAAAATGGTGTACATCATAAATTGCGTATTCGGGCAATCTTTTTTTATTTTTTTGATACAATCAATACCTGAAATACCAGGAAGATTAATATCCATGATAACTATTTGCGGTTGTTCCTGAGTAATTTTATTTTGAGCTGCCTCAGCATTAGGGTAGGCGGAAAGCAATAGAAAATTTTCAGAATCTTTAATGAGATTTTCGAGGCTTTCTCTTACTTCTGTTAAGTCTTCTACTATGCTTACGGTTATTGCATCCATATGTTAAATGTAGTTTGATGTATAATATCCCGTACTAACACTTTTGTTATTGCAAACAAGTAACGATGTTTTAATCTGTATTATTTAGCAAAGGAACTTCAAGGCGGATAGTGACACCTTTGGTATTATTTATCCATAATTTTCCTTTCAATGCATCAGATCTTTTCTGCATATTTAATAATCCATTGCCGGGTTGCTGCTTTTCTTTCTCAAAGCCTTTGCCATCGTCAGTAATAGAAAAGGATAAATTTTCATTTGCACTGATATCAATAATTACTTTACCCGCAACGGCATGTTTAACAATATTATGCAAGCTTTCTTTTAAAACGAGGAAAAGATTTCTTCGTATCTGCCCGCCAATGATTATTTGCGGAATGTTTTCCGGAAGTAAAAAATTGCAGGATAGCCGGTTCTCCGTGCAATATTCAATGGCATATGATCTCAGGTAAAACAGGAGATCTTCTAGGGTATTATTTTTTTCATCCATAGCCCAGATAATCTCCGCCATGTTTTCTACCATCTCAATAGAAGATGTTTTGAGCTTTTTCATATCAGCATGCAATACCGTATCGGTTGTTTTTTCAGACATGTTTTCAGCAATAAATTTAATCCGGGTAAGGCCTGCACCCAGGTCATCATGCATATCGGTAGCAATTCTTGTTCTCTCTTTTTCGAGTTCCATACTTCGTTGCAATTCCTGTTCTGCTTTTAATGCTTGTAAAGATTGTTGATGCATTTTTTGCTTTTGACGGGAATTTCTTACCAATAAAAAACCAATACATAATAAAGCGGCAATGCTAAGAAGAGAAGACCAGAGCAATATTTTCCTTTTCTGAAGAATATTATTTTTAGATTTTAATTTTTTTCCCACTTCCGAGAGCAGCAGGTTATTTTGGAGCAGGGTGGTTTCAAGTGTATCAATCAGCACTTCATATTCTTTCTTAAAGTTAAAAGTTGTCATTACGTTTTGCATGGTAACGCTATCACCGGCATCCGGTACTTGCTCCAGTGTACCTCCGGGAACTGTACACAAGGCATCCCAGCCTCCAAAAAACTGTAACACCTGGGTGTTAGCAATCCGATGCCGTTGCTTGTCTTTAATCAAGTAGACCTTGCCGCCATCTTCCAACTGCCGGAGAATAGTGCCATCAACGGGTATATCAGGTATTCTTGAAAGCATTCCGTCAGGTATTTTATTTATGCTTCTGTAATTGTTGTACTTTCCCAATTCATCAAAACCAATAATACGGAATTTCGCACCTCCAAAAATCACAAAGATGTTTCCACCAGTTACTTCCTGAATGGTTGTTTGATCAGAAAAATATAGGCTTGCTTTATTTGTTTTCTTTTGTGAAAGAATGGAAACAATTTCTTTTTCGTCTGTATTATCATTTTTTAGTGCGGGTAATACATTTTGCAGTGACTGATTTTGTTGTTGCAGATTATTAAGAGTAGGGAGCATGTTTTTATACAAGCCAATAATTTTTTTCCTGTCCTCATTTGTTTTTAATACTGAAGCAGCAGCTAAATAACATTCAGCAGCCTGTCCATAGTCGCCCATAAACTGGCTCAATGTTCCTTTTTTCATATAAGTAAGGCCTAAATCGGTAACCAGGTTTTTACTTTTTGCAATTGCAATGGCCTCATCATAATATTCAAAAGCTTTTTCATTGTGATTGAGTGCTATCTGCAAGGCAGCATTGTAATTATAATACATGATTAGTCCGGGAAAATATTGCTGCCTATCACTTTCTTTTTTTGCTTTTTCAAAAAGAATTGCGGCACTGTCAGGATTAGTATGTATTAATTGCCAACCAGCAGTATAAATATTTTCGATAAAAGCGGAATCTTCAATCTGAGAATGAAGTTGGTTAGAAAACATAAGAAATAACAGCAGCAATAATTTTTTTATTGCATTGCATAATAAAAAAAAAGTATGCTGAAGTTGCATACTTTAAAAGTATGTTGAATTTCCGGATAAAAGTATTACCCCCGTAATACCCATTTTATAACTGTTTTAATCACTATTCCGTTAATCTGCCAGAGGTAGTTAGTGTATCGGTTCTTTAATGATATCTCGGATAATTATAGTCATTGCATTGATATCCAAAAGCATCATTGCCGGAAAGGAAACGCCTAAAAGAGTTAAGGTGGAGGAGCTTCGTTAAACCTTCAATCAAAATATTTTTACCGTTCTTTTATTTCTTCCGGCAAAAAGCAAAGCACTTTAGCTATAAGAGCTAAAAAGCTCTTATAGCCCGAACATAGTATGTACTGGTCTTGGAACTGTTATTACTGGTTCCAGATCCGAAATTCAGGGACTTAGCGTTAGTGCTTAATCCCTCCGTGGAACTCCAATAACTGGTACTGCTAAAACCACCAATCGCTACCCGGTTTGTATACAATGCAGTCAATTCACCCTGCGATGGTAAATACCAGTCGCTGTATCCGTTAAGCACCAGGTCTCCACATATCCTTGCGGCTATTCCTGCCGTTGCGCAACCAGCCATTATAATAACAGTGTTTTGATTCCCTGTTCCGGGGAGACTACCATTTGCTCCAAGACTAGTTCCGGAACAGCCCCATTCGGCAGCATTGCTTTGGTCGGAGGCTGCGGCAATCAAACCATGGGGTTGGCCGGCAATATAACCGGAATCACCCGGCTGTAAAATATAGAACACTATTCCACCCTGATAATTATCGCCAATTTCATGAATAGAAACGCCATCAAAGGTTTGCCACGAAATACCATTATAGAAACATGGTTTTTTTGCAGTAGTGTTATAAATAATCAAACCTTCCGCAGGAGTGGGTATTGCTAATATTTGTGCCCTTGTCATTCGGGGTGGTAAAAAACCTTTGTTTGTGCTGCTTAAATCTAACTGTGCAGATGTATTAGGGTTGGTTGTTCCAATACCCACATTAACTCCTGATGTTGCCCCGTTTATTCCATTTACAGAACCCAACACCAGGCAATTGTCGCAATCAACTCTTGCATTGGCGCCGACAGCCGTTGCATTGGTAAGTGCATCTGTATTCACATTAGCATTGTAACCCAATGCGGTATTCAGTGACCCGGTAGTAATAGTGGTCAAAGAAGAATTGCCCATAGCTGTGTTGTAATTACCTGTTGTGTTGGCGTAAGCTGCAGACCTGCCAAAAAAAGAATTGGAATTACCTGTTGTGTTGTAAAAGCCGGCGGACCTGCCAAAAAAAGAATTGTGATCACCTGTATTGTTGGATAAGCCCGAGGTTTGGCCAAAAAAGGAATTGGAGCCACCTGTTGTATTGGATAAACCAGCCAACTCGCCGCTGAATGTATTGTAGGAACTTGTATTAATTAGACCGGCACCTTTACCAATAAAAAGATTACCTGTCTCAGGCACAGCAAGAACTGTTATTGTACCTATCCGGTAAACGGAATCGGTATTGATACTTCCATTTTTTACATCCAGTTTAAATGCGGGGTTGATAGTACCAATGCCTACGTTCTGTGCATTGGCAAAAAATGTAGCAGCAAGAAAGCACAGGAGTAATAATTTTTTTTTCATTTTATTTCGAATAAGTGATCTTCAATTATTGTTTCGTAATTTTTCAACAATCTTTTTTAACTCATCTATTTGTTTTTGCTGGCTGTTAATAAGGAGCTGCTGTTCTTTCACAGCTCCAATCAGTATAGGAATCATCTCTGTATAATTAACCGCATTGAATTCTACTTTATCACTCAGCTTTTTACCATTTAGCTCATCATGGTTTTCATATTGTGCCGGTTGCACTGCTTTCTTCACTGCTCCGGGCATAACTTGTAGCACTTCATCGGCAATCAAACCATATTGCAAGCCCCCGGGAAGATTCATTTGTTTGTACTCATTTGTTTTAAAAGTGTAAACAGATGGCTTGAGTTGATTGATGATTGACAATGCACCATTCAATGGCTTGATCTCGTTTTTCAACTTGCGGTCCGAGGAACTATAAGTACCTGTTGTGAAAACATTACCTTGAAAAAAGCCAGCCCAGTTGGTAGCAGCGCCTGATGCGGAAGCATATATTCCATAAGCCGCGGCTCCGCCAAATCCTTCAACATACACGCCAACATTTCCTCCTATCCCGTTTGCACCCTGACCACGTAAACCAAATCGGTCTCCCGGCCCTGATAAATTCGCTCTTCCTTCTACACCGGCTAAACCACCAAAAGCAATTATTCCATAACCATAACCAGGAGTATTATTACAAGTACTAGCCAATCCGTAATTATTTACGGAGGTTGCAGTATTCTCAAATCTTCCTGTTATGGCTGTATTACCAATGACAACTAATGGAAAGTCAGGGATCGCTGTGCCAATCCCAACATTGCCATTACCTTTTATCCGCATTTTTTCTGTCATTGTTCCGCCCACATCATAACCGAAAGCAATATCAGCGTTTGGGTGATCCGAATAGATCTGGAACAGGTTTCCCTGCACTGCCATCCCTACATCCCCGGTCCCCCCGGGATACAACGTAATTTTCTTACCTAATACAGCAGGAAAACTTAAGGGTGCATTTGGCGTAACTGTGCCAATACCTACCCGGCTGTTAACTACATCGTACACAAATCCCCATCCACCAGGGCCACCATAAAAACCAATGTTCTGGTTATTTTGTGTGCCAATAAAACCAAGTGGAGCACTGTTGTCTGGTTTGTAAAGCCAAACACCCCCAGTTTCACTCACATTTACCGGAGTGGATCCGTTCTTGATATGGAGCCTTCCGTTCAGCATCATACCATCAGTTCCGGTGTTGATGATTCTGGCTCTTTCTGTAAAGCTGTTACTGCTTCCATAGCCAAACGAAATATCTGCCGTTGTTGTGTCTGTATGAATTTGTAATAGCCCGCCCTGAATACCAAAGCCATAACTATTGGCAGAATTACTCCAGAGAGAAATTTTATCTCCAAATGCCGGGCTAAAGCTTAATGGAAATGAGGGTGTATTGGCACCAATACCCACATTGCCATTTAAAAAAGTGGCGCCTTCTACGTGGAGTTTTTGTAATGGTGTGGGGGTACCAATACCCACATTTTGTGCATGGGCAAAAAATGTTGCGGCCAGTAAAAGCAGGAGTAATAGTTTTTGTTTCATTTTGTTTTAATAATTTTCAATTATTCTTTCATTAATTTTTTATGCATTATACCCGCTGGCAGTTTTTAAAAAGCCCGAATTGCACGTACATTGTATACGAAGCTTTTGGACGTGCCTGAAATGAAGCCTGTGGCGAAGTCCTGTTTCCAAGCCAGAACATCATTTACCTCTCTTGAACTCCAATAGTTGTTGTTAGCAAACCCCCCAACCACTGTTTTTTGCAAATACAATATATCCAACTCAATTCTTGAAGGTAAATACCAGTCGCCATAAGTAACGCCACCAACGGTTAATGAATAATCGGCACAAACTTTTGCTGCAAAATTTCCAGGTTGGTTAGCTACCATTTGTGTAGCCACTATTAATGCAGTGTTCATTGACCCTGCAGGCACTCCATCGCCTGTGGTGCCGGTATATCGGAATGATCCATTTTCCCATGGAATACCCAGGCTTTGGTCTGTTGTTGCTGCTATTAAGCCATGCTGTCCGTTATCATATACATAAAACACTATTCCCCCACCATAACTTTCTCCAATATAATGGCTGTTTGTATATCCCCAGTATGATGAAGCCCCTCCGGCTGATGTTAATACTTGTCCTGCTTGTCCCTCCGTTCCATTTATTTTTAAAGCCCCTGTTTGAGTATTCATTCCAAATTTCCATCCTGTTCCTATACCTAAAAAACCAACATGAGTATCATCTTCCATTCCAATAAAAGCAGTTTCGGCGTTTGCATTGTTGTTGAGCCAAAGCCCTGCTGAAACCGAATTATTTCCACCGCTCCTGATACGCATCCTGTTGTTTATATCTAGTTTGTAGCCTGGATTGCTGTTTCCAATGCCAACATTTCCATTTAAAAAAGTTGTCCCTTCTACATGAAGTGTTTGCAATGGATTGGAAGTACCAATACCTACCCGGCTGTTAATGGCATCATAAACAAATCCCCATCCATTATTTACAGGGCCACCATAAAAACCAATGTTCTTGAGATTTTGTGTGCCCATAAAACCTAGTGGTGCACTGTTGTCTGATTTGTAAAGCCATACGCCGCCTGTTGCATTTAGGTCCAGCGGGGTGGAGCCGTTCTTGATATGGAGTCTTCCGTTAAGCATCATACCATCTGTTCCATAGTTGATAATTCTTGCTCTTTCTGTCAAACTGTTACTGCTTCCATATCCAAAAGCAATATCTGCTCCTGAAGCCTCAGTATGAATTTGCAATAACCCACTTTGAATACCAAAGCCATAACTATTGGTGGAATTACTCAAAAGAGAGATCTTATCTCCAAATGCTGGACCAAAGCTTATTGGAAATGCGGGAGTACTATCACCAACACCCACATTGCCATTTAAAAAAGTTGTTCCTTCTACATGCAGTTTTTGTAATGGTGTAGTAGTACCAATACCCACATTTTGTGCCCGTGCTTTTATTACCAGTAGGAATATCGTTGCAATAAATAAAAAATATTTCATGCTGCCAGAATTTTTTTAGTGTGATGTTGGGATGTAAACATCGCTCCGTTTCTAAAACAGCTATTAAGATCGTTTAACCGTTTTGCCAGGCTGCATTTTTTCCTCCGCGATACTGAAAACATTTCACCATTGTGCAATAACAGTAAACCAATTTTGCCGCCACTATAACTTTCTATATAGTTGATGTTTACAAAATGTGTTCGGTGTATGCGTATGAATGAAGAAAGGACCTCCTGTTCATGAAACCAGCGCAGCACTTTAGCCACCACCAAAGTTTTTCCCCCGCCTGTTGCAGGACAGCCGTCTTTAAAAAAAAGTTTACTGTAGTTACTGATAGACTGGATCCGGATGATCTGTTGTACCGGAATTACTATTATTCCGGTGCAGGTTGTTAATACGATCACCGGGGCTTTTGCTTCATCTGCATAACCGGCATAATTGACATGTATTGTTTCCATGATAATTGATCAGTTTATGTTTCAGAATATCCTGTCATTCAAAATAAGATAATGCCTGTCATGTATCCATCACCTGAAAAGGTAAATTTTACAGGCTGCTGTAAGAATCACCCTAAACTGGTATTTTATGGTGATTACTTGATATTGTGAAGCAGAATGTTAACCTTTATGAGAAATACATTTGCTGTGCATTACATGAAGATGCTGTCATCATATTTTTCCCGGGGCATGATCACGATGATGCTGTTTTTAAGCAACAGCATTTTTGCACAAACCATTCCCGACAGTTTGATAAATAAACTGAACCACCCCCTCAATGATTCAGCAAAAGCAATTACAATACTCGAGATCGGC
Organism: Chitinophagaceae bacterium; assembly: GCA_031397865.1. Taxonomy (GTDB): domain Bacteria; phylum Bacteroidota; class Bacteroidia; order Chitinophagales; family Chitinophagaceae; genus JJ008. The sequence goes on from JANNMN010000031.1 coordinate 160,519, forward strand.
GAATCAATGGAACAAACAACACCGGAAAAAAGCATGGATTATTACAGGCAGGCATTGATACTGGGTCAACGCATAAAAAATAACCGTGTGATCTTATCCTCATATATTGATGCGGGGATCTGTTATATCAACCTCCAGAAAATGGACAGTGCGATAAGTTCTTTTGAAAAAGGAATTCCTTATGCATGGCTGTTGAAAGACACGGTAAGGGTTACCAGGCTTTTGGGCAATATTGGAAATGCGTACCTGCACAAGAAAGACAGGGTAACAGCAATTGATTACTATTTGCAGTCGGCCCGGTTATGGGAGACCTGTGCCGATCAAAAATACCTGACCATATTATATTCCAATACAGGTGCATTATTAGACGAACAGAAGGAACATAACCGGGCCCTTGAATTTGGGAATAAAGCCGTAGCACTTGCACAAAAATTAGGAGACAGCTATTCAGAAGTTGTTGGATTGGTGAATCTTTCAACTACCTACAGCCATCTTGGGCAACACGAAAAAGAATATGAATTATTGATGAAGGCTTTGCCATTGGCAAAGAAAAATGAGGACCTTGATCACATCGCGACGGTTTATCAAAACATAGGTGCCTATTATTTTAAAAAGAACAATTTTTCATCAGCCCTGAAAAATTATCTTGAATCATATGACTATGGAAAAAAGATGGGCAACAAATACCAGCTCTCGATGGTAAGTACTGAACTTGCAAAGACATATTTTAAACTTGATCAAAACAGCAAAGCTCTTGAATATATCCTGCAGGCTGAACAAATTGCCAACGAAGTAGGAACAAGGACCGACCTGAAAGAAATATATAAGACAAGGGCCGAGATAGAACAAAAAAAAGGCAATTATAAATTAGCTGCCGAATATTTTTCAAAGACCCTTGTTGTAAGCGATTCGCTTTTTAAAACCGAGACGAGTGAAAAAGTTGCAGAGGTAGAGGCACAATACCAGAATGAGAAAAAACAAAAGGAAATTGTACAACTTGAAAAAGACAAGCAGATACAATCCCTTTCCATCAAACAAAAATCAACACTTAATTATATCCTGATCGGTTCGCTGGCTGCATTTCTGATCCTTGGCTTTTTGGTGTATCGCAATCTCCGTCATCGCCAGCAATTGGCAAAACAGCAGGATGAATTGCAGCAGCAACGCATTCGTGAACTGGAAAAAGACAAACAATTGGTAGCCGTTGACTCCATGTTGAAAGGGCAGGAAGAAGAAAGGAGCCGCCTGGCTAAAGACCTGCACGATGGCCTGGGCGGTTTATTATCCGGTGTAAAATTTTCCTTAAGCAATATGAAAGACAATTTAATTATAACCCCGGATAATATGGCAGTGTTTGAACGGTCGTTAGACCTGATCGATACTTCCATTAAAGAACTTCGGCGGGTTGCGCATAACATGATGCCCGAGATGCTGACGAAGTTTGGATTGGACGAAGCATTAAAAGAGTATTGCAACACAATTAATGCTACCAAATTACTTTCGGTAAAATACCAATCAATGGGCATGGAGACAAGGGTGGAAAAGTCGGTGGAAATAATTGTATACCGCATTGTACAGGAACTGATCAATAATACCATGAAACATGCAGCTGCTAAAGAGGCCATGGTGCAGCTGATAAAAGAAACTGACCGTTTTAGTATTATTGTTGAAGACAATGGCAATGGATTTGAACCTAACTTGTTGCAAAATAATAAAGGGGCCGGGCTTACAAGTATCCAATCAAGAGTTGATTATTTAAAAGGCCGCCTGGGTATTCATGCAGAGCAGGGAAAAGGCACTTTGGTTAATATTGAATTCAATATTTAATTATGATCCGTGTATTTATAGTTGACGATCATCCTGTAGTTATTGAAGGGATCCATTCTTTATTACAAAACGAAAAGGATATTGACTGGGCCGGGCAGGCTATGAATGCACAATCCTGTCTCGGCTTTTTTGTAAACAACACTGCAGATGTGGTTTTGATGGATATTAGCATGCCGGGTATGGATGGCGTAGAGCTCTGTTCAGTAATGAAAGAAAAATATCCGGGCATTATGATCCTTGGTCTCAGCACTTTTAACCAGGGATTATACATAAAAAAGATGGTTGAGAACGGAGCATCGGGATATATTTTAAAAAACTCATCAAAGGAAGAATTGATAACAGCCATACATGCAGTGCATGAGGGCTATATTTATTTTAGCGGGGAAGTAGGTATGGCTTTACAGGAATATCAAAAATCATCAATATCAGAATTGCCTGTATTAACAGCTAGAGAAAAAGAAGTACTGGAACTAATTGCAGAAGGTTATACCAATCCGCAGATCGCAGAAAAAATATTTTTAAGCCCATTTACTGTAGATAGCCACAGAAAGAATTTATTAGCTAAGCTTGCAGTAAAAAATACCGCCAGCCTGATCAGGCTGGCGGTTGAGCAAAAACTTATATAGGTTATTGATTATGTTCAAGCTTTCACTGGTACCGAATGCACCGCATCACTCATCTCTTTAATCAGTGATGCATCTTTTTCTATAGCATTGCCAACAACAATTACATCAGCACCGGCTTTGCAATTGAGATATGCTTTTTCCGGAACGATGATGCCGCCGCCAATAATTAATGGAGCTTCTATATGTTTGGCAACCGCCTCAATCATACTTTCAGTGATAGGCCTTTTGGCACCACTGCCGGCATCCATATAAATTAATTTCATGCCCAGCATTTCACCTGCCATGGCAGTGCACATAGCTATTTCATTTTTATCTGCAGGCACTGGTGCTGCATTGCTGATATACGAAACCGTAGTAGGAGCACCCCCATCCACCACAATGTAGCCGGTAGGCATTATTTCCAAACCAGATTGCTTTACAAATGGTGCGGAAACTACATGCTGACCAATCAGTAATTCAGGATTGCGGCCGGATATCAACGAGAGATATAATAAAGCATCTGCATATTTACTTACTTGCGATGGGCTGCCGGGAAAAAGAATAACAGGAATATCGCAGCCCTGCTTGATGTGCTGCACACATTCATCCAGGTGATTGGAAATAACAAGGCTGCCGCCAACCAGCAGGTAATCCACTTTGGCGGCAATAGAAAGCTCCACCAGTTCATCCAACACCGACCGGTTTACCTTATCGGGGTCGATGAGGACAGCAAAGGATTTTTTCCCCTGCTTCTTCTTATCGGCCAATGTGTTATAAATAGTTGACTTCATCCGGTAACGGTTGATTATTGCAAAAATGCGAAAAATAGTTGGCTTTAAGGCAGGTTATTAATGCTTTGTTTTTACAATCTCAGGTAAACCGCCAGCTGTAAAACATTATTTTTCAGGAACTGTCTGCCTCGTCCATTTACGTATTGATTCAGGTATCCGATTTCAATATCCGACTTAGGGCTGAACCGATAACCGGCCGCCAGGTATAATCGATTTTGATCAAAAAATTCTCCATTTACTCCCGAGGTATTTCCAAAATTCACAAACACTTCGTTTTGCAAAGCAGCAAACATTCCTTTTTTGAATTCCGGGTTTTTCTTCCATGGTAAAATGTTGCGAATAAAATACCGGAACCGGTTAGCATATTTTGGTCCATCAGAAATTTGATTTCCACCCACCACACTTTTTCCAATAAAGCGTTGTTCAATTCTAAAACGATGACTGGTAAAAACGGATTTTAATTTATGGTTGACAATCATTTGTTCCCAAATGCGATGCTCTGGTGTGTATCCGGCAATATCTACAAATGTTCTATTGTTACGGATATAGGCATGACCTGCGGTTAAAGTTATTTTTTTATTGAGATGATAATTTAATCCGGTGCGAAATAATAATGTTTGTATTTGTTGCAGATCATCATTGCTGCGCAGTTGCATGTCGTTATGTATACTGAATTTTCCACCAATTTTTATTGTGTTGAAAGAAGCCAGCCATCCCGAAAAATGGGATTGTGAATGGCAAACAAAAAATAAATGACCGGATAAGAGAATAAAAAGGGAGAGAAGATATTTTTTCATGTAGCAAAAAAAACAAAAAAAGCTGGTTATGTTATTTTTATCATTGTGTTATTTCTGAATTACCTGGTGAATAAGGGTTGCAGGAATACGATATTGTTATAATGTAGTGCTACCAATACTTTCAGCAAACTTAATTTAAAAAAACCTTGTCTGTTTTGTGTTTCAGGGCAACCTCCATTAGGCACAAATTTTCTTACTGGTTGGAAACGGATTTTCCAAAAAAAATTTACCCAAAACTTGAGCAGCAGTTGTGAAAAAGTCATCTAAACCAATACAGGCTTGGTTTGGAACATCAGTTACTTCCCTTATCCACAGAATGTGAATATCTCTGTGTATGAATTACAGATTCAAAAAAATATTTTCGTTACGGACGATTTCAGTTACTAACCCGAGAAACTTTTTTTAGTTATGCCTACCAAAGCCAAAGCATCCGCAAAGAGCGGCTTGCAGTTCAACCGTCGCTTTACCCGTGACGATATAAATGTTTTCGACATGTTCGAATATGATTACCGAACATCGGTGATCAGAAACCCGAGTGGCGAAACAGTGTTTGAGATGAACAATGTGGAAGTACCGAAACAGTGGAGCCAGATTGCAACAGATATTCTTGCACAAAAATATTTTCGTAAAGCCGGCGTACCTCAACCCGATGGAAGTTTGGGTAGAGAAACTTCTGCCAAACAAGTAGCACATCGTATGGCCAATTGCTGGATGGCATGGGGACAACGATATGGCTATTTTGTTACTGAGGAGGATGGCAAAATTTTTTATGAAGAGCTGGTGTATTCCATCCTTAACCAGATGTGTGTACCTAACTCACCACAGTGGTTTAATACCGGTCTGCATGAAAGCTATGGCATTACCGGCAAACCCCAGGGTCACTATTATGTAGATCAGGTAGATGGTGAGCTGAAAAAATCTCAGAATGCTTACGAGAGACCACAACCTCATGCTTGTTTTATTTTAAGTGTGGATGATGACCTGGTAAATGAAGGCGGCATCATGGATCTGTGGGTTCGTGAAGCAAGAATTTTTAAATATGGATCTGGTGTAGGAACTAACTATTCCAACCTTCGTGGTGCTGGTGAAAAATTAAGCGGTGGCGGTACTTCTTCTGGTTTAATGAGTTTTTTAAAAATAGGAGACAGAGCTGCTGGTGCAATAAAAAGTGGTGGCACTACCCGTCGTGCAGCCAAGATGGTATGTCTTGATCTGGACCATCCGGAAATTGTTGAATTCATCAACTGGAAAGTAGAAGAAGAAAAGAAAGTAGGTGCATTGATTGCTGCCGGATATCCTTCTGGCTATGAAGATGAAGCATACAGAACTGTAAGCGGACAAAACTCGAATAACTCTATCCGTATTCCTAACGAATTCTTCAAAGTATTAGAAGAGGATGGTGATTGGGAATTGAAAGGAAGAATGGATGGCAGAGTAATGAAAAAAATTCCAGCAAGAGAAGTTTGGAACCAGATTGCATATGCTGCATGGAGCTGCGCAGATCCCGGTACTCAATACAATACTACTATCAATGAGTGGCATACATGTCCTGAAGGTGGCGAGATAAGAGCATCCAATCCTTGCTCTGAATATATGTTTCTCGATAATACTGCCTGCAATCTTGCATCAGCCAACCTGATGAAATTCTTTGATACAGAAACCAACCAGTTTGATGTAGCAGGATATGAGTACAACTGCCGCTTGTGGACAGTGGTATTGGAAATATCTGTATTGATGGCCCAGTTCCCATCAAAAGAAGTAGCACAATTAAGTTATGAATACAGAACACTTGGTTTAGGTTATGCAAACCTTGGCACCATGCTTATGGTAAGCGGTATTCCTTATGATAGTGAAGAAGCAAGAGGCATTGCCGGTGCCATCACCGCTATCATGACCGGTATTTCTTACAGAACATCTGCAGAGATGGCTGAGGTACTCGGTACTTTTCCAAGATATGAAGAGAACAAACAGCATATGATGAGAGTAATGCGTAACCATCGCCTTGCTGCTTATGATGCTGATGAATTTGAAAGCTTAAGTTTGAAACCACAAGGTATAAAAGCACAGCATTGCCCTGATTATTTATTGAAGGCTGCCTGCAAAGCATGGGATGATGCAGTGGAAATGGGAGAAAAGTTTGGTTATAGAAATGCACAGGCAACTGTTATTGCACCAACAGGAACTATCGGCCTGGTAATGGATTGTGATACAACCGGGGTAGAACCGGATTTTGCTTTAGTTAAATTTAAAAAATTATCCGGCGGTGGTTATTTCAAGATCATCAACCAATCAGTACCAGCAGCATTAAAAAATTTAGGTTATTCTCAGAAAGAATCGGAAGCGATCATTAAATATGCTACCGGTTCAGCATCATTTGCCGGAGCTCCTTTTATCAATCATCAAACCTTGAGTGAAAAAGGATTTATTGCTGATGAAATTAAAAGATTAGATGCTGCTGCATTAACAGCTTTTGAAATAGGATTTGTATTTAATAAATATACATTGGGTGAAGAGTGCCTGCAACGTCTTGGATTTACTGCAGAGCAATACAACAATTTTGAATGGAGCTTATTAGAAGCATTAGGCTTTACTGATGAGCAGATAGAAGCCGCTAACGATTATGTATGTGGAACGATGATGCTGGAAGGTGCTCCATTATTAAAAGAAGAACACCTGCCTGTTTTTGATTGCGCCAATAGATGCGGACAAAAAGGTCAGCGGTACATTCATGCACATGGACATATCCGTATGATGGGTGCTACACAACCTTTCATCAGCGGAGCTATTTCAAAAACAATCAACCTGCCGAATGAAGCAAAGGTGGATGAGATAGCAGATTCATATTTATTAAGCTGGCAGTTGGGGTTAAAAGCAAATGCATTGTATAGAGATGGTTCCAAACTGAGCCAACCATTAAGCAACAAGAGTGATAAGAAGAAAAAGACGGAAGTTGCTGTGGAAGAAGAACCAGTAACAAATAACCAGTCCGCTGGATCCGGTGGACAACCAGAATCTAACATTGTTGATTTAGGAAAATTGACTGTTGAAGAACTATTAGACGAAGTACAAAAAAGAGTACAAGCTTCTCCTGATACTAAGTTGAAACGTAAACTTGCCAGCATTGTTGAACGCCGGGCATTACCAGCTAAGCGTCGTGGCTTTACACAAAAAGCAAAGATCAATGGCCAGGCAATTTTCTTACGTACCGGTGAATATGGAGATGGTACATTAGGAGAAATATTTATTGACATGGCGAAAGAAGGTGCTACGATGCGTAGTATGATGAACTGTTTCGCTATTTCAATTTCTATAGGTATGCAATATGGTGTGCCACTGGAAGAGTTTGTTGACAAATTTGCTTTCACAAGATTTGATCCATCTGGTTTTGTAGAGCATCCGAATATTAAATCAACCACTTCTATTGTTGACTTTATTTTCCGTGTACTCGGCTATGAATATCTCGGCCGTACAGATCTTGTACATGTATTGGACAAACCCGAAGTATTGAATACCGGTGCAGATGAGTGGGATGTAGTACCTTCTAATCCGCTGGAGTATGCAAAAGATCCTGAGTTGTCAAGTGTTCGCATTACTCCATCTACAGGAAGTATGGCACAGCAGGCAGTATCAAGACAAGTGCAAACACAACGGTCCTCACAATCTGTAAAACCAGACAACAGTATGGATGCGATGAATGCAATGAATAAAACGATGCAGGGAGATGCACCCGCCTGTACCAATTGCGGGCATATAACTGTACGCAGTGGTACTTGCTATAAATGTTTGAACTGCGGTACACAAGGGGGCTGTAGTTAAAAAGAATAAGGACGGAAAAACCACATAAAATGGTACCCATTAAATTCATCCCGGCCGCCAAGCCGGGATGTTTGTTTTAGTAAACTTGCTATAAAAAAGCAGGGAGATTCATCAGAAATAAAAAGCAATTATCACAAGTAATTCTATACCAATTTCTATTATTACCGGTATTATATTTATGGCTTAATACACTTCTATGAAAACTAAAATTCTTTTGTTGTTACTTGTTGCCAGTATTGTATTCCAGTCATGCCACAGAGCTATGAGCCCTTATGAAGCGGCCAATAATCCAAGAGGAAAAAAGTGCAGGGATATCCGGTAATCCTGGGGGTAATAATTAATATGTTGAGTGAAAATGAATTTATTCTCCGCCAAACACATTACTCACCGCACCTTCCAGCATCGGAAATTTTTCTACTACAAAATTTTTGATAGTAGCAATGGCTTGTTTTGCCTGCTCATCAGTAAGGCCGGCTTCTGCTTTTAATTTATCTATTAGTTCCTGCATAATATTTTTAATTAAAGATTAAAATTAATAACATAAAAAATGCCAGAGTACATCTCCGGCATTAAATTATTGTTTGTCTTCCTGACCTTCTTAAGCCACCTTCAGCAAACTCAACTTACTCTTATCAAACTTCCGCTTGGCATATTCAAGATCAAGATTAAATTCTTTTTCTTTAGATGATGGCATTTCAAACATAGCATCGGTAAGAATTCCTTCACAAATACTGCGCAGACCTCTTGCTCCCAGTTTATACTCCAATGCTTTTTCTACCATAAAGTCCAACACTGGTTCTTCCACCGTAAGAGCAATACCTTCCAGTTCAAACAGGCGATGGTATTGTTTCATCAATGCATTCTTTGGTACAGTAAGAATGGCCCGTAGTGTAGCAGCATCCAGCGGATCCAAATGTGTAACCACCGGCAAACGTCCCAGTAACTCCGGTATCAATCCAAATGATTTCAGATCCTGCGGATTTACATAACGCAGCAAATTCTTCTTCATGTCTTCCTGCAGTTCCTTATCTACATTGAAGCCAATGGTATTTGTTTGTACACGGCGGGCAATTATTCTATCAATGCCGTCAAAAGCACCGCCACAGATAAAGAGAATATTCTGTGTATTTACTTTCACCAGTTTTTGCTCCGGGTGTTTCCGTCCACCTTGTGGTGGCACCAATACTTCAGAGCCTTCTAATAATTTCAGCATTCCCTGCTGCACACCTTCACCACTTACATCACGGGTAATAGAAGGATTATCTCCCTTGCGGGCAATCTTATCTATTTCATCTATAAATACAATTCCTCTTTCTGCCGCTACCACATCATAGTTGCATACCTGCAGCAAACGGGAAAGAATGCTTTCCACATCTTCACCCACATAGCCGGATTCGGTAAACACTGTTGCATCCACAATAGTGAAAGGAACGTTCAGCAAACGGGCAATGCTTTTAGCCAGTAATGTTTTACCGGTTCCCGTTTCACCTACCATAATGATGTTGCTCTTTTCTATTTCCACTTCATTAGTGGCGGCGGTATCCGTATTTTTTTGTTGTAATCTTTTATAGTGATTGTACACGGCCACGGCCAGTGTTTTCTTCGCTTCATCCTGTCCTATCACATATTCATCCAGAAATTTTTTGATCTCGACAGGTTTCTTCACATTCAGTTTGAAAGAGGAGGTTCCTTTTTCTTCCTTGATGGTCAGTTCCTGGTCGATGATCTCCCGGGCATGTTCTACACAGTTTTCACAGATATGTCCTTCCTGGCCGGCGATAAGGATCTTCACCTCATCACGGCTGCGGCCACAAAACGAACAATGTAATGGATTTTTTGCCATATTTTATTAGAGTATAACGGGTTACAAACGAATTTGCTTAAACAAAATTATAAAACCACCCTGATAAGGGCGGTTTTAATTTATTAATTGGGCTAAATGATTAGCGGAGAATAGTTTAGAGTTTGCTTACCAGCTTATCAGCTATACCATATTTAATGGCGCCTTCAGCATTCATCCAATAATCCCGGTCAAAATCTTTCATGATCTGCTCTACCGTTTTGCCGCAGTTTTTCGCCAGAATAGTGGCTCCTATTTCTTTTACTCTCTTAGTTTGCTCAGCCTGTATTTCCAGATCGGCACTCACTCCTTGTATATACCCACCGAGTGATGGTTGGTGTATCATCACCTCGCCATGCGGGAAAATATAGCGACTGCCTTTTTTTCCACCACTTAATAATATGCTACCCATTGATGCTGCCAGTCCCATACAGATCGTACTCACCGGACTTTTTATCATCTGCATCGTATCATACATCACCATACCGCTGGTAACCACACCACCCGGACTGTTGATATAAAACTTAATTTCCTCACCGGGGTTGTCAGCATCCAGCAACAGGAGTTTGCTTACAACATCCTTTGCACTTTTATCATCCACCACTCCCCACAGGTATACAGCTCTTTTTTCAAAAAAGTATTTCTCCAGTTTTTTGTTGAACATACCTGATTCACTATCCACTTTAGGACGTTCTTCTTTTTCATCCGGTTCTTCATCTTCAGCTCTCCAGTCGTTGTATAAAAATTGATTACGGTTCATATCTTATTATTTCTTTTTTAGTTATTTAGCCAGCTTCAGTTCCCTGAGCATCTTCGTTGCGTCGCACACTTCATCGTCTGGAATTATATTCATCTTTTTATTAAATCTTCTTTTTCTCTTTTTTCTTCTTCACACTCTTAGCCTAATCTTTCTTCTGTTTCCTCGGATTCGTCAACAACACCTCATCCACCAATCCATATTCTTTTGCTTCTGCCGCCGTCATCCAGTTATCCCGGTCAAAATCTTTTTCAATCTGCTCTATTGATTTACCGGTATGCACATTTACTACTTCATACAATTCTCTTTTCAGCTTACGAATTTCTTTCACAGTAATTTCAATATCACTTGCCTGTCCGCCAATGGCGCCACTTGGCTGGTGCATCATGATGCGGGAATGTCTTAATGCTGCTCTTTTCCCTTTAGTGCCTGCACCTAACAACACACAAGCCATAGATGCCGCCACACCAATACAGATGGTGGCAATATCAGGACTTACATACTGCATCGTATCATACACACCCAGGCCGGAGTACACACTACCACCGGGACTATTGATGTACATATTTATATCTCTTGATCTGTCAGAAGAATCGAGAAACAATAATTGTGCTGTTACAATGTTGGCAATCTCATCATTAATTGGATAACCAAGGAAAATGATACGATCCATCATCAATCTACTATACACATCCATTACTGCTACGTTCAACGAACGTTCCTCGATGATGTTTGGCGTCATCCCTGTTACCAGGTGAGATGCATAGCTGTGAAGGGTATTACTGGAAAGGCCACGGTGTTTCACCGCATATTTTTCGAACTCGGAATTAAATGTCATAGATAATTATTTAGTGCTGAACAGGTTCAGATCATCAAATATCCGTCCAAATGGTAAAACCACAAAATTGCTGACAGTAATACTTATGAATGTTGACTAATTGGCACAACGAAAACAAAAACCCTCACAATAGTGAGGGTTTAAAAAGTAGTAAATCATTTACCCAAGTCTTAACTAGGGAGACAGGGGGTACAGGGTTTAATGATGCGAATGCTGATGCGACTCCACCATCTTCGTAAACTCTTCTGCAGATATATCTTTATCTGTTGGCTTTAACTGTGCTGCCGACCATTCAAATATCTTTTGTGTTTGTATGCGGCTGTAAGCATCTTCCACATACTTTCTATCCTTCATCATTTTTTCTACATAGTCTGTTACCCATGGTTGATCTTCTCCCAGGTTAGCACCGCCCATATAGCTGAACAATTGTTGTTTGGCAAATGCTTTTATTTCTTCAGGGTTTACCTGTATGCCATTTTCTTCTACAATTTTGTCAGTTATCAATGTCCACTTCAACTGGCTGATAAAAGTGGGGAATTCTTTTTCCACTTCTTCATCTGTTTTCTCAGGCTGTGGATTTTCAGGAGTACCGTTCTGGGTCTTTATCCATTTTTTTAAAAATCCTTCAGGAAATTTAATAGCAGTATGATCAACTAATTGATGAAACACCTGGTCATGAATTTGATTCATCGCCTGTGCATTCCAATAGGTTTGTATGTCTGCTTTGATCTTATTCCGGAAATCTGCTTCTGTTTTTATTTCTTGTCCCGGATGCAGTTGGTTAAAGAACTCTTCATTCAATTCTCTTTTTTCTAATAAACCAACTTTGGTAATCTCTATTTTAAAATATTTATCCGCAGCAGTCGGATCTTCTTTATCCATACCAAGGTCACCCACTATCCATTCTCTTTCTTTTTCATCAAAAGCATTTTTCAACTGGGCTACTTCAGCATCTCCAACTTTCTTTCCCATCCATTTACTGCGGAAGCCTTCAGAAAAATATTTTACCAGTATGGAGTTATCTTTTTTAATACCGCCTTCTATTTCATTGCCAGCTTCATCGGTTTCTACAAAATTTACATTTAGCACATTGTCTTCTGTTGCCACAGTTTCCACATCTTTCATATTGCCATGGCGATTCTGCAAGCGGTCAATTTCAGTCTCCACCATTTCATCTGTTACAGTAACTACATACCGGGTAGTTTTAGCTGTTGCCAGGTCAGGTAAAGTAAATTCTGGTTTCATGCCTACTTCAAACTCAAAAGTGTAATCAGCAGGATTGTTTACATCCAGGTGTTTGAAATCAGATTCTAATGGAAGGGGCTGCGCAAAAATTTCCATCTTATCATTTTGCATATAACCGATCAGCTCACGGTCAACAGATTTCAGTACTTCATCAGTAAACAATGAAGTGCCATACATTTTTTTAATAAGGCCGGCGGGCACCATTCCTTTTCTAAAGCCCGGGATATTTGCTTTTTTGCTGTATTCTTTTAATGCCTTTTCAAACGAAGGGAGGTAATCGGTCTTTTCCAGTTTCACTGTCAGCTTTTCATGCAGCAAACCGATGTTTTCTTTGGTAACTGTAGCCATTGTATTTTTTTTTAATTCTTATCTCCACTATGGTGAATGATAAAAGAAATTCTAAAACATAAAGAACAGCTACTATCAGCAACTGTTCTTTATTCCCTTTTAGGGGTTAGGGGTTTTGTCCGGGTGGAGGGACTCGAACCCCCATGCCTCACGGCGCCAGATCCTAAGTCTGGTACGTCTACCAATTTCGCCACACCCGGAAATATGCAGAAAAACATTCATTCAACGAATACTTTTCGGGTGGCAAATGTAGGGCTTTTTGCTTTATGCAAAAGCCTTGTTCAGATTTAAAGTTTGGACTATATATTTCCGCAAACATTTGTTTTTGCTAACCTTGAAAAACATTGTACGTTTGACTGATAACCACATCCACTGAAACTTCGCTCAAAAAGGCACTGACCTTCCTGAAATTTAACATCCTTGAACTGCTTATGTGGGATTCCCCGCATACAATTTTTTTTATTAATCAAATTTCTTCCTGATGAAAAAAACTTTACTGTTTATTCTTATTGTGGGTATGAGTATGATGGCCCGGAGCCAGAATCCGGCCACTACATTTACCATTGCCAACCGAAACATCACATTGCCTTGCGGCACGGCCTGCACTACGATTACTGCACAGGTTCCGCATATTAAGCAATCAAATGATTATGTGGTTACCAACCCGGGTTATGTTCCATTTGCATATACAACACCTACAGGTACAACTGTAACGCAAATTTATGTGGATGATACCTGGAGCCCGGTTATACCCATGTCTTTCCCATTTTGCTTTTACGGAAGCACTTACTCATCATTGATTATGGGATCTAACTCTGCTATTACTTTTGATATTTCAAGAGCTAGTACAGGAAGCGGTTATGCTATTGCTGCTAACGGCACAATTCCCAGTACAACTTATGCACCTTCGATGATATTTGGACCATATCATGATATAGACCCAAGCGATCCTTCGCCAAATAAAAAAATTGAATGGAGAGTAGAGGGAGTGGCGCCTAAAAGAAGATTTATCGCCAGCTATAATGATATGCCTTATTTTGGCTCCAGCTGTACCGTTCCAAGAGCTACACACCAGATGGTATTGTATGAAGGAACAGGAATTGTTGAAGTGTATATCAAAGACAAACCCTTTTGTACCGCCTGGAATGGTGGACGAACTATTTTAGGTATGCAAAACCAAACCAGAACAAATGCAGTTGCCGCTGCTGGTAAAAATGCAACTGTCTGGGGTTCTACGGCTATGGATTCTTGCTGGAGATTTACACCTTCCGGTGGAACATCCAAATTAAAAAGTGCACAACTGGTAGTAAACGGAACCGTGGTTGCTAATGCGGATACCAGTACATTATCTGCCGGTGTGTTGAATTTAAACTTTCCCAACGTTTGTCCAACTGCTGATAGCACAGCTTATGTAATTCGTGTTACGTATAATGATTGTATAGGTACACCTGCACAGGATATCATCTTTACCGATACCGTTTTTGTAAAGAGAAATACACCTTCATTTACTACTGTTAAAGTAGATCCAACCTGTACTCCCAATGGAACAATTACTGTAACAGCAACAGGAGGCACCGGTCCTTACCAGTATAGCATTAATGGTGGTACTTCGTATCAGCCATCCAATGTATTCAACGGACTGGCAGGTGGCACTTATAATGTAGTAGTAAGAGATGCAAGTGGCTGTATTACGACTGCACAGGTAGTTACATTGGCATTGGTAAATACCATGACCATCAGTGTAGCAAAAACAGATGCCAATTGTACAACAGGTGGCACCATCACGGTTACCGCATCAGGTGGTGGCACAGGTGCTTACCAATATAGTATTAATGGAGGCACTACTTATCAATCTTCTAATGTATTTACCGGTGTGGTTGCAGGCACTTATAATGTAGTAGCACAAAATGTTGGCAGCACTTGTACAGCCAGCCAGCAAACAACAATAGCATCTGTAAACAATCTCACCTTCAGTCCTGTATCGGGTGGTGCAGTTTGTTTGGGTAATTCATTTACACCAACTATACAAAGCAATGCTACTAACTATAGCTGGTCGCCAACTGCAGGTGTAAGCAATCCGAATATTGCAAATCCTGTATTATCGCCAACTACCACTACTACTTATACAGTAACTGCTACACTTGGTTCTTGCTCACTGCAAAGAACATTGACTGTAACAATATTCCCCGGCGCATCTGCCAATGCAGGCCCTGATGTATCTATCATTGCAGGTGATGTGTATGCTATGCAGGCCACTGCTTCTGCTGGTAGTTATTTATGGACACCAACTACAGGATTAAGTTCATCAACAATTCTTAACCCTAACGCAAATCCGGCTCTTACTACTACTTATACTTTGCAGGTTACTAATCCGCAGGGATGTATAGCTACTGATGCCATGACGATAACAGTAGTACCATATTGCATTAAACCTATGGAAGCATTTACACCGAATGGTGATGGTATTAATGAAAGATGGTTGATAACAAATGGCAACTGCCTCATCAGTGCAAGAGCACAGGTGTTTAACCGCTATGGTGCCAAAGTATTTGAAGCCAATGATTATAAAAATACCTGGGATGGAACGTATGAAGGGAAACCTTTACCAGACGCTACCTATTATTATATTATCAGTTATAAGCTGATCAATGGAAAAACAGAATACCTGAAAGGCAATGTAACCATTCTTAGATAATTTATTAACCAATAGTGTATGACCATACAAAAGAACAGTGATGAAATGAATGGCTTCATACAAATGGTATAAAACAAAAAACTAAAACGATGAAACGAATTATAATTATAGTAACACTTTCACTAACTGTTTCCGGCATTTCTGCGCAGCAGTTATTGACCTCTTCTTTATTCGATCAGCATGGCAATTTACATAACCCGGCCACAGCAGGTGTAAACAAACACGGTGTGGTAGGGGCATCCTATAGAAAAATGTGGGATGGCATTGCCGGTGGTCCGCAAACAACACTTCTCTTTGGTTCTGGTTATTTAAAAAATGCCAAGATCGGTCTTGGTGGATATTTGTATAATGATGTAACCGGTCCTACAAAACGTACCGGTATTCAAACAGCATATGCTTATCATATTCCTGTTAAGAATGGCGATGCAACTTTCTCCATTGGATTGGAAGCTAGATTTCAGCAGTACTCTATCGACAGAGTAAAACTGGCAGCTTCATTAGGTAATGATCCTGTATTGGGTTCTACCGATAATCGTTTTAAAGGTGATGCTGGTTTGGGTATGGCTTATACAGGGAAAAAATTCCAGGTAGGTGCAAGTGTAAGTCAGTTGATACAAACAAGATTGGATTTTTACAGCGGCAATCTTAATCGGAATGAAGAAGCAAGATTGTACCGCCATTATTATCTGCACAGTAATTATCAGTGGGATGTGGATGGCAGCACTAAAATTATTCCCAATGTTTTATTTATTTATTTGCCCAATGCACCAATGGAATTTAATGGTGGTGTACGGGTAGAGCACAAAGAAGTATTTTGGTGGGGAGTGGCATTGCGGGCAAGACAAAGCTGGATGCTTTCTGCAGGTGTAAAAATGAATAAAAAATTTACGATCGGATATAGCTTTGATATTTTCAATACACCATTGAGTGTTTATGACAGAGGATCAAACGGGCATGAGTTGTTGCTGAGGTATGATTTTCTGAAATAAGCTAAGAGGTTAAAAGAGTTGAAGGAGGTAAAGAGTTTTTATAATAACTCTTTACCTCTTTTGTTTTTTTATCGTAAACAATCG
Organism: Chitinophagaceae bacterium; assembly: GCA_031397865.1. Classification (GTDB taxonomy): domain Bacteria; phylum Bacteroidota; class Bacteroidia; order Chitinophagales; family Chitinophagaceae; genus JJ008. The sequence continues at coordinate 177,151 of JANNMN010000031.1, forward strand.
AGCTGCCGGAATTGTTAATACCTACTTAGTCTTATCGACTCCTCCTTTTCTCCTTCACCTCCTTTTACCTCTTAGCTAAAAATCACTAAATTCGTATACAATGGAAACTGTAGCACAGATACCGAAGTATAACCTGAATGAGGAGGATGAAAAAAAGCTGATCCTGAGAGAGTACCGTTCGCTATTGAAAGTACTGAAGATCAAATTGAAGCCAGGTGATAAAAACCTCATCCGTACCGCATTTGAAATGGCCGCAGAGGCGCATAAAACTATGCGTAGAAAAAGCGGTGAGCCTTATATCCTGCATCCCATTGCGGTAGCAAAAATTTGTTGTGAAGAAATTGGATTAGGTATCCGTTCCACCATCTGTGCATTGCTGCATGATACGGTAGAAGACACTGATATCTCATTGGAAGATGTAAAAAGAGAGTTTGGAGATGAGATAACCAAGATAGTAGATGGACTCACCAAAATTTCTAACGTAATAGATGTAAATGCATCACAACAGGCAGAGAATTTTAAAAAGATACTGCTTACACTTACTGATGATCCAAGAGTGATATTGATAAAACTGGCCGACCGCCTGCATAATATGCGGACACTCGACAGTATGAAAAGAGAGAAGCAACTAAAGATTGCTTCTGAAACGGTATATGTATATGCACCGCTTGCACACCGCATGGGATTGTATAATATAAAAACGGAAATGGAAGACCTGGCCATGAAGTACATGGAACCAGAAGTGTATAAAGACATTGCCCGCAAACTTTCTGAAACAAAAAAAGAACGGACGAAATACATCAACGAATTTATTAAACCGATCAAAGACAAATTAGAAAAGGCCAACCTGAATGCAGAGATATACGGACGACCAAAAAGTATTCATTCCATTTCCAATAAAATAAAAAAGAAAGGAGTAGAGTTTGAAGAAGTATATGATCTCTTTGCCATCCGTGCCATATTAGATTCTCCACCGGAAAGAGAAAAAGAAGATTGCTGGAAAGTATATTCTATGATCACCGATGAATATAATCCTTCGCCGGAAAGATTAAGAGACTGGCTTAGTAATCCAAAGAGTAATGGATATGAAGCATTGCACACAACTGTGATGGGACCACAGGGCCGATGGGTAGAAGTGCAGATACGTACAAAGCGAATGAATGAAATAGCAGAAAAAGGATTAGCCGCACATTGGAAATATAAAGAAGGGGCTGCCGATGAGAGCCGGTTTGATAAATGGTTTCAGCAGATTCGGGAAGTGATCACCAACCAGGAAACGGATAGCATAGATTTTCTCCAAGATTTTAAAACCAGTTTCCTGGCCGAAGAAATTTATGTGTATACACCTAAGGGTGATGTAAAAATGTTGCCAGTTGGTTCTACTGCGTTGGATTTTGCATTTTCTATTCATAGTGCCATCGGTGTAAAAACAATTGGTGCAAAAGTGAATCATAAGCTGGTTCCCATAAGTCATAAGCTGATGAGTGGCGACCAGGTAGAGATCATCACCAGTAACAAACAAAAAGCATCCGAAGACTGGTTGGGATTTGTAGTTACTTCCAAAGCAAAAGGCAGAATAAGGGATGCATTAAAAGAAGAAAAAAGAAAAGTAGCCGATGAAGGAAAATATGCTGTGCAAAGAAAACTGGAAGGATTAGGTACTGCCTTCAACCAACATAATATTGATGAGTTGGTACAATGGTATAAGCTGCCATCAAATCTTGATCTTTTTTACCAGGTAGCGGTAAAAAATATTGATCTAAAAGAATTAAAAGAATTTAAAGTAAGCGGAGATAAAATAGAAGCACCAAAGCCCCTAAAGCTGGCAGAACCAAAACCAGAGTATCATCCCAATCAACCGGGCACATCCAGGAAAGACACGGAGCTGGTAATTTTTGGAGAGAGCAGTGATAAGATCGTTTACAATTTGGCCAATTGCTGTAAACCAATTCCGGGTGATGATGTGTTTGGGTTTGTAACTACTGGTAAAGGATTAACGATACACCGTACTAATTGTCCGAATGCTACGAAGCTATTATCTAACTATGGGCATAGAGTGGTAAAAACAAAATGGGCCAAGAATAAAGAGATATCCTTCCTTACCGGTATCAAGATTGTGGGTATGGATGATGTGGGAGTAGTGAATAAAATAACCATGCTGATATCCGGTGATCTGAAAATAAATATTTCTGCCTTGACCATTGAAGCGAAGGAAGGATTGTTTGAAGGCAATATAAAATTGTTTGTGCATGACAAGGAAGAACTGGATAACCTGGTGCAAAGTCTGCTGGCATTACCCGGTATAGAATCGGTAGAGAGGTATGATATGGAGGATATACCCTCCTGATAAACAATCCAGAGCGAAATAAGTAATTTTCCTAATGTCTATTTTACCAAATCACCCCATTCCCAGCCGGAAAAAGCCCGATATTTTTCTTATCTTGTCTCCCTGTTGAGGGAACTGATTTTACTCCAAACTACTGTACTAATTTACTTATGCGATTAACACTCTTACGAACCATTACAGCGATATGCTGTATTGTTCTTATTTCTATCAATGTTTCGGCACAAGGCTATACTTTTAATTGTGCAAGAGATACTGTTTTGCCGGGTTGTCCTCCGGCTTTATGTTTTACATTAAAAACATTGATTCCCGATCCGCAGCGTCAGGCTACAACTTATGCCGTAAATGCTCCCTCCGCATTACCCTCCTGTTTATTAGCTAGTGGTAATCCTGGTGTACCAGGAAATCCAACAACACTTAACCTGGATGACAGGTATTCACCGGTATTTCCCATAGGATTTCCATTTATCTTTTTTGGAACGCCATATAATAGTCTTGTAGTTAGTAGTAATGGTTACCTTTCTTTTGATGCTACTTTGACTGCTACATTTTCTCATTGGAATATTATGAATGGCGGTTCGCCTCAGGACCTTCCAAGTACATTTTATGACAGAGCTTTGATAATGGGACCTTATCATGATATTGATGTGGCAGTTACCACTTCACCCAACAGGTTGATTTCTTATCAAACTTCTGGAGTATCTCCTTATAGAACTTGGACTATTACTTATTATAAAATTCCACTCTTCTCAGCTGGCTGCAATAGTTTGATTGAAAATACTCACCAGATTACTCTATATGAATCGACAGGTATAATAGATGTAACTATTTATGATAAGCAAATATGTACTGGATGGAACCAGGGAAGAGCAATGGTAGGAGTGCAAAATTTTAACCGGGATATGGGAGTAATGGTACCGGGAAGAAGAGCATCTGATCCGCCCTGGGGTTCTGTAGGCATGTCTGAAAAATGGCGGTTTGTACCCGTGAATGGTACACCACTTTTCCGCAGGGTAGAACTATATACTCTTAGTGGTACCTTAGTTTCAGTAGGTACCACAGTGCAATTGCCCAGTGGAGATAGGGACGTATCATTTCCTAATATTTGTCCACCAGCCGGCGCATCAACTCAATATGTAGTGAAAGCTTTTTATGATAAAATAGATGACCCCACTGTAGAAATTTTTGGAACCGATACGGTAACAATAAATCGTACCAGTGCATTGGCTGCTACACCTGTCACTAATGCTGCTGCCTGTGGTATGAGTAACGGAAGCATTACTGTAAACAACGTTAGTGGCGGAACCGGACCCTATCAATATTCTTTGGATGGTGTTACCTGGCAAACCAGTAATGTATTTACAGGATTAGCCGGCGGCACTTACACAGTTTATGTAAGAGATGCTCCTGGAACATGTAATTCAACTTATACTGTAACTGTACCAGTAGTGTCCAATCAGACCGCTACTACATCCAGTTCGCCAGCTTCATGTACAGGTGTTAACAATGGTTCTCTCACTGTCACATCTTCTACCGGAACCGCTCCATTCAGTATATCATTAGATGGGGGAGTGTTTACAGTCTGGACATTGCCACACACATTCACCGGGCTTGCACCCGGCAATCATACCGTAGTGGTGAGAGATGTAAATAATTGTACTACCAATACTATTACTGTAAATATTACAACTGGTACTGGTGTTACTGCTACTTCAACTGCAACTTCTACCTCTTGTCCCGGTGCTACCAATGGTACCATTACTGTTAATGCAACTGCAGGCACTGCTCCATTTACTTATCAATTAGGGGCAGGTGCTCCGCAAGCATCCAATGTATTTACTGGTCTTGCTGGTGGTACATACACCATTATAGTAAGAGATAATGTGGGTTGCTCAAGAACAATTACGAGAACTGTTTTCAATGGAACTGCAGTTACTGCCACTACATCACTTACTGGTGCCACCTGCTCTGGTGCTGCAAATGGTAGTGCAACTATTACTCCTACAAATGGTACAGGTCCATATACATTTGTTTTAGATGGTACTATCACTCAAACTGGTGCTACCAATACAACGTTTACCAATCTTACTCCCGGTACACATACCGTTGTGATCACAGATAATCCAACAAGTTGCCAAAGCAATACGATCACCTTTACTATTGCAGCAGGTACTGTCATTACAGCTAATGCTGTACCAGCCGCCACCTCTTGCAACGGTGCTGCTAATGGTTCTATTACTGTTACACCAACTAATGGTAATGCACCTTATACTTTTTCATTAGATGGTGCTCCCGGTGTTACTGGCCCGGTTCCTTATACTTTTAATAATGTGCCTGCTGGTACACATACTATTGTAATGACAGATGGAGCTGGTTGTGTTACCAATACAATCACTGCAGATGTAGTAGCCGGTCCGGCACTTACTACTTCTGTCAATAAAACAGATGTGCTTTGCAACAGGGGAAACACCGGAACAATAACAGTTACACAACCTACTATCGGTACTGCTCCTTATGAGTATTCATTAGATAATGTCACCTGGCAGAGCAGCAATATTTTTAATGGGTTGGCTGCCGGTACTTACACTGTTTATTATAGAGAAGTAAACGGATGCCAGGGTTCACAATCAATTACCATTACTGAACCTCCTGCATTAGCTGCCACTACTTCTACTGTTGCAGTTGTTTGTAATGGTCAAAACAATGGTACCATAACAATAGTGCCCAATGGTGGTGCTACTCCATATGATTATTCAATAGATGGCGGTGCCAACTGGCAAAGCGGAAATATTTTTAATGTGCCGGCCGGAACATATACAGTCATAATAAGAGATGCTAATGGATGCACTACTCCAAGAACTATTACTGTTACCCAACCTGCAGCTCTTACGGCATCATCTGCCAATAACAATGCAAGTTGTGATGGTGGAAATGATGGTACCATTACAGTAACAGCAGCCGGTGGTAATTCAGGCTACCAGTATTCTTTAGACAATACAACTTTCCAAAGCGGAAATACATTTAACGTAGCACCCGGCACTTACACCGTATATGTAAAAGATAATTTGGGATGTACTACCAGCTTTACCACTACGGTTGGTCTTACAAATAATCTAACTTTTACTAAACAAACAGATCCAACTATTTGCGAAAGCAAATCAACACAACTGCAGTTATTATCCAATGCTACGCAGTATGTGTGGACGCCGGCTACAGGGCTTAGCAGTACTGCCATTTATAATCCGGTGGCTAATCCAACGGTAACAACTGAGTACATAGTAACTGCTACATTGGGAAGATGCAGTGCTATTGATTCGGTGATAGTGAATGTAAATGCTGCACCGATACCCGATGCAGGTACCGATGGATTTATTTGTTATGGACAGACGTATAACCTGCAGGCTTCTGGTGGTACCCAATATTTATGGAATCCATCTACTTACCTGGATAATCCAAACTCTGCCACACCCGTTTCCACACCTACCAAGGATATCACTTATACCGTTACTATTCTTTCAGATGTAAATGGATGTGCATCGTTAACAACAGACCAGGTAACAATAGATGTAACTCCACCATTGAAAGTGAAAACATATCCTTACGATACGATAGGCTATCCTGGTGACAGCATACAGCTATTAGCAGTATCATCAGATCCCGATGCAAATATTTTTACCTGGACTCCTTCTACCGGACTTAGCAATCCAAACATTGCTAATCCTATTGCAACAGTTGGACCGATTGGAGGTGATATAACTTACCAGGTAATTACTTCTACCCCCGCAGGTTGCAAAGGAGAAGGCTATGTGAATATAAAAGTATACACCGGTCCGGAGATATATGTGCCTACCGGCTTTACACCAAATGGTGATGGAAGAAATGACCTGTTAGTTCCATTCCCTGTAGGTATAAAATCATTGATCTATTTCCGCATATTTAACCGCTGGGGTCAGGAAGTATTTTATACCAACCAATTACATAAAGGCTGGGATGGAAAATTAGCAGGAAAGGAACAAGGCACAGGCACATTTGTATGGATGGCACAGGCTATAACCGACAAAGGAAATGTAATAACGAAAAAAGGAGTGATCACATTAATGAGATAATTCGAACAGGCAATAATAAAAATGAGGCTTCAATAAAATGAAGCCTCTATTTTTTTGTACGATAATAATAGAGAAATCCGTTGAGAAATTATGAAGACCCTGAATGGAGTTGTTTGTTATAACAATGATTTAAAAATCCGTGTTAATCCCCTAAATCATTTTTAATCCGTGATGTGTATTAATCTAATTGCCGGTGCCCTGCATTTACCCAATCAGTTATTTTTTGTTTATCGATAGCAGTAAGAGGACTGTTAGGTGCTTCCGGCATACGGGTAGGAATGTTATCTACTGCTCTTGCTTTTATTCTATCCCAGCTATTTACTATGCTGGCATCAGTATCAAAATTTTTTCCACCGCTGACGCCATTATTTAAATGACAGGGACCGCAATAGCCGGTGATCAATTGTTTTACCAATGCATACTTAGGTCCATAATTTAAAATGGTGATCTGTGCGGTGTCCGTACAGCCTTTCATGTTTTTTACAGTTATTACATAGTTGCCGGGGGCAAGATTATTAAATGTGGCCAAAGGTTGATAATTGCCGGTATTCAATTTATAACTAATTGTATCGCCAATAGGGTAAGTGACAGTGAAGCTTCCATTGTTGGAACTGCCGATTGATTCAGATTTATAATATTGCACATCATAACTTACTCCTGCACAGGGATCGGGTTGCATCACATCTTTATTAGTACAGCTAATAAAAAGCATTATTGCTGAAAGACTGCTTAATAGTTTAATTCTCAAATGCATGTGGTTGGTTTGTTGTGTCAGTAAATTTAATATTATTCTTTGGAAGAAAAACCCGGATTCATAAGTATCAGGATTAAGGCCAATTCATGAAAATACCGGGCCTATGACTGAGTTTAGACGAAGAAGATTAGCGGCACTACCGTTGGTAAATTAGATTTGTCCAGAAAAAACCTACTTTATATATTTGCAACATAGTTTCAAATTATGAAAAAAAGACTATTTGTTTTTTTGTTGCTAATAATAGAATCCGCACATCTTTCCGCACAAGAGGATATTAAAGATGAGGGTACGTCCAGAATGAGTAATATAAAAGTTACCCTTACCGGAAAAATATCGGATGCAAAGACCGGAGAACCATTGCCCGGCGCCTCTGTTTATTTTACAGATTATAAAATAGGTGCTATAGCAGATGGCAATGGTAAATATGTTCTTACCAATATACCTGATGGTCATCATGTAGTAGAGATTTCTTCTGCTGGTTATACTACGTTGGTAGAGCACCTTGAGTTGACTGGTAATACTGAAAAAGATTTTACATTATCTCTCATGGTGGTAGAAAACCAGGGAGTGATTGTTACCGGTGTATCAGGGGCTACCAGCATCCGCAAATCGCCGGTACCGGTTACTTCTATCCGCAAGTTGGCATTACTACAAACACCTTCTTCTAATATTATTGATGCCTTAACTCATGTGCCGGGTGTATCTCAATTATCTACAGGCCCTGCAATCTCCAAACCATTTATCCGTGGATTGGGATACAACAGGGTAGTGGTGGTAAATGATGGAGTACGGCAGGAAGGTCAGCAATGGGGCGATGAACATGGTATTGAGATTGATGAAATGAGTGTAGTAAAAGCTGAAGTATTAAAAGGTGCCGCTTCATTAATGTATGGCAGTGATGCATTGGCCGGTGTTATCAGCCTTATCACCAACATACCGGTGGCAGAAGGAACGATAAAAGGAAATGTATTAACCAACTATCAAAGTAATAATGGATTGTTTGGGATCAATGGTACTGTGGCCGGAAATAAAAATGGCTTCAACTGGAATTTGTATGGCACTCATAAATCTGCGGGTGACTACCAGAATAAATTTGATGGTAAGGTTTTGAATTCAAGATTTAATGAAAATAATTTTGGCGGCTATGCGGGTATCAATAAAAGTTGGGGTTACAGTCATCTTATTTTTAGCCGCTATGATCAACGGGTTGGATTGATAGAAGGAGAAAGAGATGATGTAACGGGTAAATTTATTTTATATGCGGGTACGCCATTGGAAAGAATTGCCACCAATGAAGAATTGAAGGGAAAAGAATTATTTATTCCGCAACAAAGAGTGCAGCATAATAAAATTATTCTTGACAATAATTTTTCTTTAAAGAAAAGCCGGGTGAAGCTTAACCTCGGCTATCAGAATAATATCCGGGAGGAGTTTGGCAATCCTGAATTGCCCTTGGAAAAAAGTTTATTCTTTGATCTGAAAACTATTAATTATAATCTGCAATGGCAACTGCCGGGCATAAAAGAATGGCATACTACTATCGGTGTAAACGGAATGCAACAAAATAATCAGAACAAAGGAATAGAAGTATTGATACCGGAGTACAACTTGTTTGATATAGGTGCATTTGTATATACCCAACGATTTTTAGAAAAAGGAACATTAAGCGGCGGACTGCGATTTGATAACCGATCAGTCAATTCAAAAGCATTTACCGATGGCTCTATTATTAAATTCAATTCCTTTGATCGTAAGTTTTCAAATATCTCGGGAAGTGTAGGAGTAAGTTATGAACCCGCCGAAGCAGTTACAATAAAGGCAAACATTGCAAGAGGATTCCGGGCACCCACATTGGCAGAACTGGCCAGCAATGGTGCACATGAAGGCACCAACCGCTATGAACATGGTAATGAAAATTTAAAATCAGAAACAAGTTTGCAGATGGATGGAGGGATAGATTTAAACTATCATCACTTCAGTATAGGTGTATCGGCTTTTTATAACCGGATGAATGACTTTATTTTTTATCGAAAACTAAGAGCTGTCTCCGGTACTGATTCATTGATAAATATAAACGGAGAGGATATCCCTGCATTTAAATTCAACCAGAACAATGCAATGCTGTCCGGTATAGAACTTTCTGTTGATATTCATCCGCATCCATTGGACTGGCTACACTTTGAAAATAGTTTTTCTTTTGTAAGAGGCCGGTTTGATAATACCATTGATGGATATAAAACCGGTAGTGACAACCTTCCACTTATTCCAGCCCCCCGGTGGAACAGTGAAGTAAGAGCAGATTTTAAAAAAGCCGGCAAAGTATTTCAAAATGTATATGGCATTTTTGAAGTAGCCGGTACATTGCGACAGGATAATTTTTTTACCGGTTTTGATACTGAAACGGCAACTCCAGGATATACATTGCTAAACGCAGCATTGGGTGGAGATGTGGTTCATAAAAAGAAAACTCTCTTCAGTTTATTTTTAGGAGTAAATAATATAACAGATGTTGCTTATCAAAATCATCTTAGTCGATTAAAATATACCGCCACCAATAATGCAACCGGGAGAACCGGTGTGTATAATACTGGTCGTAATTTTTCGGTAAAGCTGAATATTCCCTTGGGCTTTTCATTGAATAAATAAAGAAAGAAATCTACTCCCAAAGAGAGAAGTTAAGGGCAAAAGTTTTTATAAGCTAAATTGCAGCATGGAAATTACTTTTAATACCCCAGCCTTACTATTTCCTGCTATCAGCTTATTGCTACTGGCATATACCAACCGGTACCTGGCTTTAGCCAACCTTATCCGCAAATTGCACGATGAGTATATGAAAGGCGAAAAGAAAACTCACCTGTTAAACCAGATCAAAATATTAAGAATTCGTATTAATATGGTGCGGCAGATGCAGACCCTTGGTGTATTTAGTTTTTTATGCTGTGTGGTGGCCATGTATAGTGTGTATAAACAATGGAATGGAATTACCAGTTATGTGTTTGCTGCCAGTTTATTAAGTTTATTGGCTTCGCTGGTTATTTCGCTGCTGGAGATTTCTCAAAGTACCAAAGCTCTGGAACTGGAATTAAGTGATATGGAAGAACTGGAAAAATCAAGCTTTTTCAGCGACCTCTGGGGAAGTAATCAAAAAAAAGAACCTTAGTTTTACAGCAATGAAAAATAGAATTTCCCTGTTTATTGTTTCAGCAATTGCCGTGGTAGTAATGGCATCCTGCTCCAAAGGAATAACTACGGATGATGATAGCGGCGGCGGTGTTCATAATCCTCAACCATCAGACACAACTGCACCGGTAATTACGATTTCTTCACCAACAGCGGCGCAGGTTTATATGAATGGAAATACGATCCATGTTTCGGGAACTGTTTCAGATGACTATGGACTTTATCGGGGAAGCATAAAGATCACCAACGATGCTAACGGATTTTCTGTAAAGGAACAATTATACGAGATACATGGTATCGTTTCTTATAATTTCAATATCAATCATGCGGCCACCGTTACTACTGCCGCTGATTATACCGTCACCGTTTCATTTGAAGACCACGGTTACAATGTCATTACAAAGTCTGTAAAGATAAAAGTGAATCCATGATAAAAAAGGATTACACTTTCTTCAAAGTACGTAATAAATTTTCCCAGTTGCCACCGTTATAAGCTTCCTTCATTCCCATCGACTTTAATATTTGTACAGCCTGGCTGCTGCGGTGTCCGGAGCTGCAACAAACGATCACCGGCAACTTAGAATCTTTCAGCCGTTGTGCATTTGTTTTTATTCTATCTACGGGAATATGAAATGCATCAGGAATATGGCCGCTATCATATTCAGCAGCCGTTCGCACATCAATAATAATAGCTCCTTTTCTTATCGCATTTTTTATTTTGCCCGAGCCAAGCCCTAAGAATGATAAAAAACCCATATGCTATATTATGTTGATTTTTGTTTTGCGTTCACCGATCTGCTGACGCCACATGGCATAATACAAACCTTTTTCTTCCAGCAGTTTTTCATGATTGCCTGTTTCTACAACATCACCTTGTTCCAGCACATAAATTCTATCGGCATGCATAATTGTAGAGAGACGATGTGCAATTAAAATGGTAACCTGGTTTCCTTCTTTAGATATATCCCGGATGGTATCGGTAATTTCTTCTTCGGTCAATGAATCCAATGCAGAAGTGGCTTCATCAAACAATAGCAATTTCGGTTTGCGCAGCAATGCCCTGGCAATAGATAAACGTTGTTTTTCTCCACCGGATAATTTTAATCCGCCTTCACCGATCATCGTATCCAATCCTTTTTCTGCCCTGACTAACAATTTCGTAGCGGATGCTTTATCCAATACATCCATCAAATCTTCGTCTGTAGCAGATGGATTTACAAACTGCAGATTCTCTTTGATAGTACCTGAAAACAATTGAGTGTCCTGCGTTACAAAACCAATCTGGTTGCGCAGGTCTTCAAAGTCAATATTATTCTCATCAATACCATTATATAAAATTTTTCCTTCCTGCGGCCGGTATAGTCCCACTAATAATTTCATCAACGTTGTTTTACCAGAACCAGATGGGCCAACAAATGCAATGGTTTCACCTTTGTTCACTTTAAAGCTGATATTATTAATAGCTTTTTGTGAAGCGGTCTGATGTTTAAAAGCTACCTCATCAAATTCCAGTGTTTTTATTTCGCCTAAATGTTTTGGATCGATGGCTTGCGGCTCGGGAGCCTTCTTCATCAGGTTCTCAAAGTTTTCTAACGATGCCTGTGCTTCTCTATAGGTGAGAATGATGTTGCCAATCTCTTGTAGCGGACCAAATACAAAGAAAGAAAAGATTTGCATCGTTACTATCTGCCCTGCATCCATTTTTCCCTGGAAAATAAAAAGCATTAAAAGGAAAAGTATGATCTGACGAAGTGTATTTACAAAAGTTCCCTGCACAAAACTGATACTGCGGATACGTTTTACTTTGGTCAGTTCAAGTCCCAGTATCTTAAAAGTATTTTTATTTAATCTTGAAACTTCCTGGTTGGTAAGACCCAAACTTTTTACTAGTTCAATATTACGCAGCGATTCTGTGGTGGCCCCTGCCAATGCAGTTGTTTGCCCAACAATTTTTTTCTGAATGGTCTTTACTTTTTTACTCAGCAGATTAGAGATAATGGTGAGTAAAAATATGCCTCCAAAATAAACAAGGGGAAGACTCCAGTGAATAGTGGTGGCATACACTGCCACAAAAATAATTCCTACTATAACCGGCAGAAGAATATTAATAAATGAGGATACAAACTTTTCTGTATCTATTCTTACTTTTTGTAATACACTTAATGTCTCACCACTTCTGGCATCTTCAAATTCCTGGTAAGGAAGTTTCATGGCATGTTGCAAACCTTGTGTAAATAAAGTGGCTCCAAATTTTTGAGTGATCAAACTCAAAAAATAATCCTGGAAAGCTTTAGCAATCCGGCTAATCATCGCCACAGAGATAGAAGCAATTACCAACCAGGCAACTCCATAAATAACTTTTTTTGTTTCTGTTTTTACCACCTTCCCGGGAGTATCCATTTTTACTCCCATATCTACATATTCTTTGTTAGTAAAAAGAAATTCATTCCAACTCAAAGGTTCTACTTTCTGATGATAACTTCCCAGGTTCACCAGTTTTCCAAAAATGATAGGGTCTATTAATGAAAAACCAATATTGATGCTGGCCAAAAGCATTACCAATGCCACCAGCCATTTATAGGGCTTCAGATAATGGAGTAGTATTTTCATATATTAGAATGAGAGTTATGGTAAAGGGTTATTCAACGTACAAACATCGTACAAGTTCGGAAAAAATGACAAATAAGCAGGAGAGAAGGAGTCTTTAGTTTGAAGTGAGCAGTCGGTTCGTTTCAAATCTTAAGTTATAAATCTTAAAAAAAGTTCAATCATGGGTAAACTCCCGACTCAAATCTCCCGACTCTGTATTTATCCCGCCCATCCCTCTCTATCCAAACTCCTGTATTGTATTGCTTCGGCCAAATGTTCCGGTTTTATATCATCACTGTTAGATAGGTCTGCAATTGTTCTTGATACTTTTAATATCCTGTCATAAGCTCTTGCCGAAAGATTTAATTTTTCCATCGCCGCTTTTAATAAATTGGCTCCCACCTGGCTGATAACACATATTTCTTTCAGCATCTTACTGCTTATTTGTGCATTGCAATAAATACCCGGATTGTCTTTGTATCGTTCCGCCTGTCTTTCTCTTGCAGCAATCACCCTGTCACGGATGCTAACGGAATTTTCCTGCGACCTTGTAGTTGATAGTTCACTAAAAGGAACAGGAGTTACTTCCACATGCAGATCAATTCTATCAAGCAGTGGTCCCGATATTTTATTTAAATATTTCTGCACTGTACCCGGCGGACAACTACATTCTCTTTCCGGGTGATTATAAAAACCGCAGGGGCAGGGATTCATCGAAGCGATCAACATAAAACTTGCTGGAAAATCTGTCGCAATTTTTGCTCTTGATATCGTTACTCTTCTTTCTTCCATCGGTTGCCGCATTACTTCCAGTACTGTTCTTTTAAATTCTGGTAATTCATCCAAAAACAAAACTCCATTATGTGCCAGGGATATTTCTCCTGGTTGTGGTATGCCACCACCACCCACTAATGCTACATCAGATATGGTATGATGTGGCGAACGGAACGGACGTTTAGAAACTAACGTAGAATTTTCAGGAAGTTTGCCGGCCACAGAATGTATCTTGGTTGTCTCCAATGCTTCTTGTAAACTAAGCGGTGGAAGTATGGTAGGTAATCGTTTTGCCAGCATTGTTTTGCCTGCACCCGGCGGACCTATCAGTATCGCATTATGCCCACCAGCCGCCGCAATCTCCAATGCTCTTTTAATATTTTCCTGTCCTTTTACATCGGCAAAATCAATTTCAAAATCATACTGCGAATTAAAAAATTCTTCTCTTGTATTGATCACCGTCGGCTCCAATCCTTTTTCTTCATTCGCAAAAAAATCAATCACTTCTTTAATATGCGTTACTCCATACACCTGTAGGTTGTTCACCATGCCGGCCTCTTTAGCATTCGCCTTTGGTACTATCAATCCTTTAAAGCCTTCCTTTCTTGCTTGTATCGCAATCGGCAAGGCGCCTTTTATGGATCTTATCTCACCATCAAGAGATAGCTCACCCATGATCACATAATTGGCCAATGCATCACTGTTTTCTATCTGTTCAGAAGCACCCAATATGCCCAATGCAATAGGCAGGTCAAACGGAGTTCCACTTTTTTTAATATCAGCAGGCGCCATATTCACCACCACTTTGGTGCGGGGCATGCTATAGTTGTTGGTTTTAAAAGTGCTTTCAATGCGTTGCAAACTTTCCTTTACCGCATTGTCGGGCAAGCCCACGATCATTGGATCTTTTCCTGTTGTAAGCCAGTTTACTTCAATGGTAATTGTGATTGCTTCCACACCATACACCGCACTACCAAATGTTTTTATAAGCATGGGCGGAAGATAGGAAAATTTTATTGTTACCAGCTGTAGTTCCCGGAGCATCGTCCCTTGCGTCGCACACCTGTACTGCAGGAATTCTACTCATCAAAAGAAGTTATTTCACTTCACTAACTAAGAATTCTGCTAGCAGTGATGTTTTATAATCTACGTCAAGTTGTAGTAATGGGCCATTCGTTGAAAAGTAAAACGTTTCAATTTTTTTTGAAACCTGGATTTTAGCATCTGTGTTTTTTCTTAGCCCAGTTATCAAAAATAAGTCTACTGTAAATTCAAATAGTTTGTTTTGTGTTTGTTCAACTGTTATAGCAACCTTTTTATCCTTAGTTATATTTTTCCAGGATATTTTTAATTTTGGGTTTTCACCGGTATATAACCATTGTTTAAAGAATGATTCCAAATTTTTACCCGACACCGTTTCAAATACTTTTTGCAGATCTTTTGTATCTGCATTTTTACCGGCATAGGTTTCATAATATTTCCGGATAGATTTTTTAAAA
Organism: Chitinophagaceae bacterium; assembly: GCA_031397865.1. Lineage (GTDB taxonomy): Bacteria > Bacteroidota > Bacteroidia > Chitinophagales > Chitinophagaceae > JJ008. The sequence continues at coordinate 192,397 of JANNMN010000031.1, forward strand.
ACAGAATCTCCCAACTGCCTGCGCAGCATATGTAATACCCATCCACCTTTCTGGTAACTGTTTGTATTCAGCAGACTCATATAGTCTGTTGTATTATCTACCACAGACCTTTTCGAAGTATTTACAAACTCAATTATTTCATCCCTTTCGCTTTTCATTCTTTTATTCAAACTATCCGTTCCGTATTTCGATTCGATATAAACATGAGTAAGGTAAGTGGCAAAACCTTCACTCAGCCAAAGATGTGCAAAGCTTTTTTCGGTAGCACTATTGCCAAACCACTGGTGTACTATTTCGTGGGCTATTAATGCTTCCTGTTCTTTTTTACCTGTTACTGAATTTTCAAAATAAAAAATAGCACTGGCATTTTCCATACCACCGAAAATAGTTTTCGATTGTACGTTGGCTAATTTTTTATAAGCATATGGCCCGATATAGTTCATGTACCATTGCAATATTTCTTTGGCTGGTGCATAGTCAGTAAAACCGTTGGCTTTATTCTCCGGGTACACCCAGCTGCTGATTGGCACACAGTTTATATCACCAAAATTATTCACCGCAAAGTGGGCTGCACCTATCACCATCACTTTAGTAGGCAGCGGCACATCTTCTTTCCAATGAGTAAGTTTTTTATTACCGGGTAAATTCGTTTCTTCTATCTGCACACCATTAGAAATTACCTGGTAATGCGTTGGCGCAGTTACAATAAATTCCACCGTGGATTTATCTGCCGGATCATCCACACAGGGTATCCAGTTATGTGCCCGGTTTGGCCAATTGTCAGAAAAGAAAGTACGGTTTCCATATTTATTTTTAGAAATGATAAGGCCATCGGCGGGGATTCCATGGTAAGTTACAGTAATAACAAATGTATCAACCACATTAGCGGCAGCTTTATCAATTTTATCAAAAGCATATTGGATAGATAGTTTATCGCCGGTATGTTTAAAAATATTAGCTGGTTTGATATCCGAATTCTTAGGTATAATTATAGTTGCGTCTTTTCCTTTTTTACTATTTACCGCATCCACTATCATTCCCTTGCCGGTGCTTAGGCCTTTAATATCAAATTCAAGATTATTGGAGAAGGTAGGAGCCAAAAGTTTTATTTCAGCTTTTCCATAAATCGTATCATTCTTATCATTTAGTTCAATACTATACTTATAATGCAGCACATCAATATTTCTTTGTGCCTCTGTTTTAAGAGTAATAAGTATTGTAGCAAGAATATAAAATGCCTTTAGCATGTGGTTAATATTTATATGAATGTAGTAAATTCTTGATTCCCCTTTAGGGGCTGGGGTTTTACAACCTCTCCAGCATCTCCACCACCTTCTCCCTTTTTAATATCACATAGCCAATTCGATCATTACTGATACCTTCTTTTAGTTGATAACTGAATTCCAGTTGCTCATCTTTTACATTCGTTTCAAAATACCGGAACGAAATATTTGGATACGGTTTTAATTCTTCCCCGATCTCATACAAGTGAGTGGATAAAATGAAAAGGGAGTTCTTCATTTTCAATAGACCTTTGATTACTGTCAGCGAACACTTCATCGCATCCTGCACATTAGTGCCTTTAAATAATTCATCGATCAGCACCAGCCATTTTTTACCATTATTTATTTTTTCAATCGTATTCTTTATTCGCTGCACTTCATTGAAGAAATAGCTTTCGCCTTTGGCAATATTATCTACCACATTTATATTGCTCAGCAGTCCATCAAACACCGTCAGTTTCATTTTTGCCGCAGGCACACCCATACCAATATGTGCTAAGAATACTGCAGAGCCCAATGCTTTTATCAAGGTACTCTTGCCGGCCATGTTTGCTCCGGTAAGAAAAAGAAAATTATGTTCAGGGTTCATCTGCAGATCATAGGCCACAGGTTTGGGTAATAAAATATGATACAATCCTTTTGCATCTACCAGCGGAGTATTTTGTTCAACAAACTCCGGGAAAGTGAGTCCATATGTTTTTACTGCTACCGCCATCGAGTACCAGGCATCCAATCTGCTATAAATATCTATCAATTCAAGAGTGCCATTTTTATATCGGCCCCGAAGATGATAACCGAAATATAAATTCTGTTTGATGGTAAATTTTTCTCCGGGCTCAGTAGAAGAGATCTTTTGCAGCGGTGGTTCTCTCAATAAGCCGTGTATTCTATCAATATATAATTTAATGTTGGCCGGCAGATCAACATCTTCCAACAGCTCGGCTATTTTTTTAATGCCCCGGTAAAAATCTGCAAAGTGGCCGATGGAATATTTCAACATGGAATAATCAGCACTGTGCAGCCATTTATACAGCATGTTATTAAAAGAAGCAGGTGCCTCGCTGATGGCATCCAGCGGATAGTCTAAAAATTTATCCATCACCAGCACCGTGCCATTGCTGATATCGGTTGGCCATTTATTTACATGCTCCATAAAAGTGCGGATCACTTTCTGTGTGCCGATTATTTTTTTCAGATCATCATGAGGCTCACTAAAGAATTTGCGCAGCCATTCCCTGCCACCCACGGTACGGGTAAAGTTTAGTTTATGAAATATAGAAAACTCCTCTTCCGGATGAAAGATAGAAATGTCGTTAAATGATGTTTGATCTATTTGCATACTAGTGAATGGTGAATGTTTGCTCTAAGCTGATCTATTCATTATGCCCATTGCATTTTTATCTGTCAAATTTCAATCGCTGCCCTTTTTTCTCTTCATCGAACTTCCCATTATCATATACCAGCTGTCCGTTTACAAACGTCTGGCATATAGATGCAGGAAATGTAAAATTCTCTAAAGGACTCCATCCGCATTTGTATAAAATATTTTCTTTCGTCGCAGTAGTTGTTTCATTCAGATCGACAATTACCAGATCAGCAGGATAGCCTTCCCGTATATAACCTCTTTCTTTTATCTGAAAACAATCTGCTACTGCATGACTCATTTTCTCTGCTATCTTTTCTAAAGAGATCCGACCAAGTTTATAATAATGCAACATCAACAACAATGGATGTTGCACCAATGGCAAACCTGCATGGGATTTTTCATACGGCTCATTCTTTTCTGCCCATGTATGCGGTGCATGATCCGTCGCTATCACATCCAGCCTGTCATCCAGCAAGGCTTTCCACAGGGCTTCTTTATTATGCGGAGCTTTTATAGCCGGATTACATTTTATAAGATTACCCAGTCTTGCATAATCATCACTGGTAAAATGTAAATGATGCACACATACTTCAGCAGTTATGCGTTTATCTTTTAATGGGAACATATTTGTAAACAACTGTAACTCCCTTGCTGTGCTGATGTGTAATATATGCAGCCGGGTATTATACTTCTTGGCTATCTGTATTGCATACAAAGAAGATTCGTAACAAGCTTCATCATCCCGGATGACGGGATGATCAGCCGCTGTTAATCCTTTGCCGATAGCTTTTCCAGCGGATCCTGCGGATAATCGTTCTAAATTTCTTTTGATAATACTTTCATCTTCACAATGTGTAGCTATCAGCACTTCACTCTCCCGGAAAATTTTATCCAGTGTATTCGGATTATCCACCAGCATATTACCGGTGCTGCTACCCATAAATATTTTTATACCACAAACATCTTTTCTTCTATCATTTGTTTTCAGCACTTCATCCGCATTATTATTCCCAGTACCCATAAAGAAAGAATAATTGGCCAATGAATTTTGCGCAGCAATACTGTATTTATTTTCCAGCAATTCTTGTGTGAGTGCATTAGGAATCGTATTAGGCATTTCCATAAAACTGGTAACACCACCAGCCACCGCAGCTTTTGCTTCAGTATAAATATTGGCCTTATGTGTAAGTCCCGGCTCTCTAAAATGCACCTGGTCATCTATACAACCTGGGAAAAGATATTTGCCTTCTCCGTTTATTTCAATAGCAGCAGCATCAACAGAAATAATCTGTGGTGAGATGTTTTCAATTCGTCCATTTTTTATCAGCACATCAGCCGTTTTTATATGGCCTTCGTTTACCACCTGTATATTCCTAATCAGGTATATTTGCATATCTTTCCATTGAAAATTATTAATGAAACCAATACCCATGCAATTTAAACAAACCATTGTAAGACTTGCACTTATCCTGCTTCCAATTTCTGCTTTTTCACAAACTACTTTCCTCCCACAGGGCGATAAAGCCAATATATTGATGGAGCGGCTGGAAATAAAAAGCCGCTCAGACTCCTTCTTTAATTTTTCTAAAACAAAACCCTTTAGCCGCAGGCATGTGGTGAATGCGGTGGCACATTATCTCAATCAGCCCGGCATTAACTTATCAAAAGTGGATGCCTACAATGCACAACGGGTTTTTATTAATAACCTGGAATACCTGACGGCTGCAGAAAGATTAAAGTATGCTACTAAAAAACCTATACTTAAAAACTTTTATACCACTCCCGCCAATTTATACGAAGTGCATGTAAAAGATTTTGACCTTGTTATTAATCCTGCTATACAGGTTACTATTTCCAAAGAAAGTAATAATGATGAAACACTTTACCAGAATACTAGAGGTGTTGCTATTCGGGGACGCATCGCCAATAAAATTGGGTTTGCTGCCAGCATTACTGACAACCAGGAAAAACTGCCTTCTTATGTAAATGAATTTGTGAATGCAAGAAAAGCTGTGCCCGGGGCTGGTTTTTACAAACCATTTAAAACTACCGGCTACGATTACTTTGATGCAAGAGGCTATGTTACATTTAATGTTACAAAGTACATTGATGTTGCATTTGGCTACGATAGGAATTTTATCGGCAATGGCCAACGCAGCATGTTCCTTAGCGATTTTGGCAACAGCAATCTTTTCTTAAAATTAAATACAAGGATCTGGAAAATAAATTACCAGAATCTTTTTATGGAATTGCATTCCGCAGTGATACCGGGTGGTGATCAGTTGGTGCCAAAGAAATATGCAGCCATGCACCACCTCGATGTGAATGTTACCAAATGGCTCAATATTGGTTTGTTTGAAGGTGTCATCTTTGGTCGTAAAGACAGGTTCGATTTTGGTTATCTTAATCCAATTATCTTCTATCGTTCTATCGAGCAGCAAAACGGAAGTTTTGATAACTCTGTGGCTGGTCTTGATTTTAAAGCTAACCTGCCAAAAAATATTCAAGTGTATGGTCAGCTATTATTGGATGAATTTTTATTGAAAGAAATAAAAGATGGCAATGGTTGGTGGGCCAATAAATGGGGCATACAGATCGGTGCAAAATATATAGATGCATTGGGTATCAAAAATCTTGATCTGCAGTTAGAACATAACCGCATCCGCCCATTCACATATTCTCACCGTGATTCTGTGGGCAACTACACACATTACAATCAGCCGCTGGCACATCCGCTGGGAGCCAGCATAAGTGAGGTTATTGGTATTGCCCGTTATCAACCAGCACCAAAGTGGTTGACGGTGGGTAAATTAATTTATTATACACAGGGCCGTGATAGCAGCAGCCGTAGTTTTGGCAGTAATATTTTTTATCCCAATGAGCCACCATTTCGTATGGGGGATTATGGCTATAACATTGGTAGTGGATGGAAAACAAATGTGTTCCTCGCTTCCTTGCTTGTTTCGTACGAGTTTAGAGAAAATCTTTTTTTTGAATTCAATGCTTTGTATAGAAAACAACAAACTAAAACAGCACCGCTTGTTTCCCGCAATAGTTCTATTATCACTTTGGGTGTACGTTGGAATTTACCAAGAAGGGATTTTGATTTTTAAGAGTATTATTTGGGCAGGTTGGCTTTTGTGTGCCGGCCATATGCCTGCATCGTTGGCTGTTCAATTATTAAGTTCTGAATGATACCCTCTTCACATCCCATCATGTGTATATTTTGCCCCTTATAGTTGTTTGCTCGTAAACAAAATCTTATTTAAACTCAAATAATGCAGGCATCCATTTTGTACCTGTTAATGCAGACTAATGTGTGAATCATACAATTTATTTCCACAATTGTGTAACACTCATTCTTTAAAAAATATTCATCTTAACAGGATAGTTCTTCACATTTTAAATTTAAGCAACATGGAAGCAAAAACAGTTAGCAGCAGAATTGAATCACTCCTTGTGTTGTATGATATGCATACAAATTTCTTTACAAAAGCAATTGATGGCATTACTGATAAAGATGCACAGAGCCGTTTAAATACTAAAGCAAATCATATTGCATGGCTTGTTGGTAGCCTTACAGAGCAGCGGTATGAAATAGTAAAAGATACTGGTATTGATAAGCAGCAAACAGCACATGAACTTTTTAGAGAGGGCAAAGGTATTCAGGATAATGTTACTTATCCACTGCTTACTGATTTTAAAAAAGATTGGGAAACTATCAGCCCTGTTACCCGAAAGGCATTGGCAGAGGTAACCGATGAAAAATTGGACAGCCAGATTGAAATGGGGGGCATGAAGATGCCTTTTTTTGACATGGTTGCTTTCAGCATTTACAGAGAGGCGAATTGCATTGGGCAAATTGCTTTGTGGCGGAGGCTGTTGGGGTATGAGGCGATGAAATATGAGTGAGTATGAATTTTAAACTAATTAAAAATTAAAAATGAATACAAATCCCATGTCACAACAAGAACTTATTGATGAAATAGAAAATGTCCATCAAGATTTATTTCATCAGCTATCCAAATTTTCAGATCAGGAACTTAACAGAGTTATAAATGAAGAAAGTTGGACCGCTGGTCAGGTAACAGACCACATCATTAAGTCCAACGGGGGCATTCTAAATAAATTACTCAATGGCAATGTTACTCCTATTACCCGACCATATGATGAGCAGGTTGATTTAATAAAAAAAATCTTTCGAAGTGAAGATAAAATGAAAACCGCTCCTGTTTTAGAACCTGACAAGCCTCCACATGAACTTGATGATTTATTGAAATCCTTAACAGTACAAAAAGAGCAACAACTTCAAACAATAAATCAGAAAGACCTAAAAGAATTAAGCAATGAATTGCAATTTCCTCCAGCACCTAATGGCTTGACTCGTTACGAATGGTTAATTTTTATGATAGAACATACTCAAAGACATTGTAAACAAATCGAAAGTATCTACAACGAAATCTTATGATTAAAAATCAGAACAGCGGTTTCTACAAAAAAGACCGCCAAAAAGGCCCATTCTAAAGACATACTAGTAGGGAAATATTAAAAAAATATGTAAAATGATAATTGTAAAAGTAACCTATACTGTAAAATCAGGTTTTGTAATTATAAATCAAGAGAACATAAATGAGTTTATAAAAGATTTTAAGAAAATCAATAGTAATGATTTTCGTTACACCGCTTATTTGGGCGAAGACAAAAAAACGTTCATTCATATCTCCATGTATCAAAACGAAGCAATACAGAAGCAATTGTTAGCTATTGAATCTTTCAAATCATTTCAAAAACAAAGAAATGAAAGTGGTCTTGAAGTTGGAGAAAAAATAGAGGTGATGGAATTGGCAGGAGCATCTCATGATATTTTTATTTAAAAATACGTAACATGAAAAAAATAATCGCAATAGAATGGCTGTCGCTTGATGGCTATTTTTCAGACTCCAATAATGGAACGGATTGGTTTGTTTCTGATGAGGAAACATGGAAATATTTATTAAACATATTTAGGTCTTTTGATACGATTTTATTAGGCCAGATTACTTACGAAATGTTTGCTGCTTATTGGCCAAAACCAAACCCATCCGACCCAAATCCAAAAGAACTTATAGACTTTATGAACAACTCCCGGAAAATTATTTTTTCAAAGAGGTTGAAAAAAACGGAATGGAATAACTCAGTTATTATGAAGGATATTATTCCAGAAGAAATCAATAAAATAAAACAAGAGGCTGGTAAAGACATTGTGATTTTTGGTAGTGGTAGTATTGTATCTCAGCTTACCACATTGGGATTAATAGACGAATATCAATTTTTAGTAAATCCAATTTTTCTCGGTACCGGAAAAACAATATTTAAAAGGGAAGAAGCGAAATCGAAATTGAAACTTTTGGATTTTAAAAAGTTTGATGGTGGGAATATGATGCTTCATTATGAAGTGGAAAAAAATTGACCATAAAACTATTTTTCAATAAACAAATTCATCTCTAACATCTGCAGGCAAAAAATATTTTACTTGTAAGTTTTAATTCAAGCAAAGTTTTACTGCACAACCAGTAGAAATAGCAATAAAAATCCTATCCTTCCAAATGAATGGTAAATACAATCATCCTCGATTGTATTCTATCAAACACACTGGAGTATTTAAGATTCACATCCCGGGCATGTAGATTTTTAATGCCGTTACTAATCTTTATTTCAGGAGAAAATATAAAACTGGAAAAATAGAAATTAAAACCAATCCCAAACTCAGGACCAAAATCATACTTGGCAATCTTAACTAATTCTTCAGCTTTTTTTGCCCTTGCATTACTGGCCATATCAATATCAGCTTTAAAACCGGCCAGTGTATAAACTCTAAAGTTGCCAATACGATCGCTATGAAATTTTATCTGGAAAGGAAACGAAAAAGTAGTGGACTGCACTTGCTTTTTTACTTCTGTCTTTCCATCAAAGTCGGGAAATTTTAATTGATACAAAATTGTTCTTTCCATAAACATCAACTGCGGGTTAAACCGAAACTGGAATCGGTTGGATAATCGCAGTGTAGCATTCAATCCCATCGTTATACCACCAGAGTTTACCGGTTCGGCTACCAATACACTATCATCCATTAAAAAACGGGGATGCAGCTCTACATGGAAACGGGTGGAGCTGCCACCAAGTGTAATGCCGAAGAAATAAGGCTTCACATCATGATCTTCCATATACATTTCTTTCTTACCAATCTGTGCCTGCGAATTAAAAGAAAGCAACAAACTGACACACAGCAAAAAAAATACAGTGCTGTTTTTTATTATCCTATGTCTGCTATGGCAGATTTTTTTCCGGAGTAAATGCAACATATTCCTAAGCTCAGCGGGGTACAGGTTGTTTCTGTATAGCCCACTTTTTTTAAAATGTCAGTAAATAATTGGCGATCCGGAAATGCATTGGCCGATTGATTCAGGTATTCATACGCCTCTTTATTTTGCCTGAATAATCGGGCTACCTGAGGGGCCACTATGCCCATATACAAATTGTAAAAACTTTTTACCACTTTGCTCTTCGGCTTCGAAAACTCCAGCACCATCAGTTTGCCACCGGGTTTTAGCACCCTTTTCATTTCCGCAAGACCAGCCTCCAGATTTTCAAAGTTCCTTACTCCAAATGCCACCATCACGGCATCAAACGTATTATCTGCAAAATTTATTGTTTCTGAATCCCCGAGTTGTAAGTGGATTTTGTCACCAAGTTGTTCTTTCTCAATCTTTTTTCTACCCAGTTCCAGCATTCCTTCAGATATATCTATCCCGGTGATCTGCCGGGGCTTTAATATTTTATAAGCCATCAGAGCCATATCAGCAGTGCCGGTGGCCACATCCAGTATATGCTGGGGTTTATCTTCTTTAAAAATACGGATGGCTTTTTTGCGCCAGCCCACATCTGTACGGGCAGAGAGAAAACGATTCATCAGGTCGTACTTGCCGGATATTTTATTAAACATATCGGCTACTTGTTCCTTTTTGCTTTTTTCCGAATCTTTAAAAGGAATGATATTATCGTGGGGTAAAGGTTCTTGCATGGGGCGCAAAGGTAGGGCAGCTTTATGGTTTTTTGCAGGGCTGTTATAGTTTTGCAACTGTTAGTTTACTGTTATCTTGCACACATGGAAATAACAGCGGCCCAATACGTCATCAGCAGTCCGTCCTATAAAGATTGCCCCCCGGCAGATAAGCCGGAGTATGCTTTTATCGGTCGTAGTAATGTGGGTAAATCATCGTTGATAAACATGATTACCAACCAGGTAAATCTCGCTAAAACTTCGGCCATTCCGGGCAAAACAAAACTCATCAATCATTTTGAAATTACTTCTCCCATAATCACCGGTAAAAAGGAAAAGGGCAGTAAGGTTATGAAGTGGAATATAGCCGATTTACCAGGCTATGGCTATGCAGCAACTGTGTCTCAAAAAGCCCGGAATAATTGGGGAAATATGATTGAATCTTACATCCGGAAAAGAGAGAATCTCGTTTGTTTGTTTGTGTTGATAGATAGCCGGCATGCGCCTCAGGCCATCGACCTAGAGTTTGTAAACCAACTCGGGCAGTGGGAAATACCTTTTGTACTGGTTTTTACAAAATCAGATAAGAATAAACCGGGGGCGACTATACGGAATGCTGAGCAGTTTTTAAACACATTACTACAGACATGGGAGGTAGCTCCGCCTTATTTCATCACCTCGTCCGTGCAAAAAGCAGGGCGAAAAGAGCTGTTGGATTATATCGGCGGATTAAATTCAAGCTTTACCAAGCTGTAGAAAAAAATACCACTAAAAAGGTATACGATATGTCAGCAATTTATAATTACTTTGCTACCAATTAAACCATTTATGAGATCAATCTTATCCGAACGAAATGTTGTGGTAGTGCTGTTTGTAATGGTACTGATCACTTTTTCCTTAGCACAGGAAGACAGCAAGAAGATGGAACAAATGTATTCTGGCAAAAGTATTCCTTCCAACTCTCGCCAGGTTATTGTACAGCAACCCGGTAAAGACCTAAAAAATACACCGGTTACAAAAGCTACATTCCCTTTATTTACAGCAGAATAAATACCTTTTATTAGTGATGTAAAATATCAGTATGCCAGCGACTGATATTATGTGAATAGAAATTGGTGAGGGGTGATGAAGCTGCTTACAGAGCTTTCCCCGTATTAATAATTGAGTCATCGGTAACTACAATCAGTTTACCACTTTATTGGCACAGCTACTGCTGGCAAATGCTTCCGGCTTGGCTTTAAACGCAAAGCCCATACCCAGTATATATCCCATTGCTTCTTTAAGGGCATCATTACTTTTAAACTGGGGATTAGTGTTGATGTCAGCATGCACTTCCATATCTACATTGTAGAGGGTAAAGAGGTTGCAGAGTTCATAAGCAATTTCAATGCTCTTTGCTACTTCCATCAGCATTCTTTCTTTAATGGAATACTGGTGCCGTGTTTTATCATTGTGAATAAACATAAAGCCGCCATGTCCTTCCCGAAGAAAAACAATGACCGTAGCAAATTCTGTTTCCTGTCCTTTTACCTGGCTGTCCGTACCGATGCAAACTTTAAGGCGAAAGCCTTTTTCGGTTTCCCGTTTGATGGCATTTTCTACTGCCTCCATGATGGGTAATTCAATCGGGTCGCCGTTAAATTTTCTCCATATCATATAAAAAGAGGTTTTCCTAAGTTACAGGAAAACCTCTTATAAACAATAGGGGTACGGAATATTGTCCCGCCAAAGGGGCGGGACGGGAAAGAGTTATTGCAAAATTAATTTGTCGATCCACTGCTCGTTAGGTCCGGTAAAGCGGATCATATACATACCAGCATTTACACCAGTTGTATTTATCGTATTGTACCCATTGGTCAACTGTCCTTTGCGAACTATTTTTCCGCTGAGATCATAAAGCATATATCCAAAGCTGCCGGGGCTGGTAATGGCTACGGTATTATTTTCTATCACATTGCTCACCAGTTGTGGCCTTGGTGCAGCACCTACTTTGCGCAGTGTTACCACATTGGAATAATATTGACGTCCGTTATCAAACGTTACATTCAGACGGTATTGCGCATTGGTTGTAATCGTTGGTTTGTAGATGAATGAACGTACATCATTATTAGTTTGTGTAACCGGGCTAAAGTTTATACCGTCGGTTGAAATTTCTACTATCAGCTGTGTTATCTGCTCATCTGCTTCAATGATCCAGTTAAGCTGGTGCTTATCACCATTTAATTGTCCATTTAGTTTTAATTGTCTTAAAGGAAGAGGATTACCTGCTACTAACTGGCCTTGTAATGTATAAGAACCAAGACTTGCATAGTTAGGAGCATACATATTTCCTCTGCCTTCTACTTTCAGGAAATAAGTTCCGGTATTTAAGGTAGTATCGATTACGGAATTTAATAATACACCAGGATTGAAAACATTTAAAGCTGTTTGTGCGGAATTGTATAACGTTACCTGCATATCGAGATCAGAACCCCAGTTGCCTGCACCTACACTATATGGTAGGGCATTTAGTACAAACCGACCGCTGGATGGCATGGTAAACTTCACCAGGTCCTGATCAGTACTTGTTTCTACTATACCACTTACATTAAAAGTATTGTTGGTAAAACTTGCTGTGGTGGCAGTATTAAAGTTGCTACTATGATCATCGGTGCGGAATACGATACCATTTGTAGTAAGTGGTGCTGTATTGGTTATGATCGAAAGATCATTCTGCACAGTGGAACAGCCATAAGGATTTGGTCCATTATTCCAAAGTGTAAAGTTTTGATAATAGCCAACACCCATAATAGGTGCCCAGCCAATTTCTCCACTACCTGTGCCTGCATGATATTCTGCTACTAATGCACAGCTGCCATCATACTTCGCCTGGTGATATAAACCTAAAGTATGGCCTGCCTCATGCGCAGTAGCTTCTGCTACATTCTTTGCTTTGGTCATACTATTTATATCACCAGAGAACAAAGAAGCAAAAACAAAGCAAGGTGTTTCAGTACCATCATTAAATGTTCCAAAATCTGCTACACCACCTGCTTGGCCATACCACTCCCAGCTGACTGTAAGTATTACTCTCATTCTTTTATTAACAGGAGCAGCAAAATATTTTGTAGAATCTGTAGTAATGTTTAACACAAATGGACGGTAATCTTCGGCCACCCGGTTATATACTGCTGTTATTTGTGCATTGGATAAACCAGATGGAGCACAGTAAATAGGTCCATTATAGTTCCAGCTGGTGCCATCTACTGTGTGTCCGTCAAAATCTAAATAGATAACAGGAGTAGTGGCGTTAGCTGCAGGATAGCTACTATGCAGCGGCACCTGTGCTTTTAATGTAATACTACATGCTAATGAAAGCATAAGCAAGCCTGATTGGAATAGGGTTTTCATAACAAGTTGGATTTTAAAATTTTTCAATAGGTACAAAAAAGGATATAGGGTACGGATATAAAACGGGCAGTAAATCAATCAACATTATTCGTTTATAAGTTCATGGTAATTTCTCTTTACAAAAACAAAGCGGCCATTAATGTCCTGCAGTTCATACACATCACCATGTGTTCTGCTGATAATGCGTCCTTTGTAGGAAACAGTACCGTTATCATGTATGATTTTGGAGATGGCCAGTATGGCACCATTGAAATTAGTAGAGCGAACAACTACACTTATTAGTTTGTCATTGTTTTTAACTGCGGCTGATACAATGTTACCCGCAAAACGGAAAGAAGTTCCTTCTGCTATATTCATATCAACCGTAGTACCCACAGAGCCTGCCAGTATATTATTAACTACAGCAGCATCCATAATGATCTGTTCGGGGAAAGCCAGGAAAAGTTTGGGCTTGTTATAATCCGTTTGGTTTAAAGAAGGCACATCATTTTGTGAAACGGCTGTAAGACTTACGAGGCTAATGCATACGCATAGCGAAATTGTACGAAGGTTTTTCATTTTAAAACTTTTTAAAGTCAATAGGATATTGTTACGCAACCTGGTTAGGGCTGCAGCTTTCAAGGGGGTACGGTGAAGTAAAAATCTATCGTTTTTTTTAAGAAGACAAGGTTGAAGCAAAATATTTTTGCTAATCGGGGGTAAGTACGCCGGGTCTATTCGTAAAATTGCGTTTCGGTTAATTGATTAATACTTTCCTGTGCTTAACATGACTAAAGTGCAGGCTTCTAGTGTTTCAATTCCCTTTTGTTTTGCAAGAGCAGTAAGCTCATCATTTTCTGCACCGGGATTAAAGATGATGCGTTTGGGATGTAGAGATAAAATATAATTATAATACTCCTGCTGATGCTGCGGATTAAGATAGAGTGTAACAGTATCTACCTGCTCATATTCTTTTTTCTCTTTATCAATAATAACATCGCCTACAGTAGTAACCTTGCGGCCGACTGCTACTACAGGGTGTCCATGATTTCTTAATCGCTGAATAGCCAGGTAGCTGTACCGGGAAGGATTATCAGATGCGCCTAAGACCAATGTTTTCTTTGATGCCATAGTGTAAAGCTATTAAGTAATTTTTTTCTATTTTAAATGTATCAGTTCTTTTGCTTTGATAGTTCTCCATTCCTGTAGACCGATATTGAAATACCAGATAGCAGCGATTGGTGAAAAGAAAAGGAGAGCAGCCAGGTAAAAAATAATGACCGGCATATCGTATAGCATTAATAAATAACTAATAATACCTGCAAGGATGGTGCCCAGTAAAATCTTACCATATATAATTCGGTCTTTTCTATGTATCCAGCTTTTACTCATTCCAAGATGAATAAGAAAGCTTAATACCTGCCAGCCACCTACCAAAAAATAGAGATATATAAAGTTTGTATCAAACCACTTAATCATTACACAAAAAAGGCCTGCAATTATTATTACAACCTGTGCGGCCAGATCGGCCAGTTTATAGGTTTTCATCGATTTGCTTATTTAAATACTTTCATCAAAGAGCCGATAAACCAACTTTCTTCGGCTTTTATCATGGTGTCGAGGGTTTTATCAGCTTGCCTGCCTAGTTTTTTTATACTGCTTACGGTATCCACAAATGATTTTACACTTTTATCTCTTTTATCTCCCTCTACTTCTTCCAGCTTATCCAGCAGTTGCAGCATAGGTTCCAATTCTCTTTTCTTTCTTTCCTTTACAATTTGCTTTACTACTTTCCAGATATCTTTTTCCGCTGAGAAAAATTCTTTTCGTTCGCCGGTTAGTAACACTCTTTCTACCAATCCCCAGTTTATTAATTCACGGATGTTCATATTTACATTGCCCCGGCTGATGTTTAGTTCTTCCATTATATCATCCTGTGTCATAGGGTCAGGACTTATTAATAGTAAGGCATGGATTTGTGCCATGGTGCGATTGATACCCCAATGGGTGCCAAAGGCTCCCCAGCTACTGATGAATTGTTGTTTGGCTTCTGTAAGTTTCATGCCACAAAGCTACAGCTTGGTTATTGAACTTTCAAAATTTATTGAAAATTTGGTGCCAGCTGAGAAACAATAATTTTACAAAATTTGTATTGTGAATAGGAGAGCCGGTCAGGCAGAAGATCTGACAAGGCGTTTTAAAAACCAATTAAAGAAGGCCAGTATAATAGCCAGTGAACCAATTTTTAATAATAAAGGAGGATGTGTGCCGTCTAAAAGTTTTAATACCCAACTGAATATAAAGCAGGATAGTCCTGATACTATAAACAGGGTAGACCAGGAGAATTCCCGCATTTCTTTATCTTCTTGTGCTTCTTCCATTTAATTCTTTGTTGCAGTTAAAACGAATTAAAATAATGTTTAATTGTGGAAGAATACATCAAATATTTAACCAAAATAGCCGTGGGCATGGGGCTGTAGAAAAAAAGCTACCATTTCGGGTAGCTTTACTTTATAAAACGTTGTAAGAATACTTACATCAGCATGGTAATGGGATTCTCAAGGTATTTTTTGAATGTTTGAAGAAAGCCAGCACCAATAGCTCCATCAACACTCCTATGGTCACAACTGAGAGTTATTTTCATCACATTAGTAACGGCAAATCCTTCACTTTTCTTTATCACCGTTTCTTTTATTCTGCCAACTGCCATTATACAACTGTCTGGAGGGTTAATGATGGCAGTAAATTCATCTATATCCATCATACCCAAATTAGAAATAGTGAAGGTGTTTCCACTAAATTCATTCGGTTGCAATTTTTTACTCTTTGCTTTGCCAGCCAAGTCTTTACTCTCTGCTGCAATCTGTGGCAATGTCTTTTGATCTGCAAACCTAACCACCGGTACAATTAATCCTTCTTCAATAGCTACGGCAATTCCAATATGTATATGACTATAGCGACGTATTTTATCACCCAACCAACTTGCATTTACCGCAGGATGCTGACGCAAGGCAAGTGCAGCCGCTTTCACTACCATATCATTAAAACTGATCTTGGCCGGGCTTATTTCATTCAGTTGTGTTCTCGCAGCCATTGCATTATCCATGTTGATCTCCATGGTAAGATAGAAATGCGGGGCACTGAATTTACTTTCACCTAATCTTTTCGCAATTACATTTCTTATTTGTGAATTAGGAATATCAGTATATCCTTCTTCTCCTGCAGTAAATGCCGGAACAGGTGCTGCCACAGGAGCAGCTGCCGATTGTTGGCTGCTGGCTGGTGCTTGTTTATAACTATCTATATCTGCTTTAATTATTCTACCACCATCACCACTACCACTGATGGCTTTAATATCTATTCCTTTATCAGCCGCTAATTTTTTTGCAAGAGGTGATGCCTTTACTCTTCCATTTTCAGAAGAAGCAGTTGCTTGTTGATTAGTAGTTGCTGTTGCAACTGCTGTTTCTGGTTTAGATGAAGACTCCATTGAAGGAGCTGTTTCTTTTTTCTCACTGGCAGTTGATGGAGTTGTTGTGGTTCCACTTGCAGCGGCAACAATTGCTCCTACATCTACTTTATCTTTTTCTCCGATAATACAAAGCAAACCATTCACCGGAATTTTTTCTCCTTTCTGTGCACCGATGTGTAAGAGAGTTCCGTTTTTATAACTCTCCAGTTCCATGGTAGCTTTATCAGTTTCTATATCTGCCAAAACTTCACCTTTTTTTACTGCATCACCTACGTTCTTGTGCCAGGATGAAATAACACCTTCTTCCATGGTATCACTCAATCTTGGCATCAAGACTACTTCATCCATTTTAGATATATCTATTGGAGAAGAGGCAGATTTTTGTTCTGTTGCTGCAGGTTGCGGGGCGGGGGTTTCTTTTTTTTCTGTAACAGGTTTCTTTTCAGAAGCAGGAGCTGCGGTTTTCTCTGCGGCTTGCCCACCCTTCAACATAGAAGAAATGTCTTCACCGGATTTACCAACGATAGCTAATAAATCATCTACCTGAATTTTTGAACCTTTATCACCACCAATATGCAAAAGAGTGCCGTCTTTATAGCTTTCTAATTCCATAGTGGCTTTATCGGTTTCGATTTCAGCCAGCAGGTCTCCTTTTTTTACAGTATCGCCAACTTTTTTATGCCATGCGGCAATTACACCTTCAGTCATGGTGTCGCTAAGGCGGGGCATCAATATCACTTCGGCCATGTAGCTATTAATTTTCGCCGAAATTAAGGCAATTTGCTGAATGGTCAATTGTGAAGGAGGATTCAAAAAATCAATAATCCAGATCCAGCCGCAATCTCTCTTTTAATTCTCTAACCAACGGATACTGTTCTATCATTTTCTGGTATTGTTCTTTTGAATTAAGGGGTATTTCAACTACAGGTCTGTCGCTGGCCTTTTCTTCAATAATTACATTGAATTGCAGTAGCTTGTTTTTTAATTGATCCTGTAAAAAAATGAAGAGTTTATTACGATCCTGTTCTATAAATTTTTGTTCGATATTATTAGCAGTTACCGCTTCAAAAGAATTATCATCTTTTATGCGTAAGGCAGCCAATTCAAAACTTTGCGCAGCAGGGTTTCTTGCTTCTTTTAATTTGATTACATATTCCGCCCATGCTTTTTGTAGGGACTCTGATTCTATAGAATGATTAACGACATCACCATTGGTAGAATTAGTATCCTTGTATTGCTTGCGGATTTTATCAAGGGCAGAAATCTTTTTGCCCGCCGCCTGGTTATTATCGACAGTAGTTTTATTATAAGCAGGAATATTTTCTGCTACCACCATTGGAGTGGCTGCCGAAGTTTCAATAATTAGTTTTGCTTCGCTTTGGGTAGTTGCTCGTTGTGCCGGTAAGGGATTGCCTGGAGTTGTTTTATTAGTATTTGCTTTTGCTACATTTCCTCCAAAAGATTTAATAGGAGTAGTGCGGAATGCCAGCGGTGCATCAACTATTTTTTTTTTACTTACCCCAGTTCCTTCTGCTGTTATTGAAATGGCTTGTTGCAAATAGCAAAGCTTGATAATGGCCAATTCTACATGCAGCCGTTTATTACGGGCAGATTTATAATTTATTTCTGCATCATTTAAAATATTTAATGCGCCTATAAGTAATGCAGGAGAAGCATTTTTACCGGTTGATGTATATTTTTCTTTAAAACTTTCTACTACATCGAGTAGCACAGCCGCTTTTTCATCTTTGCACACCAGTAGGTTACGTATAAATTCTGCAAAGCCATTCAGCACCAGGTCGCCTTCAAAGCCTTTGCGATTTATATCATCATACAATAACATGGCAGCAGACAAATCTTGTTGCTGCATGCAATCCAATAATTTAAAATAGTAATCCGCATCCAGGATGTTCAGATGCTCTAGTGTAGTAGCATAGTTCAATTCACCATTGGTAAAGCTTACAATTTTATCCAGTATGCTTAATGCATCCCGCATGCAACCTTCACTTTTCTGTGCTATTATTTGTAAAGATGCTTTGTCAGATTTAATTTCTTCTTTGCCACAAATTTCTTCAAGATGATGCACTGTATCACTGGTAGTGATGCGTTTAAAATCGAATATCTGGCAACGGCTGAGAATGGTAGGAAGAATTTTATGTTTCTCCGTAGTAGCTAAAATAAAAATGGCATAGGGCGGGGGCTCTTCCAATGTTTTTAAAAATGCATTGAATGCTGAAGAGCTTAACATGTGTACCTCATCTATTACATACACTTTGTACCTGCCCGTTTGAGGAACGAAACGAACCTGTGTTACTAATTCTCTTATATCATCCACAGAATTATTAGAAGCTCCATCCAGTTCAAAATAATTCATGGAGGCTCCATCATTAAATGAAGTACAGCTCTGGCATTTATCGCAAGCCTCTCCATCTTTTGTTTGATTTTCGCAATTGATGGTTTTGGCTAATATTCTTGCACAGGTTGTTTTACCCACACCTCTTGGTCCGCAAAATAAAAATGCATGAGCCAACTGCTGATGTTTAATAGCATTTCTAAGTGTAGTAGTAATATGCGATTGCCCTACGACTGTGTCGAAAGTCTGTGGCCTGTATTTTCTTGCTGATACGATAAATTTTTCCATATACCTGAGGTCAGAGGTCAGAAATAGGAGGTCGGAAACCTCAACCCTGCATCTCTTTCACTATTGCAATAATAAAGAAAGTTTCGACAGTATAACCGGAGCTTTTTTGCACATGGGGATAGGAATTCATACTTCATATTTCTCACCTCATTGCAGTATCGGGTGGGGTTTAAATTCTTTGGTCCTGTCAAACAAATAGCGGTATGTAACCAGCTTACGGGTGCGGTAAGTGTCGGGTATGTTTTCCACCATATTCATCATTCGGGGGTTAAATTCACCGATCCACTGCATTTCATATTCATCATATTTTTTGAGCGGCTGAATCACCATTTTTATTTCATTAATGATGTAGCAATCTACACCCTTACCCTGAAATTCTGGGATAACACCAAATACCAATCCTGTAAAACGCCGATTGGGCTTCGTCATTTTTATCCAGAGAAATTTTAATTTATGTAGGAGATCAAATTTTCCATGCAGGTATTTAAACCATTGGTTCAAATCGGGGAGGTTAACGAATATTGCAATGGGATCTGCATTGTAATAAGCGAACATGATCAACTCTTCCTCCATCACCGGTTTCATTTTTTTGAACATCATCATCACCTGGTCTTTTTTTAATTCTTTTAGTCCTCCATGGCCCGCCCATGCTTTATTATATACGGTAGTAAAATCAGCCGCATATTTTTCTAAATTATTTTTCTCAATAATGTGGGATGAATAGGCGGGGTCTTTTATAAGATTTGCATGCCGTTCCAATATTTTTGGACTCATTTCTATGGTTGGGTTTAATGCAAAACATATCTGGTTAAAAAAATCTTTGAAACCATAATTTTCAAATAAAGCCTGGTAATACGGTTGATTATAATTTAAACAATACGGCGGCGGTCGAAAACCTTCCACTAGCAACCCCCACCAGCGATCTCGTTCACCAAAATTAATAGGGCCATCCATCGCCTGCATACCTTTTTGTAATAACCAATGTTTAGCAACATCAAAAAGCATATCGGCGGCTGCCTGGTCATTGATACAATCAAAAAAACCAATACCACCTACTGGCACATCATCACCTTTATTTTTATATTTTTTATTGGTAAAGGCCGCTATTCGTCCAATAGGTTTGCCTTTATTGTCTTTAAGTATCCAACGGGTGGCTTCGCCAAAACGAAAAGTTTTATTTTTTTTCGGATCAAAGACCTCGTCAATGTCTTTGTTCAGCGGCTGAATATAATTCGGGTCTTTACTGTTGATGTCAACATTTACCTGGATATATTCTTTGGCAAGGGAGGGTGTAGTTACTTCGATTAGTTGCATGCAGCAAAAATAGGAAAGTAGCAGTTTTAGCAGTAGCTGATTTTTTTAAGCAACAATTGTTGTTCCGTTTGCGATTCTGTAAGATGAAAAGCTTTTTCAAAAAAGAGTTTTGCATTTTCTTTTTGTTCCAGTTCAAAATACATCTCCCCTATGGAAGCATAATAAAGATGATGCTTTTCCAATCCTTTTATCTGGTGCAGCTCTTCCAGGGCTTTTTCCTTACTCACTGCATAGGAAGAAGCAATCGCTTTATTCATTGCCACTACCGGATTTGGCATTAATCGATATAGCTGCTCATATAAATGATAAATAGTTTTCCAATCTGTTTTCTCAAATGAAGGGGCGGCGGCATGTATTGCGGCAATGGCAGCTTCAAAATGATAAGTAGAAATTTCAAATGGCTCTGCAGCAGCTTCTAATAATTCAAATCCCTTGTTCATCAAATCACGGTCCCATTGATGGCGGTCCTGGTATTTTAATAAAATGATGTTGCCATGGTCGTCTTGCCGTGCATGCAATCGGGATGATTGAAAACACATAAGTGATAATAAAGCTTTACTGCGGGGATAAGCTGTTACCTGGTTTTGCAATAGAAGCTGACAAAGCCGCATTGCCTCTTCGCACAAATCTTCCCGGATAAGTTTTTCAGGATGAGAGGAATTATAACCTTCATTAAACAAAAGGTAAAGTGATTTGAGAACAATATTAAGTCTTGCAGGAAGTTTGTTGTTCTCCGGCACTTCCATTTCTATGTAGTCAGATTTTATTTTTTCTTTAGCCCTGTAAATTCTTTTACTGATGGTTTCATCATTGGTCAAAAATGCTTTTGCAATTTCATTTACACTTAACCCACAAAGTATTTTTAGAGTAAGAGCAATCTGCGATTCTTCGGGAATGGAGGGATGACAACATGCAAACATCATTCTTAACTGGCTGTCCTGTATTTCATTTTCTAAAAACAGATTATTCACAGTTGGAGAAAGTGAATATTCTGATTGAAGAAGGTAAGCATATTGCGGACTTATTTCTTTAAACTTTTTTTCTCTTCTTATAACATCAATCGCTTTGTTCTTAGCCACCCGATGCAACCAGCCTGCCGGATTATCCGGCATAGCATTATAACTCCATGACGACATCGCCTGCACCAGTGTGTCTTGTACAATATCCTGTGCGGTTTCAAGATTTTGCAATCCCAGCAGTCTTGACAAAACTGCAATCATCTTTCCCGACTCATGCCGGAAAAGATGATCTACCAGTTGATTGATATTAGCTGAAGCGGAAAGCATATTACATATCCATCTTCATCACCTGCCTTACCTGTATGCTGCCACCTGTAGCATAATCAGGATATTCTGCACAATGAGCAACGGCTTCATTATAATCTGCGGCATTTATAATAAAGTAACCGCCTACTATTTCTTTGCCTTCGGTATAAGGGCCATCCGTAACACCAGCAGCATTTCCTTTAATTAATTTTCCGCCGGGAAGAAGTGGTTCGCCACTTACATATTTATCTGCCTTGGCCAGTTTGTCAATCCATGCCATCCATTTACCCATATTGGCTTGCATTTCTTCAGGAGAACTGTTATGGCCTATACCGCCATGAAAAATAAGCATAAACTTTTCCATAAAACTTGTTTTGTTGGTTATAAAATACTTTTACAGTATCAATGACGAACAAGTTCGGCCATTCCGGACAGGAGACAATAATTTTATTGGAGAAAAAAAATCAGCTTTTATGCTATCTGTTGCATCCGGGTCAGTTTTTTATAAACACCTTCTTCTATTTCTATCAACTCATTATGATGGCCTCTTTCAATTATTTTGCCATCATGTAAAACGATTATTTCATCTGCTTCTTTAATAGTGCTGAGCCGGTGTGCTATAACTAAGGTCGTTCTTCCTTTCATCAGTTTGCTCAATGCATCTTGTACCAGCTTTTCAGATTCTGTATCTAGTGATGAAGTGGCTTCATCCAAAATTAAGATGGATGGATTTTTTAAAACTGCTCTTGCAATACACAGTCTTTGTCGCTGACCCCCGGAAAAACGAATGCCTCTATCGCCGGTAATGGTTTGATAGCCATTTTCTGTCTGCATGATGAAATCATGTGCATTGGCAATTTTTGCAGCATTTATAACTTCCTCATGAGTAGCATCTGGCCGGCTAAGGGCTATGTTATTAAAAATAGTATCGTTGAAAAGAAATGTTTCCTGGGTTACAAAACTCATTACACTACGTAGCGATTCCATTTTATACTCTTTTACATCCTTACCATCCAGCAACACCGCACCATTTTTCACATCATAAAAACGGGGAATAAGATCAGCGATTGTCGACTTGCCTACTCCCGATGTACCAATAAGTGCAATCGTTTTTCCTTTTGGAATAATGAAGCTTATATTCTTTAATACTGGTGTATCGCTATAAGCAAAATCCACCTCTTTAAATTCGATGGAATGTTCAAACGTATTTACTTCAATAGCATTTTCTTTATCACTTACTTCAATAGGCTTATCTATTATTTCTAAAATTCTTTCACCGGCACCACGGCCCCGTTGAATATTAGCTCCGGCAATTACCATGGCTTTTGCAGGCCGTAGTACCTGGGAAAAAATAGCAATAAAAGCTATAAACTCACTGGCTTGAATGCCGGCAGCACTTTGGCCGTTCTTTAAAATCAAACTTCCACCGTATAATAAAATACCTGCTACTACTAATACACCGGCTGCTTCAGAAAAAGCTGGGGCCATTTCTCTTCTTTTAAAACCAGCGAGACTTGCATTTCTATAAAAGTCATTTTCCCGGCTGAATTTTTTAATAGTAAAGCCTGTAGCATTAAAGGCACGGATAATCCGCATACCGGTAAGAGTTTCATCCATGATGGTTAATAATCTTCCTATAGAGGCTTGTGCATCTTTAGCATCTCTCTTTAATTTTTTTTGTACAGTAGCAATTCCCAATGCAGAAAGAGGAATCATTATTAATGTAAACAAAGTGAGTTGTGTAGAAATAGTAAAGAGTGCAATAAAATACCCAATGATGAGAGAAGGCTCTTTTATCATTACTTCCAAAGAACTGGCGGCCACTCCTTCTATTTCGAATACATCTGAATTCATACGGGAGATCAGATCGCCTTTATGTTCTTTGGTAAAAAAGCCCATGTGCAGGTGATTAATTTTTTCAAACAGTGCTTCCCGTATTCTTTTTACCAATAGAGTTCTTGCCTTTATTAATGTTCGCTGTGCCAGGTAGCGGAAAAGGTTGGTGAGTAATACAGAACAGACTATAATAAAAGTGATAAAGTATAATGCATATACCGGGTTCATGGCCTTCAGCCGATACATTTGATAATAAAAAATATCTTTAATAAAACCAGCAGAAAGTGAAAAGGATGGGGCATTTAAAATCTCATTACTTGATTTGTGATCGAAAAGAACATTTAATAATGGAATGATCAAAGCAAATTGGAACACACTAAAAATAACAGCCAGTATAGTAAATACAAAAAACGGAATAGCAAACCACCGGAACGGCCGGGCATAGGCGAGTAGTCTTCTGTAAACTTTCATTTAATAGTATAAAGATATTTTAATAAAGCGACCTGTACACATCCAGGTATTGCCTCGCAGACTTATGCCAGTTAAAACTTAATGCTCTTGCTTTTATTTTATCCTGCAGGCCATTTATATCATATTTTTTCAATCCAACATTTAATACCTGCTGCATGTTATCCGAATTAAAATCATTAAAATAAAATGAAACATCGCCGCCTATTTCGGGTAAGGCGGTTTTATCAGAAAGAAACAATGGCTTACCGCAACTCATCGCTTCTACCACCGGCAATCCAAAGCCTTCGGATATAGAAGGGAACGCAAAGGCACGGCAATTATTAAAGTACCAGGATTTTTCATGTTCTGATACTCTTCCTAATAAATGAACATTATCCTGCACTCCCAGCTCTTTTGATTGCTTACGGATAAAGGATAAATAATCAGGATCATCATATTTCCCGGCTATCAAAAGTTCCATGGTATTTTTTCTCAGCAATGGCAATAGCACATGAAAATTCTTTTTTCTATTGATAACACCAATTGAAAAAAGAAATGGTTTTCGTGGTTTGTAAGACAGTGCAGTTAGTTCTGGAGTTTGTAGCAAGTTTGTTCCATTATGGATTACATACAATGGCTTATTTTTTATTTCGCAATGTTGTAGTACATCTTTTTTGCTGAAGTTGGATATGCAAACTATCGCATCGGCCCTGTTGATCAATCCTTGCAGGTAGCTAAGGTATTTTTGTTTTTTTGCAGTTGATTTTTTTTCATCATATAAAAAATTAAGGTCGTGGATTGAAAGCACTACTTTAATTTTTTTATTGAACAAAGGCATGTAATGGGTATTTTGATAAGTAGCATGCCAAATGTCAAACGAATGTAAAGGAGGTAGAACAAATTTGTGCAATGGATTTTGTGTAATATGATTGGCGGATGTGTAAGACCATTCCTGTTCACCCGGCGGAGTGTAGAAAAAAAGTTGCTCCTCCCTGATGTTAATATTTTTTTCAAGGTACATGCCCAGGTTTAGGCAATAATGATACAGCCCAGTGTCCGGGTATTTCATCCTTTCGCAGTCGAAAACAACTTTTTTCATAGCTGGATAAATTTAAATTAACAAAAAGCATGCAGGTATGAGTCTTATCATATTTCAAATATGTATAATGGTGTCTGCCTTATCTATTGGTGTTCACCGCATTGATCAATGTAATTTAAGCAAGGAATGAATTTTGGTAATAAAAATTACCTGTTGCGGGTACATATCGATGATTTGAATTTACAAAATGGTGAAAAGTCATAATTATATAAAAATTTAGTCTTTATTTTTAGCCATGGGCAAAATCATCCTTGACTGTGATTTGATGCGGTTCCGGGATTCCGGTTTATACCACTATTGCATTAATCTCGGCAATTATGTAAACAGGCACCTGGAAGAAAAGGGTGATGAAAAGATTTCATTTTATATTCCGCCTGCTGAGTCAACCACCTTCGCTGATAGTAAAAATTGTATAATTGAAAAGAAATGGCATCATCGGTTTTTCAAACCATTCCTTTGGAAATGCGATATCTGGCATGCACCTTTTCAATCTGGTAGAATAATTCCCCCGGCAAATAGTAAAGTAAAAGTATTGCTCACTATTCATGATCTTAATTGTTTGCATGAAGATAAAACGGCTAAGCAAAGAAGGCTAAGCCTGGAGCATACACAAAAATTGATAGACAGAGCCACGGCTCTTGTTTGCATTTCGCAGCATTGCAAAAAAGATGTAATGGAAAATTTAGACACGGCTGGTAAGTCAGTGTTTGTAATTCATAATGGCACACACCATGTAAATATTCCGCCTGAAAAACCTACAGGTTATAAACCTGCAAATCCTTTTTTGTTTACAATGGGATATGTAAACAGAAAGAAAAATTTTCATACACTGGTGCCATTGCTACAGAATAATAACATTGAATTGATAGTGGCCGGGCGGTTAGATGAGCCAGATTATATCGCCAATATGAAAAAAAATGCGACACAGTTGGGAGTACAGGATAGATTGAAAATATTGGGCCCTGTACCGGAAGAAGATAAAGCATGGTATCTAAAAAACTGTTTGGCATTCAGTCTGCCTTCATTGGCGGAGGGCTTCGGTGCACCAGTAGTGGAGGCAATGGCATTTGGCAAACCCATTTTTTTATCCAATTGTACTTCGTTACCCGAGATAGGAGCTGATGTTGCTTTTTATTTTAATTCATTTGAGCCATATCATATGCAGTTAGTTTTTCAATCTGGTATGGCAGAGTATCAACGAAACGGGTTAGCACAAAAAATTATTAACCGGGGCAATGAATTTAGCTGGCAGGAAAAAGCTGCTGCATATTGTAAAGTTTATCAGTCACTATCGGAATAAAATATTTTTTTATGATAGCAATCAAAGAACAACTTACATGGAATACCGGTTTGCAAAGTGATTTTGGTAAACGACGTTCAGAGCTTTGCAAAGCAAAAGATTTTTACCGGGAGTGGTATAAAAGATGGTGTCATGAAATGGGAGAGGAACCAAATTTTCACCGTAAGCAATGGGAGTTTGTTTATATCATGCAGGCATTATCGGAGAGAGGTTGTATTCAACCTGGTAAAAGAGGAATTGTGTTTGCCGTAGGCTCCGAACCGCTGCCTTCTGTTTTTGCAAAATATGGATGTGATATTTTAGCTACCGATATTTTTCCCGAAGAAGGAATTGCAAAAGGGTGGGATAATAATAACCAGTTATGTTTTGGGCTTGACTCACTTTATAAATGTGATATCTGCGACCGGGAAACTTTTAACAACCGGGTGGAGTATATGGCCGTTGATATGAATTCAATTCCGGCTGATTTAAGAAACTTTGACTTCAACTGGAGCAGTTGTTCTTTTGAACATCTTGGCACTATCAAAAAAGGATTTGATTTCTTAAAAAATCAATTAAAAACACTGAAGCCTGGTGGATGGGCAGTACATACTACCGAGTATAATATTTCTTCCAACGATGAAACCCAGGATAATAACGATACCGTTATTTATAGAAAAAAGGATATTGACCAAATAGTTGAAGAGCTTCGTCAGGAAGGCCATTTTGTAGAAGAATTGGATTTCTCATTAGGTGGCTTGCCACAAGATTTCCAGGTGGATGTGCAGCCTCACCAGCAAAAGGTGCATGTAAAACTACAGATAGATAAGTATGTGGTTACCTCCATTGGCCTTATCATTCGCAAAAAGATGAACAGTTAGCTTTTATAACCCTTCAGCCGCTATATTTTCTACCTTTTCACCCCCTTTTCCACACTACAAAATTCTTTCTTTTTCAAATTGGCGGATTAAGCCCTCACCCTTACCTTTGCGGCCTGAAAAGGAAGCTGGTTGCTGGTCACTTTGTTACTGGTAATACCTGATAAGAAAAAGTAACTTTTACTA
This sequence comes from Chitinophagaceae bacterium, assembly GCA_031397865.1. Taxonomy (GTDB): domain Bacteria; phylum Bacteroidota; class Bacteroidia; order Chitinophagales; family Chitinophagaceae; genus JJ008. Next base: position 219,874 of record JANNMN010000031.1, read on the forward strand.
TAACAAGCCAGCTCCCAGAAACTAAAAACAAGAAACCAGAAATATGGCAAACACAGGTAAAGTAAAACAGGTAATCGGTGCGGTAGTAGACGTACAGTTCGATGGCTCTCTTCCCGAAATCTATAATTCATTAGAACTAAAAAAGGAAAACGGTGACGTACTTGTATTAGAAGTGCAGCAGCACCTTGGTGAAGATAGTGTTCGCACTATTGCCATGGATGGTACCGAAGGTCTTGTTCGTGGAATGGAAGTAGTAGATACCGGTATTCCTATTGCAATGCCTGTTGGTGATGCTATTAAAGGCCGTTTGTTCAATGTAACCGGCGATCCTATCGATGGATTACCTGCTGTATCAAAAGTTGGTGGTCGTCCAATCCACAACCTGCCTCCTGCCTTTGAAAATTTGAGTACTGCAAGTGAAGTATTATTCACTGGTATTAAAGTAATTGATCTTATCGAGCCGTATTCCAAAGGTGGTAAGATCGGATTGTTTGGTGGTGCCGGTGTGGGTAAAACAGTATTGATTCAAGAGTTGATTAATAATATTGCCAAAGCATATGCCGGTGTATCTGTATTTGCCGGTGTGGGTGAAAGAACAAGAGAAGGAAATGACCTGATGAGAGAGATGATCGAAGCAGGCATTATGAAATATGGCGATGCTTTCAAACATAGCATGGAAGAAGGTGGATGGGATTTAAGCAAAGTAGATATGAAAGAACTGGCCGAGTCAAAAGCCACATTCGTATTCGGACAAATGAACGAACCTCCCGGAGCAAGAGCAAGGGTGGCATTGAGTGGATTAACTATTGCAGAATATTATAGAGATGGTGATGGAACTGGCAAGGGCCGTGACATCCTTTTCTTTGTTGATAATATTTTCCGTTTCACCCAGGCAGGTTCTGAGGTATCAGCCTTGTTAGGTCGTATGCCTTCAGCGGTGGGATATCAACCTACACTTGCTACAGAAATGGGTGTGATGCAGGAGAGAATTACTTCTACAAAAAATGGTTCTATCACTTCCGTACAGGCCGTTTACGTTCCTGCGGATGACTTGACCGATCCGGCTCCTGCAACTACGTTTGCACACTTAGATGCAACAACCGTATTGTCTCGTAAAATTGCTGACTTAGGTATTTATCCTGCGGTGGATCCGTTGGATTCTACTTCAAGAATATTAACTCCGTTGATCGTAGGTGAAGCACATTACAATTGTGCCAACAAAGTAAAATTGATGTTGCAGCGTTACAAAGAATTGCAGGATATCATCGCCATTCTTGGTTTAGATGAATTGAGTGATGATGATAAACTGGTAGTAAGCCGTGCAAGAAAAGTACAGCGTTTCCTTTCTCAACCTTTCCATGTGGCAGAAGCATTTACCGGATTGAAAGGAGTATTGGTTCCAATCGAAGAAACGATCCGTGGATTCAATATGATCATGGATGGAGAAGTAGATGAGTTACCAGAAGCAGCTTTCAACCTGGTAGGTAGCATTGATGATGCTATTGAAAAAGGTAAGAAGTTGATGGCGGCGGCGCAATAAGGAACCCTGTCCCTAAAGGGAACTTAGGTCTTATAGCCTTTATTTTATTTGAAAGTTCTTTATATATAAAATTGAATTTTGTGTTACCAGCATTTGTTTTTCATGGCATCTCCGTTGCGTCGCACACTTCAACTTCCTGTTCTTTGTTCAGCAAATACACTGAAAAAAGAATTATTAATTAACCAACTTTAAAGTTTTTAAACTTTAGGGTTCTAAAGCCCCTTTAGGGGTTTGGGGTTTTATGAATCTAGAAATACTAACACCAGAAAAAAAACTCTACAGCGGCGAAGTCTATGGCGTACAAATGCCGGGCATCAGCGGTTCGTTTGAAGTATTGGAAAAACATGCCCCGCTGATCAGTGCATTAAAGGCAGGCCGTGTAAAAGTACTGAAGGATAAATCTGCATTATCCGGTGCACTGAGTCATACAATAAGTTTTGATATACAAAGCGGCTTTGTAGAAGTATTAAATAATAAAGTAACGGTGCTGGTAGAAGGTGCAGTGCCGGTAGAATAAATAATTTCCAGGAAAACTCAGCCTGCAGTCAGGCATCCGGATTTTGAAAACAAATTGTCAGCCCTCTCGATTCTTTCGGGAGGGTTTTTTATTTAATTCTTCTGCAATCTTCTCTTCAATTCGTTCTCCGCATATGTAAACACTTTCTTCATCAGATCAGTTTTTCTTAATTCATACTTAGCTCTTATTTGTTCTTCTTCATTCGCTACCATCAAAAACATTATGTCTACCACCCGGGCAGAAATAAAATCGGTGAGGTTACTTTCAAGCGGTTTATTGATGAAAGGAATACTGTTATATAGTTTGGTAATACCGCTCCATTCTACATCAGCTCTTTCTACTTTTATAGTGCTATCTACAATCGGCCGGAAGGCAGTCATGAGTCCGGGTTTCATTTCCTGCTTAAAATAATCAGTAGCAGCATGATTATTATTTGTTACTAAAATTTTGGCAGCATCTTTTATACTCATTCTTTTTACTGCATCTACAAAAAGTGGTTTGGCCACCGTAACTGCAGATGACATAGCTTTTGTAAACTTTCCCGTGGCCTGGTCAATTGTTTTATCCAACCCAAGGTCTCTTAATGTTTTTTCGATCTTAGCCGCTTCATCTGGAAATGCAAATCGAACCAAAGGGTTACCATTCGGATCGGCAAATGCATCAAAAGTTTTAAACAAACCTTGCGACAAAGCATCTTTCATACCCAATGCCATTTCTAATTCTGAGGGAATAATTCCCAGCTTTTTTAAACTGCTGCATCCGGAAGAGGTGATGATTAAAACTGCAACAAATGGAAGAAAAAATAATCGTTTCATATTTTAGATATTCATGAATTAATATACCAAAGATTTAGAAAAAAATAACGGGTTGAATGCTTATTCGATGAGAGAAAGAAATTGAGGTGTAAGTGTCTTTATTAAGTAGTTGAAAATAAACTACAATCAATTCAACTGCGGATCTATGGGAAAGTTTACCATCATTTCATAATCGCCGCCAAGATGTTTTAGAGAGTCTTTCCATATTTCTTCATACTGGCGATGAAAGACAAGTTTTTTAGTTGCTTTAACAGTAAGCCATGTTTTTTCCGTTATTTCCAAATCTAATTGCCCTTCGCTCCAGCCAGAGTAACCAATATAAAACCTGATCTTATTACTATCAATGGCATTATTTTTAATAAGATCAACCATTGCATCAAAATCGCCACCCCAATACACTCCTTTTATTACCTCCTGCCCACCTGGAATCTCATCGGGGTATTGGTGTAAAAAATGAATAGAATCAATTTGTACAGGACCCCCAAAATACACCGGTATTTTATGCCCTTCCAACTCTGGTATCAGCTCATCCAATGAGTTTTCGTATTGACGATTGAGCACAAAACCAAAACTACCTTCCGCATTATGTTCACACAAAAAAACAACAGTTCGCAGAAAATTGGGGTCTTTCAGAAAAGGGTCAGCTATTAATAATATGCCAGATGCCGGTTGAATCATCATCTAATTTAGGATAAAATTTATTTTCAACCATTTTTGTAAAAAGCAGTTAAAATAAACCATATACCCGGCAGAGGGTACAGCAGCTAGCCCGGTTATTGTATTTTTGTATGATGCTGCCTGTTGATTATCTTGGCAGCTACAAACACCTTGTATTTGAAACGAATTTTCACCATAATCACTTTGCTCATAAGCCTTTCGCTGGTAGGAATTATTGTTATCCAGATTTCCTGGTTAAAGAACATGATATTGCTGCGGGAGGAACAGATAAAACATAGTGTGGAAGAAAGTACCGAGGCTGTTGCGAATGAACTTGCGAAGGATAAAGGAAGTTATACATCAGGGAGTAAAAGCAAGAAAGATATTTTTTCAAACGATTTTAGTCTTGATATACATAAAACTTTGACTATTGGTGCGGGAATAGATATTGAAAGTGTTAGAAAGAAAATAGAAACCGAATTTCAAAAAAGAAATTTAAAAAATATCAAATTTGAATTTGGTATTGCCACCTATGAAAATAATGGCAATACTAATTTTGAGAAAATGTCTCAAAATTTTAATGAAGTTTTTGAAAATACGACTGATAATATTCATGCAAATTTTGAGATCAATGCATTAAGTGGAACAGCAGGAGAAAACCTGACAGTAAATGAGGCCTTATTTGTCTCTGTTCCCAATATAAAAAGTATTGTAATTAAATCTCTTCGATGGAGAATAGCCACTTCCATTTTCTTTACATTGATAATTCTAGCTGCATTTTATCTAACAGTCCGCACTGTACTGCGACAGAAAAAGTTGGGTGAGATAAAGAATGATTTTATCAACAACATGACTCATGAATTTAAAACACCCATTGCCACCATTTCATTAGCAGTAGATGCAATGCGAAATGATAAGGTAATAAATGACAAAGAAAAACTGGGATATTTCAGTAGCATTATTAAGGAAGAAAACCAGCGGATGAACCGGCAGGTGGAAACAATTTTAAAAGCATCACAACTAGAAAAGCAGGAAGTGGATTTGATGCTGAAGCCGCTTCATGTGCATGAAGTGATACAGGATGTAGTTGATAATTTTGTATTGCAATTGGAAGATAAAAAAGGTAAGGTAGAATTGCAGTTAAATGCAAATAATGATCTCATCAATGCAGATGAAGTACATTTTTCTAACCTGGTAAATAACCTGGTGGATAATGCAGTGAAGTATGCCAAAGAAAATACACCACCTGTTATTAAATTAAGCACACAATCTAATGGCAAAAATTTTACGATGAAGATTGAAGACAATGGCATTGGTATGAATCGTGATACGGTGAAAAGAATATTTGAACGTTTTTACCGGGCCCATACCGGTAATGTGCATAATGTAAAAGGGTTTGGACTTGGATTAAGTTATGTAAAAACAATGGTAGAAGCACATGATGGCGATATAAAAGCAGAAAGCACTTTGGGAAAAGGCAGCACATTTACTCTTGATCTTCCATTGAAGAAAAGTTAGAAACCCTGTCCCTAAAGGGAACTTAGAAATATCATGTATTATTTAATTATACAGTTCATTAAAGTAAATATTTTTCTTTTTTTCAATCCTATCTTTAGGCAAACTTGCAAATCATATTGTTTATTTGACCTAAGTCTCCCCTTTAGGGGGACAGGGGGTACAACAAACTTCCATCACCATAACTGAGAAATCTAAAATCGTTTTGCAAAGCATAGTTGTAAACATCTCTCCACTCTTTTCCAATTAAAGCAGCTACTAATAATAGCAACGTTGATTGTGGCTGATGAAAATTTGTGATTAGTCCTTTTGTAATTTTGAATTCATATCCAGGTGCAATCAGTATTTGAGTTTTTGTAACAAACCTATTCATTTTGTTTTCATTCATCCATTTTAGCAAGGATTGTAATGCATCTTTTGATGAAATATTTTTTTCCATCAATTCATAAGGTTCCCATTGAGAAACTGACACCGCATTTTCGGATTTAACCCCAAACTCCAAACCCGAAACCTCAAGCTGCTTAACTCCAAGCCAGTAAAGACTTTCAATCGTCCGAAGCGAAGTAGTGCCAACTGCAATAATAGTAGAGTCAAGATTTTTTAAAATATTTTCTATTGTTGATTTTGACACATCAATCCATTCTGCATGCATATCATGTTCCTGCATGGTGTCAGCTTTCACTGGTTTAAATGTGCCGGCGCCTACATGCAGGGTTACAAAATTGGTTTCAATGTTTTTTTCTTTAAAGGAATTGAAAATGTTTTCTGTAAAATGCAACCCCGCTGTAGGTGCAGCTACAGAGCCATCCGTGTGTGCATAAACAGTCTGGTATCTTTCATTATCTGATTTTTCAGGAATTCTTTTTATGTAGGGAGGAAGTGGAATAGCTCCGGCAAAATGTAAAATTTCCGCAAAACTTAATTCACCCGGCGACCAGGATAATTCAATAATAAAAGAATCATTTCTTTTTTCAACATATCCGGCTTTTAAAATTATTTCTTGTCCATTGTGTTGAATTCTTTTTTCCAATAGTTGCCCTTGCTTCCATTTGGAAACACCGCCAACAAGGCATTGCCATAAAACTTTTTCTTTCTGAAGCATTGCTGAAGTAATATCAGGATATTGTTCATGCGGCTCCAGGCAAAAAATTTCAATAACACCACCGGTAGGTTTTTGAAATAGCAGTCTTGCTTCTACTACTTTGGTATTATTAAAAACTAATAATGAGTTGGCAGGAAGATGACGGGAAATGTTTTTGTAAAGGGCCTCTGTTATTTTCCCTTCTTTATAAACTAGGAGTTTAGAGGAATCTCTTTCTTCTAACGGATACTTTGCTATTCTTTCTTCGGGAAGAGAGTAGGTGTAATCTTGTATGGATATAGTTTTAGGATCGTTCATGATACAACTAACTGTTGTATTTAATGAAGAACAAAAGTACTATCGTTTATTTAGTGATACAACTTATTTCAACCCACTCCACATTTCACTCGCCGCACAAACTTTACACCTATCAAATCATTTTGAAAAGCATAGTTATCAATGATGTATTCTCCTGCTTATTTTCAAAAGAATAATAATCAGTTGGCTGATTAATCATCAAAACTTTCATCTCAGACTTAGTGCTGATCTTCTTTAATAGTGAAATGCCGGAAAATCCTGCTGCTTTAGCTTTCAATCAATTGAAATTGCGAATAATTCTGAAAAAGTTATCCTATCAAGCACTTTCCACAGCTTATCCACCGCAATCCACAGTCTATCCACCTAGATTTTCCGACAATTGTTTACAAATTCTCCTAAACCCTTTACTGTAGTGGCTTTCAGGCTAAAACTGAATGGGGATAAAAGAAAATCAGAAAAATTTGGTAGTTAAGTGGGAAAAAGTGTTATTTTGTGTCAATTAATTAAAGATTGACTCAACCTACTGATAATGACAGGCTTTCTCGGAGAATTCGAGGCTACATTAGACGCCAAGGGGCGGTTCTTGCTTCCAGCAGGACTGAAAAGTCAGGTGCCGGAAGAAGAAAGGGGTCGTTATGTTATCAACAGGGGTTTTGAAAAATGTTTAGCTCTCTACCCCATGAGGACCTGGGAGCCGCTCTTTGCAAAAATTAACGGACTGAACGAATTTGACCCTAAACAACGGGAGTTCAGACGGGCCTTTCTGAACGGTGCCACTTATGTGGAGCCGGACACAGCAGGAAGGATACTGTTGCCACCAAGCCTGAAAGTATATGCGGGGTTGGAAAAGGATATAGTGCTGATGGCAACAGGTGATAAAATAGAAATCTGGGATAGTAATAAGTACAAACAGTTCTTTGATTCAATTTCTTCGGATGCATTAAGTGACCTGGGTAACCAGGTGCTGGGAGGAGACAGTAAGAATGAGTAATTAAAAAATAATAATTAGCAATGAAGCAGGAGTTTGATAGTAACACCAATTATTCATTATTAATTATTAATTACTAATTGTGGTGGAGCAATATCACATACCCGTATTGCTTGCAGAAACAATTGAAGGCCTCAACATCAAACCCGATGGCATTTATGTGGACTGCACTTTTGGTGGCGGCGGACATGCCAAAGCCATTTTAGAAAAACTAAATGCTAAAGGAAAGTTAGTAGCCTTCGATCAGGATGCCGATGCAAAAAATAATCTTCCCAATGATGAAAGATTAGTTTTTGTTTCACACAATTTCCGGCACCTGCAGCGTTTCCTGAGACTGGAGGGAATAACAGCGGTGGATGGTATAATGGCAGATCTTGGAGTGAGCAGTCACCAGTTTGATGAAGCGGAAAGAGGATTTTCTATTCGTCAGAATGCGGACATGGATATGCGGATGGACCAACGCCAAACATTGACAGCTTTTGATGTGGTGAACACTTACTCTGAACAGCAATTGCATAAATTGTTTGAACAGTATGGTGAAGTCACCAATTCCAAAACCTTAGCAAAAACAATTGTTCAGCTTCGCAATGTCGCCTCACTCAAAACAATTGACGGTTTTAAAAATGCACTCCGGGAAATAGTAAAAGGAAATCCCAACAAGTACTTCGCCCAGGTTTTCCAGGCTTTACGCATTGAAGTGAACGACGAATTAGGAGCATTGAAAGAAATGCTCGAGCAAGTCCCATCCTTATTAAAGCCCGGAGGCAGAGTGGCCATCATCACATTTCATTCTCTCGAAGATAGATTGGTAAAGAATTTTTTCCGCCGTGGTTCATTTGATGAACTGGAAGAGAATCCCTTTAGCATTACCGAACCAGTGAATGAATTAAAAGTGATAACAAAAAAACCAATCGTACCGACTGATAAAGAGATGAAGCAAAACTCAAGAAGCAGAAGTTCGAAGTTGAGAGTGGCGGAGAAAGTAATGATGGTTTGAGTAAATAAAAATAAAATGAATAAATAAAAATACAGAGTAATGATTTAGGAAAGTTTATATCCTTTGAAATAAACCCCTCTGATGAAAGTCAGATGTGAAAAACCAAAACTAACGAGCCTTAAAACTCATTTTATGCAGGAACCGCAAAATCAAAAAGAACGGGATGTAAAGCAAGACCAGCCAGCCGGACAGGCGGGATGGAAGCGGTGGCTGAATTATCAGTCCATTGTAAAGCAAGTGCCGTTCTTTTTGTTCCTCGCATTGCTGGCAGTTATTTATATCTACAATGGTCACTTAGCAGATAAGACCATAAGAAATATAAACCGCACCGCTAAAGAAGTAAAAGAATTAAAATACGAATACATAGCTGTGAAAAGTAAAGTGATGTATCAGAGCAAACAAAGTGAACTGGTGAAGGCAGTGGAACCATTAGGATTAAAAGAGTTGACAAAATCACCGGTGGTGTTGAAAGATAGTGCCGAAGCTAATTGATGAGTAGAATTCCTGCAGTACAAGGGTGCGACGCAAGGGACGATGATCAGGGAACAGGAAGATGATTAAATAGAAAAACGATTGGAGGTTGCTTCGGTAACCTCGCAAGAATACAACTAATAACAACTAAACTCAAACCAACGGGCTAAACCCTGCGGTTTACAACGTACAGTGGACGTTAAACGGGACATATTATGGAGGGTTTACCTCAGCTTTATCGGTATAGTACTGATTAGTGTACTTGTCCTCGGCAGAGCTTTCTACATTCAGCGGTTCCAGGGAAATCACTGGCGCAGTATGAGTGATAGTCTTCATCAAAAATTTATTGCTCTTGATGCTGAAAGAGGAACGATCTACAGCGAGGATGGACAGATGCTTAGCACATCTATTCCCACCTTTGATATCTACATAGACTTTAATGCAGATGGTTTAAGAGAAAAGAAAGGAAAACGATTTAAAGAAAACGTTGACTCCTTTGCTATTTCACTCGCCAATCATTTCCAGGATAAAACGGCAGCGCAGTATAAAAAAGAATTGCAACTGGCTTTTAAGAATAACGAAAGATATTTTCCACTGAAGAAGAAATTGAATTTCGAGAATTATAAAATCTTCCGGGAATTTCCATTGGTAAGATTGGGTAGAAATAAAAGTGGTGTGATAGTGGAAGTGAATAGTAAAAGAGAAACACCATTTGGTTTATTAGCCAACAGGACGATTGGTTTGTCGAGAGAATTTAAAGATGTGGCTAACAAAGCGAAGAAGCAAAATGTGGGATTGGAAAGAAGTTATGATACCGTACTAAGCGGACATGATGGACAAAGACTGGTTCGCTATATAGCTGGTGGAACTGCTGTGCCGGTGGATGGTTCTGAAACAGATCCGGTGAATGGAAAAGATGTGTACACAACAATAGATGTAAACATGCAAGACATTGCGGAGACTGCACTTATGCGGATGATGCTGCAATGCGAAGGACCTTATGGTACTGCGATAGTAATGGAAACAAGTACGGGTAAGATAAAAGCAATGGCAAATCTTGGCCGCCGTACAGATGGTACTTATTGGGAAGATGATAATTATGCATTGCGGGCAACAGAACCGGGCTCTACTATTAAGTTGGCTACATTATTATCTGTATTGGATAAAGGCACCAGCAATATTGATGATATGGTGGATGTGGGTGGTGCAGGAAGAAAGCAGGTGGGTAATAAAATGGTAACCGATGCGGAAAGATCTCCAAGACCTTCCCTCAGTGTGAAAGAATGTTTTGCACATAGTTCGAATGTAGGAATGAGTATGCTGGCTTATAAAGCTTTTGCACAGCGACCAGCAGAATTAAAAGATTATATGCACCGCTATCATTTGGATGTAAGATCACCAATAGATCTCGCCAATGTGCCTAAGCCAACGATGGCACCACTTAATCAAAAAGGAAGTGCGGAAGGAAATATGTTGTGGATGAGTTTTGGTTATGGCATACAGGTAAGCCCATTGCATACATTGACTTTATATAATGCTATTGCCAACAATGGTAAAATGATGAAGCCATATTTGGTAAACAGTATTCAGAGTAATGGCATTGTTCACAAACAGATTCAACCAACTGTACTGGAAGAAAAAATTTGCAAGCCGGCTGTAGTGTTGGCAGCAAGAGCAGCAATGGAAGGAACAGTGATAGACGGAACTGCTACAAAAGTTTTTAAAGGAATGCCTTTTGCAGTGGCGGGTAAAACAGGAACGGCTCATGTATCGGATGGTCCTATCAAATATGCTCATGGTGTGTACCAGGCTTCTTTCGTTGGATATTTTCCAGCAGATAAACCGCAATATACCTGCATCGTTGTTATCCGCACTAAGCCACATGCAGCTTCTCATTATGGCGGCACATTGGCGGCGCCGGTGTTTAGAGAAATAGCAACCAAGTTGTATGCAATGTATGTGGAGAAAAAAGATCCTTCTTTATATGCAGCAGCAAAAGATAGTTCAGGATTTTTCTATGCAGGTTATACCAGTGATATAAAGAATGTGTACAAGACAATGAATATGTCTTACAGGGATTCTGTGGCGAAAAATAACTGGGCCAGTGTGTATGCAAACAATTTTCAACCGGTGATAAAGGCTTCAAATGTTCGCCACCAAGTGATGCCGAATGTAAGAGGCATGGGATTGAAAGATGCAGTGTATTTATTAGAAAATATGGGATTGAAAGTAGCAATAAGAGGAAGAGGAAAAGTAACAATGCAATCAGTGGCACCAGGTACAACATTAGGAAAAGGAATAACAGTAATACTTGAATTGAGTTAAATAGTGAATGTGGTATTAAGTGACGTACTATATAAAGTGAATCTGCGGTTGGTGAAAGGAAGTACAGCGATTGAAGTGAATGATATACAGATTGATTCGAGAAATATAAAACCGGGAAGTGTATTTGTAGCAGTAAAGGGAGTAGCGGCAGACGGTCACCAGTTCATTGATAAAGCGATTGAAAATGGAGCGGCGGTGATAGTGTATGAGGACTCACAACTCACAACTCACAACTCACAACTGACTTATGTGCAGGTAGAAAATAGTGCAGCAGCTGCGGCATATATGGCGAATAATTTTTACGGAAAACCATCAGAGAAAATAAAACTGGTGGGAGTAACAGGGACAAACGGAAAGACAACTATTGCAACATTATTATATAAGCTCTTTACAAGATTGGGATATAAATGTGGATTGCTAAGCACTGTTGAAAATCAGATTGGAGATAAAGTAGTGCCGGCAACGCATACCACACCAGATGCCATTAGCCTTAATAAATTATTAAGTGAGATGGTGGCAGCAGGATGCACTCATGTATTCATGGAAACAAGTTCACATGCAGTTCACCAGCACCGGACAACTGGTTTGCAATATGCTGGCGGCATTTTTAGCAACATCACTCATGATCACCTGGATTATCACAAAACATTTGATGAATATATCCGGGTGAAGAAATCCTTCTTTGATTCATTATCGTCATCAGCATTTGCCATCAGCAATGCAGATGATAAAAGAGGTACAGTGATGCTGCAGAATACAAATGCAAAAAAGTATTACTACAGTTTGAAAACGGTGGCGGAGTTTAAAGGAAAGATTCTGGATAATAGCCTGAGTGGATTGGTGATGACGGTGAATGATATAGAAGTGCATTTCAGAATGATTGGCGAATTCAATGCATACAACCTGCTTGCGGTATATGGAGCAGCATTTTGTTTGGGAGAAGATAAGCAGGAAGTACTAACAGCATTGAGTTTGTTAACTGGAGCAGAAGGAAGATTTGATTACATGGTATCAGCAAAGGATAAAGTGATTGCGATTGTTGATTATGCTCATACACCGGATGCTCTGTTGAATGTGCTGGCGACGATAAAGAAACTAAAGAAAGGATTTGAGCAAGTGATAACGGTGGTTGGCTGCGGTGGAGACAGAGATAGAACCAAAAGACCCATTATGGCAGAAGCTGCTTGTGAGTATAGTGACAAAGCAATTTTTACAAGTGATAACCCGAGAAGTGAAGACCCGGTGCAAATAATAAAAGATATGGAAGAAGGATTGAGTGCTGCGGCAAAACGAAAGTATATCTCGATCGTGGATAGAAAAGAAGCGATAAAGACGGCTATAAGTTTAGCAAAGCCGGAAGATATAATACTAGTAGCAGGAAAAGGACATGAGAAGTACCAGGAAATAAAAGGAGTAAGAAATCATTTTGATGATAAGGAAGTAGTGAAGGAAATGTTTGAGATGCTGGATAGATAAAGCTAAGAGGATAAAAGAGCAGTAGGAGAAAAGGAGAAAAAAAATTGCTTTAGTACACATCCCCGCCTGGGCGGGGTGAAGTTGAAAAAAAATTTGCTTTGAGAAAACTGGGGTGGGTTGCTGAATAAAGATATGCAGTACAAGAGTGCGACGCAACGAAGATGATCAGGGAACAGGACGATGAAAAAATATAATTAATAAGAACAAACCGAAAACCAACAATGCTATATCATTTGTTTCATTGGCTGGATCATGAAGGATTCAAATTTCCGGGAAGCCGGTTGCTTGAGTTCATCACTTTTAAAGTGGTACTGGCAGTGTTGTTGTCATTGTTCATCACCATGTTTTATGGAAAGAAGCTGATTAAGTTTTTACAAAAAAAACAAATTGGTGAAAGCATAAGAGAAGAAGGTTTGCCAGGTGAAGAAAGTAAAAAAGGCACACCAACGATGGGCGGTATCATTATCATTCTGGCGATACTGATACCAACATTGCTGCTGGCTGATCTGACAAAAGTGTATATACAACTGATGCTAGTGAGTACAGTTTGGTTAGGCATCATTGGATTTATAGATGATTATTTAAAGTTGAGAGGTAAAAGACTGGCGCAGCAAAAAGGTGAGCAATATAAAAAGAGTGGAACAGATGGATTGGCAGGTTGGTTTAAAATTTTAGGACAGGTGGGATTGGGAATTACAGTAGGAGCTACTTTATATTTTAATAGCGACGTAAAAATATGGAGAGAGTATGTAGGTAAAGTGCCACCAACGGATTCAACTGTTTTTGGAATACCGGTTAATGGGCAAACAAAATATTTTGTTGAAGCGAATACAGCTACAGTAACAACGATCCCATTTGTAAAGGATCATGAATTTAATTATTCAAAATTATTACCGGCTTCGTGGAGAAATTATACATGGGTTCTCTACATATTGATTGTGATTTTTATTATCACCGCTGTATCAAACGGTTCTAACCTAACGGATGGATTGGATGGATTAGCAACAGGAACATCGGCAATAATAGGAGTGCTGCTTGGAATTTTTGCTTATGCAAGTGGTAACCTGGTGTTTGCGGATTACCTCAACATCATGTACATACCCAACCTGGGAGAGTTGTCCATATTTATTGCGGCGATGATTGGTGCCTGTATCGGTTTCTTATGGTACAACTCTTATCCCGCACAGATTTTTATGGGAGATACCGGTAGTTTGACATTGGGTGGAATTATTGCATCGCTGGCCATTATCGTTCATAAAGAATTGTTGTTGCCGATTTTCTGTGGGGTGTTTTTCGTGGAAACGCTGAGTGTGATGTTGCAGGTAGGATATTTTAAATACACAAAAAGAAAATATGGTATTGGTAGAAGAATGTTTTTAAAAGCACCGCTGCATCATCATTACCAGGTGAAGGGACATCATGAAGTAAAAATTGTGAATCGATTTTGGATTGTGACTGTGTTGCTGGTGGTGTTGAGTATCGCTACGCTGAAGTTGAGATAGATTAATTGCTTTTGAGAAAATAAATGTTGAAAAACCATCTCGCCTTGGGCGAACCGTAAACCTTGAAAGACTAACGTTCTGATTTAATGAATTGAGGTGCAGTTGTACTAGAAAGTCCAATACTTGTGAAGAGCCGTGTTCCGTACACGGATTAATGAACATGGGAAAAAGGTTTGTCATATTGGGAGGAGGCGAAAGTGGTGTGGGTGCCGCACTGCTGGCGAAGCAACAGGGGTATGATGTATTCCTCTCTGACGGAAGTTCTTTGAAAAATGAGTATCGTAACGAATTGCTGAATGGAGGAATTGATTTTGAAGAAGCACAGCATACAGAAGAAAAAATTCTGAATGCGGATGAAGTGATGAAAAGTCCGGGCATACCAGAGAAAGCAGCCATTGTAAAAAAAATCAGAGCAAAAGAAATTGATGTGATTAGTGAAGTGGAACTGGCATATCGGTTTAAGGGCAATAGTAAAATAATTGCCATCACCGGTAGTAATGGGAAAACAACCACTACTGCATTAACCTATCACATCTGTAAAACGGCCGGACTTGATTGTGCATTGGTGGGAAACATTGGTGATTCATTTGCCAAACGGGTGGCGGAAGATCCAAAACCATTGTATGTGGTGGAGATAAGCAGTTTTCAATTGGATGATATAAAAACATTCAGACCAGATATCGCAATACTAACAAATATCACAGAAGATCATCTTGACCGTTACGAGTACAAATTTGAAAATTATATCAGAAGCAAATTTCGTATTGCTATGAATCAGCAGAAAGATGACTACTTCATCTACTGCGCCGATGATGAAGTAACTATGAAATATCTAAACAAAATCAGTATTCAATCTAACCAACTGCCAATTAGTATGAAAAGAGAACTACCAAACGGAGCATTTATTAAAGACGGGGACATGTACGTAAGAACAGGACAGGACTTTACCAACATGAGTGTATTTGATTTTGCATTAAAAGGAAAGCATAATCAGTATAACACAATGGCAGCATGTGTAGCAGCTACCACTTTAGATATCCGCAAGGATAAAATCCGGGAAGCTGTACAAAATTTTCAAAGTCTGGAACACCGCATGGAACATGTGGCAACAGTAAGAGGCGTTGAATTTATAAATGATAGCAAGGCCACTAACGTAAACTCTACCTGGTATGCATTGGAAAGCATGACCAAACCAACAGTGCTGATACTGGGCGGTGTTGACAAAGGAAATGATTACTCATTGATTGATGAGTTGGTAAAGGAAAAAGTAAAAGCAATTATTTGCCTGGGAGCAGATAACAGAAAGATTCATGAGGCATTTGGAAATACAGTGAGTACAATTGTAAATACATCAACAGCGGCTGAGGCCGTACATGCAGCATTTCATTTTTCATCAAAAGGTGATGTGGTGTTGTTAAGCCCCGCTTGTGCAAGTTTTGATTTATTTAAAAATTATGAAGATAGGGGTAATCAGTTTAAACAAGTAGTGAAAGAATTGTAACATAAATGGACGGAGTAAAAGACATACGATTTAATGAATTGAAGAATACCTTCAATACTGAAAACCTACTCAGCAAAACAAAAGGTGATAAGGTTATCTGGGCATTGGTGATCTTGTTGACGTTGGTGTCTTTGCTGGCAGTTTATAGTGCTACAGGTTCTTTAGCGTATAAAAATTATAAAGGCAATACTGAAATTTATTTGTTCAAGCAGATTGCTTTTATCATGGCGGGCATTATGGTTATCTATTTTGCTCACCTCGTTAATTATACATTCTATTCAAAGGCTGCGCAAATAGCTTTTCTTATTTCACTACCGCTTTTGTTCTACACATTATTCTTTGGTGTAAAAATGAATGAAGGCAGTCGCTGGATACGTTTGCCAATAATTAATATGACGATGCAAACATCGGACTTTGCAAGATTAGCATTGTTCATGTATCTCGCAAGATTGATAAGCAAGAAACAAAATGTAATTAAAGATTTTAAGAAAGGATATCTGCCAATCATTGCACCGGTTGCAATCACCTGTGCATTAATTGCGCCAGCCAATCTTTCAACAGCATTGTTGTTGGGAGCAAGTTGTTTACTGCTGATGTTTATAGGTCGTGTAAATACTAAACATATTTTAATTACCATCGGTGTTGCATTGATACCCATTCTCTTTCTTATATCAGCGGCTGTTATCCGGCATGGGAAAGAAAAAAACGAAGATGCTGTAGTTGTAAAGAAAACTTCTTCCACTTTATTTGGCCGTGTTGATACATGGATAGGCAGGATGGAAAGCTTTATGTATGGAAGTAAAGATGTGGGTGAAGGTGCTTACCAGGTAAACCAGGCAAAGATTGCCATTGCAAAAGGTGGAATGTTTGGTGTTGGTCCCGGTAATAGTACCACAAGAGATTATTTACCACAAGCATATAATGATTTCATCTATGCCATCATCATGGAAGAGTATGGATTAGTTGGTGGTGCATTCATTATGTTTATCTATTTGGTTTTTTTATACAGGTGTATCAGAATTTATAAACGATGTCCTTTTGCCTTCGGTGCATTCCTCGCATTGGGATTAAGTTTTACACTGGCGATACAAGCTGTTGCAAATATGGCAGTAACGGTGAATTTATTTCCCGTAACAGGTGTTACACTTCCATTGGTAAGTATGGGTGGAACAAGTTTCATATTTACCTGCCTGGCAATAGGTATAATATTAAGTGTGTCAAGAAACGTAGAGCAGATAGAAGGCAAAGCTGCGTTGGATGAAGTAAAGTAAAAATATGAGCAAGCGATTGATAATAGCAGGTGGTGGTACGGGCGGACATATTTTTCCCGCAGTGGCAATTGCCAATGCAATAAAAAAAATGGACAGTAGTGTTGAGATATTGTTTGTAGGTGCAAAAGGAAGAATGGAAATGGAGAAAGTACCTCAGGCGGGATATGAGATAGAAGGATTAGATATAGCTGGTTTCAACAGAAGCTCTTTGATAAAAAACATTGGATTGCCTTTTAAATTGATTAAAAGTTTTTTACAGGTGCGAACCATCTTCAAAAATTTTAAACCGGATGCAGCAATAGGTGTAGGAGGGTATTCAAGTTTTCCGGTGTTGCGATATGCCCAGGCAAGAGGAATTAAAACTTTTATTCATGAGTCAAATTCTTTTGCAGGAAAATCTAACATGATGCTGGGAAGAAATGCAACAAGAGTTTTTACCGGCACAGATGGCATGGAGAAATTTTTTCCGAAGGGGAAAATTATGGTAACGGGTAATCCAGTGAGAAATTCAATTTCAGATGCGACTGTAACTAGAAGCGAAGGCATACAATTTTTTTCACTTGAAGTGCAAAAAAAAACATTGCTGGTTGTTGGTGGTAGTCTTGGTGCTAAATCGATCAACGAAGCAATCGATAAAGGATTGGATGATTTGCTGAAGGCAGGGTTGCAAATCATTTGGCAAACAGGAAAACCTTACGCAGCAAAAGCAGTAGAAAGGGCTGTAGAGAATAAGAATGTTTGGGTAAATGATTTTATTACGAAGATGGAATATGCTTATGCAGCGGCGGACATTGTAGTGGCAAGATCTGGTGCAATGACAGTAGCAGAATTATGTACGGCTAAAAAGCCTGTTGTATTTGTGCCGTATCCGTTTGCAGCAGAAGATCATCAAACAGTAAATGCGATGCAACTGGTAAATAAAAATGCAGCGATAATAGTGAAGGATAGTGACGTAATGCAAAAGTTGGTACCGATGACGATTGAATTAGCGATGAATGAAAACAAACAAAATGAATTGAAAAGAAATATTGCACCATTAGGAATAACGGATGCGGATGAAAGAATAGCAGCAGAAATTTTGAAAGCGATTTAATTTATCATGAACGTACAAACCAATACTGTCCTTATGAATGCCCCCTTCCGGGGAATTGACAAGATGAACGAAGTTTATTTTATCGGTATCGGTGGAATAGGGATGAGTGCTATTGCAAGGTTTTTTCATGCTGGTGGAGTAAAAGTAAGTGGATATGATAAAACGCCAACTGTGTTGACAAAAGAACTGGAAGCAAGTGGCATCGCAGTTCATTATGAAGAAAAAATTGAATTGATTCCAAAAAAGGTCGAACTGGTAGTTTACACACCGGCAATACCAGAAGATCACAAGGAGTTGGTTTATTACCGGGAGAATGGATTTAAAGTGGTAAAGAGAAGTGATGTGTTGCAAATAATTAGTGAGAGTTCTTTTAATATATGTATAGCAGGCACACATGGCAAAACAACCATCACAACCATGGTGGCACATTTGCTTCGTGATAGTGGATTTGGATGCAATGCCTTTTTAGGCGGCATTGCAGTTAATTATGGAACAAACTTTTGGAGCAGTGAAAAGAATGTTTGTGTAATAGAAGCGGATGAGTATGATAGAAGTTTTTTGAAATTAAGTCCGGATATAGCCATCATCACCGCTATGGATGCCGACCATTTAGATATATACGGAACGGCAGAAGCGATGGAACAGGCTTTTATTGATTTTAGTAAAAGAGTGAGACCGGGTGGAATATTGATAAGGCAATTTGGATTGAAAAAGGGAAAAGAACTAAATGCTGATCAACACCAGACTTATAGCTTGCAAAATGAAAGTGCTGATGTATATGCAGCCAATATCAGGATGATGAATGGAAGTTATGAGTTTGATGTGATGCTAAAAGATAATATGCTGGATAATGTGAAATTGAATATGGGTGGAATGCATAATGTAGAAAATGCTGTTGCAGCAATTGCAGTAGCCAGTTCTTTGGGAATAGAAAATGAAAAAATTAAAGCGGCTGTAGAAAACTTTAAAGGGGTGAAGAGAAGGTTTGAATATATCATCAAAAATGAAAGAATAGTTTTTGTTGATGATTATGCTCACCACCCTGAGGAGTTAAGGGCTTTGATTAATGGCGCCAAGACATTGTTCAAAGGAAAGAAGTGTACAGTTATTTTTCAACCCCACCTCTTCAGCAGAACAAGAGACTTGGCGGATGGATTTGCAGAAGTATTGGATTTGGCAGACGAAGTAATTCTCATGCCTATTTACCCGGCAAGAGAATTGCCAATAGCCGGAGTGAGTAGTGAAATGATTCTGCTGAGAATGAATAATGATGATAGAAGTGTGATGACAAAAAATGCGTTGATGGATTGGATAAGAGAAGAGTATGTGCCGACGATTGATAAAGAATTTGGCGAAGTATTGATAACAGCTGGGGCCGGCGATATAGATATGCTGATTGAAGAGATAAGAAATGAATTAAAAGAAATATAAAAGTGTGAACGCAAAAACTACCATAAGAAAAATATTGTTCGTCACACTGTGGCTTTGCATTGGTGGCGGTATGCTCACTTTATTGTTAGCAGCGATCAGTAAAAAAAATAAAGGGCAGTGTAAGGATTATTCCATCACTATAAAAGGAGTGCAGAATAATTTCTTTATTGATAAAAAGGATGTAGAGCAGTTAGTGATAAAAGCAACAAAAGGAAATATAAAGGGTGAGCCTATTGCATCTTTTAAACTGCATGAGCTGGAGCAGATGCTGGAGCACAACACCTGGATTGATGAAGCGGAACTTTACTTTGATAACAGGGATGTGTTGCATATAACCGTAATGGAGAAAGAGCCGGTGGCAAGAATATTCAGTACAGCCGGTAATTCTTTTTATATAGATAGTGCTGGAAGAAAAATGCCATTGTCTGACAAACTAAGTGCAAGGGTGCCGGTGTTTACAGGATTTCCCGAAAAGAAAAAGATGAATGCTGCGGACAGTGCATTGATGAACAATGTAAGAGTAACGGCTAATTATATTATCCATGATCCATTTTGGATGTCGCAGGTGGCGCAGATAGATATTACACCGGAAAGAAATTTTGAAATGGTGCCGGTGGTGGGTAATCATTTAGTGAAACTTGGCGACGGAGAAAATATTCCACAAAAGTTTAACCGCCTGATGATTTTCTACAAACAGGTATTAAGCAAAACTGGTTTTGATAAGTACAAATTAATTGATGTACAATATAAAGGACAGGTAGTGGCCTCCAAATATGCCGGTGATGCAAAAGTGGATTCTATTCAACTGAGAAAAAATGTTGAGAAACTTTTACGGCAATCAATGGAAGCACAAAATGATACGAGTATTAGAGTAATGCCGCCAATAATAAAATTAGAAAAGGATTCAGCATCATCAGCCGATCCTTCATTGAAAGATAATATGGAGTTAAACTCTGAGCAACCCAATCCCAACCCTTTGAAATCTTCTTTGCCGGCAAAGCCAGTGGATAAGCCAGTTGTAAAACCAACAGCGAAACCCACAGATATTAAATCTAAGCCGGCAGTGAAAAAGAAAGAACCGAAAGCAGTAATGCCGAAGAAACCTGTTGAAGAAACGAATGGAGGTTATAATTAGTGAATGGTGAATTAAGTGAACATTCCCTCCTTGGAGAGCTTGTCCCGATTATTTCGGGAGGCGAATTTAGGAAACGATGTGCTTTGAGAATTTGGGGTGGGTTGCTGAACAGCGAACAGAAAGATGAATAGTGCGACGCAAGGGACGATGATAGTAGCACTACAGCTGGTAAAAAAAGTTCTTATAAATTATAAATTATAAAGATTGCTTCGCCCCTCATGGGCGGGGCTCGCAACGATTTCGATAAAAACAACAACAACTAAAAACAACAATTATGAACAACGAACAACCCATTATTGTCGGTCTTGACATTGGAACCACCAAGATCGCAGTAATTGCCGGCCGCAAAAATGAATTTGGCAAACTGGAGATACTTGGATTCGGTAAATCCAATTCCAATGGTGTAAAGCACGGGCAGGTGCTGAACATTGACGAAACAATCAAAGCCATTAAAAGTGCTTTGGAAAACTGCTTTGCTTCCAACCCCAACCTGGAAGTAAACGAAGTATATGTCGGTATTGCGGGTCATCACATTAAAAGTTTACAAACCCGTGGTGATATTGTCCGTCAAAAAACGGAAGAAGAAATAACCCAAAAAGAAATTGACCAGTTGATTGACGATCAGTATAAAACCTATATTCCGGCCGGTGACCAGATTATTGATGTGATACCACAGGAATTTACCGTAGATAATTTTCAGAATATTCCAAACCCTATCGGTTACAGTGGTGTAAAAGTGGGAGCTAATTTTCATATCATCACGGGTGATAAAAATGCGATACGTAATATCAACCGTAGTGTAGAAAAATCAGGATTGCATACAAAAGATTTAGTATTACAACCCCTGGCTTCTTCCTCTGCGGTAATGGCGCAGGAAGACCTGGAAGCAGGTGTGGCTATCGTTGATATTGGCGGAGGTACTACCGACCTTGCTGTTTTTTATGAAGGCATTTTAAAA